>JBNMJN010000103.1:0-1690 GCA_050873805.1 Prevotellaceae bacterium | reverse complement strand
GTGCAAAGATAGGCAAAAAACATGAGGAAATTCCTGCAGAGATAGCGGATTCTCGAAAATGAGACAAAATGAGACAGGTGTGGGACAAAATGAGACGGGTGTGAGACAAAATGAGACAACTATGTGTAAGTGTCTGTGCCACAGCTGCAAGGGAATGTCTCTTGCGGGGTGTCCTGGAAAAATGAGACTAAATGAGACAGAAATTTGGATGGAAAGTGCTTGGATGATAAAAGACAAATGCTTTAACTTTGCGACAAACCAGCAAACAAAAAAACAAAAATGAAACAGGCGTTATTAGCAGTAATCTTGTTTGTAATTGTAAGTTTGGGCACTTATGCCCAGCCTACGCCACCATCGTGGAAAGAAGTACCGATTTCTATCTCTGGGAAAAAGGGGGACAATGCTGGTAAGGATGACCGGGACGTAAATCGTGATGTTCCTAACCACAGGTCTCCTGTGCGTACAATCCTGCCCGAGGTGTATTGTGACCAGGCATGCCATTGCCTGTACGTTTCTGCATTCTCATCCTCCATTGCGGGTTATTGTATAAGGGATGAGAAGGGCATGACCGTGATGACAGGTGTCCTGGCATTGGACGACGTATCCTTTGCCCCCATTGACCTTTCCTCACTCCCAGGAGGCACATACACGCTTGTCATTGAGATTAACGGGGTGGAGTTTGAGGCGGACATCCCCATACCATAGGAGATATAGATAGGAACACATGCGCTGAAATCTAAAAAACAAAGACATGACCTACATAATCCTTCCCTGTTACAATGAGGAGGGCGTGGTGCGTGATACCACACGCCTCCTGCTGGGGTATCTCTCTTCCAAGTCCTGTGCATGCTCGCTGCTGTATGTGGATGATGGCAGTTACGATGGCACATGGGACTGTATAGCGGAGATGTGCAGGACATATCCGCAAGTGCGCGGGCTGCGTCTCTCGCATAACGTGGGTCAGCAGGCTGCCACCCTGGCGGGCATAGAGGCGTGTGTGGATGCTGCCGAGGCCGTGATAAGCATGGACGTTGACCTGCAGGACGACATGCGGGTAATCCCCAGGATGATAGAGGAGTACCGCAAGGGTGCCGAGGTGGTGTATGGGGTCAGGAGGAGCCGTGCGTGCGACTCGCTGTGGAAGCGCGGGACTGCCTCGCTGTTTTACAGGATTATGAAGGCCATGGGGTGCGAGCTGGTCTATAACCACTCCGAGTTCCGCCTGCTGAGCCAGCGCGCTGCCCGCGCCCTGCAGTCCTATTCCGAGCGCAACCTCTTCGTGCGCTGTATCGTGCCCCAACTGGGCTTTCCCAGTGCCAGGGTCTATTATGACCGTCAGCCCAGGACGGCAGGCGACACCAAGTACTCAGCCGCGAAGCTGGCCAGGCTCGCCCTGGACGGCATCACCAACTTCAGCGTGCGTCCCATCCGCTGGGTACAGTTGCTGGGATGCCTGTGCCTGCTGGTCGCCCTGGCCGTCATCATCTGGGCACTGGTGAACTACGTCCAGGGCAGGACCAACCAGGGCTGGCCCTCGCTGCTCATCTCCCTGTGGATGGTAGGCGGCCTGCAGATACTCACGGTGGGCATCGTGGGCGAGTACATAGGCAAGATATACACCGAGGTGAAGCGCAGGCCAAGGTACTTCGTGCAGGAGAAGACCTGGTGACAATGACAGGTAACGGACGAC
>JBNMJN010000102.1:0-1773 GCA_050873805.1 Prevotellaceae bacterium | reverse complement strand
CCTTGGGGATTTGCCCAAGGCGCGCTTCCTATTTTCCAATGTGTGGGATTACTCAGTTGCCAGGAGATGCTTACTTCTTGAAGTAGCGGTTGAACAGTCCCTGGAATCCTGCGCCATGACGAGCCTCGTCCTTGGCCATCTCATGCACGGTGTCGTGTATGGCATCCAGGTTCAGAGCCTTGGCCTTCTTGGCAATCTCCATCTTGCCAGCGCAGGCACCTTCCTCTGCCATCATGCGCTTCTCCACGTTGGTCTTGGTGTCCCATACCACCTCGCCCAGCAGCTCGGCAAACTTTGCAGCGTGCTCAGCCTCTTCCAGCGCATAGCGCTTGAATGCCTCTGCTATCTCGGGGTAGCCCTCACGGTCGGCCTGGCGGCTCATGGCCAGGTACATGCCCACCTCGGTGCACTCGCCCACAAAGTGGTCGTGCAAGCCCTGCAGGACAAACTTGCCATCCTCTGTATCGGGGATATTCTTGGCCACACCCAGTTCGTGCTCGGTGACAAACTGCAGACCCTTGCTCTCGTCCATCAGCTTGAACTTGGAGCCAGGAACGTGACACTGAGGACACTCGGCGGGAGGATTCTCGCCCTCGTAAACGTACCCACACACGGGGCACACCCATTTCTTTGTAGCCATAATAATGATGTATTGAAGTTTAACGTGTCGTTTTCTCCTCCTGCTCGCCCCGCTGGGCGTGCTTGTGGGGAGGTTTTCTGTAGGCAAAGATAGGGGCTTTTGGGGAAATGCGAGTAGTGGGTAATGATGTTTTTTCGTGCCTATACCGAAAATGTCATTCGTTGTGCCGAGATGCACCATGAGTCCATGGCAGTTGGCTTCTCCCACTGTGTGCCTGATACAGGGAAAGGGGCAGCCATGCCCCCCCTTGTCGGCTGGCTGGGCTACTCGCTTTGCCTGGGGGCAGGTGTGGGGGGCTTAGAACAACTCTATCTCGGAAAGCTGGATGCGTGTGCCCTCGGCCATGCGTGTGAACTCAAACTTGTAGTACCGCCATGCCTTGCTCTCCTTGAGTGGGAACAGGTAGGCTTGCTCGTTCTGGTCATCCAGCCTGCGGCTGTATTTCACGTTCTCCACCATGGTCCACTGCTTGAGGTCGTTGCTGCCATATATGTTCCACGCAATGGGGTTGCGTGAGGGATAATAGTGGGTGTCCTCGGCTGTGACCAGGGCATAGCCCTTCAGTGTGGTGGGCTTTGCAGCGTCAAGCACCACATGGTAGGGCATCTCGTTGGGTGCGTCCACACACCATTTGGTCCACTTGTGCCCATCGGCCACCATGGCCGCCCCTTCCTTGCCGTCAGCTTGCGTGCCTTCCACAAAGGTCACTTTTACTGGTGTGAGTTTTCTCTCTTGCTTCTGGTCTTGTGCAGTAGCTGTAATTCCTGTCCACGCGGTGGCGATTGCCAGTGCCGCAGTGAGCATGTGCCTGCTTGTTCTGTTCATGTCTTCTCTGTTATGGATATGGTCTGTGTTCAATACTTGGGTTTACTTTTCTATCAGCTCCACCTTGAATCTCAGTCTCCTGGCCGCTTCCAGGTTCTCCTCATGGTCATCCAGGAAGAGGCATTCCTCTGCCTTCAGCGCATAGCGTGCGAGCAGTATCTGGAAGATGCGTGCATCGGGCTTCTTCACCTTCTCAATGCCCGAGACCACGATGCCGTCAAGCAACTGCAGGAAGTCAAAGCGTTCCAGCGCATAATGGAAAGTCTCGGCGGCCCAGTTGGTCAGTCCGTAGAGCCTGTAGCCCTGCT
>JBNMJN010000101.1:0-2589 GCA_050873805.1 Prevotellaceae bacterium | reverse complement strand
TTTTTTTGTTATTCAAAAATCATGTGTAAGCATTGGTAAGCGCATCATGCCGATTTGGTGTAAGTTTTGGTAAGCAAACCCTGCATATTCTGCACGATAATCATGCAGAATGTGCAGACCCCCTAAAAACAACTTAGGCGGCAAGCCTCTTTATTATCAGAGACTTACCGCCTAACTCGTTAGTTACGAGGGCTTATCGTGTTATTCCTCAACAGCAGCCTGCGCAGCAGCCAGACGTGCTATGGGCACGCGGAAGGGTGAGCATGAAGCGTAGTTCATACCTATCTTGGCACAGAACTTCACGGAACTGGGCTCACCGCCATGCTCACCGCAGATGCCACAACGGAGGTTCTTGCGTACGTCGCGACCCTTTTCCACAGCCATCTTGATAAGCTGGCCTACACCATTCTGGTCAAGTACCTGGAAGGGGTCAACCTTCAGAATCTTCTTCTCAAGGTATGCAGGCAGGAAACTTGCAATGTCGTCACGAGAATAGCCGAAGGTCATCTGTGTGAGGTCGTTGGTGCCGAATGAGAAGTATTCAGCCTCGGTGGCAATCTTGTCGGCTGTGAGGGCAGCACGAGGAATCTCTATCATGGTGCCTATCTCGAAGTCGATGCGCACGCCTTCCTCGGCAAACACCTCCTCGGCCACCTTCTTGATAATCTCCTTCTGCTGCTTCAGCTCGTAGAGAATACCTATCAGGGGAACCATAATCTCGGGATGGGGGTCGAAGCCTTCCTTCTTCAGCTGGCAGGCAGCACCCAGGATGGCTCGAGTCTGCATGGCGGTAATCTCGGGGAATGTGATACCCAGGCGGCAGCCACGGTGACCCAGCATGGGGTTGTTCTCGGCCAGGGAGTGCACACGCTTCTGAATCTCCTCCACGCTTACGCCCATCTGCTCGGCCATAGTCTTCTGGCCAGCCTCATCGTGGGGTACAAACTCGTGCAGTGGGGGATCCAGCAGACGGATGTTCACTGGCAGTCCGTCCATGGCCTTCAGAATTCCATAGAAATCTGCCTTCTGGTAGGGGAGCAACTTGGCCAGTGCCTTCTCACGTCCCTCAACTGTGTCGGCAAGAATCATTTCGCGCATGGCGATAATCTTCTGCCCGTCGAAGAACATGTGCTCTGTACGGGTCAAGCCAATGCCCTTGGCACCAAACTGACGTGCAATCTGTGCGTCGTGGGGAGTGTCGGCATTGGTGCGAACCTCCATCTTGGTGTACTTGTCGCAAAGGTCCATCAGCTCCTTGAAGTCGCCCGAGAGCTCGGCTGCCTTGGTGGCAATCTGGCCAGCATATACCTGGCCTGTGCTTCCATTCAGAGAGATGTAGTCACCTTCCTTATACACAACACCCTCGATTTCTACGGTCTTGTTCTTGTAGTTGACGTTGATGGCTCCAGCGCCAGACACGCAGCACTTGCCCATACCGCGGGCTACCACAGCTGCATGAGAGGTCATGCCACCACGTGCTGTAAGGATGCCCTCGGCTGCCGACATGCCTGCCAAGTCCTCGGGGGAGGTCTCGATACGAACCATAATCACCTGGTGGCCATCGGCATGCCAAACTTCGGCATCATCGGCATGGAACACAATCTGTCCGCATGCTGCACCAGGTGAGGCAGGCAGACCCTGTGTGATGACCTTGGCCTTCTTCAGAGCCTCCTTGTCAAATATGGGATGCAGCAACTCGTCCAGCTTCTGTGGCTCGCAACGCTCGATGGCTGTCTTCTCGTCAATCATGCCCTCGTGCAGCAGGTCCATGGCAATCTTCACCATGGCTGTGCCTGTGCGCTTTCCGTTGCGGGTCTGCAGGAACCACAGCTTGCCTTCCTGTACGGTGAACTCCATGTCCTGCATGTCGTGGTAGTGCTTCTCCAGCTTGTCCTGCAGGGCATCAAGCTCCTTGTACAACTCTGGCATTGCCTCCTCCATTGAGGGGTACTTGGCCACACGCTCCTCCTCAGAGATGCCAGCACGCTCAGCCCAGCGCTGTGAGCCAATCTTGGTAATCTGTTGGGGAGTGCGGATGCCTGCCACCACGTCCTCGCCCTGGGCGTTGATCAGATACTCGCCATTGAAGAGGTTCTCGCCATTGCCTGCATCGCGGCTGAAGCATACGCCTGTGGCCGAGGTCTCGCCCATGTTGCCAAACACCATGGCCATCACCGACACGGCTGTTCCCCACTCATCGGGTATTCCCTCCATCTTGCGGTAGAGGATTGCGCGCTCGTTCATCCAGCTGCGGAACACAGCGCAGATAGCTCCCCACAGCTGCTCTTTGGGGTCTGAGGGGAAGTCGCTGCCAGTCTGTTCCTTGATGGCGGCCTTGAAGAGAGCCACAAGCTTCTTCAGGGACTCTACAGAGAGGTCCTTGTCCAGGGTCACCCCCTGCTCTTCCTTCACCTTCTCAATGATGGCCTCAAAGGGGTCGATGTCCTCCTTGTTCACAGGCTTCATGCCCAGCACTACGTCACCATACATCTGCACGAAGCGGCGGTAACTGTCGTACACGAAGTGTGGGTTGTTGGTCTTGGCCACCATTCCCTCGGCCACCTCATCATTCAAGCCCAGGTTCAGGAT
>JBNMJN010000100.1:0-3426 GCA_050873805.1 Prevotellaceae bacterium | reverse complement strand
TCCCCAAGGCGCGCTTCACGTTTTCCTGCGAGCCTGACACCAATGAAGAATACTTGACCAGGCCACAGAACCAAGAAAAAGGAGCCGGGCTTCGCTGTGAAGCCTGGCTCCCAGGTAACTTAGCCAGTCCCCCCAAGCCTGCGACAAGGGATGGGGTTGGCTGATGCTTGCTTACTTCCCTGATATCACGGTCTTGCGGAAGTTGCCGTCCTTGCCACGCACAATCACCAGGCCACGATGCGATGCACTGGCCTTGCAGCCCTGGATGGTGTAGGCCTCATTGCCGTTCTGAGGTTCGCCTCCGTCAACGCCTGCGATACCGTCCTGCGTGTCAATGATGATACTGATGTCGTCAAGGTCAATGCTGCTGAAACCGATGGGGCTTGTGGCATGGAAACCTATGTGATACTCGCCATCAGCCGGCACGGTGTAAGAGCCACTGAGCACGACAGCCTCTGAGGTGTTGTTCACCTTGGTGGCAGGCACTACAGTCCTGAAGTCCCCGGTAGCATAGCCAGTACCCACGGCAGCAGCCACGATGCCCGGACTTACCGAAGCCTTGGCCGCCACGGTGAAGGACAGTTTGTAGGTCTTGCCCTGCTCCATCTTGATGGCGGGTGTGATGAGCCAGTCATCATCGGCAACCTTCAGACTGTTGTCAATGGCAGCCGTGCGGTCATAGCTGTTGTAGTACCACTGGGTCCCGTCGCTGTTGGCATCAACAACGGTGAAGGTGCTGAACGCGCTCTCCTGGCTGAAGTCCTCGTAGTAGGGAACCGACAATGCCGAGCCATATACCACCTCGTTGGAAGCCACCGGCTCTGAGTAGAGCTCGCCGTTGAGTGAGCGCACCGTATAATAATAGGTGGTGAGGTCGCCTTCTGGAAGTTGCTCGGTGAAAATGGTGTCCTCGTGGTCGAAGGTGAGGATGTCACCAGGCACACGGGTGATGATGTACTTGAGGGTGTCATCAAGATAACCGCCATGCTGTCCCTTGGCGGGGGCAGTCCAGGTGAGGGTTGCCTCGCCCTTGGCACTGATAGCAAGCTTGACATTGGTCGGGGCATCGGGGATGTCATGTCCTACCCAGCTTGAGGTGAGCGCGGGCTGGCCATTGCCATGCTCATTGGATGGCATTACAGAGAAGATGTAGTCCTCTCCATCAACAGGGGCGGTATAGCTCACCGTCTTCTTGGTGCCGGGATAGCCGCTTGCCGTGGCCACCTGCTCGCCGTTGGCAAACACCGTGTAAGTCACCTTGTCGCTGATGGCATTGCCTGCGATGTCGGTCTTGGGCAAGTTGAACTCCACCTTGCCCGACAGGCTGCCGCCCTCGAAGGTGGCCTTCACGTTGGTAACCTTGGCTGGAGCCTTGTCGCTGTAAATGGTGTTGGGACAGTAGAGGGCTGCTATCTGTGCCCTGTGGGGGAACATGTCAATCTTGGCGGCCTTGCCAGTAGCGGTGTTTACCTCGTAAAGCACAGAGCCGTCCTCCTGATACACCTCGGCTGCCCAATAAAGGCGATCAGACTTCAGGTCGAAGGTTGCACTCTGGGTCATGTCTCTCGGGGTGACGCCCGTCAAGCCCACCAGGGTCTCCTCGCCCGTGTGCTTGTCAATCTGCATCAGCTCGCCCTCGTCGGTGATGCCGAAAGCCTCGCCCTTAGAGTTAACAGCAAAGGCGCAGTAGCGGTTCTTCAGCACTGCGATGGTGGTGCGGGCGAGTTTGTCATAGTCAATGATGCCAAACTGGCTGGTCAGGTTGTTCTGCGAGGAGAAGATGCCATAGACAAAGCCCGTAGTGGGATCAATAGCCACACCGGCTTTCGCATAGAGCGAGAAGTCGTTGAGCTTAATGCCCTTGCGGTGGTACTGCAGAGTGTCATTGGCATAGCTGTACTCGCGCGAGTAAACCTCATAACTATGGGTGGCCTCATTCTCCGACAGGAGCATGAAGTGGAACAGGTTATCGTAATAGGCACCGCCGCCATTGGCATTGATACTCTCGGTCTCCGACTGCCTGAAGCGCTGGGTGAGGGTCATGTTGGTCTCGGGCTTGAAGGCATAGATGGACTGGTTGTACACAGGCTTGTAGGTCTCTCTGCTGTATTCGCTATAGATCACATTGCCCCAGAGCACAGTCTCGCTGGAGTCGGGCTGCTCGGGCGTGACAATGTCACTCTCCAGTTTCCATGATATGGAGGGCACCGTGGCCGGCAACCGCAGATAAGCCCGCTTGGCATAGACATTGGTGGGCGCAGTCACATTGTCAAAGCGGTCACCGCTAAGCACGAAGTTCTTGTGAGCATCATCGCCATCTGTCACGCTTACAGTCTCCAGGACACCCACCAGCAGGTTGCCACTGGCCACCTGGCTCTGGTCATCGGCTATCTGTGCCTCGTACTCTGCTTTCACATTGTTGCGCACGAGTACACCTGTATTGGCGGGGATGACTCCCTGCAAGTCATTGAGCACTACACACTCCTTGCCTTCGTCAACACCTGCGACCGCATATACCTGGGGAGCCGACTTGTCGGTGATTTTCAAGGCAAAGGGCGAGCAATAGGTGGCATTCTCGCCACGGAAATCCACCGTGAGGGTCTCGTAGATGTCCATGCCCGACCAGTCGGAATTGTCCTCCCAGGCCGACAGGGCAGATGGGCGCACATAAACAGTAGCGTTGGTGCCCATGAAATCCGATGAGCTGCAACTTGGAGGAGTGCTGCCAAGCGCATATATACTGGTCAGTTCTTGAGCGTAAAAGAATGCCATCGAACCTATTGACTTCAAGCTCTCGGGCAGGACGACGTCCTCTACCCTGGAGTAGGCAAAGGCGTAGCTGCCAATTGACTTTACCGTCTTGGGCAGATAAACGTGCTTGATCCCTGTGTCACTTGTGAATGAACTGTTGCCAATGGCTGTCACGGTATAGACTACGCCATCGTACTCCACCGTTTCGGGCACATTGAGCACCGTGGAGGCTGTTCCCTCAATCAGCGTGCACTCCTTGGAGTCATCAGACGAGGTGCCGTATTTAAGCCCTCCCACAGTAAATTCCTTTTGCGCATACGCCGCGCTTCCCGCCAGCAGCAAAAGGATAGAAAACAAAAACGAGATAATTCTTTTGTCCATAAAGTCTCTTTTTCTGTTTGTTCGCAGCTTTCACTCACTATCACCCTTTATCCGACACCTCCCGGCTTCCACCACCATGGACAATATCGGATTGTAAGCACACTGGCCACTTTCAGTGCTGCGAGTAAACTAATGCAGCCATTTGCTTACACTTTGCAAAAGTACATCAATAAACCCAAATCGGTCATTAGAACGAACTATAATATTTTCTAATGACCGCCATTAGAAAATCAGCATCATATGTACTTGACTCACAAATAACTGCTAACTTTACCACAGAAATAGCATATACTC
>JBNMJN010000099.1:0-3695 GCA_050873805.1 Prevotellaceae bacterium | reverse complement strand
GGTGGATGCAGTGCGCTGCGTTGGCAATCGCAGTGCGGTGCGTTGGCGGATGCAGTGCGGTGCGTTGGCAATCGCAGCGCGGTGCGTTGGCGGATGCAGTGCGGTGCGTATTTCATCCCTCCCCCTTGGGGGAGGTTAGGAGGGGGCTCTCAGCAGGGAAGAGGAGGCTCTTGTGCACGCGTCCGTCACACCCTGGAGCAGCGCACGAGCGCATGGCTGCCATTGGCCAGGGTGGTGGCAAAGAGATAGAGGTCGCCCCCCTCGGCCAGGTGCCACTGCTTGCGCAGCTGAGCCACCGTGGATGGGAAGTTCCTCACGGCCAGATTGGCCTGGCGGATGTCGCGCAGGAAAGCCTTCAGCTCACGCTTGCCACAGGCCGAGACACCCTCCACGCGGAAGCGACGGCCAGGGAAGTCCCCACACAGCGTGTCGCTGGTGAAGAGGTGGCTGAAGGGATGCAACTTCTCCACACCGCAGCACGCACACAAGGCATCCTGCACCCCGGCCTTCAGGACAGAGGCATTGGGCTCATAGAGGAACAGCCCCGGGCCTGTGGCTATGCGGGGCTGGGCATGCCGGTCGGCTGTGACAAACGTGTGGGGCTTCCTGCCCAGGTTGGCACAATGGTACACCAGGGGAGCCTCGCCTGGGGCAAGCGCCAGCAGGAGCTCGCGGCACTCGCCCTCCACGCTCACCACATGCACCTCACGCACAGCGGGCAGCGCAGCCAGGGCCTGGCCGATGTCGAGCATGGGGGAGAGCTTGACCATCACCAGGCGAGCCTTGTCGAGAAGCCGTCCCGAGAGAGCCGCCACATCGGGCGAGCAGTCGTGCAGGGCCACCACCTTGCGCCCGGCACCGTCCCTGCGGGCGGGGTCCAGGAAGAGCAGGTCATGGTGGCCGGCCCGCCCCAGGAAGTCCTCGGCCTGGGCACACTCCACCCTGGCATGCGGGGCACCCAGCAGGGGGAGGTTGTGAAGGGCCATCTGGCAGAGTTCGGGATTGCGCTCCACATAGGTGGCATGGGCAAAGAGGGGGGCCAGGAAACTGAAGTCCACGCCGAAGCCGCCTGTGAGGTCGGCCATCGAGTCACGCTTCTGGGGCAGGAGACGCTCCACCAGCCGCGCCTTGTACCGGGCCGTGGACTGGCTGCTGCACTGCTCCATGCTGAGGCGGGGCGGAAACAGGATGCCCTCGGCCGCAGCCCAGCGGGGCAACTTGACGCGCGCCTTCTGCCATGCCTCTATCTGCCTCAGGCAGAAGGGGACATCCACGCCGGCCTCTGCTCCACGCAGGGCCAGCGCGCGCACGTCATCGTTGCGGTGCCTGAGTATGTATTCCTGATTGTCCATCATGCTCTCCTGGCGGATGGGGAAGCCAGCCTGCCTGGCTGTAGTCAGCAGCGCGCCAGCAGCGCGCGAGCCTGGCACTCGTCCTGTGCGAGCTGCCTGCGCAGGTCGTCCACCGAGGGGAAGGCGCGCTCATCGCGCAGCCGCCCCACAAACTCCACCTTTATCTCCTTATTATATAGGTTGCCCTGGAAGTCAAAGATGTTGACCTCCACCGTCACGTCCTCGCCATTGTGCAGGGTGGGCCTGTTGCTTATGCAGAGCATCCCACCGCCGCGCTCCCCACCGGGAAGCACGACACGCACGGCATACACGCCGCTGGCAGGCACCAGTTTCTCGGCTGGCAGGGAGATGTTGGCCGTGGGGAAACCCAGGCTGCGCCCTACCCTGTGCCCGCCCACCACGGTGCCCGCGAGCACATAGTCGCGCCCCAGCAGCCGCGACGCGCCTGTCACATCGCCCGAGGACACCAGCCGGCGGATGACGCTGCTGCTCACCCGCTCACCCGGCATCCCGCTGGCCTGCACCACCTGGATGCCGGCCTCCGCGCCCCAGGCCTGGTACTGGGGGAAGGTGCCGCCGCCGTGCCCAAACTGGTGGTCGTATCCCATCATCAGCACGCCCACATGCAGTTCCCGCACAAGCACCTCGCGCATAAACGAGCACGCGTCCATGGCGGCCATCTGGGGCGTGAAGTGCAGCACATGCACCTCATCGGCTCCCGTGGCCCTGAGCAGCTCCAACTTCTCGCCGAGCGTGGAGAGCAGGCTGGGCACATAGTCGGCATGGAGCACCTGGCGCGGGTGACGGTCAAAGGTGACCAGCATCGACGGCATCCCCATCGAGGCGGCACACGCGCACAACTGGCTCACCAGGTACTGGTGGCCACGGTGAACGCCATCAAAAAAGCCTATGGTAGCAACGTATCTCTTCATTCTCCTGCACTTATCAGCCCCCTGCACAAGCCACCACATCCCGGCCTGGCAGCGGCAGCGGCACAAGCGTGGCAGGGCAGTCGCCCTCTCCCAGGGGGAAGGCAAGCCACTGTTTGGGTCTGCAAAATTAGACAATAATCCTTGGCAAGCCAAATTTTTAGCATTGAGCATTTGGCCATCTCATTGTTTTTAACTAATTTTGCAGCCGCAAGCAAGCGATTGCCATGCACTGGACTTGTAGCTCAGTTGGTTAGAGCAACAGACTCATAATCTGGAGGTCCTAGGTTCAAGCCCTAGCTGGTCCACCTTAATAATGAAGCAGTTACGAACATCGTAACTGCTTTTTTCGTATAGCTGCGTAAACAAACTGTTTGAGTTGGGCGCGTTTGCACAATGATATTCTATAAAACTCAACAAACATATAATCAAAACGACAAACCCCATCGACATACAATATATATGCTGATGGGGTTTTAAACGTTAAAGGCAAAACTCAAAAGTCTTGTTTGGTACAAATGACACTAACTCCTCATAAACTGGATGCGCAGTATCATATTTGCCGTAATAATCTGACTCGTAAATTTTCATAGAGTATTTGCCTGACACCACATTGCTGAGTTTGAAACTTACATCGTACCTGCAATAACAGTCGGCTTCCATCGTAGGGTCTTGAGAATATGGTGTCAACACCACAACAATCTCTCCGTCACTGACTTTCACTGATGGGCGGAATTCGCTCACAATGCAATTCGCTTCAAGGTCTGTGAACTTGAAGGTTGCCACCCCGTTCTTGTCAATGAAAATAGACACTTGGGGGCTCTTTTCCATTTCACTTCTGTAATACTCTGGTCGGCTCTCTTTTGCGGAGAAAGACCTTGTACATCCTGTGTTAACGATGTCGCTTAGTCTCACTGGCTCAGTCACGCTTTGCTCTGACGAGCAAGAGACCAGCATGAGTGCCGATAAAACACATCCCAATAATGTTTTTCTCATAGTTTTTCCGTTATTTTATTAAATTTCGTATATTCTCAATCAAAGAGTAAGTGTGAATTAGGTGTTCAAATGTAGACAATGTACATTTATTCTTTCCCTCCACGGCATCCACAAACCCTTTTATCGTATCATAATAGCCTTGGGACACAATTTGATTATTCTTCTGCAAAGGTATAAAGTTATTCCGTTCAAACAGACTGATGGTGGTCTTTCTGCACGGAAATACCTTTTCCATCGGGATTCCCATCATAACTGATGGCTTGTGCCGAAAAGTCAAACTATCGAATTGCTCCATCTCATAAACACCACAGTCTGTATTGATGGTCCATTGTTCTTTTGCATCATTCCAGGAATAGCCCGTTGAAAGTTCAAGCATGCCTGTGGCACAATGGTGTTCAAGAATAAGCATCAATGTGTG
>JBNMJN010000098.1:0-4217 GCA_050873805.1 Prevotellaceae bacterium | reverse complement strand
TGTGGCCCGCACGGGATGCACCGCTGTGGGTGCCCGCGACTTCCTCGTGGCCGTCAACTACAACCTCAACACCACATCCACGCGCCGTGCCAACGCCATCGCATTTGACGTGCGCGAGAAGGGACGCCCCATGCGCGAGGGCGGAACCCTCACGGGCAAGATACTCCGCTACGAAAACGGCGAGCCCATCATGCAGCCCGGCACGCTCAAGGCCACAAAGGCCATCGGATGGTTTATCGACGAGTATGGCATCGCACAGGTATCGATGAACATGACCAACATCAACGTCACCCCGCTCCACGTGGCTTTTGACGAAGTATGCCGTGCAGCAGCTGCCCGTGGCGTCCGTGTGACGGGCACAGAGATTGTGGGATTGATTCCGAAGCGCGTACTCATCGAGGCCGGCGAGTACTTCCTGCGCAAGCAGCAGCGCTCCACCGGTATCCCCGAAAAGGATATCGTCGATATCGCTATTCACTCCCTCGGCCTGTCAGACCTGAAGCCTTTCAACCCCAGAGAGAAGGTCATCGAGTACTTGCTCGAAGACGACAATAAGCAAAAGCAGCTCATCGACCTCACCGTGAGCGAGTTTGCCAACGAGACTTCGCGCGAAAGTCCAGCCCCCGGTGGCGGAACAATCGCCGCATATATGGGTGCACTGGGTGCAGCCCTGGGCACCATGGTGGCCAATCTCTCCGCTCATAAGCGCGGATGGGACGACCAGTGGGAGAAATTCTCACAGTGGGCCGACCGCGGTCAGGACATCGTGCGCCGCGCCCTGCACCTGGTCGATGAGGACACCGAGGCCTTCAACCGCATCATGGAGGCATTCTCGCTGCCCAAGGGCACTGCCGAGGAGAAGGCAGCCCGCAGCCAGGCCATCCAGGATGCCACACTCTATGCCACCCGCGTGCCATTGGAGACGATGAAGACGGCCTACGCCGCTTTTGACATCTGCCGCGCCATGGCCAGCGAGGGCAATCCTGCCAGCGTCAGCGATGCTGGTGTGGGCGCTCTGGCAGCCCGCTCGGCCGTGCTCGGAGCCTGGCTCAACGTGCGCATCAATGCTGCTTCGCTCAAGGATCGCAGCACCGCCGACGCCATCCTGGCCGAGGCACAGCAGCTGGCCGACCAGGCACAGCAGCAGGAGAAGGAAATCCTTGCCATCGTCGATACCAAGATAGAGGGATAAGCAATACGGTACCCCCGAGCCCCGAGGCCACGGGGGTACTACTATTTATGGACAACCATCAACACAAGACCATGACCTTAGAACAATTCCAGGCCGACATACGTGCCGGCATTCCCGCCGAGCTGCCCGCATTGCAGCCCTACGACACGACCATCAATCACGCACCAAAGCGCAAGGACATCCTCACCCCAGAGCAGAAGAAGCTCGCCCTGCGCAACGCCTTGCGCTATTTCCCAAAAGAACTCCACGCCCAGTTGGCTCCCGAGTTTGCTGAAGAGCTCCGCAAGTACGGCCGCATCTACATGTACCGCTACCGCCCTACGTATGAGATGAAGGCGCGCCCCATCAGCGAGTATCCCCACCGCTCGGAGCAGGCTGCCGCCATCATGCTCATGATTCAGAACAACCTCGACCCGCGTGTGGCCCAGCATCCCCACGAGTTGATCATCTATGGCGGCAATGGTGCGATATTCCAGAACTGGGCACAGTACCGACTGACGATGAAATACCTCTCGGAGATGACCGACGAGCAGACCCTCGTGATGTACTCCGGACACCCCTTCGGCCTCTTCCCCTCCCACAAGCGCGCCCCGAGAGTGGTCGTAACCAACGGTATGGTGATTCCCAACTACTCCAAACCCGACGACTGGGAGCGCATGAATGCCCTCGGTGTGAGCCAGTATGGACAGATGACGGCTGGCTCCTATATGTATATTGGCCCGCAAGGCATCGTGCACGGCACCACCATCACGGTGCTCAATGCTGCCCGTCGCGTCATGCATGACCCCAAGCGCGGAGCCAAGAACCCCATCCCCTTGTTTGTATCCTCGGGTCTGGGTGGCATGAGTGGTGCTCAACCCAAGGCAGGCAACATCGCCAAGGTGGTGAGCGTCGTGGCCGACATCAACCCGCTCGCTGCCGAGAAGCGCCACGAGCAGGGATGGGTAGATGAACTTCATACCTCGCTCGACGAGTTGATGACAGCCATACGCGAGGCCGTTCGCACCAAGACCGTGAAGTCGATGGCCTACGTGGGCAACGTGGTCGATCTCTGGGAGCGGCTGGCCGAGGAGGACATCGAGGTCAATCTCGGTTCCGACCAGACCTCACTCCACAACCCATGGGCTGGTGGTTACTACCCCGTGGGGCTCTCGCTGGAGGAGAGCAAGCGCATGATGGCCGACGACCCCAAGGAGTTTAAGGCTCGCGTCGAGGCCTCGCTGCGTCGCCAGGTGGCCGCTATCAACAAGCTCACCGCCCGCGGCATGTACTTCTTTGACTATGGCAACGCCTTCCTCCTGCAGTCTTCGCGCGCCGGTGCCGACATCATGGCCGCCGACGGACACGGATTCCGCTACCCGTCCTACGTGCAGGACATCATGGGTCCGATGTTCTTTGACTACGGTTTTGGCCCGTTCCGCTGGGTATGCACCTCGTGCGACCCCGCCGACCTGGCACTGACCGACAAGATTGCCGAGGAAATCATGACCGACGAGCGCCAGCATGCCACTCCCGACATACAGCATCAGCTCGACGACAACATCCACTGGATACGCGAGGCTGGCCCCAACCATCTCGTCGTGGGTTCACAGGCGCGCATCCTCTATGCCGACTGCGAGGGCCGCACCCGTATCGCCGAGGCCTTCAACGAGGCCGTGCGCGACGGCCGGCTGAAAGCTCCCGTGGTCTTGGGACGCGACCATCACGACGTGTCGGGTACTGACTCGCCCTTCCGCGAGACTTCCAACATCTACGACGGTTCGCAGTTCTGCGCCGATATGGCCGTGCAGAACGTCATTGGCGACTCCTTCCGCGGCGCCACGTGGGTGAGCATCCACAATGGTGGCGGCGTAGGCTGGGGCGAAGTGATCAACGGCGGCTTCGGAATGGTGGTCGATGGCAGCGAGGAGAGCGCACGCAACATCCGCGAAATGCTCTTCTGGGATGTCAACAATGGTATCGCCCGCCGCTCATGGGCACGCAACAAGGGCTCTATGGATGCCATCGAGCGCGAGATGAAGCGCACCCCCGAGCTCCATGTCACCATGCCGCAGCTGGTCGATGACAGCATCATCGATGCCGCTTTCTAAGCAAACGACAACGGGTTTCCGCACCGATGGTATAGCAATGGTGCGGAAACCTTTTATATATATAATAGGTAAAAGACAACGACTCACGCCGTGAGCGCATACCCACGAGCCCTGAAGGGGCAACGAGCATCACGGCGTAATATACGTATAAAGAATTAATACAACCAATGGAACGTAAAATACACTATATCAGCGCAGAACATCTGTCGCTCGATACCGTCCGCGCCATCCTGCGCGATGACTATGAACTGCGTCTCTCCGACGACGCCAAGGCTCGCATCCAGCGCTGCCGCGAGTACCTCGACCACAAGATTGCCACCGCCGAAGCGCCTATCTACGGTGTCACGACGGGCTTTGGCTCGCTCTGCAAGGTGAGCATCGACGAGGACCAACTGTCGCAATTGCAGATCAACCTCATGATGAGCCACGCCTGTGGTGAGGGCGATCGCGTGCCGCGCGACGTGGTGCGGCTGATGATGCTCCTCAAGATTCAGTCGCTCTCCTACGGATATAGCGGCATCAAACTCGACACCGTGGAGCGCCTCGTGGCGTTCTTCAACCGCGGTGTCTGCCCCGTGGTCTATCAGCAGGGTAGTGTGGGTGCCTCGGGCGACCTCGTGCCGCTGGCTCACCTCTGCCTGCCGCTCGTCGGTCTGGGCCACGTGGAGTATGAGGGACAGATCATCACGGGCGAGGAACTCGACCAGAAGATGGGCTGGGAGCCCATCCGTCTGGCTTCCAAGGAGGGACTGGCACTGCTCAACGGCACCCAGAACATGCTCGCCTTCATGGTTTGGAGCGTGCTCAAGGCACAGGACCTGGGCCGCTGGGCTGACCTCATCGCCACCATGTCGCTCGATGCTTTCGACGGACGTCCCGAACCTTTCCTCCATCCCGTGCACGCTGTGCGCCCCCATCGCGGACAGATGGAGACG
>JBNMJN010000097.1:0-4222 GCA_050873805.1 Prevotellaceae bacterium | reverse complement strand
GGGAGAACAAAAGACAAGCACATCCTGTATTTGGCCAGGTCACTTAAAACAAGAAAATCATTCCTGTCCATATGGGAGAAATTAAAGGATTTCGCTTTGCCGTACGACACGGGGAAATCCTAATGACCGATTTGGGTTTAACTCTAATGGGGAAATGAGGTCTTGGGATGGGTCAAACTGCTCCATCAGCAGCAAGGCATCTTCCTTGGGCTCTTCCAGGGTATAGTGCTTGAAGCCGAGGTCGCCAGCGAAGAGCGGATTCTGCTCCTTGATTTTCTTGGCGGCACGCTTGATGCGCTCAAAACCAACATAGTCATATGTTGTTGGGTGCCCTAAAGATTTTAGCCAAGTTATAGTGTTTTCTATTTGTTTCTTCTTAGACGCATCACAATTTTCAAGTCTATCTTTGAGATCAAATGGCAACTGCACCAATACAAAACTACAATTTCTTTCAGAGGAATAGAATTGCATAACAGAATCTGCCGTAGTGGCACTTCCCCCAAAGAAATCTAATACAATACAATCTTGTGCATCAGCAAAGTTAAGTATCATATTAATATATTGGGAAGGCTTGGGATAATCCGCATATTCACCCCCTAATAGTGCTTTTAATTCTGTTGTTCCATTCTGATTATTTATCTCTTTATCCATCCAGATGGTTTTACGTTTAGTATTACGCTCACCATTATCTCTTTCCAAGTAATCTTTTATATCAATATCATATTTCTGACGTTTCTTTACAAATCTTGGAACAAGTCGATATATTTCTTTATGACATTTCTCTTTACCCCACATCCAACGCCCATCACGTCCATCGGATTTTTTGGGGACTACTACTTCCCAACCTTCTTTTTCAGACAATGAGATTTCTTTTGTGTCAGAATTTACATAAATAGGGAAATACATATCTGGCCTATCAGTACGTAATGACGCAGATCCTCTTTGGCGTAGCCCTAACAACCTATATCTTTTGCCATCTCCATCATCATAACAATATTCTGCTTTCTGTTTTTCTGTTAGTTCTTTACCTTTTACAGAAGCTTGTTCTTTATTTTTTGCATAGCATAAAAGATAATCATTAACTGTAGCTACAAAAGTATCAGATTGTCTTCCTCTTGGATTCGACTGGACAATTATCTGTGCTATCATATTCTCTTCTCCAAACACCTCGTCACACAATTTCTTCAGATTAGCCTGCTCATTGTCATCAATAGAAATGAAGATAACCCCATCATCAGTCAGCAAGTCGCGGGCCAGCGACAGGCGGGGAAGCATGAAGGTGAGCCACGCAGCATGGCTGGCACTTCCGCGGCGCGTCATGGAGAGAATGCGATCGGCACGCTCAGGACTTACATCCAGCCGCTTTGCGAGTTCCTCGGCAGTGAAATTGAACTTGTCGTTATATACAAAGCCGTCTGAGCCAGTGTTGTAAGGCGGGTCAATGTAGATGACCTTCACCCTGCCACTATACGACTTCACCAGATGTTGCAGCGCGTCCAGGTTGTCGCCACTGATATATACATTCTGGCTGTCCTTGTTTTCCGGCTTTGCGTTATGCTCCTTATCAGGGCGAATGAGCGTGGCGGTGTCCATGTTGGTAAGCATACGGGCATAGTTCTTGCCCAGCCAGTTGAAGCCACTTGCCTCATCGGTGATGCTCGTGCCTCCAGGCAATGCAGCCTTGAAAGCCTCTATGTCAAATTCGCCGTTGGTGCTGAAGCACTGAGGGAAATACTCCCTTAGCGCCTCCATCTCCTTCTGTCCTGCTGCCGCATGTGCGTTGCGGTTTATTATATCCTTTATCATACTTTAGTCTTCCTGTTGTTGGCCATTGGCCATCGGGACATATCTTGTGTTAAACAAAAACCTAAGCAAATATAGTCAATTCTCTTGAACGGCATAAGCAATTCGCAAGAAAAATGAGGCGGGATGGTGATGTTTTGAGGCACCGCTTGGCATCTCAAGGCCTGGAAATAATCGTTCATACCCTGTCAATTATGTTACAATGAACGAATTCTCTTATTCAATGAACTGATTTTCCTTGCTGACACTCAGCCTTGTGCATAATTTTGCGGCAGAGTTCCAAAACCAAAACGTCAACACTAAAAATCAAAACACGACATGAGAGTCTTTATTGGAAAACGCACTTCTCTGATGCTCGCCCTTGTGATGGCAGGCATCCCGGCGGCACAAGCACAGGAGGAGAGCAAGGACAGCAAGGAGGAGAGCAACCGCAATGTGATGCTCAACGCCTCCAGTGCCAATGGGCCGCGCGAGATTCAGATTGGTCTGCCCTCGGCCGATGTCAATGTGCTTGAGAATGGCATGCCCGTCACCTATGCCACCAATCCCCATTCCGTGAACACCATCTGGCGCAGCGACGCGAGCCTCAGTTACCAGGGCCTGCTCAAGATAAGCGAGACGGCCATCACCACGGGCAACATTGGCTATGCCGTGAACTCCTTTACCCAGAAGGGGCAGAAGGGGTTCCATGGCACGCTCAACTACAAGAGCAACCACTATGGGCTGCAGGAGTTCTCGCTCAATGCCAACGGCAGTCTGCCCAAGAACTGGTTCTACAGCACGAGCATGTACCAGGACTTCGACCCGGGCACATTCAAGATTCGCTCCACTCCCTTCCAGGACCGCACGCAAATCTACAAGGCGCTCCTCAGCAAGCGTTATCATGCCAACCGTGGCGAGTTCACAGCCATGTACAAGTACAGCAACAGCCACAACGTGTACAACTATGCCACGCAGAGCGCGCCCTTCATCTATGTGGGCGATGGCAGTGTGAAGGAGTTTGGAAAGTTCAAGCTTGGCACCACCTCCTATCTGCCTACCGACAATGTGATGACCTACCGCAACATGCGCACCGGCCAGCTGGAGCAGACTACCCTCTACGATGCCAGCCTCAACAGGATGAGCGAGGTGACGCTCATGAACAGCTACAAGTGGGACAATGGACTGGACTGGAAGACCAGTGTCAAGTATGACCACTCACGCGGAGCCATGGTGTACCAGACACCCATGTCCATCATCGACCTCAACAGCGCCGACAACCAGGGCCTGTATAATAATTATAAGTATAGGGATGCCCTGGGGCAGGCTCAGGCTTACACCGGCCAGTATGTGCAGACGCGCATGTCCTGCCTCAATGCAGGCGACATCGACGAGGCGTTCCTCACCTCGGAACTTCACAAGAAGTTCAAGACCTCCACACTCAGGGTGGGCCTGAACGAGTGGTTCTATCACATTGACTATTGCTCAAACACTACCATGTATGACCAGAGCGTGCCCGACGACGGCAGCTACGCCGTGCGTGTGTGGGATGCCAACAAGCGCGACACCTACTACTATGACTTCAACAAGAATGCCTCGGAGTACTACAAGGGCAGCGAGAACAAGTTGGCCCTCTACCTCACCCACGACTGGGACGTGACACGCAGGCTCAACCTCTATTACGGAGGCCGTGTTGAGTGGCAGCGGCTGGATGGCGAGAATGCTGCTGTGAGAAATGCCCAGGGCGATTTCGTAGGTCGCTTCGCGGATTATTACCTGGGTGCCACAGCACCCGATGGCACCTTGATTACCCCCGCCAGCCTCAAGTATGACTGGTTCAACTATGACCTCTCGCTGTCCGCTACCTACAAGCTCAACAAGCACTTCGGCTTCACAGGCGACTTCACCTACATCGTGCAGCATCCCAAGTTCGAGGCTTTCGCGCCTGCCACCCTGCCCAACACCGACCGCATATCCGTACCCCTGGGCCGCGCGGGCATCTATTACAACAACTCATGGCTGAGCCTCACCTCGCTCTTCTCCTACATATCCAAGACCAACAACAACTCCACGCTCAACCTGCAGCATGGCAGCGAGATCAAGGCTGCTCCCCTGGCCTATGACATCCAGACGTGGGGCTGGACCACCGACGCTGTGGCTCATCCCTTCAAGGGCTTTGACTTCCACTTCCTCTTCACCTACCAGAAACCCACCTACAAGAAGTTTGAGACCTCGGTCACATTCAACGACGGCTATGTGGGCAATATCAATGCCACAGGCAACATCGTGGCCGAGATTCCCCAGGTGCTCGTGGAGCTTGACCCCAGTTACATGATTACGAAGGACATCAAGCTGTGGGCAAGTTTCCGCTACTTCAGCAAGACCTATGCCAACATCAACGAGGCATATTACTTCAAGGGGCACTGGGAAACCTTCGGCG
>JBNMJN010000096.1:0-4440 GCA_050873805.1 Prevotellaceae bacterium | reverse complement strand
CAGTTACATGATTACGAAGGACATCAAGCTGTGGGCAAGTTTCCGCTACTTCAGCAAGACCTATGCCAACATCAACGAGGCATATTACTTCAAGGGGCACTGGGAAACCTTCGGCGGTGTGAACTGGCAGGCCAGCAAGCGTCTGTCGCTGGGCTGCACGCTGGTCAACTTCCTCAATCAGACAGGAGCCAAGGGCAGCATAGCAGGTGCCGAGCTTATCACCAAGGACGAGGCCCAGGGCATCAAGAACCAGTTGATGACAGGAAGCTACCTGCGTCCGTTCACCGTGGAGTTCAATGCCTCGCTGAAGTTCTGACAGGGGCGAGCCCCCCTCCCATCCTCCCCCAAGGGGGAGGGGGCATAACCCCTTAGACCGCATACCCGTACGGCCATACGTCCGCATAACCGTACAACCGTACAACCGCACAACCGCATAACCGCACAACCGCATAACCGCATAACCGTACAACCGCAAAACCGTATAACCGTACAACCGCATAACCGTATAACCAAACAACCGCAAAACCGCAATGAACACAAACAAGACAACCAGCGCAGCCTGCCTGCTGATGGCAGCCGTGGCATCGCTTGCCCCTGCCCGCGCCCAGAAGATGAATATTGAGCACAAGGGTGATACCACTATTGTCCAGGTGGAGAATCCCACCAAGTACCTCCTCCTTCCCATCCAGGAAGAGAAGGATGAGGCCCGGGTGCTGCTCGACACCGGAAGCAAGGACGACACCTGGATGGACATTCGCCTCTCCCAGGATGGTGCCGACTACTATGTGCCTTTCGCCTTGGGCAAGGGCAAGACGGCAACCGTCAAAATCCTTGGCTTGAAGAAGGATGCCCTGGCCCTCAATCTGATGAAGCTCAGCGACACCTTCGACACCACCAACACCGACTACTATCGACCCTCCTACCACTTCACACCCCTCTACGGCTGGATGAACGACCCCAATGGCATGGTATATAAGGATGGCGAGTACCACCTGTATTTCCAGTACAACCCCTATGGCAGCAAGTGGGGCAACATGCACTGGGGGCATGCCGTGAGCCGTGACCTCGTGCACTGGGAGCATCTCGACCCGGCCATTGCCCGTGACCCCGTGGGCCATATCTTCTCGGGCAGCTCGGTGGTGGACAAGAAGAACACCGCCGGCTTTGGCAAGGATGCCATCATCGCCATCTACACCAACAACAGCGTCAACCACGACGAGGTGCAGTGCCTGGCCTACAGCAACGACAATGGCCGCACCTTCACCAAGTACGAGGGCAACCCTGTGCTCACCCCCTTTGATGGCCTGAAGGACTTCCGCGACCCCAAGGTGTTCTGGTACGAGAAGGGCAAGTGCTGGTACATGATTGTGTCGGCCGACAAGGAGACCCGGTTCTACAAGTCCCGCAACCTGAAGAAGTGGGACTATGTGAGTGCCTTTGGCAAGGGCATGGGACAGCAGCCCTGCCAGTATGAGTGCCCCGACTTCTTCCAGTTGCCCGTGAATGGCGACCCCAAGAACATGAAGTGGGTGATGACCATGAACATCAACCCTGGATGCTGGTTTGGCGGCAGCGCCACCGAGTACTTTGTGGGCGACTTCGATGGCAAGAACTTCACCTGCCCCGATGCCCAGGACGTGAAGTGGCTCGACTGGGGCAAGGACCACTATGCCACCGTCACCTTCTCCAACACAGGCCACCGTGTGCTGGCCATCACCTGGATGAGCAACTGGCAGTATGCCAACCTCACGCCCTTCAGGCAGAACCGTGGAGCCAATGGCTTGCCGCGTGAGTTGAAGCTCTATGAGCAGGATGGCAAGTACTATGTGTCCGAGGATGTCGCCCCCGAGGTGTATGCCCTTCGCAGGGACACCAGGGACCTGGGCGAGGCTCAAGTGGCAAGCGACAATGCCAAGGAATACCCTGCCGTGGCAGCCAACATGAATGGCGCCTTTGAGATAGAGGCCGATGTGACTCCTGGCGAGAATGGTATCGCTGGCATCGAGATTTCCAACAACAAGCGTGAGCGCACCCTCATCTACCTGGACATGAAGCAGGCCAGGGTGGTGATGGACAGGACGGAGAGCGGACTGACCGACTTCGGCAAGCAGGCTGAGCCGCACGACATCGAGAAGGCCTGGGACAAGCAGCGCGCCGCCGAAGGCAAGCTGCCTGCCCGCATCGAGAACGCCATCAACTACAAGAATGACTTCGCCCTTGCCACCTGGGCCCCATTGAGCCTCTGCGAGAAGGGCAAGAAGACCTATCATGTGAACATCTTCGTGGACAAGTCCTCGGTAGAGCTCTTTGTGGATGGCGGTCGCATCGCCATGACCAATCTCGTGTTCCCTGTGGCTCCCTACGAGAATGTGAAGTTCTACACGCAGGGCGGCAAGGCTGAGTACAAGAACGTGAAGGTGTATTCCATCAAATTGTAAACCTCATACGGGGACTCCACTCCAGGCATCTCCCCACTTGGGGGAGAGGGTAGCGCGTGGCACAGCCGTGTCCCTTCTCCCTCCCTCCCCCCTGCGGAGGAGAGCCGGGGGTGAGTGTCCTCAAATAAAATAGCAGTCACTTATGACATCAAAGAAACTGACCCTTATCCCCCTGATGCTTTGCTTCTTTGCCATGGGATTTGTGGACCTGGTAGGCATCGCCTCCAATTATGTGAAAGAAGACTTGCAGCTGACCGACTCCATGGCCAACCTGTTTCCCTCGCTCGTGTTCTTCTGGTTCCTCATCTTCGCGGTGCCCACGGGCATGCTGATGAACAGGGTAGGGCGCAAGCGCACGGTGCTGCTCTCGCTCGTGGTGACCCTCGTGTCCCTGCTGTTGCCTGTGTTTGGCGAGAACTTTGGCGTCATGCTCGTGTCCTTCTCCCTGCTGGGCATAGGAAATGCCCTCATGCAGACCTCCCTCAATCCGCTGGTGGCTACCGTCATCAAGGGCGGGCATCTCGCCTCCACCCTCACCTTCGGGCAGTTTGTCAAGGCCATCGCCTCCTTCCTGGCCCCCTACCTGGCCATGTGGGGAGCCATGGATGCCCTGCCCACGCTGGGCCTGGGCTGGCGCGTGCTCTTTGTCATCTTCCTGGTCATCGGGGTGTTTGCCGCGCTGATGCTGGCTGGCACACCCATCGACGAGGAGCCCGTGGCCAAGGCGTCGTCCGTGTGGGAGTGCCTGCGCCTGCTGGGCAAGCCCGTGGTGCTGCTCTCCTTCATCGGCATCATGTGCCATGTGGGTATCGACGTGGGCACCAACACCACCGCGCCCAAGATACTGATGGAGCGCCTGGGCTGGACGCTCAACGAGGCCGCATTCGCCACCTCGCTCTATTTCATCTTCCGCACCCTGGGCTGCTTCACAGGCTCGCTCTTCCTGCGGGTGCTCCGCACGCGCACCTTCTTCGTCATCAGCATCGCCATGATGGCACTCAGCATGGCCGGGCTGATGGTGGGTGGCAGCAAGGCTGTGCTCTATGCCGCCATCGCCCTGGTGGGCTATGGCAACTCCAATGTGTTCTCCATGGTGTTCTCCCAGGCTCTGCTCTCCGTGCCCGACCGCAAGAACGAGGTGAGCGGACTGATGATCATGGGCCTCTTTGGCGGCACCGTGTTCCCCTTGCTGATGGGCTTCGCCAGCGACGCAGTAGGCCAGGTGGGCGCAGTGGCGGTGATGGCTGTGGGGGTCATCTACCTCCTCGCCTACGTCCCAAGGGTGAGCCACTGAGCATGCATGTGGCCGTTCTGCTTCCCGCAAGCCAGTCCCTCTCCAGTACCATGCAGGCGGTACTGGAGTGCCGGGCGGCTGGTACTCCAGTACCGGCCGCGTGAAACTCCAGTACCAGCCAGGTGGTACTGGGAGTGAGGCTCGCTGGACGGGCACTCCTGCCCAGGTGCGCCAGGACGGGCATGCGGGTGTGCGTGGACATTGGCCCCCATCGTCATATCAATCCAATCAGACAACCATTTTAATCCAAGACAAGAATATGAAGACTACAGATTACAGCAAGAGATATTGTGTGGGACTGGGCGAGTTGCTCTTTGACGTTCTGCCCACGGGTTCGCAACTGGGTGGCGCGCCTGCCAACTTTGCCTATCATGCAGGCCAGCATGGCTTGCGCTCGGTGGCCGTGAGTGCCGTGGGCAACGACATGCTGGGCGACGAGGCCCTGCGCCTGCTTGACGAGAAGCACCTGGAGCATGTGGCTCCTGTGGTGGATTACCCTACGGGCACCGTGCAGGTGGAGCTGGACAAGGATGGCGTGCCCACCTATGACATCCGCCAGGGAGTGGCCTGGGACAATATACCCTTCACTCCCGAGGTAAGGGATGTGGCCACCAATGCCGTGGCTGTGTGCTGGGGCTCGCTGGCGCAGCGCAGTGAGGTGAGCAGGAGGAGCATCTACGAGTTTCTCGACCACACTCCCCAGGACTG
>JBNMJN010000095.1:0-5687 GCA_050873805.1 Prevotellaceae bacterium | reverse complement strand
TATTTGTACTGCTGGTCGTAATTTTGCCTCCCCGATGAGGTGCAGACAACCTTTCCGCTGCGCTTCAAGAACGTCTGCACCTCATCGGGGAGGGCCACTCTCTATTTGCTAAAACTGTGCACTTCTATCTTGAATGTTTGGGGAGGTTGTGAGGTGGCTCCGCTCAGAAGCCTGTGGGACAGGGGGGAGGCTGGTGGGGGCGTGGGGGCGTGCGTCAGATTTGCTCCTGTGCTGCGGGATGCTTGATGCTGTGGTGGCTTCCTGTGCAAAGGGGTGTGCAAACGTGGATGCCCAGGCGACCTCATCGCCTTGTGGCCTCGCTGCCTCATGGCTTCACCGTTGTCCTTGTGGCCCCTGGGGCGAACCGTCCTTGCGGGCTGGTTCGCTCCCCAGGGCTTGAAACCTCGGGGGGGGGCTACTTGCAGAGTCCCTCGGCGGTGTAGTACTTGGTCTTGCTCAGAGGCTCAATCTTGCCAAACTGGCTCCAGCCAGCATCCTTGCTGTACTGGTCCAGGAAGGCGTCGGGAACGTACAGGGTGCAGCCCTTGGACGGCGTGCAGTTCTTGGGCATGGGGTAGAACTCGGTGCTCAGCAGGTACACCTTCTTGAGTTTCTCGGGGGCGGGGAACATGCCAAACATGCGGTTCTTCACGTCATTGGGAATGGTGAGCTCCTCCACGCCGCTGCAGCCGTCAAAGGCACCGTCGTCCAGTTTCTTCATGGTGATGGCCAGGATGATGCGCTTGAGCGATGTGCAGCCCTTGAAGGCTCCCTCGCGTATCCACCATATCTGGTCGCCAAACTCGGCACTTGTGAGTGACGTGCAGCCGTTGAAGGCATCCACACCCACTGTGGAGACGTTTGCCTTGAGTGACTTGAGCGCCGAGCAGCCTTGGAAGGAACGGTCGTTGATGACCGGCACGAATCCCTGGAAATGTACCTGCTCGAGCGAGGTGCATCCGCTGAAGGCATCCTCGGCAATGTGGGTCACCTTGGGGCCTATCCATATCTCGTGTATGTTGGTGTTGCCCTCAAACTCTTTCTGGACTATGCTGGTTATCTGGTTGGTGAAGCCCAGCTTGGCGGCATCCACCACCTTCTTGTCCGCGCGGTCCTTGGTGGTGTAGAAGTAGATGTCCTTGTCGGCCTTCTTGTCGGCCTTCTTCTCTTGTGTGGCAGACGAACTGGTCTCCTGCCCGTCCTGTCCTGCCTTGCCGCCGCATCCTGCCAGCGGGAGCCCTGTGGCCAGTGCCAGTGCCAGCACCCATGCCTGTGTCTTGATGTGTCTCATGTTTGTTGGATATTGATGAATATTGCTCGTATGTCCTCACAAAGTTAGCCAAAATAATCCGCTCCACAGCCAAAACGCCCGTGTTTTTGTCCTCTTAATTATAAATAATGAGTAACTTTGCACGCCTCCTGCAACAGCCCAGGCAGCCCAGGGCGTGTGGAATGCACGGCTGGGTGTGCGAGGGGAGGGGAGAGAAAGGGAAAAAGCATATAGACAGAAGGAATGATATCAATAGACCATTTGAGTGTGGAGTTCAGCGCGCGTCCGTTGTTTACGGATGTCAGTTATGTCATCAACGACCGTGACCGTATAGCCCTGGTGGGCAAGAATGGCGCGGGCAAGAGCACCATGCTGAAAGTGATAGCCGGCCTGCAGGCTCCCACCGAGGGCACGGTGTCTGTGCCCAGGGATGCCACAGTGGCCTATCTGCCACAGGTGATGGTGCTGAGCGACGGGCACACCGTGCGCGAGGAGGCCGAGAAGGCCTTTGAGGGCATACGCGAGATGGAGCGGCAGATACAGGAGATGAATGACCAGCTGGCCAGCCGTACCGACTATGAGTCGGAGGAGTATATGGCGTTGGTGGAGCGTTTCAGCCACCTGAGCGACCGCTTCCAGATGATGGGCGGGCTCAACTACCAGGCCGAGCTGGAGCGCACGCTGCAGGGACTTGGCTTCAGCCGCGAGGACTTTGAGCGTCCCACCAGTGAGTTCAGCGGTGGATGGCGTATGCGTATCGAATTGGCCAAGCTCCTGCTGGGCCATCCCGATGTGCTCCTGCTCGATGAGCCCACCAACCATCTTGACATTGAGAGCATACAGTGGCTCGAGCAGTTCCTCACCACCCGTGCCGGGGCTGTGGTGCTGGTGAGCCACGACCGTGCCTTTATCAACAACGTCACCAACCGCACGCTGGAGATTTCCTGCGGGCGCGTGTATGACTACAAGGTAAAGTATGACGAGTACGTCAACCTGCGTGCCGAGCGGCGCGAGCAGCAGTTGCGTGCCTATGAGAACCAGCAGAAGGAGATCGCCGACATCAAGGCCTTCATCGAGCGTTTCCGCTACCAGGCCACCAAGGCCATACAGGTGCAGAGCCGCATCAAGCAGCTTGAGCGCATCGTGCCTATCGAGGTGGACGAGGTGGACAACAGTGCCCTGCGGCTCAAGTTTACCTGCAGCCAGCGCAGTGGCGACTACCCCGTCGTGTGCGAGGATGTGGCCAAGAGTTATCCCGCACGCAATGCCAGCGAGGCCGAGCACGTCATCTTCCAGGATGTGAACCTCACCATCCGCCGTGGTGAGAAGGTGGCCTTCGTGGGACGCAACGGCGAGGGCAAGACCACGCTGGTGAAGTGCATCATGGACTCTGCCGCCCATCCCCAGGCAAACGGTGCGGGTGGCGGGTTCTACACAGGCTCCTTGCGTGTGGGGCACAACGTGCAGATAGGCTATTTCGCGCAGAACCAGGCCCAGCTGCTTGATGGCGAGCTCACCGTCTTTGACACCATCGACCGCGTGGCCAAGGGAGACATACGGCTCAAGATAAGGGATATCCTGGGCGCGTTCATGTTTGGCGGCGAGGCCAGCGACAAGAAGGTGAAATTCCTGAGTGGCGGTGAGCGTACCCGCCTGGCCATGATCAAACTGCTGCTTGAGCCAGTCAACTGCCTTATCCTCGATGAGCCCACCAACCACCTGGACATGCGCTCCAAGGATGTCCTCAAGGCTGCCATACGCGACTTCGACGGCACGGTCATTGTGGTGAGCCACGACCGTGACTTCCTGGACGGGCTGGTGAGCAAGGTGTATGAGTTTGGCGGTGGCCAGGTGCGCGAGCATCTGGGCGGCATCTACGACTTTCTGCAGGCACGTCAGCTGGACTCCCTCTCCTCGCTCAACACCTCTGTCACCCGCGAGGCGCCCTCCATGGCTCAGGCTGCCGAGGAGGCAAGGCCAGCCAAGAGCGGTGCCCAGAGCTACGAGGAGCAGAAGGCGCAGCAGCGCAAGCAGAAGCGGCTGGAGAAGGCAGTGGCCGAGGCCGAGGCACATGTGACGCAGCTGGAGGCTGCCATAAGCATACTGGAGGCTCAGATGGCCACTCCCGAGGGCAGTGCCGACACCTCCATCTATGACAGGCACGCACGCCTCAAGAAGCAGTTGGCCGAGGCCGAGGCCGAGTGGGAGAAGGCTGTGGAGGAAATGGAAGACTGACCGCAGGCCCGCAAAACCGCAAAACCGCAAAACCGCAAAACCGCAAAACCGCAAAACCGCAAAGGAACAACAAACATTATATAAATAGGTATGAAGACAAGAATGATGCTGCACGCGATGACCTTCGCGGCAGTTCTGGCATCCTGCCAGACCAATGGTGTACAGGGGGAGAAGTCGGGCATCGACCTGGCCAACCTGGACAGCACTTACCAGCCAGGCACCGACTTCTACATGTATGCCACAGGCGGATGGCAGAAGGCACATCCCCTGACCGATGAGTACAGCCGCTTTGGCAGTTTCGACATCCTGCAGGAGAACAACAACAAGCAGTTGCGCTCGCTCATCGACAGCGTGTCGGCACTTGACAACAAGCAGGGGAGCATCGAGCAGAAGATAGCCGACCTCTACAACTCGGCCATGGACTCCGCCGCCCTGCAAGAGCATGGCATGGAGGACATCGAGGGCTTCCTGGCCTGCGATGGCTACCAGACCAGTCCCGAGGTCACCACACAGTGGCTCGCCCAGGTGTGGCCGCGCATGGAGCGGCAGGGCGTGGATGGCCTCTTCGGCTTCTATATCGGGGCCGATGAGAAGGACTCCAAGAACAACATCCTCTCCATCAGCCAGGGGGGACTCACCCTGGGGCAGAAGGACTATTATGTGGATGCCGACCCCGCAACAGCCAAGATACGCGAGGCGTATGTGGCGTACATACAGAAGTTGGCCACCCACATGGGCTTTGCCCAGCAGGATGCCCAGCGTATGGCAGATGATGTGATGCGCATCGAGACCCGCCTGGCCAAGGCCAGCAAGAGCATGACCGAGTTGCGTGACCCCGAGGCCAACTACAACAAGATGTCCTATGCACAGCTCAAGAAGGACTTCCCCGGCATCCAGTGGGACACTTACTTCCAGAACTTTGGCATCTCGGGCCTCAAGCAGGTGGTGGTGGGACAGCCCCAGGCCATCCATGAGGTGGAGCGTGTGCTGGCCGAGGAAAAGCCCGAGGCTCTGCAGAACGTGTACCTGTGGCATGCCATCGACATGGCCGCCAACTATGTCGATGACGAGAGCCGCAACATCGCCTTTGCCTTCTGGGGCACAGCCCTGAGTGGCAAGACGCAGGACCGCCCCCGCTGGAAGCGTGCCGTGCAGAGCGTGGAGGACTGCCTGGGCGAGGCTCTGGGCCAGCTCTATGTGGCCAAGTACTTCCCGCCCGCAGCCAAGGAGCGTATGGAGAAGCTGGTGGCCAACCTGCAGCAGGCTCTGGGCGAGCGCATTGACGTGCAGGACTGGATGACTCCCGAGACCAAGAAGGTGGCACGCGAGAAGCTGGATGCCTTCTATGTGAAGGTGGGCTATCCCAACAAGTGGACCGACTACAGCACACTGCAGATAGGGCACAGCTACCTGCAGAACATCCTGGCCTGCCATGAGTGGAGTATCAAGGACCAGATAGCCAAGCACCTGGGCAAGCCCGTTGACAAGGACGAGTGGTTTATGACACCGCAGACGGTGAATGCCTACTACAACCCCACCACCAATGAGATATGCTTCCCCGCAGGCATCCTGCAGCCCCCCTTCTTTGACATGGCTGCCGATGATGCTTTCAACTATGGTGCCATAGGCGTGGTGATAGGGCATGAGATGACGCACGGATTCGATGACCAGGGCTCCAAGTATGACAAGGACGGCAACCTGAAGACGTGGTGGAAGGCCGAGGACACCAAGCGCTTCGAGGAGCGCATACAGGTGATGCGTGCCTACCATGACAGCATCGAGGTGCTTCCTGGCCTGCATGCCAACGGCTCGCTCACCCTGGGCGAGAACATGGCCGACCACGGTGGCTTGATGGTGTCCTTCCAGGCTTTCCAGAATGCTACTGCCAAGGCTCCCCTGGCCACCAAGGACGGGTTCACGCCTGAGCAGCGCTTCTTCCTGGCTTATGCCAACGTGTGGGGACAGAACATACGCGATGAGGAAATCCGCAAGCGTGTGAAGAGTGACCCCCATCAGTTGGGCAAGTGGCGTGTGAACGGGCAGTTGCCTCATATCGATGCCTGGTACGATGCATTCGGCATCACCGAGAGCGACCCCATGTTCCTGCCCAAGAGCAAGCGCGTGACCATTTGGTGAGTTTTGCGGTTTTGCGGTTTTGCGGTTTTACGGTTTTACTGTTATA
>JBNMJN010000094.1:0-5798 GCA_050873805.1 Prevotellaceae bacterium | reverse complement strand
GGGGGCCCGCTTCTGGTTGTGATGCAAGCTGCTTCTCCAATAATTGGAAGTCGCTTTCCCCATCGGAGCAAGCCACTTTCCCCATCGAATCAAGCCACTTTGCCAATCGGAGCAAGCCACTCGGCCCATCGGAGCAAACAGCTTTGCCCATCGGTTATGAGTCGCACATGGGTCTCATCCGTGGCCTATTGGCTTTGGGGCAAGGCTCGGGTCGATGGGGAAGGCTCAGGGGAGTGTCTCCCTGGAACCTACTCCTGGTAATACACACGCTTCACGCGGTTGCTCACACTGGTCATCACCTCATAGGGGATGGTGTCCAGCCATCCGGCCAGGACGGCTGCGGGCAGAGCCTCGCCGAAGATGATGACCGAGTCCCCCTCCTTGCAGTCGATGTCGGTCACGTCTATCATGCACACGTCCATGCAGATGTTGCCCACATACTGAGCCTTCTGCCCGCCCACCAGACAGTAGCCGTGGCGGTTGCCCAGGTGGCGGTCCAGACCGTCGGCATAGCCGATGGGTATGCTGGCAATGCGGCTGTCGCGGGTGAGGAAGGTGCGCCGGCTGTAGCCCACGCTCTCGCCTGCGGGCACATGGTGAATCTGCAGGATGGTGATGCGCAGCGTGCTCACATGGTTGAGGGTCTTGTTTGTGCGGCTGTCCACGCCGTAGAGCCCCAGTCCCAGCCGTACCATATCCATGTGGTATTGGGGGAAGTGCTCGATGCCCGCGCTGTTGCATATATGGCGTATGATATGGTGGCGGAAGGCTGCCTGCAGCTGGTTGCTCCCCTGCTGGAAGAGCGCGAACTGGTGGCGCGAGAACTCATCGAAGTCATCGCTGTCGCTGCCCACGAAGTGCGAGAACACCGAGCAGGGAATCACCGCGCTCTGGTGCTTGAGCCTGTGCACCAGCCTGTCCATGTCATGCTCGGGGTCGAAGCCCATGCGGCGCATGCCCGTGTCCAGCTTGATGTGGATGGGGAAGCCCACCACACCCTCGCGCTCGGCCTCGCTGATGAGTGCCTCCAGCAGGCGGAAACTGTACACCTCGGGCTCCAGGGAATACTGGAAGAGCGTGCGGAAACTGCTCATCTCGGGGTTCATGATCATAATGTTCGAGGTGATGCCCGCCTGCCTGAGGGTCACGCCCTCATCGGCCACGGCCACGGCCAGATAATCGACCCTGTGGTCCTGCAGCGTCTTGGCCACCTCCACAGCACCAGCCCCATAGGCATCGGCCTTCACCATGCACACCATGCGTGTCTCGGGTTTCATGAACGAGCGATAGTGGTTGAGGTTCTTCACCACCGCGCCCAGGTTCACCTCCAGAATGGTCTCGTGCACCTTCTGCTCCAGCCGGTCGGTAATCTGCTCGAAGTGGAAGGAGCGTGCCCCCTTGATGAGCACCATGCAGTGGTGCAGTTGCTGGAACTCCTGGCCACGCAGCAGTTCGCCGGTGTTGGCATAGAAGGCACATGAGTCACCCCACCCCGTGAAGCAGTCCTTGCTTGCGCAGAGCGTGGGGCCCACGGCCAGGATGCGGTCGATGCCCCGCTCCCGTGCCATCTGCGATACATGCGTGTAGAGCATCTCGGCGGGAACTCCCGTCTGCTGGATGTCGCTCAGGATGAGCACGCGGGTCAGTCCCTCGCGCTCGGGACGGCGGTTCATGAAGTCCAGGGCGATGTCCAGGCTGCCCAGGTCGCTGTTGTAGGAGTCGTTGATGAGGGTGCATCCCTTGCGCCCGCTCTTCACCTCCAGTCGCATGGCCACAGGCTCCAGCCGTGCCATGCGCTGCTCGATGACCTCGTCCTTCAGGCCCAGGTGGCGGCACACGGTGCGGCATATCTCCTTGTTGTCCTCCATGGCTCCCTTGCCGGTGCTGTGCCAGGGGATGAGTGTGCCACGGAAGTTCATCTGCTCCACGCACCTGCTCACGGTGAGGTCGTCGGCTGGATAGATGAGCGTCTGCGCATCCTGGAACAGCCGCAACTTCTCCTGGCACTTCTGCTCCATGCTCTCGAAGTTCTCCTGGTGTGCCGAGCCCAGGCAGGTGAACACACCTATGGTGGGCTGTATGATGGCCTCCAGGGCCTCCATCTCCCCCGGTTGGGAGATGGCCGCTTCGAAGATGCCTATCTGGCTCTGCTCCCAGAGTCCCCACACCGAGAGCGGCACGCCTATCTGGGAGTTGTAGCTGCGCGGGCTGCGCGTCACGGTGTAGTCGTCCATGAGCAGCTGATAGAGCCACTCCTTGACGGTCGTCTTGCCATTGCTGCCCGCGATGCCTATGATGGGGATGCTGAATGTCTCGCGGTGACGCTCGGCCAGCCTTTGCAGGGCCTTGCGTGTGTCGGGCACCAGCAGGAGATTGGCTTCGGGCATGTCGCCCTCCAGGCGGTGGTCAACCACAAAGTTGCGCACGCCCCTGCGGTACAGCTCGCCTACAAAGCGGTGGCCGTCCCCGCGCCCGGTGCGCAGGGCAAAGAAGAGCGTGTTCTGTGGAAAGCAGAGGCTGCGGCTGTCGGTCAGCAGCCAGTCTATCTGGTATTCCTTGTCACCCAGGCGGTGTGCGCCAGTGAGTGTGGCTATTTCTGATATTGTGTACATGGTGTATGTGGGATTTTACAATTGCATGGCATCAGCCCCGGTGGCGGGGCCTGTGGCGATGCCTGGGACTCCATATTTCTCTCTCAGCAGCCTTTGCTTGGTCTCGATGGCCTCGCGGAAAGCCTTGTACTGCGCGCTTTCGGGGTCAGACGGGCGGTGTGCCAGCCCCTTGCGTATGGGCTCGTATTCTCGGATATACTGGCGTGCGCTTTCGCTCAGTTGCGACTGGCAGAAGCGTTGCCATATGTAGTCGGCGGCCATGGGGGAGGGATGCAGCATGTCATCGGCATAGAAGCGGTAGTCGCGCAGCTCGTCGAGCAGCAGTTCGTAGGCTGGGAAGTAGCTGGCCCCGGGCAGTCGGCGGCACACCTCCTCCACGGCCAGGAGCAGGGTGGCCTTGGCCAACTGGCTCTGGTGGAATCCGTACTTCGCATAGCGGTAAGGACTTACGGTGAAGGTGAGGCGCAGGCGTGGGCAGGCTTGCCGCAGCTCATCGGCCATGTCCATGAGCGCCTGGGCGCATTGCGTGACCGACAGCGAGTCCTCCCGAAACAGGTTTGCGGGCATCTTGTGGCAGTTGGCCACCACGCTCCCCCCGTCCCTCAGGCGGTAGCATACATTGGTCCCCAGGGTCACATAGAGGTGTGCGGCATCCCTCAGGGCCTGTCCCAGCAGGGCCAGGCGGCTTGTCAGGGTGGCGGTGATGGCCTCGCGGCTCGGCTCCTCCACCTGTGTCCCCGCCAGCCAGCAGCGCCACCGGCCGTGTGCCTCCAGCAGGGGCAGGCTCCCGGCCTCGTCCCCCTGCAGGGCATGATGCACCAGCAGGGCTATGCTTGCGGGATTGTACAGCGTGCCCAGCGGATTGCACGTCACATGCAGGCCGTGGCTGCTCATGCGGCTGCCCATCTCCTGCGCAAAGCATGAGCCAAGCAGCACGCAGCCCTCATGAGGCTGGATGGGGTGGGCCGACGGCGCCGTCGCCACAGGAGTCCTGAAAAGCTGGGTCTCGCACATGATGCTTTCGCTTCCTTGATGCAAAGGTAGAACGCTTTTCCGAAATGGACAATAAAACCCCATGCTAAACTTCGGCCTGCCGCCTCCGATGCCTGTTTTCCTGGGGCGCATGGGTACTCTGGATGCGCCCCGGGGAGCAGCGTGCGCGAGCCTTGTCGGAGGGCGCAACGTGCACTTGTGGTGAACTTCAATAAGTTAAAAAGTGGCAAAAGCCATTGCCAAATGAATGCTTTTTGCTAACTTTGTAGCCGTTTGGGTGAGCGAAGCAACGCTTTGTGCCCGGCAACAGAACAAAAAGAGATATGGAAAGAACCCTTGTGCTGCTGAAGCCGAGTGCTGTGCAGAGAGCGTTGATAGGCGAGGTGATAAGCCGGTTTGAGAAGAAAGGACTCCGCATCGTGGGCATGAAGATGATCCAGCTGACCGATGAGCTGCTGGCTCAGCATTACTCCCATCTGGTCGATAAGCCATTCTTCCCTGCCCTGAGGGACTCTATGAAGAAGACACCTGTGGTAGCCATGTGCCTTGAGGGAGTGGATGCCATAGAGGTAGTGCGCTTCATTACAGGATACACCAATGGCCGCAAGGCCGAGCCGGGAACCATCCGTGGCGACTATTGCATGAGCAATCAGCAGAACATCGTCCACGCCTCGGACTCTCCTTCGGCCGCTGCCATCGAGCTTGCACGCTTCTTCAAGCCAGAGGAGCTGTTTGACTTCGGGAGCCTGAACCTGGACCGCCTCTACGCGGTCAGCGAGGTGTAAAAAGACAAGAAACCAAAAAGACTGATGTATATAGAACGACTGAAGAAAGCAACAAAACTGTTTACCATAGCCCTGGTGACGCTTGCCACGGGGGCACAAGCACAAGACCAGCTGGCCAGCATGGCGCCCATTGACCGCAAGGTGAGGGCCATTGACAGCGTGTCAATCATGCGTCTCATGCAGAAGGAGGAGGTGTATCAGATGCCCGCATCTGCCCTCTATCCCAATTGGAACAACGAGTATGTGCGCAACTACGGCGTTTCGCTCCCCCGCGAATACCGCATCGACCTGCGCGGATTCTGCATGCCCACCGACAGCAGGCTGGTGACCAGCCATTTCGGCTACCGTCCTCGCTTCCGCCGTCAGCATTACGGCACCGATATCAAGGTTTATGTGGGTGATACCATCCGCGCGGCCTTTGACGGCAAGGTGCGTGTGGCGAAATATGAGGGCAAGGGCTACGGCAAGTACGTCATCATCCGTCACCCCAACGGCCTGGAGACCCTGTATGGGCACATGAGCAAGCACCTGGTGAAAGAGGACCAGCCCGTCAAGGCCGGCGATCCCATTGGCCTGGGAGGCAACACTGGCCGCTCTTATGGGTCGCACCTCCACTTCGAGACCCGCTTCCTGGGGCAGTTCATTGACCCCGAGAAGGTGTTTGACTTTGCGGCCCAGGACGTGCTGGGCGACTACTATATGTTCCGCTCCAACGGTGGCGGAAGCATCCTGGCAGCCCATGAGATAGTAGGCGGCGAGGAAGAGATGAGCCCCGAGCAGGCAGCCCAGTTGGCGGCAGAGGAGAAGAAGAGCGAGAGCCGTGCCTTCCAGGAAGCGCGCAAGGCCGAGGTCAAGGCGCGTCCGCGAACACAGGTGCACAAGGTGAAGAAGGGCGAGTCGCTCTACACGATTGCCAAGAAGCATGGCGTGACGGTGGACAAGCTCTGTCGCATGAACAATATCTCCAAGCGTGCGACCTTGCGTCCGGGACAGATTCTGAAGTACAGCTGACCTGGCTGAGCCAGGCTGGGCCATATACACCGGCAGGCGGAAAGTGATGCGGCGGCATGGAAGCATGCTGGCGGCATCCTTTCCGCCTGCCTTCTTTTTGTGCGGCTCGCGGGCTGGGCTTGCTGGCCCGATGTGCGAATGGGCGGCTTTTCTGGACGGAGCGGGCTGGCTTTCTGGATGGAGCGGGCTGGCTTTCTGGGCAGGGTAGGCTGGCTCTATATAAGAGACAGGTTGGCCTGTTTGCTCTATCCCAGAAGCCAGTGGGCATTACGGAATAGCAGGGGCCAGGGCGGCATGCCGCACCGCCCTTTCCAACGCAGCCGCATGCGATGCCCAACGCAGCCGCATGCGATGTCCAACGCGGCCGCATGCGATGTCCAACGCGGCCGCATGCGAT
>JBNMJN010000093.1:0-6479 GCA_050873805.1 Prevotellaceae bacterium | reverse complement strand
GTGCCCTCTTGGTTGAGTTCGGTGAGCAAAGCCATCACCTCGGCACCATTCTTAGAGTCCAGGTTACCTGTAGGCTCATCGGCCAAAATCATCTTTGGATTAAACACCACCGCACGTGCAATGGCCACACGCTGCTGCTGTCCTCCCGAGAGCTGGTGTGGGAAGTGCTTGGCACGATGACTGATAGCCATACGCTTCATAATCTCCTGCACGCGTTTCTTGCGCTCGGCACGTGGTACACCCAGATAGGTGAGCGGTAGCTCGATGTTCTCCTCCACATTTAACTCGTCTATCAGATTGAAACTCTGAAACACAAAGCCAATCTCGCCCTTGCGTACATCGGTACGCTCTTTCTCCTTGAGGTCCTGAACCTCACGCTCGCCCAACCAGTACTTACCGCTAGTAGGATTGTCCAGCAAACCCAGTATATTCAGCAATGTGGACTTGCCACAACCAGAGGGTCCCATGATAGCCACAAACTCACCATCTTTCACTTCAAACGACACCTTGTCCAGTGCCACAGTCTCCACTTCTTCTGTACGGAAACTCTTGCTAAGATTCTCTACTTTAATCATAATCGTATGCCTCCACTCCACCATATTTCCCCTGGAGATTTATCTCTCCCACTCTATATGAGAAGGGATACTGGTTGAGCCCTTAGGAGGCGTTTTTCTAATGTTATTTATTATTTTTTGTTTCGCCTTATGCTTGTATACATACCATATTACGCAACTCCCTTGAGAGAGAAACATAAACCATTTTTCATCGTACTCACTCGTCTTTGATGTGGTCCACAGGATTCTCACTGGCAGCCATTTGACTCTGCACAATTACAGCCAGGAAGGAGGTGCCCACGCACACCACACCCGCTGCCAATACCAACGGCCACCACTGGATACGGTAACTGAAGGTCGTCATCCAGCGGCCTATGAGCCAATAGGCCACAGGCGCGGCTATCACAAATGCCACCACAGCATAACTCAGAAACCCGCCTGTAAGTCTGCGGCGCACCTGCGCGCTGCTGCTGCCAAACACCTTGCGCACAGCCACCTCACGCTGGCGCTGCTGTATGAAATAGGTGCTCATGGCCACCAGTCCCAGCACGCTGATAAGGATGGCAACGATGGCAAATAATGCCACGATGGTCCCCATCTGCTCTTCTTGAGTAAACCGTTCTTGCATCTTTTGCATGGCATAGGGACGACTGTCATAGTCGGCAATGTGCCGCTGGAAAGCCTTGAAATATACCTCGTCCACCTGCCTAAGGGCATCGCCCTCGTCGCCCTTTACTTTCACCAGATAGTGCCAGGGCTGGTATATTTTTCCGATAACCACAAACACGGGGTGCTGGTCGCTGGTGATGGTGCGTATTTTAAAATCTTCCAGAATGCCGTTGATAGGCAGAGGCCCCTGGTTGAGCGCGGGGTCATTGAGGAAGCGATCAGTCTCCTTCACACCCATCTCTGCCAGGAACTGGCGGTTGACCCAAATGCCCTTTGTAGGATCGGCCTGGTGGTTGTCACGGGCAATTTTCAGTCCCAAAGTCTTGAAGAAACAGCTATCAGCATACATCAACTGCAGGCTCACAGGATGTCCCTCATGCGTGATGGTGTTGTTGTTACCACCCTGCAGGGGATAACCCATCGAGAGTGACGCGCTCTCCACACAGGAGAGCTTGCGTACCTCGCCTATGAAAGTCTGTACCTTCGTAGTGTCACCTGAAATGGAAGGCAACACCATCAGATGCTCCAGACTGTATCCCATGGGTGCGTGGATGAGGTGACGTGTCTGCATCCAGATGCTTAGGGCTGCCGCCACCATCACGATGGTGGCTACATTCTGCAGGACTATGAACACACGGGCGAAGGTCATGCGCGCTTTGAGTCTGAAGGTTCCCCGCACCACATCAATGGGACGCACCCGTGAGATAATAGAGGCAGGTACTGCGCCCGACACGCCTCCCACCAGGAGCACCAGCACCAAGATGCCCAACAGGAACAAGGGGGAAAAGAGCCCCGTCATGTCAATCTCAGTACCAAGTAGCGAACTCACATACGAGCTGGCCGCCCACGCCATCACCGCACCCAGCACCATAGACAGGAGGCATAGGAGTAACCCCTCGCCCATCAGTCGAAGAACGATGTCCCTGCGCTGTGCACCCATCAGTCGACGCGTGGCCATCTCGCGGGCTCGCTTTCCGCTCTGCGCCGTACTTAGATTGATGTAATTGAACACAGAGAAGAGTAGGATGACCAGGCCTGCCGCAAACAGGATATTCACCAGCCGGCGATCGCCGCGTAAGCTCTGGTGCTCGTCGGTGGCAGCCGAGTCGGTGTCAGAGAAGTAACGGTCGCTGAAGCGCACGAGCCTTGTGTGAGTGTTGCTCCCCTCCATGGTGTAGTACCAGAAGCCCATGTCCTTGTACATCTTGTCAAAGGCCGCGCTCTGGGTGCTGAGGTCATAGCCAGGCTGGGCAAGGACGAACACCGAGGTGCAGGTGGCATTACCCATGTGCGAAGCTGTGAGATAATCGTTGATGTAACGTACGTGCTCAAAGCGCATAATGATGTCGGCCTGTCCGAAGGAGGTACCCTCCATGCCAGAATAAACTCCCATCACATGCACAAAGAGGTCATCCATACCATCCATTTGTATGCGCTTACCTATGGGGTTTTCGCCTGGCCACGCCGTGTGCGCGAACTCTTCGCTCACCACAGCGGCATTCATATCATCGAGTACATGGGTGGCATTGCCCTGTATAAGCGGAATGGAGAACATACGGAAGAAGGTGCTGTCCACAAAAGCTATCTCGGTCTGCAGTGCCTTATCACCCACCCCCACCTCATGGTCTGAATAGGTCACACCGCAAGTCATCTCCACCTGCGGAAATGTCTTCTGGATAGTGCGCTGGGTAAACCAGTGGCTACCCTCATGGCAGTCCAGGTGCTCGTCATCGCCTTTGTAGGTACATACGGTATAAATACGATTGGCCTTATCAATACAATTGTCGATACTGTACTCCTGACGGGCATAGAGCACGATGAGGATGACAAACATCAGGCTCACCGAGAAGCCCAGCACATTAACCAACGTATAAAACTTGTTGCGCGACAGATACACGCCGAAAGCTTTAAAATCAACCATAACAAATAGTTTTTTTTTTAAATAGAATTAGCTATACCCCTATTCCCAAGGGAAAAGTTGGGAGGAGGAGGAGACTGTTATTCACTCGTCCTTGAGATACTTCACAGGATTGGCCATGGCCACACGCCAGCAGTTGAACATCACCGATAGGGAGATGACAGCCAGCACCACCAGCGAGACAGACAGGTATATCCAGGGCGAGAGACTCGTTTTCTCGCTAAATGAGGTGAGCCACTGACGAGCGATGGTCCAGGATAAAGCCACCCCCACCAGTACCGACGGCACCGCCACACGCAGGATATCCCTGAGGAAGAGCCCCAGGATGTCTCTCATGCCAGCACCATTCACCTTGCGCACAGCCATCTCCTTGCTTCGCCGGTTGACCTCATCGGCCGTGTAGCCCAGTAGTCCGAAGAGAGCTATACAGAGTGTCACCACCACACAGATGGCAATGGCGTTGCGGAAACTGAGTTGCTCGCGATACTGGTCGCGCATCTCCGCTGCCCACGACTTTAGGTGTACCGTCTTGCCTGGCATCATGGCCTCCACTCGCCCGAGCACCTGGGCCATATCATCGGCTGTCAGATGATGGAAGCGTATGAGCATATTGTCACACGGCTGGGGGCTGTAGGTAAAGAACTGCGGACGCTCCTTGAGTTGGCTTCCCTGAGTGCTACACCCTCCCACCCTGATGTCGGGAAAGATGCCCACGATAGTCATGCCATCCGTATATGCTTTGTCAGAATGTCCTGTCACACGCACACGCTTGCCCAAAGCACCATCCTTCCAGCCTGCAGCCTCGCTGATGCGACGGGCGAAGGACTCGCTCACGAGCAACTGGCAGCAGCTGTCGTTGCGCTCGGTGAAGAAAGTGCCCTGACTCAGTCGCATGCCCATAACCTCCAGATAATCATCACTCACATCGTAGAAGTCCGAGGCATTAAAAATCTCGCGGTCGTCTCCTGGCAGCAAGATATTATCGCCCGACACTCCATACTGCTCCAGTGGGATGGTCCAGGCTGAGGACACCAGCTGCACCTGCGACATGCGCGAGAGTTCCTGCAGGATATGCTTGCGGTCAGCATCCGATGCGCCCTGCACGCTCAAGATGGCCACTTCCTGGGCATCATAACCAGGATTGAGACTCACCATCAAACCATATTGTGCCTGCACAGTGTAGAGCAGACTGGAAAACAGTCCAACGATGCAGAACTGTGCAGCCAGCAAGGCCAGCTTCCAGCGACGACGGTTCTGGGCATACCCACGGAACACCACAGCCACTGGCACACGTCCGTAAAGCCATCCGGGCACCACTCCACCCAGCAAGACAATGCCCACACAGATGGCTACCAGCACCCAACTACCCCGATTACACACAAGTGCACTAAGGGGTGCTGAGAGGTAAGTCTCGATAGTGCCACGGCAGGCAAATAGCAGCAACGATGCCAGCAAGACTGCCAGCAGCACATGCACGAGCGACTCGGCAAAGGTGATGGCTGTGATATCCCCATTACCAGCACCGAAGCACTTGCGTACAGCCATCTCTGTGGAGCGGTTCACCAGGTTGCCAATGGCAATGAGCAGATAGTTCATCACAGATATAAAGAGCAGCACCACAGCCATGATGCCCAGTATCCAGCTCATCATGCGCACATAACTGTCGTGGGTGTATTGCTCGGAGAGCAGATAGGGGACAAACTGAAGGTCCACTCCTGCCGAACGCAGTCCGTCCATGTCCACGTTCTCCTGCATCATCTTCTGTATATAAGGTTGCATGTCCTCTGCCGTGTGTCCCTTGGTCAAACGGATGTAGGACTTGTATCGGTCGTTGCCCAACCAGTTGTCGGTCGAGCTCTCGTTCATGGTGGCCATAGAGAGCAGTATCTGTGTGCCATGTAGCGAGGCTCCCCAGGGGAAGTCCTCAAACACGCCTCCCACCTCGAAGGGTGTGTCGCCAAACTCAGCAATGGTAAACTTCTTGCCCATCACATCGCCCCCCATGGTTTCAGCCACACTACGGCTTACCATACAGCAGAAGGGCTTACTGAGCACCTCACGCGCCTTGCCCGAGAGGATGGGACGGGGAAAGACCTCAAAGAAACTGGTATCCGCTGCTATGACATCTGCCTCCACCGAGTGCTCAGCATCCAGTTGGCACTGTGCCCCTATGGAAACATTGGTGATGCGCGTAGCGGCCTCCACGATGGGCGCGTACCTTTTCATGCCCGGTGCGATGGCTCCAGGAGTCTGCCAATAGTCGGCAGGGGACTGCTCACCGGTGCGCGTCACCTGCTCCTTGAGGATGTAGGTGCGGTCCCATGCGGGGAACCACTGGTCATAGGTCTGCTCAAAATTCAGTTCGGTGATGAGTACCGCGCTCACAGCCAAACCCAGTGCCAGACACAGCACCTTCTGCAAGTTGTGCTGTCCACGGCGTGGAAGGTTTTTCAATGCATTCGTTATCTTATTCATAATTATTTGGTTTATTCGTCTTTTAGATGATTTACAGGATTCTCATTGGCCGCCATGTAGCTCTGCACCGAGACAGCCACCAAGGACACAAGTAGACAGAATCCACCTGCAGCCAGGAACACAAGGGGGCTGAGTGTGATGCGGTAACTGAAGCCTGCGAGCCAGTGGCCACCCACATACCATATTACAGGCACGGCCATGACAAAGGCCACCAGAACATAAGCAAGGAAGGTGCGCACCAGCTGGCTGTACACCTGACTGTTGCGGCTGCCAAACACCTTGCGCACGGCAATCTCCCTCTGACGCTGCCTGATGAAGTACATGCTCATGGCCACCAGTCCCATGAAGGAGATAAGTATGGACACCCCGGCAAAGAGCAGGACAATGTGGGAGAGGCGGCGCTGGCTGGCAAAGTTCTCGCGTATGCGTTGCTCCAGATAGGGGTTTTGTTCCTCCATGTCCATGTGAAACACACTTCGGTATACATCACGCACCTGTTCCCAAGCCACGGTCTCGTTACCCTGCGTCTCCACCAGTATCTGACTGGCAAAGCGCATACGATCTTGAATCACCACCACTACCAGCTTCTCAGAAGCTGTGATGTCGCCTATGCAGAAGTCCTTCACTGTGCCATTGTACTCCACATCAGTATTCACGCCCATCATGGGTAGGATTGTGGAAATCCCATTGTTGATTGTTTCCTGCTCCTCAGTGCCAAAGGCATCAAATGTCCGTTGCAGACTCTCATTGTAATACATACGTGTGGCTGACCCTGAATGTTTATCAGCAACCACCTTGAGCCCCAACATATCGGCATAGGAAGAGTCACCGATGAGCAGCCGCATGTACAGAATCTTATCACC
>JBNMJN010000092.1:0-7125 GCA_050873805.1 Prevotellaceae bacterium | reverse complement strand
TGTCCTATCTGCTCATCCCCATCCTGTGCCTGTCCCACCTGCTGTCCTGGTGGAGCATGGTCACATGGCTCACCCTCCCCCTGGCCTGGCACAATGCCGGCACGATGCTCAAGGCTCAGCCCTTGGCCGAACAGCCCATCGCCACCCTTGACCAGCAGACGGCACAGACCCAGATGGCCTTTGGCCTGCTCTACGCACTCTCATTCCTCCTGGCCGTATGGATAGGCTGAGGATGGGGCGCGTGTGGATGGCCGTCGCCATTGCCGCACTGCTGTGGTTCGTGATGTTCAGTCCATGCACAGCCCCCAGCATACCCTTCTGGCCTGTCATGGCCTCCTCGGGTCTTCTGCTCACGGCCTGTTCCCTGTATTTGGGCGGCAATCCCTTCACAGGCAAGTGTCCCTGGCCTTCCACCATAGCCCTGGGCGTGTCGATGGCCGCAGCACTGTGGTGCCTGTTCTGGGTGGGCGACAAGGTGAGCCAGTGCCTCTTCTCCTTTGCGCGTCCCCAGGTGGATGCCATCTATGACATGAAGGACGGCTTCCCCCAGTGGGCGATAGCCCTGCTCCTCCTGCTGGTCATCGGGCCAGCCGAGGAACTCTTCTGGCGTGGTTTCGTCCAGCGTCACATGGCCATGCGCTGGGGAGCCTGGACAGGCTTTCTGGCCGCCACAGCCTGCTATACCCTGGTGCATGTGTGGAGCGGCAACCTCATGCTTCTGCTCGCAGCCGCAGCCTGTGGCTGCTGTTGGGGACTTCTCTACTGCCTGATGCCCAAGCGTCTGCCCGCCCTCATCCTCTCCCACGCCCTGTGGGATGCCGCAGCCTTCGTGTTCTTCCCCTTCTGAGAGAGGCACAGGCGCGCTTCTGGGGGCAGGAGGCACGCTGTCCTGGCACAGGCCATCTGCACTTCTGGGGCTGGTAGTGCACCTCTCTGCCCGTGTGCCCCCGGCGGATAGGGTAGCGGGGGAGTCCCAGCCCGTTATTCCCTGGCAGCAAGTCTTTGCCGTCCTCGCCCGCCGTCCCTGCCTGCGCAGGCGGCCAACTGGTTTTCGCCTCTTGCTTGGGCGGGAAGAGACAGGCATCACACTCCCACGGCCGCCCATAGCGTGCAGCCGCCCTATAGCATACAGCACGGCTATCGCCCATGCACCGCGCTGCGATTGCCAACGCACTACGCTGCGGTCGCCAACGCACTGCGCTGCGATCGCCAATGCACTACGCTGCGATCGCCAATGCAGCGCGCTGCGATTGCCAATGCACTACGCTGCGATCGCCAACGCAGCGCGCTGCATCGACCGTCCAGCCTGGGCTGAACGAATGACGCGCCCTCGTGTCCTGTGCAGGACACCAGTTTGGCCAGGCAAATAGAGCCGCTTGCCCCGCTCATCCTGCCCCGCCAGGCCTGGCCGCCCTCCACATTCCCTTTACCCCTCTCACGCCCCTGCCCCTTGCCCCGCGATTGCTTGCCCATAGCCTGCCAGTCCGCGTGGGCTCAGCAGGCCACTCGCCTCCAGGCTGGAAATATATGGCCGCATAATGCCAGGCATTCGCCCAAAAATGCCTACATTTGCAGCAGGTAAACCACACATTATATATACTATGCGCATACTCGGAAACCTCATCTGGTGGCTGTTTGGCGGGCTGGAGGCAGCGATAGGCTACTTCACCGGCAGTCTGGCGCTGGCCATCACCATCATTGGCATCCCCCTGGCCATGCAGACGTTCAAGCTCGGGCTGCTCTGCCTGTGGCCTTTTGGCGCGCGGGTGGAGGCGGGCGACTGTCCGCCCGGCTGCCTGCGTATCCCGCTCAATCTGCTATGGATGCTCTTCGGAGGCTTCTGGGCCTGGCTGGCGCATGTGTTCTTCGGACTCCTGCTTGCCATCACCATCATAGGCATTCCCTTTGCCAGGCAGCACTTCAAGATGGCCATGCTGGCGCTTGCCCCCTTTGGCAAGAATGTGACACTGGACTTCTGAGGTGGCAGGCAGCAGGATCAGGGAGGAGCAGAGGGTGGTGACAGCCATGGTGAGGCTCTATTGCCGGCATCACCATGGCGGGCGCGTGCTGTGTGCCGACTGCCAGCAGTTACTTGCCTATGCCCGTCAGCGGTTGGGCTGTTGCCCATTTGGGGAGCAGAAGGGCACCTGCAGGCAGTGTCCCGTGCATTGCTACCGTGCCAGCATGGCCAGCCGCATGCGCCAGGTGATGCGGTGGGCAGGCCCCAGGATGTTGCTGCGCCATCCCCTGATGGCTGTGCGCCATTTACTTCGAGAACAATTCATAAACAAGAGAAAATGAGTGAGGAACAGAAATATGGCAGCCGCGAGGAGCGCGACAGACAGAAGCGCGCGCAGCGTAAGCCCACAGGCAAGGTGACCAGGGGCGAGTATGCCCGGCAAAATGCCCTGTGGCTGGAGCAGAAGGCGCAGGAAGAGGGCGTGTGCCCGTTGCCCCAGGGAGTCTATTACAAGGTGCTTGCCCAGGGCAATCCTGCAAGTCCCATGCCCCAGGAGCGCAGCGTCATCACGGCGCATTACACAGGCCGGCTCATCGACGGGCGTGTGTTCGACGGCAGCCGGGGTGGCACACCCCTTGCCATTCGCCTCAGCGACCTCATCCAGGGATGGAAAGTGGCGCTCAGGCAGATGCATGTGGGCGACCGCTGGGAACTGTATATCCCGGCCGAGATGGGCTATGGCAAGCGTCCGCTGCCAGGCATCCCCGGCGCCTCCACCCTCATCTTTGACATTGAACTGCTGGCCATAGGATGAGAGGTATGAGTCTGCTGTGGGCTCTCCCCGCCTGGGGACAGGCCTGGCAAGTCGCGTTGTGCGCGCTGCTTGCCCTCAACCTCTTCACCTTTGTGCTCTATGGCATCGACAAGTACAAGGCCAGGCACAGCCTGTGGCGCATCTCCGAATCCACGCTCCTGCTGCTTGCCCTGGCGGGAGGTAGCCTGGGCGCATGGGCCGGCATGCGTGTGTGGCATCACAAGACGCTGCACCGAAAGTTCCGCTATGGAGTACCCCTGATAATCCTCATGCAGGCGGGGGTGGCGCTTGTGCTGTGGCTTGGCAGATAGCCAGGCCTGCTGCGTGGACGTGTCCCGTGGGCAGGGCGGGAACTGGACCCCCGCCTGCAATGATGTACCATTAGGATATTGGACGAGAAGATATGTACAACAAGTTTATAATCAACCAGGATGGCGTGCTTCGCTTTGGGCAGGTGTTCCTGCATCGCGACCTGCTGAGGCAGGGAGAAAGGTGCGTGTATGGTGGTGGCCTGTGGCGCGTGGACGAGGAGCGCAGGATAGTTCTCCTCTTTGGCCGCTCCTTTGATTTCGGGGAACCAGACTTCGACTATGTGCGGCGCATCGACTGGACGGGGCTTGGGGGAAAGCCCATGCCGCTGTTCCACATGCGCAACTGGCCCAGCGAGGAGACACTCGTCCCGGTGTTTGCCCACCGCTGAGCCATGCCCTCCAGGGGGAGAGGGGGGAGACGTGGGAGGATACTGGAATTTGGGTATCAGCGTGCCCTTTTTGCGTATGAAACTACACAATGTTGGTTAGAAAGCGAATATTTCTGTTCGTTTCGTATGGTTACGTCAAAGAATGCCCCTACCTTTGCAGCCTCAAAGAAAAGGGGTGACCATATCCCCAAGTGATAATTCAAAAGGAACAAGAATGAAATTGACCCACCAACTGAACCAGTATGAGGGATTCATCTGGAAGCGAGAGATCAACGTCCGCGACTTTATCCAGCACAACTACACACCGTATGAGGGCGATGCCTCATTCCTGGCACCTGCCACCGAGCGCACCCTGCGCCTGTGGAACCAGCTGAGTGAGATGTTCAAGGTAGAGCGCGAGAAGGGCGTGTATGATGCCGAAACGAAGCTCCCGCAGACACTCACCACCTATGGCGCAGGCTATATCAACAAGGAGGATGAGGTAATCGTGGGTCTGCAGACCGACGCTCCGCTCAAGCGCGGTATCTTCCCCAAGGGAGGCATACGCATGGTGGAGTCGGCCCTGGAGGCATACGGCTACAAGCTCGATGGCGAGACCAAGGAGATATACACCAAGTACCGCAAGACACACAACCAGGGCGTGTTCTCGGCCTACACCAAGGACATCCGCGACGCGCGCCACAGCCACATCATCACGGGTCTGCCCGATGCCTACGGCCGTGGACGCATCATCGGTGACTATCGCCGCATTGCCCTGTATGGCGTGAACAACCTCATCGAGGAGAAGAAGCGCTACATGGACCGCCTGGACATCTCCGAGATGAGCGACGAGGTGATACGCTGCCGCGAGGAGATCACCGAGCAGATCCAGGCCCTGAAGGATTTCGTGAAGATGTGTGAGGCTTATGGCTTCGACGTGACCAAGCCCGCACAGAACGCGCGTGAGGCTGTGCAGTTTGTATATTTCGGCTACCTGGGTGCCGTGAAGGACCAGGACGGTGCTGCCATGTCTATCGGCCGCATCTCCACATTCCTCGACATCTTCATCGAGAGCGACCTGCGCGAGGGCAAGCTCACCGAGCAGGAGGCACAGGAGCTCATTGACCAGTTGATCATCAAGCTGCGTATCGTGCGCTTCCTGCGTACTCCCGAGTACAACGACCTCTTCTCGGGCGACCCTGTGTGGGTGACAGCAGCCGAGGGCGGTATGGGTATCGACGGCCGCACGCTGGTGACCAAGACCTGTTTCCGCATGCTGCACACGCTGGAGAACCTGGGCCCGGCTCCCGAGCCCAACCTCACCGTGCTGTGGAGCGAGCGTCTGCCCGAGGCCTGGAAGCGCTACTGCGCCGAGATGAGCATCAAGACCTCGGCCATTCAGTATGAGAATGACGACCTCATGCGTCCCGACTATGGCGACGACTATGGCATCGCATGCTGCGTGTCGCCCATGAAGATAGGCAAGCAGATGCAGTTCTTTGGCGCGCGTGCCAACCTGGCCAAGTGCCTGCTCTATGCCATCAATGGTGGCCGCGACGAGCGCAGCGGCGAGCAGGTGGCTCCCGCCTACGCACCCATCACGGCCGACACGCTCAAGTATGAAGAGGTGATGGAGAAGTTTGAGCAGATGATGAAGTGGCTGGCCAGAACGTATGCCAACGCCCTGCACATCATCCACTACATGCACGACAAGTATGACTACGAGGCATTCGAGATGTCGCTCCATGATGGCGATGTGGAGCGTACCCGTGCCACGGGCATCGCCGGCCTCTCCATCGTGGCCGACTCGCTGGCTGCCATCAAGTTTGGCACGGTGAAGGTCATTCGCGACGAGCGTGGCCTGGCTGTGGGATTCGAGAACTCGGGCTATGTGCCCTTTGGCAACAACGACGAGAACACCGATGCCCTGGCTCTGATGATTACCGAGAAGTTCATGGAGTACATGCGCCAGCACAACACCTATCGCGGCGCCAAGCCCACACAGTCGCTGCTCACCATCACCTCCAATGTGGTGTATGGCAAATATACAGGCGCGACTCCCGATGGCCGTCCCGCAGGTGTTCCCTTCGCTCCAGGTGCCAATCCCATGAACGGTCGTGACACGCGCGGAGCCGTTGCAGCCCTGTCCTCAGTGGCCAAGCTGCCCTTCCAGCACTCGCATGACGGCATCTCCTACACCTTTGCTATCTCGCCCGCAACCCTGGGCAAGCAGCCCGACATCCAGGTGAGCAACCTGGTGAGCCTGATGGATGGCTACTTCACACCCGATGGTGGACACCATCTCAACGTGAACGTGTTTGACCGCCAGCTGCTGGTGGATGCCATGGAGCACCCCGAGAAGTACCCGCAGCTCACCATCCGTGTGTCGGGCTACGCTGTCAACTTCATCAAGTTGACCCGCGAGCAGCAGCTGGATGTGCTGAGCCGCACCATCAACCAGAGCCTCTGAGGGCTGTGGTAAGCAAGACATGCCGCTCCCTGGAACGTGGATGTGCGTTCCAGGGGACGGCTTTTTGTTTTCATTCAGATTGTTTCATTGGCAAGCCAAAATAGTAGAGATGATAAAGGGAAGGATACATTCGATAGAGACCTTTGGGGCTGTGGATGGCCCAGGGGTGCGCTTTGTGACGTTTATGCAGGGGTGTCCCATGCGATGCGCATTCTGTCACAACCCCGATACCTGGGATCCGCGAGCCCAGGTACAGTTTGAGTGGACACCCGAGGAACTGTTTCACGAGGCTTTGCGTTACCGCTCCTTCATCCGCAAGGGTGGCGTGACGGTCACCGGGGGAGAGCCTCTGATGCAGGCCGAGTTTGTGAGGGAGTACTTCCGCTTGTGCGGACAGAAGGGGCTGCACACGGCTCTGGATACCAGCGGAGCCATAAGCACCGACCGTGCATTCGCCGTCCTGGACTACACCGACCTGGTGCTGCTGGATGTGAAGACCACCGACGACAGTCTGCACACGGCTTATACGGGGTGCTCGAGGAAGTCCAACCAGGCATGGATGGAGCGGCTGGCCATGCTGGGCAAGCCCACCTGGGTCAGACATGTGGTGGTGCCAGGATACACGGCCGATGAGGCTCGCCTGCGTGCGGTGGCCGAGTGGCTGAAGCCCTTTGCCAGTGTCATTGAGCGGGTGGAGTTGCTTCCCTATCATACCATGGGGGCGTATAAATATGAGCAGTTGGGCATCAAGTATCCCCTGGAGGGCGTTCCTGCCCTTGCACAGGAGGAGATACAGGCGGCACGCGCGCTGTTTCAGGACCTTCTCCCCGATGTTCCCATTGGCTGAGCCAGCCTGCTGGCCGGCCGCCAGCACAGCCCCTGCCAGTTGCCAGCACAGCCCCAGCCAGCTGTCAGTATAGCCCTGCTGGCCGCCAGCACAGCCCCAGCCAGCTGCCAGTATAGCCCTGCTGGCCGCCAGCACAGCCCCAGCCTGCTGTCAGTATAGCTCTGCTGGCCGCCAGTCCAGCCCCAGCCAGCAGCAGATGGGATACTTTGTTATGGGTCAGCCCCGATGCCTGCATCGGCCAGGTGCATGGCATCGGTGGCGGCAGCATAATACGGAAAAAGGATGCTCCTGGTGTAGAGCATCCTTTTCCTTTGTTGGTAGCGCCTACGGGAATCGAACCCGTGTTCCATGCGTG
>JBNMJN010000091.1:0-7315 GCA_050873805.1 Prevotellaceae bacterium | reverse complement strand
TAGAATCAAGAGGACAAGGCATATACTCCTTCCCCTCGGGGAAGGCGGGGGAAGGGGGCTTTGCGTTTACGTCCCCTCCCCCTTGGGGGAGGCCGGGAGGGGGCTTTCCGCAGACAAGCATGAGCTTTGCCGTATAGAATCGGGAGGGCAAAGCATATACTCCTTCCCCTCGGGGAAGGCGGGGGAAGGGGGCTTCACGTTAACTTCCCCTCCCCCTTGGGGGAGGCCGGGAGGGGGCTTGGAGCAGGATGGGGATACCTTCTCCAGGCCTCCCTGATACGTTGACAGGCATTCCCATGGCGGCATAAATGGCAGGAGAAAACAAAAAGCTTGTGCAAAATGACGAGATTTCTGTAAGAGAATGAGTAACTTTGCGCAGGATTTCGGAAAGCCAGGCAAGGCTCGCCCTCCAGCACGAGGAAGAGCACACGCCAACGAGATAAAGTTCACACACATATATATAGTATGAGAGTAACCTTTTTCAAGACTCCCCAGGGGAGCGTCATCGCCACAGAGAGCAAGCAGCCCCTGAGCGCAGAAGACACAGAGAAACTATGCTGGCTCTACGGCGGAGCAGAGGTACTGGCGGAGGAGGCCCTCGGCGGGCACTTCGTTGGGCCGCGACGCGAGATGGTGACCCCGTGGAGCACAAACGCGGTGGAGATTACCCAGAACATGGCCATCCAGGGCGTGACACGCATCGAGGAGTACTTCCCCGTGCAGGGTGAGGACGCACAGCACGACCCCATGCTGCAGCGTCTCTACAAGGGACTCGACCAGGGCGTGTTCACTACCAACATCCAGCCCGCCCCCATCCTGGAGATTGACGACCTGGACGCATACAACGAGCAGGAGGGCCTGGCCCTCTCGGCCGAGGAGATCGAGTACCTGCACGGCGTGGAGAAGCAGCTGGGACGCAGGCTCACCGACAGCGAGGTGTTTGGCTTCGCTCAGATCAACAGCGAGCATTGCCGTCACAAGATATTCGGTGGCACGTTTGTCATTGACGGGGAGGAGAAGGAGAGCTCCCTCTTCCAGATGATCAAGAAGACCACCCAGGAGAATCCCCATCACATCCTCTCGGCCTACAAGGACAATGTGGCCTTTGCCGAGGGCCCCGTGGTGGAGCAGTTTGCGCCGGCCAGCCACGAGACGAGCGACTACTTCGTGATTCGCGACATCGAGAGCGTCATCAGCATCAAGGCCGAGACCCACAACTTCCCCACCACCGTGGAGCCGTTCAACGGAGCCAGCACAGGCACCGGCGGCGAGATACGCGACCGCATGGGCGGTGGCACAGGCTCGTGGCCCATCGCGGGCACAGCCGTGTATATGACCTCGTACCCCCGCACCGACAGCGAGCAGCACCAGTGGGAGAGGCAGATGGAGCCACGCCCCTGGCTGTACCAGACTCCCCAGCAGATACTCACCAAGGCATCCAACGGCGCCAGCGACTTCGGCAACAAGTTTGGCCAGCCGCTCATCTGCGGCTCGGTGCTCACCTTTGAGCACCAGGAGGGAGACGAGAAGTATGCCTATGACAAGGTGGTGATGCTGGCAGGCGGCGTGGGCTACGGCACCAAGCGCGACTGCCTGAAGGGCACACCGCAGAAGGGCAACAAGGTGGTGGTGGTAGGCGGTGACAACTACCGCATAGGACTGGGCGGAGGCTCGGTGTCCAGCGTGGAGACAGGCCGCTACAGCAGCGGCATCGAGCTCAACGCCGTGCAGCGTGCCAACCCCGAGATGCAGAAGCGCGCCTACAACCTCATACGCTCGCTGTGCGAGGAGGACCAGAACCCCGTGGTGAGCATACACGACCACGGCAGCGCAGGGCATGTCAACTGCCTGAGCGAGCTGGTGGAGGACTGCGGCGGACTCATACACATGGACAAGCTGCCCATCGGCGACCACACCCTCTCGGCCAAGGAAATCATTGCCAACGAGAGCCAGGAGCGCATGGGACTGCTCATCGACGAGCATCACATCGACCATGTGCGGCGCATCGCCGAGCGTGAGCGCGCGCCGATGTATGTGGTGGGAGAGACCACAGGCGACGCGCACTTCGCCTTTGAGCAGGCCGACGGGCGCCGTCCCTTTGACCTGGAGGTGAGCCAGATGTTTGGCCACTCGCCCAAGACCATCATGCGCGACAGCACCGTGGAGCGCAAGTATGCCCCTGTGCAGTACACCGCCGGTGACATCGAGGGCAAGGTGCGCCAGGTGCTCAGGCTCGAGGCCGTGGCCTGCAAGGACTGGCTCACCAACAAGGTGGACCGCTCCGTGACGGGCAAGGTGGCACGCCAGCAGTGCCAGGGCGAGCTGCAGCTCCCGCTCTCGGACTGCGGTGTGGTGGCTCTCGACTACAGGGGCACACGCGGCATAGCCACCGCACTGGGACATGCCCCGCAGGCCGCGCTGGCCAGTGCCGAGGCCGGCTCGGTGCTCTCGGTGGCAGAGTCGCTCACCAATATCGTGTGGGCACCGCTGGTGGAGGGGCTGGACAGCGTGAGCCTCTCGGCCAACTGGATGTGGCCCTGCCGTGCCCAGAAGGGCGAGGACGCGCGACTCTACAGGGCCGTGCAGGCACTGTCGGAGTTCTGCCTCAAGTTGCAGGTCAACGTGCCCACGGGCAAGGACAGCCTGTCCATGACACAGAAATACCCCAACGGGGAGAAAATCATATCGCCGGGAACCGTCATCGTGAGCAGTGGCGGCCAGGTGAGCGACGTGAAGCGTGTGGTGAGCCCGGTGCTCAGCAACGAGAAGTCCACCCTGCTGCACATCGACTTCTCATTCTGCCCCCTCAGTCTGGGCGGCTCGGCGTTTGCCCAGTCGCTGGGCTATGTGGGCAGCGACGTGCCCACGGTGATGGATGCCGAGTACTTCCGCGACGCATTCAACGCGGTGCAGTCGCTTGTCAATGACGGGCTCATCCTGGCCGGCCACGACATCTCAGCGGGCGGCCTTGTCACCACGCTGCTCGAGATGACCTTTGCCAACACCCAGGGCGGACTCGATATCCACCTGGACAAGATGAAGGCCGATGACCTGGTCAAGGTGCTCTTCTCGGAGAACCCCGGCGTGGTCATCCAGGTGGCCGACAAGAACTGCTCCAAGGTGAAGAAGATGCTGGAGGACGCGGGCATTGGCTACGTCAACATCGGCCATCCCACACAGGAGCGCACACTCGCCATCACGCGTGACGGCGAGCGTGTGACGCTCGACATCGACCAGATGAGGCAGGAGTGGTACCGCAGCAGCTACCTGATGGACACCAAGCAGACCCTGAACGGCAAGGCCGAGGAGCGCGCTGCCCACATGGGCAAGCAGCCCGTGCGCTGGCACATGCCCGCCACCTTCAATGGCAAGATGAGCCGTTACGGGCTCAACCCCGACCGCAGGGAGGCGAGCGGCACACGCGCCGCCATCATCCGCGAGAAGGGCACCAACGGCGAGCGTGAGATGGCCTACATGCTCTATCTGGCAGGCTTCGACGTGAAGGACGTGATGATGACCGACCTGGTGAGCGGGCGCGAGACGCTGGATGATGTGAACTTCATCGTGTTCTGCGGAGGCTTCTCCAACAGCGATGTGCTGGGCTCGGCCAAGGGCTGGGCTGGCGCGTTCCTCTACAACCCCCGTGCCAAGGAGGCTCTCGACCGCTTCTATGCACGCGAGGACACCCTGTCGCTGGGCGTGTGCAACGGCTGCCAGCTGATGATGGAGCTGGGGCTGGTGGGCCGCACAGGTGGCGCGACGGCACAGGACGGACGTGCCCACATGGAGCACAACGACTCACACAAGTTTGAGTCGGCCTTCCTGGGTGTGGACGTGCAGCAGGGCGGACACAGCGTGCTGCTCGACAGCCTGAAGGGCAGCAGCCTGGGACTGTGGGTGGCCCACGGCGAGGGCAAGTTTGTGCTCCCCGGCCGCGAGGAGGACTACAACGTGGTGCTCAAGTATGCCTACGAGGGCTATCCCGCCAATCCCAACGGCAGCAGCTTCGGCACAGCGGGCATCGCCAGCGCCGACGGCCGCCATCTGGCCATGATGCCTCACCTTGAGCGCGCCTTCCTGCCCTGGCAGTGCGCCTTCTATCCCGCCGGGCGGCTGGGGAACGACCAGGTCACACCCTGGATAGAGGCATTTGTCAACGCACGCAAGTGGGTGGAGCAGCACCAGAAGTGAGGGCGCGGCACACACCACACACATACGAGATGGGTCACGGGCCATGCCCGTGACCCGTTTACAACAAACAAGCGCACCGCATGCAGCGGTGCTTAACACAACGAAATGTACTGGGATTTATTCAGAAACTTCTTCCACATCGGGCTCTTCACCATCGGTGGGGGCTATGCCATGATACCGCTCATACAGCAGAAGGTGGTGGAACAGAAGAGATGGGTGAGCGAGGCCGAACTGGTGGACCTGATGGCTGTGGCACAGAGTTGCCCTGGCATCTTTGCCGTCAACATCAGCATCTTCATCGGCTACAAGCTGCGTGGCGTGAAGGGCGCGCTGTGCTCCACCCTGGGGGCATGCCTGCCCTCGTTTGTCATCATACTGTCGATAGCCATGCTCTTCCAGCAGTTCAAGGACAACGAGTGGGTGGCACGCTTCTTCCGTGGCATACGCCCGGCGGTGGTCGCGCTCATTGCCGCCCCTGTGTTCAAGATGGCGCAGACGGCCCGCGTCACGCTGCATACCCTGTGGATACCGGTCCTGTCGGCGCTCGTCATCTGGCTGGTGGGGGTGAGCCCCATCTACGTCATCCTGGTGGCCGGACTGGGCGGCTACGCCTATGGGCAGCTCATCAAGGAGCCCGACGGGGACGGGAGCGACGGCGCGCCTGGGGGCACGCCTGACACGGACAAGGGCGGGGCAGAATAATATCCTACACTCTCAAGCACACACACACAGTATGACTCTATTGTTACTGCGACTCTTCTGGTCGTTCTTCTGCATCGGTCTCTTCGGCTTCGGCGGGGGCTATGCGATGATATCCATGATACAGGGCGAGGTGGTCAACCATTACCACTGGATGACCATGGGTGAGTTTACCGACATCGTGGCCGTGAGCCAGAGCACGCCCGGCCCCATCGGCATCAACAGCGCCACCTATGTGGGCTACACGGCTGCCGTGGACGTGGGGCATGAGTGGTACTGGGGCGTGCTGGGCAGCGTGACGGCCACCACAGCCGTGGTGCTTCCCAGCTTCATCCTGATGCTCATCATCAGCAAGTTCCTCATGAAGTACAAGAACCATCCTGTGGTGGAGCATGTGTTCCAGGGGCTGCGTCCCGCCGTGGTGGGCCTGCTGGCCGCTGCCGCGCTGCTGCTCATGACCGAGGAGAACTTCGGAAGCCGCACCGGGTGCCCCTGGCAGTTCTGGATCAGCGTGGGACTCTTCCTCTTTGCCTTCATCGGGCAGCGCGTGTACAAGATGGGGCCCATCCTGCTCATCGTGCTGTGCGGCCTCACCGGGATGCTCCTGCTGTGAGCGCACATGCGGCAGGACCGGGCCGCCTGGCCATCGCGTGGACGCCGCCCCGGGGATGTGCCCACAGGATAAACTAACTTTCCAAGAAACAATACCCTACACCTATGAACCATTACACACACATTTCTGCACGCTATGTGGCCGCCACTTTCTTGCTGGCCACCCTTCCCCTGCTGGGCAGCACACTGGTAGCCGCACCGGCCGACACGCTGCGCTATCTCTCCCTGGAGGAGAAGGGCCAGGGACAATTCCTGTGGTACGGACACAGCCCCGAGGGCTATCCCCGCCGCATCCCGGCCATCACCACCACCCGCACGGGCGCGCTGGTGGCCGTGGCCGATGAGCGTCCCTGTGGGTCGGACATCGGATTTGGGGAGGTTGACCTGCTCTGCCGCCGCAGCACCAATGGTGGCCTCACCTGGAGCGAACCCGCGCGCATTGCCGATGGCGACAATGGGGTGGGGGAGTATCCCTTCTTTGGCAAGGGCTTTGGCGATGCCGCCCTGGTGGCCGACCGCGAGAGTGACGAGGCGCTCATCATGTGTGTGAGCGGCTGTGTGCCCTATCCCTATGCCACTGCCCAGAAGCATCCCTGTGTGGCGCGCCTGCGCAGCCACGATGGTGGAGCCACCTGGGGAAAGCCCGAGGATGTGACCGCGCAGTTCTGGGGCAGGACGGGCGAGAGCATCCTGGCGCCGGCGGACAGCAGCGTGGTGCCCTATGGAGGCTTCTTCGGCAGCGGGCGCATAGTGCAGAGCCGGCTGGTGAAGAAGGGCAAGTACTACCGCCTGTATGCTGCCATGCTGTGCCGTGGCAAGGCGATGCAGGGCGCCTATGTGGTGTATTCCGACGATTTCGGGGCCTCGTGGCAGGTGCTCGGCGGTGACCCGCGCCTGCAGGCATGCCCTGGCAGCGACGAGCCCAAGGTGGAGGAACTGCCTGGTGGTGACATTGTGCTGAGCGGGCGCAAGTGGTATGGACGGTGGTTCAACGTGTGGCGCTATTCCTCGGCCGACTTTACCCATGGCCAGTGGGACCAGCCCGTGGCGAGCGACCAGGTGCAAGGCGGAATCCGCGTGGGCGCGAACAGTTGCAACGGGGAGATACTGCTGGTGCCCGCCACATGTGTGCGCACGGGGCAGGCCACGCATATCCTGCTGCAGAGTCTGCCCACTGGCAATGGCCGCACATGTGTGGGTATCTACTATAAGGAACTTACTGATGGCATGCCCCACACCTCCCAGGCAATGGCCACGGGCTGGCACCCTGGTGTGCAGGTGGTGTTCTACTCCTCGGCCTACAGCACCATGACGCTTCAGCAGGACGGCCGCATAGGGTTCTTCCTGGAGCAGGCTCCCACCGACTACAGCCTCTTCTACCAGCCGCTCACGCTTGAGGGAATCACTGCCGGGGCTTACCGCGTGAGGCTCTGAGCTGGGGGGCTGGAAAGGACACGCCTCTGGCTTTTGGCCTTTTCCCCTGCCTGCAAGCCCCCTTCCCCGCCATCAGGCCCCCTTCCCCTGCCTTCCCCGAGGGGGGAGGAGTATATGCCTTTGGGGGATGAGGTCCTCTGCTTCAGCCCTCTTTCCCAGCTGGAAAGTTCCCCCTTCCCCGCTATCAAGCCCCCTTCCCCTGCCTTCCCCGAGGGGGGAGGAGTATATGCCTTTGGGGGATGAGGTTCTCTGCTTCAGCCCTCTTTCCCAGCTGGAAAGTTTTCCCTTCCCCGCTATCAGGCCCCCTTCCCCTGCCTTCCCCGAGGGGGGAGGAGTATATGCCTTTGGGGGATGAGGTTCTCTGCTTCAGCCCTCTTTC
>JBNMJN010000090.1:0-7504 GCA_050873805.1 Prevotellaceae bacterium | reverse complement strand
TTCGAGGTCGCTGCGCTTAGAGGTTGGGAGGTTTGGAGGTCGCTGCGCTTTTTTGAGGTCGCTGCGCTTAGAGGTTGGGAGGTTTGGAGGTCGCTGCGCTTATCAGGTATGTTACCTTCAAACCTCACAACCTTCAAACCTCACCCCCCTCCCAAACCTGAAAGCGAAGCGAGCTGCCCCCCTTACTCTGGCAGGTTGACCGAGATGGCCAGCTCGTCGAGCTGCGAGGGGTCGAGCACGCCGGGAGCGTCCAGCATCACATCGCGGCCGCTGTTGTTCTTGGGGAAGGCGATGCAGTCGCGTATGCTGTCGAGGCCGGCAAAGAGGCTCACGAAGCGGTCCAGACCGTAGGCCAGGCCACCGTGAGGGGGCGCGCCGTACTTGAAGGCGTTCATCAGGAAGCCAAACTTGCGCTGGGCCTGCTCGGGCGTGAAGCCCAGTATCTCAAATATCTTCTGCTGCAGCTTGGCATCGTGGATACGGATGCTGCCGCCGCCTACCTCCACGCCGTTGATGACCATGTCGTAGGCATTGGCGCGCACGCTGGCGGGGTCGGTGTCCAGCAGGGGGATGTCCTCGGGCTTGGGCGAGGTGAAGGGATGGTGCATGGCCATGAGACGCTGCTCCTCGCCGCTCCACTCGTACATGGGGAAGTCGATGACCCACAGGCAGGAGTACTGGTTCTTGTCCCTGAGGCCCATGCGCGTGCCCATCTCCAGGCGGAGCTCGCAGAGCTGGCGGCGCACCCGCATGGCGTCGTCGCCGCTGAGGATGAGGATGAGGTCGCCGGCCTGGGCCTGCATGCGCTCGCGCAGCTGCCGGAGGGTGTCGGGGGTGTAGAACTTGTCCACGCTGCTCTTGACCGAGCCGTCCTCCTGCACGCGGGCATACACCAGGCCACGGGCGCCCACCTGGGGACGCTTGACGAAGTCGGTGAGCTGGTCGAGCTGCTTGCGGGTGTACGAGGCCTGGCCGGGACAGCAGATGGCGCCGATGTAGGCGGCCTGGTCAAACACCTGGAAGCCTGCGGGGAAGAGGGAGTCCACCTGCTGGCGCGAGGCGTTGTCGGGCTGGTGGTTCTTGAGCTCCACGAAGCGCATGCCGAAGCGCGTGTCGGGCTTGTCGCTGCCGTAGTACTTCATGGCGTCGGCCCAGGTCATGCGGGGCAGCGTGGGGAGGTCGATGCCCTTGATGGCCTTGAAGAGGTGGCGCGCCATGCCCTCGAACATCTGCAGCACGTCCTCCTGCTCCACGAATGACATCTCGCAGTCAATCTGGGTGAACTCGGGCTGGCGGTCGGCACGCAGGTCCTCATCGCGGAAGCACTTCACTATCTGGAAGTAGCGGTCCATGCCCGACACCATGAGCAGCTGCTTGAGTATCTGGGGGCTCTGGGGCAGGGCGTAGAACTGGCCCTTGTTCATGCGGCTGGGCACCACGAAGTCGCGCGCGCCCTCGGGGGTGCTGTTGACCAGCACGGGGGTCTCTATCTCCAGGAATCCCTGCTGGTCAAGGTAGCGGCGCACCTCGAAGGCGAAGCGGTGGCGCAGCTCGAGGTTGTGGCGCACGCAGGCACGGCGGAGGTCGAGGTAGCGGTACTTCATGCGCAGGTCATCGCCGCCGTCGGTGTTGTCCTCGATGGTGAAGGGAGGCACAAGGCTCTCGTTGAGGATGACCAGCCCGTCCACCAGTATCTCTATCTCGCCCGTGGGGATGTGGTGGTTCTTGGAGTGCCGCTCGATCACCTGCCCTGTGGCCTGCACCACAAACTCGCGGCCCAGGCGGGCGGCCTTCTGGCGCAGGTCCTCGGAGGCGTCCTCGTTGAAGGCCAGCTGCGTGATGCCGTAGCGGTCGCGCAAATCGACGAAGGTGAGCGCGCCCAGGTTGTGGACGCTCTGCACCCATCCTGCGAGTGTAACCCTCTCGCCCAGGTTGGCAAGCCGAAGCTCGCCACATGTCTTTGTCCTGTACATTCTATATTATATATATGTATGTTAACCTTTTTTTTCCTTTTCTTCTCTCCTTTTTCCTCTCTCACTCTCCCCCCCCCTCCGTAGTGGGCTGGTGGCCCCAGGCAGGACTGCCCCCCTGGGGGAGGACGGGAGGGGGCTCGCTTTTCCCCCACTGCCTGGCCGTGGACTCGCACGGGCGACAAAAAAAAGGGAGGATGAACTGCGAAAGTCCATCCTCCCTTGCCTTGCGGCCTCTTGTACGCCCTCAGGGGCTCGAACCCTGGACCCATTGATTAAGAGTCAATTGCTCTACCAACTGAGCTAAGGACGCATACAAAAACGTCGGGATTTCCTCTCCTTGGTACGCCCTCAGGGGCTCGAACCCTGGACCCATTGATTAAGAGTCAATTGCTCTACCAACTGAGCTAAGGACGCATACCTTTCGTTTTTGCGATTGCAAAGGTATGGACTTTTTCCGATACTGGCAAGCCCTTTGCGATATTTTTTGCCCTCAGGGTGTCAATTCATACATTTCAGAGGGTATTTTGCGCTTGAGGATGTCCATCTGGAAGTCTTTTCCGGGCAGGATGCCGAAACTGCGGCACACCGTCTCCATGGTCTTGCGTGCCAGCTCGGGGTGGTTGTTCTCCTCGCTCAGGTGGCACAGCCACACGTGCTTGAGGCGCGGGGTGGCGTGCTCGGCCAGCAGGTGGGCCGAGGCTTCGTTGCTCAGGTGTCCCCTGGGGCCACGGATGCGCCCCTTGAGGTAGGCGGGATAGTTGCCCATCATGAGCATGTCCTCGTCGTGGTTGCTCTCCAGCACGAGATAGTCGGCCTGGGCCACCTGCTCCTCCAGCACGGCGGTCACGTGGCCCACATCGGTAAGCAGGCAGAAGACGATGCCGCCGGCCTCCACGCGGTAGCCCACGCAGTCGGTGCTGTCGTGCGGCACATCAAAGGCGGTGAGGGTGAAGTCGCCCACCGTGACGGGCTCTCCCTTCTGTATCACACGCGTGTGCTCGGGCGTGAGCTTGCTGGTCACGCAGAAGTTGCGGTTGATGCCCTGGTGCACCAGGGCGGTGGCATAGACGGGCTTGCCCAGGTCGTTGGCCATATAGCCCACGGCCTTGATGTGGTCGGCGTGGTCGTGCGTGACAAACACGGCGTCGATGTCCTCGAGGCTCACACCCATGCCCTTCAGATGCTTTTTCATGGTCCGGGGGCTGATGCCTGCGTCGATGAGCAGGTGGGTGTCGCCTGCCTGCAGGTAGTAGCTGTTTCCGCTGCTTCCCGAACCCAATGACATGAACTTGACCATTGAATTGTTATTTTCACTACAAAGTTACGGAAACAATGGCACACGGGCAAGGATTGCCGCAGCCTTTTCTTCACCGCCCCCGGCCTGGCGCGCCCGGAGGGGGGAGGAGGGATACTGGCCGCACGGGGATTTTCGAGCGGGGGGAGGCAAGGGCGGACTTTGACCTCCCTCCCCCAGGAGGGGAAGGGGCTGGGCCTCGCGGGGAGGACGGGGGGGCTCAGAAGGGGAGGCCCACGGCGAAGTGCAGGCTGAAGTCGCGGCCGAAGTCGGGATGCAGGATGGGGAAGTGGCGGCGGCTGTCGGTGTAGGCGGGGTGCACGGCCTTCATGCCGCCGTCGAGCCTGAGGATGAAGTACTCGAAGTTGAGGCGCACGCCCAGGCCATAGGCCACGGCTATCTGCCGCCAGAAGGAGTCCACGCGGAACTGCCCGCCTGGCTGGTCGGCATAGTCGCGGAGGGTCCAGATGTTGCCCGCGTCGATGAAGAGCGCGCCGTCGAGCTTCCAGAAGATGTGGGCTCGGTACTCGGCGTTGAGGTCGAGCTTGAGGTCGCCCGTCTGGTTGATGAAGTCGATGCGGCCGTCGTTGCCACGGAAGGAGCCTGGCCCCAGCTCGCGCACGCTCCAGCCGCGCACGCTGTTGGCCCCGCCGCTGAAGTAGCGCTTCTCGTAGGGGAGGATGGTGGAGTTGCCGTAGGGGTAGGCCACGCCCAGCCCCAGGTGGAGCGCCAGGGAGTTGCGCTTGTCGAAGTAGAAGCTCTTGGAGTAGTCGAAGTCGGCCTTGACGTACTGGGCGTAGGCGATGTTGAAGAGGGTGTACTGCCCCATGGTGTTGCGGCTGGAGAGTCCCGCGCGGGAGAGTCCGTAGAGGAGGTTGCCCGAGGACTCCAGGCCCAGGCGCACGATGTAGCCGTTGGTGCCATAGTTGGTGCGCCCGTCGCGTATGGAGCGCGAGTTGTAGGTCATGCTGTAGCCCCACTTCATGATGAAGAGGTTCTCGTAGTTGTAGCGCAGGATGGCGTTGCGGTTCTCGGGGTCGTCGAGGTAGAGGCGGCGGAAGGTGCTGCTTATCCAGGGCATGAACACATAGTTGAGGTCGAGCAAGTCGACCCTGTGCTGCAGCCTCCTGCCCGGGCGCGCCCAGCGGTACTTCCAGGCGGCGGTCACCACCCGGCGGTGAAACTCGGGGCGGTCCTGCGAGTCGTACATCAGGCTCACCTCGCTGGTGGCCACCACCTGGCGGCGGAAGTCGCGCGAGATGAAGGGGGCGCGGAAGCCGGGAAAGGCGAGGCTGGTCTCGGCGCTGTACTCGATGTAGTTCTGGTCCTGGTAGCCGCTCAGCCCCTTGATGGCCTCGAAGGCCCCGCGCAGCTTCACGCCGAAGGTCTCCCCGCCACGGAAGATGTTGCGGTTCTGGTACGAGGTGGAGAGGGCGGCCCCGAAGTCGCCTGCCGAGTTGGTGCCCTCGACCTCCACGCCAAAGGAGTTGCGCTTGCCGCGCGCCACCTGCACCACGGCATCGAGGCGGGCGCTGTCCTGGGGGCTGGGGCGCAGGCGCACATTGGTGCTGAGCACGCCGCCCAGGCGTATCATGCGGGCGTAGGTCTCCTGCACGTCGGTCTCGCGGTAGGGCTGCCCGGGCTCCAGGCGTGACGCCTCGCGCAGGGCTCTCTGGCTCAGGAAGGGGCGGCCGCTGCGGGTGGTGTCGGCCTGGAAGTCCACGGTACCTATCCTGCAGCTGCCGTGGGGGATGGTGTCCCCGGCGGCTGTCACGCGGTAGGGAAGCACCATCATGCGCACGTCCACCAGGTGGTGGCCCACGGTGGTGTCGGCCTCGTAGCGGATGAAGTCCTTGTTGAAGCGGTAGTAGCCACGGTTGGCCAGCACCGAGGCTATGCGTCCCCGCTCGGCATCCAGCTGGTTCAGGTCAAAGTCCATCCCCTCGCTCAGGCGGGGCAGGGCCTTCTCCTCGGCCAGGCGGCGCTCCAGGGCCGAGTCCTGGATGTCAATGGTGAGGTTGCGCACCCGGTAGCGCTCGCCGGGGTGCACCTCATAGCGCAGCCGCAGGCGGCCAGGCCGCACGCGCTCGTCAAGGGTGACGCGGGCGTTGAGGTAGCCCATGCTGCGCACGGCCATCTCCATATTGGCCGAGGTGCGGCGGCTCTGGACGGAGTCGTAGATGACGGGGGCCTCGCCCAGGCGGCGCAGGAAGCGGTTGATGCGCCTGGTGCTGTCGGTGCCCGAGAGGCAATAGACCGACAGGGGGACGGGCACGGCCGAGAACCAGCGGCTGTTGGGGTGCTGGCGCACGAATCCCTGCAGCGGCTGCGTGTTGAACGCGCTGCTGTCGGCCGAGATGCTCACGCGCTCAAGCAGATAGGAGCCTTCGGGCACAAAGCGGCCCACGCTGCACGAGGCCAGCAGGAAGGCTGCCGCCATGCCGGCAAGTGTGGTATGAAGCCAATGTGGGGATTTCATCGCTGCAAAGGTAGTGCAAGGCGGTCGAAGCACAAAACATTTCGGGGGAAAAGAGAGAAGCCGCGAAGCGAAGCCCCCTTCCCCCGCCTTCCCCGAGGGGAAGGAGTAATTACCACCGAGGAGTGCCTCGGCCCGCCCTGGGGGATTTTTTTTTGGGGGGGCTTCCCTTGAGGAAAGGTGAGACGGTGGGGGCATCACACGCAAGCAGCATGCAAGTGCCAACGCGGCCGCATGCAAGTGCCAACGCGGCCGCATGCGTTTTCCGTCAAGGGGTGCAAGGGGGTACGGGCAAAACTGTGCGAGTGGTGCCCCGGGGAAAGGCAAAGCGGCGGGAGGGGGCTCTGCAACCTCTATTTTTCTTGCAAGCAGGGATGTCCAAAGCAGAAAAGCAGGCACATCCCTTTGCCCGTCCAGACAAAAAGCATTAACTTTGTTGTGCGGTTGTATTGTGCGGTTTTTTTGCGGTTATACGGTTGTGCGGTTGTACGGAGTATGCCTACCGCCACCCTACCACGCAACCACAAAACAAGGCCACCGCGCCTGAAAGTATATTACCGTAGAACCGTAAAACCGCAAAACCGCAAGCAAAACCGTAGAACCGTAAAACCGTAAAACCGCAAACAAAACCGTAAAACCGTAAAACCGCAAAACCGTAGAACCGTAAAACCGCAAAACCGCAGAACCGCAAGCAAAACCGTAAAACCGCAAACAAAATGCTAAGCAAGTCACGCATAAAGATGATTCATGCCCTGGAGATGCGCAAGCACCGCCTGCGCGAGGGGCTTTTTGTGGCCGAGGGGCCGCGCCTGGTCAACGAGATGCTGCGCTCCGTCACACCTGCCTACCTGGCCGCCACCAGCGAGTGGCTGGATGCCAACGGACAACTGGTGCCACACGACTGCCCAGCCGACGAGGTGAGCGAGGACGAACTGCGCCAGGCAAGCCTCCTGCGCACACCACAGCAGGTGCTGGCCCTGTTTCCACTACCCCGGCACACCCTGGAGGCCACCCTGCCACAGACCAGCCTGTGCCTGGCCCTGGACGGTGTGCAGGACCCTGGCAACATGGGCACCATCGTGCGCATCGCCGACTGGTTTGGGATAGGCGACATCATCTGCTCACACGAGACCGTGGACGTGCTCAACCCCAAGGCCGTGCAGGCCACCATGGGAGCCCTGGCACGGGTGCGCGTCCACTATACCGACCTGCCCCAGTACATACGCCAGGCAGGCGCGCCCACCTGGGGCACCCTGCTCGACGGACAGGACATCTACACCCAGCCGCTGGGCACCCATGGCCTCATCGTCATGGGCAACGAGGGCAACGGCATCTCGCCCCAGGTGCGCCACCTGGTGACCCACAGGCTGCTCATCCCCTCATTTCCGCCCGGCCGCCCCACTACCGACAGCCTCAACGTGGCCATCGCCACCAGCATCGTGTGCGCGGAGTTTCGCCGAAGACAGCAATAGGAGCAGGAACACCAGCAGCCCGTTGACCATCAGAAGCTCATAGCCAAAGCGGTACGAGGTGCAGGCGCGCACAGCCCAGTCCAGCCCAAAGCAGGCCACAGGCGACACCACGCAGGCCACGGGCACGAGGCGGGCGCGGGGACGGCGGCGCGTGAGCATGCCGAAGGCAAAGAGGCCCAGCAGGGGGCCATAGGTGTAGCCACACACGGTATAGACCGCATCTATCACGCTGGTGCTGCCCACGGCACGCACCACAAGGATGACAAGCAGCAGGCAGCAGCCTATGCCG
>JBNMJN010000089.1:0-8209 GCA_050873805.1 Prevotellaceae bacterium | reverse complement strand
TATCCCTGGAGTCTGTGACACTGCCAGAGCACCAGACCGCGATAAACAAATACTGCTTTAATTCCTGCGAGGCACTGAAGTCCATCAACCTGCCCTATGGGCTGACCAGCATAGACGATGGAGCGTTCAGCGGTTGCAGTAATCTCACCTCTGCCTCGCTGCCCAACACACTCGACTCCATAGGCAATAGAGCCTTCAGCAACTGCTTTAGTCTCCCCTCTCTCACGCTGCCCTCCAGCGTGAGAGCCATAGGAGCGTATGCTTTCAGCGACTGCGACAAGCTCGCCTCTGTATGCTGCTATGCCCCCGCCCCGCCCACCATAGGCAGCGACGCATTCCCCAGGAGAACTTACAGCAAAGCCACACTCTATGTGCCCCAGGGCACCCGCCTCGACTACTTCCTGCTGGACGAGTGGGGCAACTTCGGCGAGGTGCGGGAGTTCGACCCCACCCGTGACACCGTCAGGACAGAAAGCGCAGGCACGCTGTACCAGCTGGTGGACCCCTACTGGAAGTACCGGATGACCGACCTGAGCGTCTCTGGCCCCCTGGACATCACCGACATACAACACATCCGCGAGATGGCAGGCTGCTACAAGGCCGACGGCACGAAGCATGATGGGCAGCTCACCAGCCTTGACCTCTCCGATGCACAACTGGTGAGCAGCCAACTGACGCAGGAGGTGTACTTCCGCAACCTGGGCTCGCGCACGGCACAAATCACATCCGACGGCCCGCAAGCACTGTTTGCCTACCTGGAAGACCTGCAGAGGGTGACACTTCCCGGCAACCTCACCTCCATAGGCGAGAGCACCTTCCGCTGGTGCCAGAGCCTGGACTCTGTCGCACTCCCAGGCAAACTGAGGAACATCGGCGACTATGCCTTTGAGCGATGTGGCCAGCTGGGCAGAATCAAGTTGCCCAATAGCCTCACCTCCATTGGCGCGTCGGCATTCCGCTCATGCGGCAAGCTCGCCACGCTCAACCTGCCCGATGGACTACAAAGCCTGGGCAGCCTGGCACTGGGCGACTGTGGCGGACTCCAGGAGATATACACCTACCAGCCGGCTCCTGCCAGTGCCGGGGAGGACACCTTCAACGGCATCAGCAGCGAGTGCACGCTCTTTGTGCCTCAAGGGGCAATCGACCAATACCGTAAAGCCACGGGCTGGAGCAGCATCGGCCACATCGTGGAAATAGGTCCCGTGACCGTGGCAGTGAAGAGGGCTGGCACACTGGCCAGCCTGATTGACCCCGCGCAGAAGTACAAGACCACTATGCTGACCGTCACAGGACTGCTCAACAGCAACGACATTCAGTATATCCGCGAGATGGCAGGCTGCTACAAGGCCGACGGCACACGCCATGCTGGCCACCTGCAGAATCTCGACATCAGGAACACGCGCCTGGTTGCAGGCGGCGAAAAGGCACCTGTATATAACTCCAGTGGCAACAGCGTACTCACAGCCACCATCGGAAGCAACGGCTCGCACACAGCCCTCTTTGCCTGCCTGGACAAGTTGCAGACGGTCGTCTTCTCCGACAAGGCAACCTCGGTGGGCGACTTCACCTTCGAGGGCTGCACCAGCCTGACCTCTGTACAACTTCCGTCAAGCGTCACATCCATCGGTGAACGGGCGTTCTCGGGATGCCGAAGCCTGACAGAAGCCCCCATTCCATCGGGCGTGACAGACATAGGAGAATATGCCTTCAGCGAATGCCGTGGGCTGAAGAAGCTCACACTGCCCGCAGGAATACGCCAGATAAGCAATGGCGCATTCTCGTACTGCGGCTTCACCTGGGTACATTTCCCCACTGGCTTACAGGTGATAGGCTATGGGGCATTTGCCTCTTGCGAGCACCTGCAGTCGGTGGTGCTGCCAGCCAGCTTGGCAGAGCTGGACGAATGCGCCTTCTACTGCTGCTGGGACCTGGCATCGGTGTACATGCGCAATCCTGAGCCGCCCTTCCTGGGGAACGGAGGCGGGCACTTCAAGGGGGTGAGCGACGAGTGCATCCTCTATGTGCCCAAGGGCTCACTTGATGCCTACAGAGGTTCTGAATTGGCATTCTATTTCCGCGACATCCAGGAGTTCGATGCCACAGGTATCACTACGCAGCCTGGCACTACAGGCACGAGCGAGGTCTCGCGCCACTCCATCAGCGGTCTTCGCCAGGACACTCATGCCCAAGGCATCAGCATTGTGCGCTATAGCGATGGCACTGTGAGAAAGGTGGTGGGCAAGTGACGGGCTCCCCAAATACGCTTGCCCACGACACCTCAGAAGCAACCTGCCTGGGATAAAGGCGAATACGGATTGGCATTCCATGGGCAGGCATACAGGAAAGGGCGATGCGGGAACTCTGGTGAGTTTTCCGCATCGCCCTTTCCTATGTTCTGTGTGGACAGCCTCCGAAGAGCCGCTGTCAATACTCGTCCTCGTTGAAGAGGAAGTCCTCCTTGGAGGGATAGTCAGGCCAGATGTCCTCTATGGTCTCATACACCTCTCCCTCATCCTCTATCTCCGACAAGTTCTCAATCACCTCCATGGGTGCGCCGCTACGCTGGGCGTAGTCGATAAGTTCTTCCTTAGTTGCGGGCCAGGGCGCATCGTCCAGGCGCGAAGCCAGTTCCAGTGTCCAGTACATACCTTATTATATTATATATTTAACGCTTTTTCCCGAATTCGGGGCGCAAATATACAACTATTTCTTCACAATCTGTCTGGGAGACCACATTTTTTCTTCCACCCCGTCAAGATAATTCAGCCGCAGTGCCAGCACATAAAACATGTCACTCAGTCGGTTGACGTAAGCCAGCAGGCAAGAATCCACATTGCCCCCCTCGGCATCCAGGGCACATATCCTGCGCTCAGCCCTGCGGCACACAGCCCGGCACACCTGTGCCTGTGACGCGGCGCGGGTGCCCCCAGGCAAGGTGAATCCCCGCCAGGGTGGAAGTCCATCGTGCAGGCAGTCGATGGTGTGCTCCAGGTCACGCACTTGCTCCATGGTCACGGGGCAATGCACCTGATGGGGGGCATCGGGCGGTGTGGCCAGCATGGCACCCACGCTGAAGAGGGCACGTTGCACCCCCACGAGCACCTCGCAGATATCCTCCCGCTGCACCAGCGAGGCGAGCAGTCCCGTGTGGCAGTTCAGTTCGTCCACCTCGCCATAGCTCTCCAGGCGCAGGCAGCACTTGCTGGTGCGTGTGCCATCGGCGAGGGAGGTTTGCCCGTGGTCGCCCGTGCAGGTATATACATTGCTCTTTTTCATTCAGAAGTTGATGATATAGTGTTGCTTGTAGAGTCGTGGCTCATAGATGGCCACGCCCACATCGTAGAGGTCAAAGGTGAGCGTGGCAGGCAAGTTTCTCAGCCACTCCCTGTGCCGCTGCAGCCCGTCCAGCACCAGCATTCCGCCCTCTCTCACCGCCCTGGCGGCCTCGTCATCGGGTTCTCGCAGCAGCACCATATCGGCACCACAGGCAGGAAGGCTCTCGCACAAAGCCGCGCGGCGGCATCCCGCCTGCAGGTAAGAGCGTGCGATGGAAGCATCGCCAGGCACCACCACCACCTGGGGCTGAAGCCAGTTGGCCAGCCTGAGGAGCAGGTGCAGACCTTTCTTGCGGCGCGACCTGAGACTCCAGGGCAGGGCGGCATCCAGCGTGGTGTAGGCACAATAAGGCGTGCGCTCATACACGACCTCGGTGAGGAAGCGGAAAGCAAACGGCGAGTGTACGCCATAGCCGCAGCGATGACGGATGCGCCCGAGCCATACCAAAGGATTGCTGAAACGGTTCATTGCGCGAGAGATATCTGCAGATGCTTTCTGCTCATGTCCTTTTTCTTGTTTGGGCAGCCCATCGGCCAGTATGCGTTTACAAAGTTAGACAATTAACGCACAGACTCAAAACAAAACATCGATAATTTCGGACAGAAGTTTGCTTCAGTCCCGATTGGATTGTTAAATAAACTTAAATGCGTCTTTGAATAATGCTCGTACGCACATGTACAAGCATATAATTGACTTACATTTGCAGCGAGAAATTCATCGTGGTGTAATATCACATCTAAACGACAACAACATTATTCACTAATCAATCAACACTATGAGCAGAAAGATTACTTCTCTCTTGACGCTTCTTCTGTTTGCACTCACCAGCCTGCCAGCCCTGGCACAGCTTGACGAGCTGCAGATGAAGACCGTGTCCTACGGTGAGGCCGCAGAGTCGCTCACGCCTGACACCCAGTGGTATCTAGTGTACAACAAGCGAAACGGCGGCGGCTACTGGCAGGACGACAACTGTTCTGACCGTCGCGTGCGCATGTCCAACGGCACCGACGAGGCCATCATCAAGGAAGGCGACCTGGCCACAAGCCGCGCCAACCTGCTGGTGCGCTTCGTCACTACCGACAACGAAGGTCAGTACAAAATTCAGTTTGGCACAGGCAACTGGATGAGGGACAACCTCTTCACCAGTGCCGACGAGAGCAAGGCCGCAGCCTTCAACGCTTACCTCATCAATGAGGAAGCCGGCCACTTCGCATTCAACGTGGCCGACATGGGCAGCATCGTTGACAACAACGGCAAGGGCAAAGACCTCGCACCCTGGGGGACTGGCGCTGTGGCAACGTCGGGCGGCAACAACGACTGGACCATCTACCCTGTGACACTGAACAACCTGAGCGAGCGTGAGCTCCTGGACATCAAGATCAGCGAGCACATGGCCCTGTACGAGCAGTACCTGGAGGGTCGTGGAGACACCCTTGACATCGGTCCCGAGATAGGCCAGTACAACGTGACGGAGCAGGAATACAAGACCTGGGTAGGCCATGTGCAGAAGGCCTACGACATCCTTGACGGCAAGTACCCCAGCATCACCGACGAGGAGATACAGGCCGAGCTGGATGCCATCGACGAGGGCTGGGCCTACATCCAGTCCAAGCTGGTGAAGCTGGTGATTGCCGATGGCAACTACCGCATCGTGAGTGCCATAGAGTGGACCAACACAGTCACTGTGCCTGGCGATAACCCTGAGGTACCCGACACCATCACCATCCACCCCCTGAAGGCAATCTATGCCACCCTGGACACCAAGCAGGCAAAGTGGGCCGACATTGACTCTACCGACTGCCGCTACCTGTGGAAGCTCACCAATGTGGGCCTGGATTCCATCCAGGTGATGAACATTGCCACCGACGGCATCATTGCCACCGTGCCCACAAGCAACGTGGCAACCCTGGATCCCGCAAGCACCCAGACCATGTCCTTCATGTTCATCAAGCGCAGAGCCGACGGCAAGGTGGTGGTATCCTTCAAGCCCCAGGACGGCGGCACAAGCAACTTCATACACTGCGGCGGACACGGTGGCGGCAAGGGCAAGAGCGGCAACATCGTGGGCTGGGAGAACGGCACCGTGGACGATGTGAGCCAGTGGGTACTGGAGCCCGTGGACGACGAGACCGTGGCCAAGCTTATAGAGGACTACGCTCCCTACAAGAATCATGAGCTGCTGGTACAGAACTACCAGGCACTGCAGGCACTGGGCGACTCAGCCATCGTGGCCTCCAAGGACGACAGCTATATCGTGACACGTGGCGAGGGCATCCTCACCAGCGGCGACCAGTTCTCAAGCCCCTTCACCTGCACCGAGGACGAGGAAGGTACTGCAGGAAGCTCATTCAACAATCTGTTTGACGGCGACAACAGCACCTACTGGCACAGCACCTGGAGCGGAGGCTCCCTGCCCGCACACAGCCACTACTTCAATGTGACACTGGACGAGGCCATCGCCGAGGGCACCATGTTGCAGGCTTACATCTACCGCCGCGCTGTCAACAACGACCACATCACGGCCATGACCGTGTATGGCGCCAACGACGAGACTGCCATTGATGACGCCACCGAGGCAAGCTGGACACGCCTCGACAGCATCAACACCCCCTGGACAAAGGGACAGACCGAGGTCACAAGCGGCCTCTTCAACGCTGCCGGCTACAAGTACCTGCGCTTCTACATCGACAACACCGCAGGCACCGAGATCAGCAGCACACGCGGCTATGCCCACATGGCACAGTTCCAGCTCTACCCCGCCACCATCGACGGCTACACCCAGTACTCTCAGATGGGCGAGGTGAAGACCAACCTGGAGGCCGCACTGGCCAAGGCAGCAGGCATCGACACCGAGGAGCTGAGCATGGATGACTACAACGAGCTCAAGGCTGTCGTGGACGCCTTCCTGGCCGCACTGGTTGACCCTGCCGAGCTGGCAAGCACCATCGAGGCCAACAAGAATGCCGCACAGTATGTGGTAATCGGCACCAACCCCGGCCAGTGGGCCGAGGGCAGCAATGGCGATGAGCTCAACAAGCTGATTGCCGAGGCTCAGGCATACATCAAGAGCGGTGCCTACACCCATGAGAAGACCGATGGCTATGTGGCACAGATCAAGGCCACTGCCGATGGCATCATGGCATCGGCCAACAAGGTGCAGACCGGCAAGTGGTACTCGTTCCGCTTCGACACCGAGGAGAACTACGACAAGTACGGCTGGGCCAAGGGCAATGTGGTCAACGAGACCCTGGGCGACCTCTATGGCAACTACCTCATTCCCGCCAACCAGGTGACTGTGGATGAAGAGACCAGCCTGGAGGGCTTCACCTCGCTCGACGAGATTGGCATTGGCCAGGAGCTCCGCTTCGCCGACGACCAGCATGTCAACAGCGCCGACCAGATGGCCTTCCGCTTTGTGGCTGTAGGCGACACCGCCTTCTACATCCAGCACAAGAGCGGCCTCTATGTGGCTGCCATGCGCCGCAGCAACACCCTCACACTGGGTCTCACCCCTGGCCTGTTTGACGTGAAGGCATGTGGCCTGGGCAAGGTACTCGTGCACGCACGCAGCCTCAAGGGCGAGGAGCTGTACGACGAGCCCATCTATCTGCACGCACAGAATGCAGGTCACGCACTGGTTACATGGAACGCCACCGACATAGGCAGCAACAGCGCTCTCTTCATCGAGCCTATCAGCGAGAGCGACCTGGAGAGCCTCGACATCGCCGAGTCTATCAAGATGAACGTGGTGCCCAACAGCATGCGCATCTGGTGCTACGGCGCTGGCTACAAGGTGAAGGAGGGACAGCTCTACGAATACAAGGGCGCCTCTGTCAACGAGACAGAGATAAGCCTGGCCTTCAACAAGATTGACGAATCAAAGCCTGGCCAGCCTGTGCTTTACCTCAATGGCGACACCACAGCCTTTGACAAGGACGCAGAGGTGGAGCCCGAGGAGCTCACCATCGTGGGCACAGAGTTTGCCGCCGAGCCCGACTCTGTGGGAGGTATCCATGGCCGCTACGCTTACCTGTGGGTTGACCCCTATGTGAACGTGGTGGTGGCAGGTGGCACACCCGCCCGCGAAGGCAACTTCTTCGAGGAGGCATACGGCGAGGACGGCACCGACTGCTCTCGTGACATCGCAGCCAACACGGGTTACATCGTGCCCCTCGAGAATGTCATCGACAACTTCAACGCTGCCGACTACGACCTGGTAATCACCCTGCAGAAGAACCCCAATGCCATCGAGAAGGTGACCGATGTAATCAACAGCCGTGGCAACATCTACAGCGTGGATGGCAAGCTGCTGAAGAAGAACGGCACACTCCGCGACATCAAGGCAATGGGCCGTGGCCTCTACATCATTGGCGGTGCCAAGGTGATGGTCAAGTGAGCGGAATAACAAGGAAAGGCTGCAAGGCTTTACTTGGGATTTCCGAGCGCAAATCACCTCGGCGACAGCCCAGGTGATGGTCAAGTGAGCGGATTAACAAGGAAAGCCAGCAAGGCTAAGACAATCATGGAAGCCCGTTCCCTGCAAAGGGGGCGGGCTTCTTCTTTTTGCCAAGAGAGACGAGGCAGCGGCCAGCAAGACCCCTTCCCCCGCCAGCAGCAGCCCCCTTCCCCCGCCTTCCCCGAGGGGAAGGAGTATATGCCTCAGCATCTTGATTCAATACAGACGCCCCCCCCTCCCTGCCTCCCCCAAGGGGGAGGAGACATAAACGCACCGCACTGCATCCGCCAACGCACCGCACTGCATCCGCCAACGCACCGCACTGCATCCGCCAACGCACCGCACTGCATCCGCCAACGCACCGCACTGCATCCGCCAACGCACCGCGCTGCATCCGCCAACGCACCGCACTGC
>JBNMJN010000088.1:0-8228 GCA_050873805.1 Prevotellaceae bacterium | reverse complement strand
GTGTGGGCGAAATACGAGAGTGGTCTGGACAGAAAAGCACTGCCAGCATGGAAATGCAGGACACTTTATTCAAACAGACTATGGACACCTTGCTCTGCAAGGGTCTTACGATAATTGACCAATCATTTACTAATTAAAACTTATGTGTTTATGAGTACAGAACAAAAAAAAGCCCCATTGGGCAGCGTGGGTAACCCCTATGATTATTCGGAGTACAAAAGAATCTTTAGCCAGGGCGAGTGGGCAGGAGGCTTCGTGTGGATAGAAAAGGGAGAGACTGCCCAATACTTCAAGAAAGGACTTCCCTGCATGGATGGGTGTGCGTCTGGGACTGGCAGTGGTAGTGGGTCTGGTTCAGGGTGTGGATGCGGGAGTGGGTCTGGCTGCGGAAGTGGGTCTGGTTCAGGATGCGGATGCGGGTCTGGTTCGGGATGCGGATGCAATGATTCTTGCGGGGACAATAGTTCTTTGGAAAACGACAACAGAAATGGAAATGACATTATTGTCCACTACGACTCTGACGGCAACATCACAGGAGGAAACAAAGACTGTTTCTTCAAGTGCATGGTATATGCCGGAGGGGGAGAGAAAAATTCACCATACTCATCTGAGGAGTACCGCTATGATTATTATTGTGGCTATCAGAAGCACATGGGATGGAGCGGAACCCAAAATATGACAGAGTACTTAAATGGACCATTTTATAATGACAAGCAAGGGAATGCCAACAAAAACATAGAAGCATTCCTTAATATCTTCTTTATGGTTACCCTTGTTAACAAGAATAATATCAGGGAACAATTCAACGAAGATGGGTTACCACGAGACAACAGCACTATTATCTGCTTTTTCAAAGAAGGAGACAGCAGAAACGGGCACGCGGCAATCATCACAGGGAATAACCGCGGACGACTGGGTATCTGGGATCCACAAAACGAAAAAGGGTTCTCTCAAAATGACGAAGAGCATCCCGAATCCTTCTTCTTTAAGGACAGCAACATCATACGAACCTATAAGGTAAATCTGAGAAAATGATTAAGGCAACGTTTGTTCTACGCCCTACTCTCCTGCTCATGCTGCTGCTCCTGTCCCTCTATGCCCATGCCCAGGAGTGGACTACACGGGTGGGTGAGGTACGGAAGGAACAGGCAGCCCCCGGCCCCATAGGGCGTAACCATGCCGAGGAGGGAATGTCGGACGAGGAACTATCTGCCAGCGGGCGAGGATATTCTGTGAACGGAATGTTCATCGGCATGCTACCTGTGGGGCTGGACAGAGACCTGGCGGATGTCACTCCGCACACACCCGAGCTTCCCTTCACACTCACGGGAGTGGGCCAGGTGTCCCTCACAGTAAACGAACTGCCCCTAGACACCGTAGTCGATGGACACAGGCTGCGCCTGACATCGCTTACGGACTACCGAACGGCAAGGAACATCAGGTGGGTGACACTGGATGAGGTGAGGCGGCACTGCTTCCCCAATCTCCAGGGAACCTGCGTGTTCACAGTCAACAAGTTCATTATTCCGGGTGGCGATGGGCTCTACAGGATAGACCGTGACTTCATCTACCGGGTGGAGAAATTGACCTCAACCGACATCGAGGGCTTCGGAGACTTCCCACCCTTCACCCTCGTGAGAATATTCACCCGCACCCCGCACAACGTACACCACGGCCCAGGAGAAGAGCCATACGACTGGGACAAGAACAACACACGCCAATGAGACACCTATACATCATCATATACATGCTGGCCATCATGGCACCAAGTGCCGTGGCACAGGTACTGACGTTCCCTTACGAGCCCGATGTACAGGCATCCAGGGGGCGCAATCACTCAGAAGAAGAACGGACTGACAGGAGTGTGGGACGCAGAGACATTGCCTACATGGCGGGAAAGGTGCTGGTGGGACCCATTGACGTGGGAGTGGACAGGGATGTCCTGGGAGACAGATGGTGGGACGGGATAGCCAAGACCATGCACCACCCCTTCGTGATGAAGGGGATGGGGGCTGGCAGCGACAGCATCCTCGTCAGCGAGCCGATAGACACAGTGATAGACGGTTCGCATGTGCACTACGAAATATTCCACGACTACCCCGACTACAAGAGGGACGAGCATGTGCGCTGGATGACACTGGAGGAAATAAGGAAGACCTATTACCCGCATGTGACGGGGCAGGTGCTGTACAGCGTCAACAAGTTCTTCATCACTGGCCAGCAGAGTGCATTCAGAATAGACTCCTCGTTCATCTACCGCTTGGAGAAACTGGAGTCCGGGCAGATAGAGGCACTGAGGGGACTGCCACCCTTTACCGTCATACGCATATTCACGAAGACAGTTGACAACTACCTGGCCATGAGTGGCGAGACAAGGCCACAGCCCGCACCGCAGCAGGAGAAAAGGCGCGAGGAGGGAGAGTTTGAGGAGCACAGCTCGGAAGGGAGGCTCCTGTACCACTCCTCACTTTACTCCGTGAAGATAAGGAATCACCAAAGTCTCAACTTCCCAGACTACAAGACACTATACGAGGGTGAGGCGCGGACGGCATTCCGCACCCTGTGCAAGGGCATGGAGGAGCGGGTGCAGGCCTATCTGGGCGAAGAGGGCATGAGCCGACTGTTCGTCTGGAACATGAAGGTGGACAGCCAGGGCGAAGTGCTGGAAGTGACCTACACAACGACCTGCCCCATGATGGAAATTCTGTCCATGGAGCGGTTTGCACAACTGGACAGCATGCTGAAGTCCATCCGCTTCCCCGCCTTCAACAACAGGCGTTGCCCCTACAGCACAAGCAACACCTACATAAACATCGGCTTTGGACCCACGCGGCAGTACAACCGGGGGGATACAAAGCGACATTTATAACATGACAGCACACAGCCCCTGAGCCAGAGACAGCTGCTGCATCAACGTGGGCTTCCGGCTCCTGGAATAGCACACCACGATTGCCTGGAGGACTTCACAGGCAGGGCATCCGCCACCAGGCCGTGACAGATGCCCTGTTGCCCTAACGGACATGGGGCAAGAATAAAAATACGCCCACAGCCCCACCACATTCCGCTGAAACTTCGTACCTTTGCAGCCGAAACGAGAAATGTGGATAGATTTGGGCTGATTGCAACCACACAAAAAAATGCTAAAAAGGACAAGGCCACGGCCTTGCCACGCATTTATGCCTACGTCTTTTCCCCAGCTTGTTGATTGTTCAACCTTTAATGATTCAATTGACTATGGGTTATCTATTTACCTCAGAATCTGTGTCCGAGGGCCATCCCGACAAGGTGGCCGACCAGATTAGTGATGCTGTGCTTGACAAGTTGCTGGCCTTCGACCCGCAGTCCCATGTGGCCTGCGAGACGATGGTGACCACCGGACAGGTGTTCCTCTCCGGCGAGATCTCGAGCGAGGCATACATCGACCTGCAGCGCGTGGCGCGCGAGGTCATCAACCGCATCGGCTACACCAAGGCCGAGTACATGTTTGACGGCAACAGCTGCGGCGTGCTGAGCGCCATCCATGAGCAGAGTCCCGACATCCACCGGGGCGTGAGCCGCCAGGCTCCCGAGGAGCAGGGTGCGGGCGACCAGGGCATGATGTTTGGCTACGCGACCAACGAGACCGACAACTACATGCCCCTGGGCCTGGACCTGGCCCACCGCCTGCTGGTGGTGCTGGCCGAGATACGGCGCGAGGGCAAGGTGATGACCTACCTGCGTCCCGACGCCAAGAGCCAGGTGACGGTGGAGTACTCTGACGAGGGCAAGCCCCAGCGCATCGACACCATCGTGCTCTCCACACAGCACGATGAGTTTGACACCGACGAGGCCATGCAGCAGCAGATAGCCAGGGACGTGAGGGAAATCCTGGTGCCGCGCATGCTCGAGGGCATTCAGAAGCCCGAGGTGCTGGCCCTCTTCAGTGGTGACATCAAGTATTATGTCAATCCCACCGGCAAATTCGTCATCGGTGGCCCCCACGGCGACACGGGTCTCACGGGGCGCAAGATCATCGTGGACACCTACGGTGGCAAGGGCGCGCACGGCGGCGGGGCATTCAGCGGCAAGGACCCCTCCAAGGTGGACCGCTCGGCAGCCTACGCCGCGCGCCACATCGCCAAGAACATGGTGGCAGCCGGTGTGGCCGATGAGATGCTGGTGCAGCTGAGCTACGCCATAGGTGTGGCCGAGCCTGTGAGCGTGTATGTCAACACCTACGGGCGCAGCCACGTGCAGATGCCCGACAGCGAGATAGCCCGCCGCATACGCCAGATGTTCCCCCTCACGCCCTATGCCATCGAGCAGCGGCTGAAGCTGCGCAACCCCATCTACGAGGAGACGGCGGCCTACGGGCACATGGGACGCGAGCCCCGCGTGGTGACCAAGCGCTTCGAGTCACTCTACCATGACACCAAGGAGGTGACCGTGGAGCTCTTCACCTGGGAGAAACTGGACTATGTGGAGAAGATAAGGAAGGAGTTCTTCTAAGGTTTCTTGCGGTTGCGCGGTTTTGTGGTCGTGCGGCTTTGCGGACTGCCGGAGCATGAGACAGCCTCACGGGAGACGCAAGCCACACGACCGCACAACCGTACAACCGCATAACCGTACAACCACACAACCGCATGACCATACAACCGCACAACCATAAAACCACACAACCGCGACAGAAGAAATGGACATCAAGAGCATCTGCGTATATTGCGCCAGCAGTTCACAGATAGACCACAAGTATGTGGAGGCCGCCTATGCGCTGGGCGAGGACATGGCCGCGCGCGGCATCACCCTGGTCAACGGAGCCGGCAACCAGGGACTCATGCGCGCCTCGGCCGACGGATGCCTGCAGCACGGCGGGCAGGCCGTGGGCATCATACCCTCCTTCATGATTGAGGAGGGGTGGTGCCACCAGGGGATGACCCGCCTGGTGGAGACCCCCGACATGCACATCCGCCAGCAGAAGATGGCCGAGGAGAGCGATGCGGCCATCTTCCTGCCCGGCGGGTGCGGCACACTGGCCGAGATGAGCGAGCTCATCACCTGGAAGCAGCTGGGCCTCTACCTCAAGCCCATCGTCATCCTCAACACCGATGGCTACTACGACTCTCTGATCCGCTTCCTGCAGCAGGCGGCCGATGAGCGGTTCATGCGCCAGCAGCACACCGCCATCTGGCGCTTGGCATCCACTCCCCACGAGGCACTTGACCTGGTGGAGGACACCCCGCTGTGGGACACATCCATACGCCGATTTGCCGCCCTATGAGCAACACACTGGCTTGCATCACCCCCTGGGCACAGGCACCCGACAGCCTGGCCGCCGCCACAGGCACGCAAGAGCCCGCAGCACAGCCCCATGCCGAGGGCACCGCGGCAGCCCCGCATGCCCCCACGCAGCACGCGCGGCATGCCGACAGCCTGCGGCACGAGACGCGCACACCCCACACGGCCATCCAGGACCCACAGGCCCCACAGGACAGCCTGGCAGCACAGGCCACCTGCCCGGTCAGCACACCGAGCCTGCCCCCACAGCCCTTCTGGATGCAGCACGAGCCAGCAGGTCCCGACAGCCACAAGCAGGCCCTCGGCCTGCTCCACTTCCAGGAGTCCGATGAGAGCCCCTTCAGCAACAGCCCCTACTGGCATCCCGAGCTGCCCCCGCGCCCCACGGGCTTCCCCTGCCGTCACCTCCCCTACAGGGTGAGCACCGACAGCCACACGGCCTGCGCCCTGCTCGTGTGCTTCCTCATGCTGGTGTATATGCTCACCCGATACGGCAGCGAGATGCGCACGCAGATGCACGACTTCTTCCTCCCCACACGCATCAGGCAGGGACACCGCCAGGGACTGGGCACCGCCCAGGGACTCCTGTCCATGCCATATGTGTGCCTGATGCTCAGCGTGATGGGCAGCATAGGCGTGTCGGTGATAGAGCAAGACAGCCTGGGATGGCTCTCAGGCGTGGGCGCACGGCTTGCCGTACAGGGCTTCTACACGGCATCGTGGCTTTGCTTTTTCTTTGGCAAAATAAACTCCTATGCCTTCATCAACTGGATTTTTTTCAACAAACAGGCACGTCGCGAATGGCACGACACACTCTTCCTCATTCTCTCCCTCGAAGCCACGCTTTTGTTCCCGGTACTGCTGCTTGCCGTATATATGCGCACTTCGCCGCAAGTGTTTGTGTGGAGCATACTTAGCGTAATTATGCTTGCCAAGGCACTCCTATTATACAAGGCATATAGTGTTTTTTCCGTTAAAATTTATGGTGCATTGCATTTATTTGTGTACTTTTGCACCCTCGAAGTCGCACCCCTGTGGGTCGCACTTAAAATATTGACACGCATAACGGACTTACTTTAAGTAAAACATCTGTACGAAATGGCTATTAAGAAGGTACTCGTATCGCAACCAAGACCCTCATCGGAGAAGTCTCCCTACTTTGACATTGCCAACACCATGAACGTGGACATCGTGTTCCGCTCCTTCATCAAGGTGGAAGGCGTCACCCCCCGAGAGTTCAGGCAGCAGAGGATCAACATCCTGGACTACACTGCGATAGTATTTACCTCACGCCATGCGGTGGACCACTTCTTCAACCTCTGCCGCGACCTGCGTGTCACCATCCCCGAAGACATGAAGTACTTCTGCATCACCGAGATGGTGGCCTTGTACATCCAGAAGTATGTGCAGTACCGCAAGCGCAAGGTGTTCTTCGGCACCACGGGCAAGCTCGACGGCCTGGTGACAGTCATCCTCAAGCACAAGACCGAGAAGTACTTCATCCCCGTGAGCGATGTTCACAACGATGACATCTCAGACCAGCTGTCTGCCAAGAACATCTGTCACGCCTGTGGCGTGATGTACCGCACGGTGAGCAACGACTTCGCTCCCGATGAGCCATTCGACTACGACATGCTCATCTTCTTCACGCCCAGCGGCGTGCAGGCACTGCAGAAGAACTTCCCCAACTTCCAGCAGGGCGACATCGCCATCGGCTGCTTCGGCCCTGCCACCGCCCAGGCGGTGCGCGACGCGGGACTGAGGCTCGACCTGGAGGCGCCCACGCCCGAATATCCCAGCATCACAGCAGCCCTGAAGGCTTACATCGCCAAGGTGAATGGCTGACACGCACCTGCACTCCCTGCCCAAGAGCGAGCGTCTGTGCAGCAAGAAGGCTCTGCAGAGGCTCTTCGCCGGTGAGCGGCGCTCGGTGAGCGTGTTCCCCATACGGGCCGTCTTTGCCGACAGCGAGGAGCCGGGCGTGCACATCATGGTGAGCGTGAGCAAGCGACACTTCAAGCGTGCCGTGAAGCGCAACCGCGTGAAGAGGCAACTGCGCGAGGCTTACCGGCTCAACAAGCAGATACTGACGGGCATGGAGGGCGGACTGGACATTGCCTTCCTGTGGAACACCGCCGAGCTCCAGCCCACCCGCACCGTCATGCTGAAGATGCAGCACCTGTTACACCGAATCCATGAAAGCGTCACACCGTCCAGGTAAACTGAGCCGTATGGTGGCATGGTTGCTCACGCAGCCCATCCTCTTCTACCGCCACTGCATCTCGCCCCTCACACCACCCTCCTGCCGTTTCACGCCCACCTGCAGCCAGTATGCGCTGGAGGCCCTGCGCCGACATGGCGCGCTGAAAGGGTCATGGCTTGCGCTGAGGAGACTGCTGCGCTGCCACCCCTGGGGCGGAAGCGGCTACGACCCTGTGCCATAGGGGACAAGCCCCCTCCTGACCTCCCCCAAGGGGGAGGGAACGCGTGTGCCCCGATGGGGGACTGGGCGCAGTTTCGCCCTGACCTTCTGCGAGCCCCCTCCCAGCCTCCCCCAAGGGGGAGGGGACGTGTGTGTACAAAAGCGTGCGGATGTGGCCAGGCATCCTCTCCCTTGGGGGAACTTGAGAGGGGACTTCCCTATATGACGAACCACGCGCAGCCATCGGCTTGCATTCTACTACTCGCAGAATGCGTCCGATGGCTGCGCGTGGTTCTCTGTTTTCGTAAGGCCAGTCGCATACGTTCCAAAACGCAGTGCGGTGCGTTGGCAGATGCAGCGCGGTGCGTTGGCAGATGCAGCGTAGTGCGTTGGCGGATGCAGCGCGGTGCGTTGGCAGATGCAGCGCGGTGCGTTGGCAGATGCAGCGCGGTGCGTTGGCAGATGCAGCGCGGTGCGTTGGCGGATGCAGCGCGGTGCGTTGGCAGATGCAGCGCGGTGCGTTGGCGGATGC
>JBNMJN010000087.1:0-8548 GCA_050873805.1 Prevotellaceae bacterium | reverse complement strand
GTCGTGCTCTACCAACTGAGCTATTGCCGCAACATCGCTCCTGCTGTGATGCAGGAGAGTGAAGAGGAGGAGACTCGAACTCCCACGCCTCGCGGCACTACCACCTCAAAGTAGCGCGTCTACCATTCCGCCACCTCTCCCTTATGATGTCTTTACAAAAGGGGAGGATTACACCAGGCAATCCTAATAACCTAAAAGTGCCCAGAACAGGACTCGAACCTGCACGCCTCGCGGCACACGCACCTGAAACGTGCGCGTCTACCAATTCCGCCACCTGGGCTTTCTCGATTCTAATATGAGCGGCAAACGAGACTCGAACTCGCGACCCCGACCTTGGCAAGGTCGTGCTCTACCAACTGAGCTATTGCCGCATATTAGAACGGTACTGCGTCATCAGACTTGTCTTCTGGCGTAAATCCCCTTTTCAAAATGTCAATGTTTCGCTGTGCAATTCCCTGTTTGCGGTTGCAAAGGTACGCCTTTTTCCCAATACAGCAAAACAAAAGCAAGGAAAAATGCATCTTTCCGCGATTTTTCCTTGCTTCATGGCTGGCAGGGCAGTTTGTCCTTGTGGGATTGGCTGTCAACAGGAAGCGGATGGGTAGGGGGGATGCGCTTGCCCCCGGGAACTTCTTCAGCCCATGCCCGTGCCTCTTGGGCACATGGCAAAGACTCCCCCTACAGCCTCTTCACAACGCTTTCCCTGCCCACATGTACCCACAGAGGTCAGCCCTTGACCACAATCTCGCTGCTCGAGTTGTTGCCTTCCTGATTGACCATTATCTGCACGGGGATGCACTCCTTCAGTTCATCCACATGGCTGATGATGCCCACATGCTTGCCCGCCTTGGTATGCAGCGAGCGCAAGGTACTGATGGCGTTCTGCAAGGGCTCGCCACTGAGCGTGCCAAATCCCTCATCGATAAACAGGGTGTCCACCGAGAGACGGCTGTCTATATCGCTCAAGGCAAGTGCCAGAGACAGGGACACCAGGAAACTCTCGCCTCCCGACAGGGTAGTGGCCGCCCTGGTGGCATAGCCCTGATAGGCATCGGTGAGCGAGATAGCAAAGCTGCCTGGAGTCACCTGCAGGCTATATCGCTCGGTAAGGGTGCGCAGGTAGGCGTTGGCAGAGCGCAGCAGATTGGCCAGAACATAACTTTGGGCTATCTTGCGGAACTTGCTCCCTGTGGCATCACCCAGCAGTTGGTTGAGCCGGTCCCAGCGCGCATACTCATCCTTTCTTGCCCTGGCCAGTTCCAGCAGTTTGCCTGCCGCTTGCCGGTTTTGCTGGTCCACCTTCAGGTCTCGCTGCACTCCTCCTTTGCGCCTCGCGAGTTCCTCGGCCTCAGCGGTCAGCAGCCGCATCTGGGCCAAGAGCGTGTCGGCAGTCTCCTCGTCCTCCACCTGTGGCTTCTGCCGCAGATGCTCTTCCTGCTGCCGCCTTGCCTCCTCCAGCAAGGCATGCTGCCTGATGCGGCTGTTCTGGATTTCATCCTGGCTATGCTCACTCTCCTCAATCTCCTTTTGAGAAAGGCCGTTGAGCCAGCGCATGCCATCCAGCAGCCGATACGGGACAGGAGTGCTGTCACACTCAGGTTCCTCTCTCAGCCAGGACAGGCTCTGCAATTCCTCGGGGTGCGAACAGGCATAGTTCTGCAAGAGTTGTCCCAGGCTCTCGGCCTGCCTTGTGGCCAGCTGTTTTTGTTCCTGCGCCGAACCTATCCGGCCCAGCAGCGTGCTGGCATGCGAAGTGGCGTTGTCCAAAGTCGTTCCGCTTGTGACGACAGGGGTGTCAGCTTGCATGCCAGCCCATGCCGGCATCATCTGTTCGATGGTATCTGTTACTGCCGATAGGCTCCTGAGCCTGTCAGCCTGCTGCTCGCGCTTCTGTTCGAGTTGCTGCAGTTCCTCAGCACGCTTGTTATGCGCCTCCGTGGCGGCTTGCAGCTCCCTGGCAAACTCCATCGGCGAGGTATGCCAGTCACACGACCACGGCTGCCTGGTGCCTTGCTCGCCTATGAGAGCCTCTACCTGGGCGGTTGCCTGCCTGCGGTTGTCGTCCAGCAGCCGGATGGCTGCCTGCAGCGTGTCCAGTTTGCCTTTGGCCTTCTCCAGAGCCGCCTCGGCCTTCTGCGAGGCTTCGGCCAGACTTTTCTGCGCTGTGGCAAGCGTGTCGGCCTCTGCCCTGAGTTTCCTCACGGCAGCCTCCTTCTGTTCTGCCTCCTGTATCTTTTGCCTCTGCAGCAGCAATTCTTCCTGCACTCTCGCGCCCATGGATGCCAGCATGGCCAGCACAGCATCACATGCGCCAGGCCTGGGCTCGTCTTCCTCACGCTCCCCTTGATGAGGGTTCTGAAGAAAGAGCTCCCACCTGTCAAGTGCCTCGCTCTTTTCCTTATTATATATATGGAAGTGCCCACAATGCTCGCCAGTCAGGCAGGCATCCACACTCGCCCTGGCTTTTTGCGCGGCTTTGCCCAGATGCCCGGCTTCATCAAGTGCGGTCTTTTGTATGGCCAGACTGGATGCAAGTGCTGTGACAGATGCCTCCAGGGCCACCCTTTGCTGCTGCAACTGGTCCCTTGCCTTCTGCGCCCCGGCAAACCTCTGTTCCGACTCTGCCACCAGTTCGGCCAGCATGTCCTCATGGGGCAGTTCCGCGCCAATCTTGTGCAGGCACACAGGGCACACGTCGCCCACATGCAGTTTCACCCGCAGCCGTCTTGCCCAGTCGCTCACCTTCTCCTGTTCCTTCTGCAAGGCAGCCTGCAGGGTTTGCACCACCAGTTCGGCATCATGTATCCTGGGCAGCAACTTGTCAAGCAACAGCCTCTTTTGCGCTATTTCCCCCTCAGTCTCCTCTATCTTTCTCCTCTGCATCCTGTCCCTCTGCAATTCATCCACATAGGCATGGATGGCATCTGTGGCCGTGGATATATGGTTCTGCAATGTGGTGTTCTGCTCACATGCCAACCTCAGTAGGGGCAGGTGCATCTGCTGCAGATCCGCCTCCTGGCGGGTGATATCCTTTCCCAGCGCGTCCAGCTTGTCCACATGCATGGCCAGGCGTTCTGCTGCCTCCTTGCATCTGGGTTGCAGCTCATCCTTTACCTGTTTGGCCTGCCGCTCCCCCTCGAGTTTGGTTTCCTGCGTCTTGCGGTTGCTGTCGGCCACAATCCCCAACTGGCTCACTATGGCCTGGGCATTGTTGTAGATGGATGCCAGGTGCGCCTCGCCTTCCATCACAGCCTGCATGCGGCGTATGGCTTGCGCATTGCGTTCAGCATCCTGGCGCATGGCATCGCGTACCCCTCTCAGCATGAGATACTCCTGCGCCATGGCATCCAGGGCATCCTGCTGCTGCCTGATGTGTGAGCGAGTCTGGTCGAGTGTGGCCACCCATCCCCTTGCCTCCTGCGTGTCTCTCCACAACTTGTTACGCGTGTGGACTTTGCGGAATGCCTCGCTTGCCGCTCTCTCCTCGGCCTCTTGCAGTTGTTTCTGCGCCAGCACCGCCTTCTGCGCCAGTTCCCGCTCCCTATCCATCCATGTCAGTACGGCCTGCGTGCGCTCCTGCTCCCGCCTGTTCCTCGTCTGCTCCCGCTCTATCTGCGTACACTCCTCCCTTTTGGCCCGCTGTTCCTCCTCGCTCAGCACCTGCACGCTGCGTGCCTGCTGCTCGGCCTGCTCCCATTGCTCCTTGTGTTCTTTGGCAAGAGCAAAGATTTTTGCGCCTATGCGTGAGTAGATGTCAGCACCCGTAATCTTCTCCAGGATATCGGCCTTCTCGTCATCCTTGCTGTTGAGAAACCTCGTGAACTCCCCCTGCGCAAGCATCGTTGTGCGGCAAAACTGCTTGAAGTCAAGCCCGATGGCCCGCCTTATCTCGGCCTTTATCTCCTCGTCCTTGCTGTATGTGAAGTCGGCCTTCACATTTCTCAGGCACCACTTCTTGGCCTGCAGGTTGCCGTTGCTCTTGTTTCTTGCCCTTGCCACCGACCAGGTGGCCTCATAGGGGATGCCATTGATACCTGTAAAGGTAAGGCGCACAAAGGCCTCACCCGTATTGCGCCGCATGAGTTGCCTGGGGTCATTGACCTTCACCTCCTTGTCCCGGTCGGCCAGGATACCCTGCATGTAGGTGCTGTCGAGCCTTGGGGTGTCGGCATAGAGAGCCAGACAGATGGCATCCAGGATGGTGGACTTTCCCGCCCCGGTCTTGCCCGTTATCAGGTACACCTCGCTGCTTGCCAGCGGTTCAGCATCGAAGCGGATGGTGGCATCCTCTATCGAGGCTATGTTGTGTATGGTGAGTTGCTTCAGTTTCATTCCTCGTTGACTAAGTTGATTGCCTGGTTGAATAGATTGATGGTGTCTTTGTCAAACACATATCCGTGCTGGCTGGCGTACAGGCGTGCTATCTCAAGTGGTGACTCCTGCCTGAACTCCTGTATGGAGAAGACCCCCTGCGTGCTTGTCCCGCTCTCCCTTCGCTCGCGGTTGATGATGCACAGGCGGCACTCCTTGGCCTGCACAGCCCTGCTGGCCTCATTGGACGCGTCGGGAGGCAGGATGCTCTCATGGCTGATGTTGAGCCGGATGTATGCAGGATTGTCCTGGGGAAAGTCGGCCAGCATTTGCATGGCCTTCTCCCACGTGGCATACCCCTGTGGTGGCAGGGTGACCAGTGGTCGCGGCGAGTGGATGGGGATGGTGTGGAGCAAGGGCTTGCCGTGATGGGCATCAATGTCCACAATGCTCACGCTGTGCTCGTAGTCCTCGTCGAAACTGACCTGCAGGGGCGAGCCACAATAGCGGGCACGCTGTCTGGCGCCCCTTACCCACTGGGCATGATGGATGTGTCCCAGTGCCAGATAATCATAACCACGCCCCACCTGTTCCAGGCTCATGGTCTCGATGCCGCCTATGCTGATGCCCGCCTGTGTCTGTTGTCCACGCAGGTCACTGTTCTCCAGCGTGGTGTGAGCCATCATGACCACAGGCAACTGAGCCTTGTTCTCCCGGCCTACCTCGTCGAGCAATTGCTGACAGAAGTCCTGGGGGATGTTACGCTCGTAGCAATAGGGGAGAGCCACCACATATCCTGTGCCCTCAATCCGTATGATGTGGCTCGATGGATTGTCACGGTCGAGCCGCCCTATGCTATGTACGTTGAGATTGAGCCATGGCTGCCTGAACACCTCATGGCGGCTTGCGCTGTCGTGGTTGCCTGCCGTGCACACGATGGTCATGCCTGGCCGGGCCTCGTGGATGTTCATTATGGCATTGACAAACAGCCTTTGTGTGGCTGCCGAGGGCTGTGTGGTGTCGAAGATGTCCCCACTGAGCAGGAACACGTCGGGCTGCTGCTCCCTCACCAGGCCTGCCATCTGCTCCAGCATGGCCAGTTGCTCCTCGGTGCGGTCGTAGTTGAACAGCGACTGCCCCAGGTGCCAGTCGCTTGTGTGCAATATCTTCATTGTGTAGGTTGTGGGATTGCTGTAAATGCCAGGGGCTGTGCCCTGTGAGTACGGACACAGCCCCTGGGCTTCTGCTACTTGTCTCTGTTGTGCTGCTGGTGCTGGTTAGTAGGCAAAGAGCGGATAGCCAGCCATCAGCTCGTTTACCTCGGCGCGCACCTGTGCGATGACGCTCTCGTCCTCGGGCGCATTGAGCACACGCTCGATGAAGTCAGCTATCTTCAGCATCATGTCCTCCTTGGCTCCGCGTGTGGTGATGGCAGGTGTGCCCAGTCGGATGCCGCTGGTCTGGAATGCGCTGCGCGAGTCAAAGGGCACCATGTTCTTGTTCACCGTGATGTCCGCTGCCACCAGCACGCGCTCGGCCACCTTGCCTGTGAGGTCGGGATACTTGCTGCGCAGGTCCACCAGCATCGAGTGATTGTCTGTTCCGCCCGACACGATGTTGAATCCACGCCTTATCAGTTCGCCAGCCAGCACGCTTGCATTCTTCTTCACCTGCATGGCCCACTCCTTGAAGGCAGGAGTGAGAGCCTCGCCAAAGGCCACTGCCTTTGCGGCGATGACATGCTCCAGGGGGCCGCCCTGTATGCCGGGGAACACAGCGCTGTTGAGCAGCTGCGACATCATCTTCACCTCTCCCTTGGGAGTCTTCTTCCCCCAGGGGTTCTCGAAGTCCCTGCCCATCAGGATGATGCCTCCACGCGGGCCGCGCAGGGTCTTGTGTGTGGTGCTGGTCACTATGTGAGCATACTTCACGGGGTTGTCCAGCAGTCCTGCAGCGATGAGTCCTGCGGGATGAGCCATGTCTATCATCAGTATGGCCCCCACGCTGTCGGCAATCTCGCGCATGCGCTTGTAGTCCCACTCGCGGCTGTAGGCCGAGCCCCCGCCTATTATCATCTTGGGCTTGTGCTCATGCGCCAGTCTCTCCATCTCGTCGTAGTCCACGCGGCCTGTCTCCTTGTTCAGGTTGTAGCCCACAGGCTTGTAGATGATGCCGCTCGTGTTCACCAGCGAGCCGTGGCTCAGGTGCCCACCGTGGTCAAGGTTGAGTCCCATGAAGGTGTCGCCAGGATTGAGCACAGCCAGGAACACGGCTGCATTGGCCTGTGCGCCCGAGTGCGGCTGCACATTGGCATACTCGGCTCCGAAGAGGGTCTTCACCCTGTCGATGGCCAGTTGCTCCACCTTGTCCACCACCTGGCATCCTCCGTAGTACCTCTTGCCTGGGTAGCCCTCGGCATACTTGTTGGTCAGGCATGTGCCCATGGCCTGCATGACCTGGTCGCTTACGAAGTTCTCCGAGGCGATGAGCTCAATGCCCCTCAGTTGTCTCTGTCTTTCCTCCTCGATGAGCGCGAACACCGCGTTGTCTCTTTCCATAATCTTTCTCCCTTTTTAGCTGTGTATGTAGTAGTGAATATCCCTATTCGTTGTGTTGGCCATGTGCCTTGCAGGCTACACCAGTTTGACCTTGTCCAGGCTGATCTCGCGGTTGCAGTACCTGCACTGCAGGATTCCCTTCTCCTTGTCGAGCACATGGAACCGCGTCTTCATGGGCTCATTGTTGGTGATGCACTTGTGATTGTCGCACTTGACGATACCTATCAGTTCATCGGGCATGCGCACCTCCCTCTTCTCCACCACCTCATAGTCGCGTATCACACACAGCGTGGCGTTGGGCGTGATGACCGAGAGTTGGTTGAGCTTCTCGGGGGTGAAGAAGGTGTCGGCAATCTTCACGATGCTCTTCTTGCCCATCTTCTGGCTCTTGAGGTTGTACCCGATGGTTACCGAGGAGTGTACCTGCTCCAGGTGCAGCAGGTTGACAACCTCGAAGATTCTGTCTGAGGGTATATGGTCAATGACGGTGCCGTTCCTCAGCGCGGCTACTTGCAGTTCCTCCCTTTTCATTCGATAATGGTTTTGTCGTTCTTTATATCGTCGAGTGTGATGCCCAGCGCGTCGCAGATGAGTGCCTGCCGCGCATAGAGCCCATTGCGTGCCTGCTGGAAATAATAGGCATAGGGGGTATCGTCGATGCTGTACTCTATCTCGTTGACGCGTGGCAGTGGATGCAGAATCTTCAGGTTGGGCCGTGCCTTGCACAGCATGTCCTCCTTGAGCAGGTAGCGGTCCTTGACACGCTCGTACTCCTCCAGGTCGGTAAACCGCTCCCTCTGCACGCGGGTCATGTACAGGATGTCGGCGCCCGAGATGGTGTCGGCGTCAAAGTCCTGGTGCTCAATGAAGCGGATGCCATGCTCGTGGCAGTACATCTTGTAGTAGTCGGGCATAGCCAGCTCATCGGGCGCGATGAAGTGAAAGGTGGGGTTGAAGTGGCGCATGGCCGTGAGCATGCTGTGCACGGTGCGCCCATACTTGAGGTCACCCACCAGGTAAATGTCCAGATTGTCCAGCCTGCCCTGCGTCTTATATATGGAATATAGGTCCAGCATGGTCTGGCTGGGATGCTGGTTGGCACCGTCGCCTGCGTTGACAATGGGCACTGGCGACACCTCGCTGGCATACTGGGCTGCCCCCTCCAGGTAATGCCTCATGACGATGATGTCGGCATAGTTGGACACCATCATGATGGTATCCTTCAGAGTCTCGCCCTTGGTGCCGCTGGTCACCTTGGGGTCGGCAAACCCTATCACCTTTGCTCCAAGCCTGTTGGCGGCTGTCTCAAAGCTCAGTCGTGTGCGTGTGCTTGGCTCGAAGAACAGTGTTGCCACAATCTTGCCCTCCAGTATGTGCCGGTTGGGGTGACGCTCAAATTCCTGTGCCATCTCGATGAGATACAGGATTCTCTCCTTTGTGTGTTTGGCTATTGTAACCAGACTTCTGTTTTCCATTCTGTCGGCTTATATAGTGATATACATTTTCCGAGTGTCAAAGTTACGCTTTTTTTTCCTTTCTTCGCCCATGCTCGCCCATATATTGGGGCTTGCTTGGCAAATTCCGACTGCATCCCGCGCCTGTGTCGCCTGCATGCTCCACCATGCTGGCGCATCCATGCTGCGGCATCGGCCCGCTGTGCCTTGACCACAGCCTGGGAG
>JBNMJN010000086.1:0-9630 GCA_050873805.1 Prevotellaceae bacterium | reverse complement strand
CCTCAAGTCGCATTGTGGGGTAAGGGGAAGGTATGCACAAATCGGACAAAATTCACGCTCATACTATCATGATGCATAGTGTTCAAGCTCTTTACTGCAATTGAGATTGCCATTGAGATTGCTTGCGGATTTTAGGATATATATAATGTGTAAGCCTGCTGTCCCGTGCCAGGAAGGAAGCATGATTAGAGAGGCAAACGTAACAAGTGGCGGAAATATTGCACAGGTATGCGAAATTCTCCGCAAAAAGTTTGGAGCGCACACACAAAAAGCCTAACTTTGCTATACAAACAACGAGAGAAATGAAGAAAATCATCCTTCTGGCACTACCCTTAGCCCTCGCGCTCAGCCCCATCTGCATGGTGGCACAGAGCGACCACGAGAGCGTGGAGATGACCACATCGGGCATCACCCTCACGGTGAACGGCAATGTGGTGCGCGTGAGCGGTGCCCAGGGCGAGGTGATGAAAGTCTTCAACCTCACAGGCGCAGAGGTGTCCACCATGCGCATCGATGGCGCAGAGAAGACCGTGACACTGAACCTCCCCAAGGGATGCTACCTGCTGAAGGTGGGCAAGCTTGTGCGCAAGATATACATCCGCTGACGCACCAAAGCCCACAACTGACAATCGCACCCCAGGCCGCAGAGCAGAAGCGTCCCCCGCCCCACCCTTATCATCCCCACCCTTACCCCCTGGCCAGACCACGCACAATGCCGCGACCAGGGTCGCACACGGACAACCATTCAATTCCGCATCATCACCTCCCGCGCCAGCCGGACACATCGCCGGGCTTCGCGAGCAGGTGTCCTCCCCCTGGCCCATAGCCTGGCAGACAGCCAGGGCGCACACTTCCACCCCTACTCCACCAAGACAAAGGCAAAGGGGCACAGCACACCATATTTTCACGCGAAGGCTTAAACCATTCGCCCCTGCCTGCGTCAAAAAGAACAGCATGACAGACGAGACACTCCTCATAGACAGGCTCAGAGACCCCCGCACCCGCGAGCAGGCCTTCACCCAACTGATACGCCAGTACCAGGAGACACTCTACACCGTGATACGAGGCATCCTGAAGACGCATGCCGACACCGACGACGCGCTGCAGAACACCTTCATCAAGGCCTGGGGAGCCATCGACTGTTTCCGTGGCGAGGCACGCCTGGGCACCTGGCTCTACAGCATCGCACGCAACGAGGCCCTGTCCTACCAGAGCCGCAAGACACGCACCCCCGACACCCAGGGTGACAACCACGAGGCCATGAGCCGCGTGGAGAGCGACTCCTACATGGACGGCGAAGCCACCGAGCGGCTGCTGCAAGAGGCCATCGGCACGCTGCCCGACAAGCAGCGCGCCGTGTTCCTGATGCGCTACTTCGACGAGACTCCCTATGAGCACATGAGCGAGCTCACGGGCACAAGCGTGGGGGCGCTGAAGGCCAGCTACCATCTGGCAGTAAAGAAAATCACCGCCTTTTTCCAGCAACACGATTAAACCACCAACAGGAAAACCTATCCAACAGACAAAGGAGAATATGATATGAGACAACTGACCGATGACGAGAAGACACTCATGCGGCTCACCAAGGCAAGCAACCCCTACCGCGCGCCACAAGGATACTTCGACGCGCTCCCCGGCAGGGTGATGCACAAGGTGAAGGCACGCCAGCACAGGCGGCTGGCCATACGCTGGGCAGTGGCAGCCGTGCTCACCGGATGTGTGGCCACTGCAGGGCTCATGCTGGCCAACAGGGAGTCGTACAGCGCGCAACACAGCGAACTGGCACACGCACAGTACATCGACGACGCACTGGACTACTCGATGATAGACAACACTGAGATTGCTTATTACCTGACTGAAGCAGAATGAACATGAAGACGCAAGAGAGACACCACTGGCTCCAACGAGCCGCATGCGCCATCCTCATCATGGTGGCAGCAATGGCAGGCGCACACGCGCAGCCCAAGGGAGAGAGATTCAGCCCCGAGCAGTTCCGTGCCCACCTGGAAGGCTTCATCAGCCGCGAGGCGGGACTGACCGCAAGCGAGGCCAAGGTGTTCTTCCCCCTGTACCATGAGCTGAAGGAAAAGGAGCACAAGCTGCAGGACGACATCTTCAAGCTCAAGCGCAATCACCCTGAGGGCAACGCCAGCGACAAGGAGTATGCGGATGCCGTGCAGAACATCAAGAGCATGGAGGTGAAGAAGGCCCAACTGGAAGAGCAGTACTTCAAGAGGATGTGCAAGGTAATCCCTGCCCGCAAGGTGTACCTGGTCATGAAGGCCGAGGACAAGTTCCACCGCAAGATGCTGCGCGACTTCAAGCCGAAAGGCAAGGACAAGAAATGACCTCCCCCGCCTTCACACACACCTAAGGCCGTCAAGCGGGAGGCCTATCCCACCTCCTATAGCAAGGGAATGCGGGGCAACGGGTTACTCATTGCGCTTGGCCTCGTTCCACAGCTCGTCCATCTCGCCAAGCGTCATGTCGCGCAGTTCCTTGCCCATCTCCTTGGCACGCTGCTCCACATACCCAAAGCGGCGGATAAACTTCTGGTTGGTGTGCTCCAGGGCATTGTCGGGGTTGAGATGATAGAGCCGCCCCGCATTGACCAGGCTGAAGAGGAAGTCGCCATACTCCTCGGTCTGCCGCTCACGGTTGTCCTCCTGCTGGAGCTCCTGCTCCAGTTCGCCCAGTTCCTCACGCACCTTCTTCCACACATCCTCGCGCTGCTCCCAGTCGAAGCCCACCCCACGAGCCTTGTCCTGTATGCGGTAAGCCTTGATGAGCGCAGGCAGCGCGTCGGGCACGCCCGAGAGCACGGTGCGGTTGCCGTCCTTCTCCTTCTGCTTCATCTGCTCCCAGGTCTTCACCACATCGCCTGCCGTCTGGGCCACGGCATCGCCATAGACGTGGGGATGGCGGAAGATGAGCTTGTCGCAGAGCTTGTTGCACACGTCGGCAATATCAAACTGCCCCTTCTCACTTCCTATCTTGGCATAGAAGCAGATGTGCAGCAGCACATCACCCAGTTCCTTCTCTATGTTGAGCGTGTCGTCCTTCATGAGCGCGTCACACAGCTCGTAAGTCTCCTCAATGGTGTTGGGACGCAGGCTCTCATTGGTTTGCTTGCGGTCCCAGGGGCACTTCTCACGCAGGTTGTCCAGCACATCCAGCAGCCGCCCGAAAGCCGCCAGCTGCTCCTCTCTCGTATGCATTTCCATCATTCAGTCCTCCTGATACACATTATATATACTATGCGCGCAAGGCCACAGCCCCCCTTCCAGGGTCAGGCATCACGCTTTGCCCTGCAAAATTACGAACTTTTCCACTACTTACAGCGGAATTTCGTACCTTTGCAACTTGGAACAAACGAACAATACACGATACAGACATGGAATTAGCATCTAAGTACGCGCCCTCGGAGATTGAGGGCAAATGGTACGAGTACTGGGTGAGCCACAAGCTCTTCAGCAGCAAGCCCGACGGGCGCGAGCCCTACACGGTGGTCATCCCTCCACCAAACGTGACCGGTGTGCTGCACATGGGCCACATGCTCAACAACACCATACAGGACATCCTGGTGCGCAAGGCACGCCTCGAGGGCAAGAACGCCTGCTGGGTGCCTGGCACCGACCATGCCAGCATAGCCACCGAGGCCAAGGTGGTGAACCGCCTGGCTGAGCAGGGCATCAAGAAGCGCGACCTCACCCGCGAGCAGTTTCTGGAGCATGCATGGGACTGGACACACGAGCATGGCGGCATCATCCTGAAGCAGCTGCGCCGGCTGGGTGCCAGCTGCGACTGGGACCGCACGGCCTTCACCATGGACGAGGAGCGCAGCGAGAGCGTGCTGCGCGTCTTCTGTGACCTGTATGACAAGGGACTCATCTACCGTGGCCTGCGCATGGTCAACTGGGACCCCAAGGCCCAGACCGTGCTCAGCACCGAGGAGGTCATCTACCGCGACGAGAAGAGCCACCTGTTCCACCTGCGCTATTATGTGGCCGACCAGGACGCCAATCCCGTGCGCCCCACAGGCCAGGAGGGCGAGGTCCTGCACCTGGATGCCGACGGACGCTATTACGCGGTGGTGGCCACCACACGCCCCGAGACCATCATGGGCGACACGGCCATGTGCATCAACCCCAAGGACCCCAAGAACCAGTGGCTGCGCGGGCACAAGGTCATTGTGCCTCTGGTGGGCAGGGTGATACCCGTCATCGAGGACCGCTATGTGGACATCGAGTTTGGCACGGGCTGCCTGAAGGTGACTCCCGCACACGACATCAACGACTACCAGCTGGGCAAGACGCACAACCTGGAGACGATAGACATCTTCAACCCCGACGGCACCATATCCGAGGCGGCCGGCATGTATGTGGGCATGGACCGCATGGACGTGCGCAAGCAGATAGCCACCGACCTGCAGCAGGCCGGACTCATGGAACGCATCGAGGACTATGACAACAAGGTAGGCTACAGCGAGCGCAACCAGGACACAGCCGTGGAGCCCAGGCTGTGCAAGCAATGGTTCCTCTCGATGAAGCACTTCGCCGAGATAGCCCTGCCCCCCGTGCTCGAGGGCAAGATCAAGTTCTACCCCACCAAGTACATCAGCACCTACCGCAACTGGCTGGAGAACATCCAGGACTGGTGCATCAGCCGCCAGCTGTGGTGGGGACACCGCATCCCCGCCTACTTCGTGCCCACCCCCGAGGGCGAGGAAGAGCGTTATGTGGTGGCCATGACCGCCCTGGAGGCCCTGGAGAAGGCGCGCAAGCAGTTCGATATGCCCAACCTCAAGCTGGAGGACTTGCGGCATGACGAGGACGCGCTCGACACCTGGTTCTCCTCATGGCTGTGGCCCATCTCCCTCTTCAAGGGCATCACACACCCGGGCAACGAGGAAATCAACTACTACTACCCCACATCGGTACTGGTGACGGGGCCCGACATCATCTTCTTCTGGGTAGCGCGCATGATTATGGCAGGCGAGGAGTACCTGCACGATGTGCCCTTCCGAAGCGTCTATTTCACAGGCATTGTGCGCGATGAACTGGGTCGCAAGATGTCGAAGTCGCTGGGCAACAGCCCCGACCCCATCGGCCTGATAGACAAGTATGGAGCCGATGGCGTGCGCATGGGCATGCTGCTGGCAGCCCCCGCAGGCAACGATATCCTGTTCAAGGAAGACCTGTGCAAGCAGGGCGCAAACTTCTGCAACAAGATATGGAATGCCTTCCGCCTGGTACAGGGGTGGCAGGTGGCCGACATCGAGCAACCCCAGGCAAGCGCGCGTGCCATCGAGTGGATGCAGGCCAAGATGCGTGCCGAGGTGGCCGAAATCAACGACCTCTACTCCAAGTACCGCCTCAACGAGGCCCTGATGACCGCCTTCAAGCTTTTCACCGATGAGTTCTCGGGGTGGTACCTGGAGATGGTGAAGCCCGCCTACCAGGCTCCCATCGACAGCCACACCCGCCAGGCCACGCTGCAGATATTCGAGGACCTGATGAAGGTCATACACCCCTTCATGCCCTTCATCACCGAGGAGATATACCAGCACATCGCCGACCGTGCCGAGGGTGACAGCATCATGACCTCGGTACTCGCGATGGACGCTCCCCATGAGGCCGACCGCGAGGTACTGGCCAGCATGGAGCAGGCCAAGCTGATTATCAGCGGCGTGCGTGCCATACGCCAGAGCAAGAACATCGCCCCGCGCGAGCAGTTGGCCCTGGAGGTGGTGGAGCCCGAAGGCGCCACACAGTCGGCCGCGCACGACGAGGCTCTGTGCCAGGTGATCAAGAAGATGGCCACGCTGGAGGCTGTGCGCTTCGTGGCACAGAAGAGCGAGGGCTCACAGACCTTCCTCATCGGCACCGATGAGTATGCGGTGCCCCTGGGCAACCTGATAGACGCCGAGGCTGAGGTGAAGAAAGCCGAAGCCGAGATCAAGCGCCTGCAGGGCTTCATGGCTGGCATACAGAAGAAATTGCAGAACGAGCGCTTTGTGCAGAATGCCCCAGCACAGGTGGTGGAGCTGGAACGCAAGAAACTCTCGGATGCCGAGAGCAAGATAGCCGCCCTCCAGGAGACCGTGCGCAGCCTGAGCTAAGCGCATGCACGCCCCAGCACAAGGCTGGGGCACACAAGCAGAGAGAGAGGCGAAGTCCCGCACCGCAGGACTTCGCCTCTCTCTCTTTGCTTCTTGCTCTTGCTGCCGACACTCACAACTTCACGGGGTCGCCCTCGCGCGACGAGGTGGCAGGGTCGTACACCGCCACCCCCACGAAGGAGTCGGCACAGCCATAGTACATATACCAGCACGAGCGATGATAGACCAGCCCCTCCACAAACACGGTGCCTGCCGCATACTGTCCGCTCTTCTCGAAGTCGGCCATCGGGCGGAAGAAGGGCTTGTCGAGCCTGGTCTTCATCTCCAGGGGATTATCGTTGCTGAAGAGCATCTGCCCCGCCGCGTAGGTGCCAGCGGGATAGTCCTGGTCGCCATTTGCGCCAGCCCTGTTCTTGCCATTGTAAAGCAGCACGATGCCGTCCCTGGTCCTCACGGCTGGAGGCCCGCACTCGGTAAGCTGGCTGTCGAAGTATCCCTTGCGGGGGCGAGCCAGATACTTGAGCGTGCCATCGGCCTCGGTCACCGGTGTCCAGTTGACCAGGTCATCCGAGGTGGCGGCACACACCCAGTACTCGCCCCAGTACATCAGGTATTTGTCCTCACCGTTCACACGCACCTTGGCAGCCTGCAGCCGTCCGTCACGCACCTCGGTGACAATGGAGCCAGACTTGCAGGCGAGGTCCGAGAAGAGTCCGTTGAGAGCCAGGCGGAAGGCCGGGCCATGATGTGTCCAGTGGCGAAGGTCGCGACTGGTGGCTATGCTCAGGCGGAAGCGATAACGGTTCCACGACGTGTAGGTCATCACATACAGGGGCTTGCCATCGACCTCGGCCTCCACCACACGCGGGTCCTCGGTGCCTCCCTCCCACTCGAAGTGGCGGGACACGAGGCTTGTGTCGGGATACATGACCGGCTCGGCCAAGCGGCTGTCCACGGTCACGCCATTGGCCAGTTCTACCAATCCTATCCTGGAAGTGCGGTGTCCGAGCCTTGCCTTGGGATCATCCTCGGCCCTGTAGAGCACACACACTCGCCCGTCACGCACCACTGCGGCAGGATTGAAGGTATCGGCACACTCCCATTTGACGCTCTCCCCCCTCATGGGGCAGAGGAAACGGGTGTCAGACGTAGGACTGACAAGGGGATTGACACCCTGGGGACGCACAAAGCCGCCCAATGCCCAGGATGGAAGGACGTTGTCGCCAGCAAGGGCTGAGACCGTAGCCATCGCGACGGACACGGCCAAGAGGAGTTTCTTTCTCATTTCTGCTTCCTTGTTAATACATTTCACAGGTTCACTCCCACAAAGTTACACAGAAATTGGCAAGAGTCCAACAAAATCTGCCATCCAGCATGGCAAATACCCCCATAACACAAAAAAAGAGGCGGGTGGCAGTATCGCTGGATACTTCCATCCGCCTCTTGTGCTTCAGTGTCCCCGTGCCCTCGCGCGGGAGCGGCGCATCAGGTTAGCAAACCTCGATGCTCTTTGTGACCTTGGGCTCTTCCTTGGACTCTACCTTGGGAAGCTCGACGGTCAGGACACCATCGGCCACCTTGGCCGTTATCTTCTCCTTGTCCACATTCTCGGGCAGGGTGAACGCCTGCTCAAAGCTGCTGTAGGAGAACTCGCGGCGCAGATAATGCTCGTGCTTCTCCTCGCCCTTCTGCTCCTTACGCTCCACCTTGCTCTCCACGGCGATGTGCAGGTTGTCCTCTTTATCTAAGTTCACCTTCACATTCTCCTTCTTCAAGCCCGGTGACGCAATCTCCATTGTATAGCCCTTGGCATCCTCTTTCACGTTCACTGCAGGAGCTGTTGCCACAGCAGGACGCACCAACTCGTTTCCAAAGAAACCATCGTTGAACCAGTTTGTCAACCAATCTGAATCATTATTTCTACGTACTAACAACATAATACTTACCTCCAATTATATCTTTTTCTTCTTGTTTGTGCCTCAGCCCTCGGCTCGTCCCCTCGCCTCTTGGACTTTGGCTTTCACCCTTCTATGTTGCAACTTGTGTGCCAATGACACCAGGTGCACGAAAGTGGACAACAAGTCTGCATGAGCGTGGCAGAAGGGTTAATTTCCTTAGCACTTCTGCCAAAAGTGGACAGCCAGGCTGACCACCCAGGAGGCACAGACCGCCATGCCCCTTCCGCAGCGGCTAACGACAAAGAGGCGGGTGGCAGTATCTTGCGACACTTCCACCCGCCTCTTGTGCTATCGCGCATGCGCTTGCTACCCGGAACACCGGCAGGAAGGGCAGGACTCTGCCCCAGAATGCCAGCCCAAAGGGCTTGCCCTTACTTGCCCCTGGCCTTGGTGAGCTCCTCGCGCAGCGTGTCCTCGCCTGGGAAGCCTATATGCTTCTGCTGCACACGCCCCTTGCTGTCCACCACGATGTAGGCAGGGATACCCTGCACCTGGAACTGCTTCATGAGCGTGCCCCACTGCTTCTCACTCACATAGAAGTGGTCGCCATGGATGTCGGGCACCATCTTGCTCCAGGTAGCCTGGGGCGAGGTGGGGCTGGTCACATACACAAAGGCGCACTTGCCCCAGAGCTCCTTCTTGAGCGGCTCGATGGTCTTCATGGCCATGCGGCAGGGACCGCACCAGGTGGCCCAGAAGTCCACCAGCACAGGCTGACCCTTGTAGCGGGCCACTATCTGCTGGAAGATGCGGTTGCCCGTGAGCGTGTCGCTCAACTGGATGATGTTTGCCGTGGCCTCCTTGGCAGCCTTCACCTGCCTGGTGGTGGCGGCCTTGCCGGCGGTCTGTGCCGACGCGGCCTGCGGACAGATTGCTCCGCTGGCCATGGCCAGCAGGACGAGCAGGATGCGTGTTGTCTTCATATTATTCTTGCTTTGTCTTATACCTTATACTATAAATACGCGTGCGGGGAGGACATGGATGGCCGTGCGTCCCATGCACAACCTGCCCGCTTGACGAGGACAAAGTTACGGTTAAAAAAGCCAACTCGCACACATTTTCCGCAACAAATGCGCCACCAGGGCTGAAAAGCGCGGCCTGGCTACAGCCTCAGGTCGGCAGGCAGCTCGGGCATGGCGCCCTGCCGGGTGCACACATACGCGCTCACCTGCACGGCCAGCCTGTGAGCCTCGGCCAGACTCTCCCCCTTGAGGATGCCGGCACAGAAGGTGCCTGTGAAACTGTCGCCAGCACCCACCGTGTCGGCCACCTTGACCAGGGGAGTCTCCTGGAAGGACTTGAAGTCGGGCGCAAACACATAACTGCCGTTCACGCCACAGGTGAGCACCAGCATGTCCAGGTTGTACTTGCCCAGGATGAGCCAGCACTTGTTCTCCATGTCCAGCCCAGGATAGCCGAAGAGGCGGCCCAGGGTGACCAGTTCCTCATCGTTTATCTTGAGCACATTGCAGCGGCGCAGGCTCTCGCAGATAATCTCCTTGCTGTAGAAGTTCTGCCGCAGGTTGATGTCGAATATCTTCAGGCAGTCCT
>JBNMJN010000085.1:0-10253 GCA_050873805.1 Prevotellaceae bacterium | reverse complement strand
CCGCAAGACCAAGCCGTTTGCAGAGTATGCAGGGGTGAAGAAAGAGACAACGGAGAGTAAGCCTTCTGAAGCCTCTTTAAGCCTTTCTACGACTGAGGCAGGAGATGGTGAAAACAACGGTTATACCATCACTCCGTCCACCTACACCAACAAGAAAGGCAAGACGAGCGATGTGTCATTGCTCACGTTTGACCATGACTTGACGGCAGACCAAGAGCGTGCCGTCAAGGAGTTTGCCAAGGAGCGGACTGGCGAGGGACGCTTTGCCCCAGCACGCGGTTGGAAAGACCGTGAGAGCGGCGGCTGGATGTTCCGCAACGAGGAGGATGCACGCAAGGCTGCTGAGATGGTGGGCAGTGAGGAAGCCGTAGCAGACGCACAGCCCATGACCGCGCAGGAGCTGCGTGATGCCGTGGAGCCAAAGGCAGAGGGCAAGAGCAAGACGAAGCGCACAGCCAAGCTGTCTAAGGCGGCTAATAAGGTGGAAGCACCTGTAAAGACCGAGGACGCTGCACCAGCCAAGGAAAGCAAGGAGGAGCAGCCTGTGCCGGGCACGGAGAAGAGACTTGTCATTACAGACCAGATGAAAGCGGACGAGGACGTGCTGCGTGATTTGCTGGGCATCGGTGATGACGAGCTTGACGGCGGCATGATGTTCCGTGATCCAGATGGATTTACACCCGAGCAGCGCAGAAAGGTGTACTCGGCAGGTGTGAATTATGCCCTTGGCTACATTGAGCAGGGCTTTGTGTCGTTCCCCGAATTTGCAAAAGCCATGTCAAGCCGACTGGGATATAAAATAAAACCGTGGTTGAAATCGTTATATGAAGGGGCGAAGCGCATTCCTGGTTATGAGGATATGCAGTTCACCCCGTCTGACGAGGTGGACCGCTTTGACGTGGAGAACTTCGACAAGCCATTCAATGATGTGCTTGCCCAAGCCAACATGATAGTTGAAGAGGGCAAGGCACAAGTGGCGGCAGACAAGGCAACCAAAGAACTTAAAACGATAAGAAATGAGCAACGAAAAGAAGCCGATGAGCAAAGAGCAGCAGATACAGTTACTGTTGCAGAGAAAGCAAGAACTGATATTAGCCAAGCGAAAGCTGATGCAGCGTCTGCGACAGATAGACGAGGAATCAGCCAAAGCGAAGAGCGAGTAGACGATGCCATCGGCGATGTGAACGACCAGCTTGCCCTGCTTGGCTACTATGAGGCAGACCCAGTGGAAAAGGACTTCAACGAGGCATACGGCTATATGCGCAATGCCGAGAGGAAAGCCGTCAAGGATGCTGCCAAACTCGCCAGCCAACTGATTGACGACCTTGGGCTTGACCGCTATGAGGCTACCCACGGAGAAGCCGACAAGAAAGGAAACCGCAAGACCAAGCCCCTTGCAGTGGCTAACATTGCCCCTGCTGGAGGCGATATCACCATGCACCTGCCATTGGCAGAGGGCAGAGAGTTGTATGTGAATGTTCAACTTGCGCCATCGGCAGGAAAAGGTATCACCAACTATGGCGGTGACAACCTTGAAGTGACAGGCATCATGAGCCGTGTGGAAAATCCAAATGCCAATGGCAATGACCGCTACGGACAGAATATGTGGTTTGCGGAAGATGTTACCTACGATGAATTGTTGCAAAATGTGCAGCGTGTGGCGCAGGATTATCTTCCAGAGCCTAAGCATGGCGAGGTGGGTGACTTCTACGAAGACGGTATCAATGAGGAAGCGGTTGCAGCACTACCCGAGGACACTGCCATACAACTCCATGTTGTTGATATTCTCAATCCGGGCATGACCAACAACTCCATGAAGTCAAAGATTGCCAGCCTTAACTATCTGCTTCCGAAGATTTCAGACAATAAACTGTCTGAACTTGACAAGGACTATGGTGATGACAAGGTTATGGGTAGCCACATCAAGGCAGAAGTCAAGAGACGTGAGCATGAGGGCGTGTTCAAGAAAGCGGAGCGTGTAGCCAACGAAATCAAGGCGAAACGTGAGAAAATCCGTGTGGCCGAGCAGGAGATTGACGCTTCAGACCTACCAGAACCAGCCAAAGAAAAAGCAAGGAAAGCACTCCATGGTAGTGACAGCATGACGGATAATGCCGCACTTGCAGAAATCCAAAGACGTGCTACCAAGAAAAAGACACCGAAGAAAGTTAAACCAGAGCAGCAGGTGGGCGATTTGTTTGCCGGACTGTTCGATGAACCAGTAAAAGAGAAAGACAATGGATTACAACGAAATGATGAAGCGGTACGCACCGAAGCAGTGCCAGCCGACAATAGTGGACAACAACAAGGACTACGAGCAAGCCAAGGAAGCACTCGCAAAGCAGCTCCACAAGAAAGTGGAAGACCTGACGGAGGACGAGGAGGACAAAGCACTGGCAAAGATGGGGCTTTGTCCGCTGGACTTCATGGACTGACCGATCCTAAGAACACACGCAACAACCATTCGGAACGTGGTGCCGACCATGCCCCGACATCGGTCAATGCCCGGATAGATGCCAACATCAAGGCCATTGAGTTGGCGCATGAGCTACTTGAGAGCGGTGAGACAGCCACTCCCGAGCAGATGAGTGTGCTCCGGCAATTCAGCGGTTGGGGCGGCCTTGGCACAGCTTTCAGTGACGGAGGCTACGACTGGAAGCAACGAGAGCGCAACCAGAAGATACGCGAGTTGCTGGGCGAGGAAGCCTACGAGCAAGCCGTGATGAGTGCGAACAGTGCCTACTACACCCCAGCATACGTTGTGGATACCCTTTGGGACATTGCAAATCAACTGGGCTTCAAAGGTGGCAACATCTTGGAGGGTTCGGCGGGTATCGGCAACATCTTGGGACAGATGCCAACACCATGAGCGAGCGCAGCGACATTCACGCCATCGAGATAGACGGCACATCGGGGGGCATACTCTCATTGCTCTATCCCGATGCCAAGGTGGACATACAAGGCTTTGAGCAGACGCGCATACCCAACGGCAGCGTGGACTTGGCCATTACCAATGTGCCATTCGTTACTGGGTTGCGTGTGAACGACACCACAGGCGACAGCGACCTCTCCAAGAAGTTCCACAATATCCACGACTTCTGTATAGCCAAAAACGTGCGCAAGTTGCGTGAGGGTGGCTTGGGTATCTTCATATCGTCCAACGGTACGCTTGATGGCAGCAAGGCACTGCGTGACTGGGTGGTGAACGAGGGAGGAAGCGACTTCATCGGAGCATTCCGCATGAACAACAAGACCTTTGGCGGCACGACCGTGACATCGGACATCATTGTCATACGCAAGCGCGTGAACGGTCAGAAGTCGGCACAAGCCATTGACGTGAGTACCATCAGCGGTGAGCGCACGGCAGAGTATCAAGAGCCGGGCGCACGCAAGGCCAAGCAAGTGTCCATGGACTACAACAAGTATTTCATGGAACACCCCGACCACATGGCAGGAGAGATGCACTTTGCCTTTGAGGAGGGCGACACGTTCAGACCCACCAGCAAGGGACTCTACCCGGTAAGTGGCAAAGACCAAGGCAATATGCTGGCCGACTTCGTGAAGTCGTTTACGGAGGAGACAGGCGGCAGTGTGGCCACCACCGAGAGCGCAAAGCCCTCTTATGTGAGCGATGCGTCAGCAGATGGCAAGAAACTTGGCGAGATGTACTTGAAAGACGGGAAGCTCGTCACCGCAGGACTTGGCGGTTACTATCCTCTTGCAGTGAACGACAAGAAGATAAAGGGACACACCAAGCAGGAGTGCTTCAACGCCTATTCAGCCATCAAGACCGCCTTGGCAGACGTGATGAAGTATCAGACCGAGAACGAGGACAATACAGGACTGAAACCATTGATAGCCAAGCTCAACAAGGCATACGATGATTTTGTGAACACCTACGGCCATTTCAACAAGAACAACCAGTTGGCATGGCTGCGTAATGATGTGGACTATCCCAACGTGTTCTCACTGGAGACCTACAAGGAGCAGGGAGACGGCAAGGGCGGAGTTGTCAAGACCTACGGCAAGGCAGACGTAATGAAAGACCGTGTCGTTGAGAAAGAAAGCGAGCCACACCCAGAAAATGTCAAGGACGGTGTTGTGGTGAGCATGTTCAAGAACGGACGTATTGACGTGCCTTATATCGCAGAGCAGCTCGGCAAGAGCGAGGAGGCAGTGAAACGTGAAATCATCGACAGCGGACTTGGCTTTGAAGACCCTGCCACACGGCAGATGGAAGTGTCGTACCAGTATCTGAGCGGCAATGTGCGCGAGAAGCTGCGCCAAGCGGAAGCCAACAACGAGAATGGCGAGTATACGGTGAACATCAAGGCATTGCAGGAGGTTGTGCCTATGGACATTCCTGCCCACTTGATAGACTTCACGCTCGGTTCGTCATGGCTCGACCCCAAACTCTATGACGAGTATGTGAAAGACCGTACCGACATAGACGTGCATTTCACGTCGGCAGGAGGCACATGGTTCATGAAAGCCCCCACATACGGATTAAACGTGGAGAAGAACCGTGCCATGGGCATTGTGAGCGAGATGTTGAAGAAAACCATCATGGGCCACGAACTCATTGCAGCCGCAATCCAAAACAAGAGCGTTGTTGTATCACGGACAGAGCAGCACTATGACGGCACCACGGAAACCATAACCGACCGTGAGGCCACGGCAGCGTGTGCCGCCAAGATAGACGAGATACGGCAGGACTTCAAGGACTGGGCGCGGCAGAAGATGCAGAGCGATGCGGACTTGTCGGCACGCATTGAGCGTGAGTACAACGACCGCTTCAACAACTATGTGCCTATGAGCATCCCCGATGACTTCGTCCCCGAATACTTCGGTGGTGCGACCCACAAGTTCAAGATGCGTCCCCATCAAGGCAAGGCCATTGTGCGCGGCACGATGCAGCCGTTGCTGCTCGCCCATGAGGTAGGTACAGGCAAGACGTTCACCCTTATCTCCACCGCTATGGAGATGCGCAGACTTGGTACGGCACGCAAGCCTATGATTGTCGTACAGAACGCCACCGTAGGCCAGTTCGCAGCCTCGGCCAAGGAACTCTACCCCAATGCTAAGGTGCTTGTACTTGATGACAATGACCGGAACGCGGACGGGCGAAAGAACTTTTACGCCAAAATCAAGTACAACGACTGGGACATGGTGATCATCCCACAGAGTACTTTGGATAAAATCCCCGACAGCGATGAGCGTCAGATGCAGTTCGTGCAGGACAAGATAGACGAAAAGATGCTTGTGCTTGAACAGATGCGACAGGCTGACTCCAGCGGCAGAGACCCGATAACAAGACGTGCCGAAAAGGAGCTGGCCGACCTGCAAGCGGAAATGGCCGCATTGTCTGACGGCATATCCAAGAAACGCTCTGCCAACAACGAGAAGAAGAAAGCCGTTGCCAAGCAAAACGCGGCAGTCAAGGCGCAGGAAATGCTCGACCGCCGGACCGATGATGTTGAGGACTTTGACGACATGGGCATTGACGCATTGCTCATTGACGAGGCACACGAATACAAGCACCTCGGCTTTGCCACCGCCATGCAGCGTGGTGTGAAAGGTGTTGACCCCTCTTACAGCAAGAAGTCGCAGGGCGTGTACTTGAAGACCCAAGCCGTATTGGAGAAGAACAACGGGCGCAACGTTATCTTCGCCACTGGTACGCCTATCAGCAACACAGCCGCAGAGATATGGACATTCATGCGCTACCTCATGCCCAAGGACACCATGAAGGAATACGGCATCTACTACTTTGACGACTTCGTGCGCAATTTCGGCAACATACAGCAGATGCCGGAGTTTGGCACGAGTGGCAAGTTCAAAGAAGTGAACCGCTTCGCTGGGTATGTGAACCTGCCCGAACTGGTGCGTGTCTGGTCAAGCGTTTCCGACACCGCATTGACCAAAGACCAAACGGAGTTGGTGAAGAAGATACCCGAAATGGAGGGCGGCAAGGCACAAGACATCTATCTGCCACAGACACGCGCCCTGCGCAGTGTGATGAAGTATGTGCGAGATGAGCTTGAACGCTTCGACAAGATGAGCGGCAAGGAGAAAAAAGCGAACAGCAGCATCCCCCTCACCATGTATGGCATTGCCCAAAGAGCCGCAGTTGATGCGCGTTTGGTGCAGGTGGACGCGGAGGATGATCCCAAGAGCAAGACCAATGAGGCCGTGCGCCAGACACTGCGCTCGCTGAAAGAAACAGACGGTTACAAGGGAGCGGTGGCAATCTTTGCCGACAGCTACGAGAATAAGCGTAGCGGTTTCAACCTGTATGAGGACATTAAGAAGAAACTCATAGCGCAGGGAGTACCCGAAAACGAAGTCGTTGTGATGAGACCCGGTATGAAGATAAACCAGAAACTTGATATCTTCAATAAGGTGAACCGTGGTGAGGTGCGCGTGGTGCTGGGCAGTACCGCCACACTCGGCACAGGCGTGAACATACAGGAGCGTCTGCACACCCTTATCCACCTTGACGCTCCCAACCGACCGATGGACTACACCCAGCGCAATGGCCGCATCCTGCGACAGGGCAACCTGCATAAGGAATGGGGCAAGCCTGTGCGTGTGCTCCGTTTCGGTGTGGAGGACAGTCTTGACGTGACCGCCTACCAGCGACTGAAGACCAAGGGTGCGATTGCCGACAGCGTGATGGAGGGAGACCGACTGATGCAGGACAGCATGAACAACCGTGTGCTTGAGGAGGAAGAAGATGTGTTCGGTGATACCGTGGCGCAGCTTTCGGGAAGCGAGTATGCCCTGCTGAAGAACAATGCGGAGAAGAACGTGCGCAAGTACGAGAGCCGCAAGAAGCAATGGGAGGCCGACCAAACCTATATCCACAACGCCAAGCCCAAGTTGGAGGGACAGATAAAGGCCGCAGAAAAGCGAGCAGAGGAAGCCAATGCCCACCTGCTTGCCGTGCAGAAAGCCTTCCCCGGTGGCAAGTTTACGGAGATAACCGTAGGCAAGCAGAAGTTCCGCACGGTTGATGACATGGCAGACTTCATCAAGGAGCACAACAAGAAAATCCTCGATGCGGTAAAGGCCATGAAAGAAAACCCGAGCAATGCGTCACAGACCAACACGCTCACCTTGTCGTTGGGCGGCTATGACTTTGTTGTCAAGACCGAGATGTCGCGTGAGACGGTGAACAGTGGCGGCTCGCTTTTCGCAGAGATACACCGCAAAATGTCATACTCATGTCCCGAACTCGGGCTGACTGACATACCAGTCAAGCAATCGTTGCTCCGTAATGCCGTAGAGGACATTACCGAGAACGTGATTACAGGCAAGGACTTTGCCGAGCGGTTCGACAATGCCACACACGCAGCCACACACGGCAAGTCCGAGTTGGAGCAGTTGAGGCAGCGTGAGGGCAAGCCATTTGAATTTGGCAAGGAACTTGAAGAAGCCAAGCGTCAGTTTGAGGAATACTCCGAGGCCATGAAAGTGGAGATGGCAGAAAAGGAGAAAAAGTATGCCGAAATGGACGCAAGCGTGGATGCAGCTACCGATATTGTCGCAGACGATGAGGACGAGACACCCGAAGACAAGACCAAGTTCCGCTTGTTGGAGGACGATGATCCAAAGGCGATGGAACTGGAAGCACTGCCCGAGAGCGAGCTTGTGCCAGTGTACCGAAACGTGCAAGCCTTTGAGGACGACGCGCTCGGTTCGCCCATGGCGTTCACCGATGCCGAGACAGGCGAGCGCAGAACCTTGGAGGGCGGCAAGTGGAACTACAGCAACCCACCGCAGATAGAACTGACCCCGGAGCAGCAGCGCAAGTTGGACGAGCTCAACAAGAACGGCTACCTCATGGTGGACGGCAAGAAGACCACGGAGTTGCCCATCAACGAGGGCTTGAAGTTCGTGAAGCCCAAGACCAAGGACGCACAGCTCCAGTACTTCTTGAAGAAGAACCCCGAGGACAAAGGCTTATGGGCAGCATACGACCCCTATGACCATGCCATCGAGACACCGCTGAACACCCAGTTTGGTGAGGCGTACAAGCGTCCGAACCTTGTTGTGGTGCGCAGCCTTATCCCGAAATCAGAGATTGACGAGCCATTCCATGCCGACTATGCCCTGTTGCCCACAGGCGCACACCAATGGAACAACGGTCGCACGCTTTACCTCTCACGCTGGAGCAAGATAGACAAGGTGCTCACGCGCGAGGAAGAGGCGAAGATGATAGACGAGTATTGGAAGAAACACCCCGGCAAGCGAGAGGCATTGAAGACCCACCGCGACTACAACCGTTTTGTGCCGCAGGTGCGCAGGGAGCTGGAGAAGATGGGCTACCGCTTTGAGTTGGACGGCAAGGAGCTGACACCCGAGGAGAGCCTTGCACTCGACAAGCAGAACTGGGAGAACCGCGATGTCATTCCCGGCATGGAGGGACAACTGCCGTTCATCAGCAACGATGACATTGCACGCATCAACGCGAAGATGGCGGGGAAATGGGTAGGCGAACCCAAGGAAGCGATGGAGAATGCCATGGCCGAGAGAGTGAACGAGTTGGCCGAAAGCCTCAACACGCCAGTGCGCATTATCCGCACGGACGAGGAGGTTGCCGCATTGCCGAGCGCACGCCAGCGCAGGATGAAGGGCAGCTTCAACCCCATGACGGGTGAGGTGACCGTTGTAGTGCCAAACAACGCCAATCTTGCCGACATCGAGAACACCTTTATCCATGAGGTGGTAGGGCATGACGGACTGCGTGTGCTGTTCCCCGATGAGGAGAAACTGAACAACGCCCTTGATGAACTCTACCGCGTGTCGAACGCTGGCATACAGCAGACCATCGACCGCACGGCACAGAGGATGTACGAAGCCGAGGTGGACAGACTGCGCGAGAAGAAGCGCAAGGAACATGAAGCCAAGGGCGAGGACGCTAATGCCTCGTACTATGCCGACATGGCGGAAGCCCATGCCGAGGCAAGCAAAAGAAAAGAGCAGTTCAAGCGTGATGCCACCGAGGAATACGGTGCCGACCTTGCAGGACGCATCGGTGAGAAAGGCTTTGAGAAGATGAGTGCCGAGGAACTTACGTTCTGGGGTAAGCTGAAAGCCATGCTTCAGAAAGCACTCCAAAAATTGTTGGCAGGATTGAAAATCCCCGGCAAGAGAAAATGGAGTGACAAGGACTGGGCATTTGTGCTGCATGAAGCCTATAAGCGCAAGAAGAATGGCGGCAATCCTACCGTGTTCGATGCAGCCGACACCGAGGTTATGCGAAGAAAAACAGGGTTTGGTGGAACTAAGTTCAGTGATGGGAAGCGTGAGCAACAGACCGCTAACGAGCGTTTCAATTCAGAACTCATTCGCTATCAGAATGGCGAAATGGATAAGAATGAAATGCTGCATCTTGGCAGACCGCAAGGTGTAATGCGTACATTCCTGCCAAACCTACCGATTGTTATGCGTCAGCGTATTCTTACGAAAGGTAGTGTGAGAAAGCATAATGTGGCAGTTGAGGCTCTTGCTGATATGCCCAATCACTTGTCGCATCCCATCTTCGTATTTAAGCGTAGTGACAATGCGTTGGGAGTACTGACTGAAATGCAAGACCGTGACGGCAAGAATGTATGTGTTGCTATTGAGTTGAACCGACAGATACAGAATGGCGGTGAAATACTTGAAGTAAATGATATACGCTCGGTTCATGGTCGCAATGTAGCGGACATCGTATATCCTATCGTTCAGAACGGAACACTGAAATGGGCAGACAAAGAAAAAGGTCTCGCTTATCTCTCCTCAGCGTCCCGGTATGTTCAGCAGGAAATAGATAAGCAAGACCTTAATACTGCGACAAAGGTAGTCAAAGATTTTGTAAATCCCAAAACTTCTGACGGAAATGTTGCAGATGAGGACATTATGTTCCGCGACGGCGACATGGGACTTGACGAGACCATTACGCAGATGAAGATAGCGGCGAGCCAAGCCAATGCCGACAACTGGCAAGCCAAGCAAGAGGCGATGAAAGCCATAGGCGGCAACTTGAACAAACTGCGTCAGGCGATGGCACGGCAGAGAGAGTATGACCTTTCGACCGTGAAGAGCATCACCGACCTTGCCAAGGTGCTGCTCGACAACGGACTGCTCGACGATTTGAGCAAGTACGAGACCAAGCGCATACTCTCAGCCGTGAACAATGCCCACGGACGGCAGGACGTGAGCGGACAGGTGCAAAAGGTAGTAGACATCATGGTGGACAACCAGTT
>JBNMJN010000084.1:0-10260 GCA_050873805.1 Prevotellaceae bacterium | reverse complement strand
GCGGTGCGTTGGCGGATGCAGTGCGGTGCGTTGGCGGATGCAGCGCGGTGCGTTGGCGATCGCAGTGCGGTGCGTCGGCGGATGCAGTGCGCCGCGTTTACAGCCCCTCCCCCTTGGGGGAGGCAGGGAGGGGGCTTTCAGCAGGCAGGGAGGGGGCTTTCAGCAGGCTGGAAGAGGGTTTTCAGGCGGGAAAACAAAATTCGCGGATTGCGCGGGCTCCTCCCCCTTGGGACGCATGACAAGCATGCCGTCCGCAAAGAAAGAGTCCGTGCAATCCGCGTGATTCCATATCATGCCTCGCACCGTATGCCCCAGCCCCAGCAGGGCAAGCAGCACAAGCGGGGCGGGAGACGCAGCTCCTCGCGCCCGGCATCAGACGCTGTCATGCCGTCCCGCAAGCATTGCCATCCCCCACTCTATAGGGAAGGGCGGGAGAGGCCGTGCCTCCCCTCTGGGTCAGTTGGCATAGTCGGAGAGGAACTGCACGCGCACCAGGCGTACTTCCTCCTCGGTGTAGTCACCCCCCAACTCGTCCAGTGCATCATCCAGGTCATCCGTCTCGGAGTCCTCGAGGAAGTAGTCGTAGATGTCCTGCATGTGGTCATCGTCCATCACCTCACCCAGGTAGTACTTGATGTTTATCTTGGTTCCGCTATAGACGATAGCCTCTATCTCATCGAGCAGCTCGTCCATGCTGAGCCCCTGCGCATGCGCCAGGTCATCCAGCATGACCCTGCGGTCAATGGCCTGTATGATATCCACCTTGCGCTTGCTCTTGTTCACCAGGGTGCGCACACGCAGGTCGTCCACAGGCTGAATGTCGTTCTCCACGCAGTAGTCCTTTATCACCTTGCAGAACCTCTTGCCGTAGCGCATCACCTTGCCCTCGCCCACACCACGCACGTTCTGCATCTCCTCCAGCGTGGTGGGACAGAAGGTGGCCATGTCCTCGAGCGACACGTCCTGGAAGATGACGTAGGGCGGCACGCCTTTCTCGCGTGCGATGTCGCTCCTCAGCCCCTTCAGTATGGCCAGCAGTCCCTCGTTGAGCACGGAGGTCTCGCTGCCCGTAGGCTCCTCGCCTGCGTCAAACTCATTGCTCTCGAGCACCTGGAACGAGGTGGGGTTCTTGAGGAAGGCCTTGCCCGCAGCCGTCAGCCTGAGCAGTCCGTAGTTCTCCACCTCCTTGTCCACATAGCCCGCTATCATGGCCTGGCGTATCAGGGAGTTCCAGAAGCGCGCCTCGTGATTGTCGCCGCAGCCGAAGCACTCCAGTTCGCCATGCCTGTGAGCCTGCACCTCGTCGGTCTCGCGCCCGGTGAGCACATCCACCACATAGTTGGTCTTGAACTTGTCCTTGAGCGCGGCCAGCACGGTGAGCGCGTGGCACAGGTCTTCCGTGGCCTCTATCTTGTTGTGTGGATGCAGGCAGTTGTCGCAATTGCCGCAGTTGTCCCGGTCGTATTCCTCGCCGAAATAGTGCAGGAGGAACTTGCGCCGGCACACCGAGGTCTCGGCATACGCGGCAGTCTCCTGTATCAGCTGGCGGCCGATGTCCTGCTCGGCCACAGGCTTTCCCTCCATGAACTTCTCCAGCTTGCGCACGTCCTTGGGCGAGTAGTAGGTGAGGCAGATGCCCTCTCCACCATCGCGGCCCGCGCGCCCGGTCTCCTGGTAATAGCCCTCGAGGCTCTTGGGAATGTCGTAGTGGATGACGAAGCGCACATCGGGCTTGTCAATGCCCATGCCAAAGGCGATGGTGGCCACAATGACATCCAGGCGCTCCATGATGAAGTCGTCCTGGGTCTGGCTGCGCACCTGCGACTCCATGCCGGCATGATAGGCACGGGCGTTGATGTTGTTGGCCCGCAGCACCTCGGCCAGTTCCTCCACCTTCTTGCGGCTCAGGCAGTATATGATACCGCTCTTGCCCTTGTGCTGGAGGATGAATCGTATGATGTCCTTCTCCACATTGGCGGTCTTGGGACGCACCTCGTAGTAGAGGTTGGGGCGGTTGAACGAGCTCCTGAACTCCACCGCGTCCGTAATGCCCAGGCTCTTCTTGATGTCCCCGCGCACCTTGTCGGTGGCCGTGGCGGTGAGTGCGATGATGGGAGCCACGCCTATCTGGTTGACAAGCGGACGGATGCGGCGGTACTCGGGACGGAAATCGTGTCCCCACTCTGAGATGCAGTGAGCCTCATCCACGGCGTAGAAGGAGATTTTCACGCTGGAGAGGAACGCCACGTTCTCCTCCTTGGTGAGCGACTCGGGGGCAACGTACAGCAACTTGGTGCGCCCCGACTGCACGCCACGCTTCACCGCATCCACCTGCGCCTTGCCGAGCGAGGAGTTGAGGAAGTGGGCGACATCATCGTTGTCGCTCACCATGCGCACAGCGTCCACCTGGTTCTTCATCAGTGCGATGAGGGGGGAGATGACGATAGCCGTGCCCTCCATGAGCAGGGCAGGCAACTGGTAGCAGAGTGACTTGCCTCCGCCCGTGGGCATCAGCACAAATGTATCATTGCCACGAAGCACATTCCTGATGATTGCTTCCTGGTCGCCCTTGAATGTATCGAAGCCGAAATACCGCTTCAACTCGGCTGTGAGATTGACTTTATCTATATCCATCGCGCAGTATTAGTCTCCTACAAAGATAAGGCTTTTTGCTTGATTTCCAAATTATGCAGGGCATATTTTTTAGCAGAAGGGGGCATCTTGTGCCTTGATGGCCTCCAGCAGATGCCTCCGAGGCGGAAAGCTGGCATGAAAAGGGCCGCTTCGGGACTTGCGCAGACCCCGGCACATGCTGGCGCGACGGGAAAGCGGCCAGGTGGCCACACGCAGCATGCCGACGGGCGCGCCATGCCTGGCCCACAAGGTGGAGGGGGGCTGGGGAAGAGCCGCAAGGGCACCGTCCCGACGCCTGGAAAAGCGCGGGAGGGACACCGGCATCACTGCCCGGTGTCCCTCCCGCTATGCAACAGCCACGCGGCCTGCCGCGTGTCAAGACAGCATCCGCTGTGACTTCTCCAATTGCTTGCGCGCGTAATCGGCTGTAATCACCAGCTTCTTGCTTCCGCGCGAGGGAGCGTCAAACTGCGCGTCTATCATAATGGCCTCCATGATGCTGCGCAGTCCGCGCGCACCCAGTTTGTACTCCATGGCCTTGTCCACCACATAGTCAAACATCGCAGGCTCAAATTCCAGCTCGATGCCATCCATCTTGAAGAGCTTGACCTGCTGCTTCACGATAGAGTTCTTGGGCTCTGTGAGGATGTTGCGCAGTGCCTGCCTGTCCAGGGGATTGAGGTAGGTGAGCACGGGCAGGCGGCCGATAATCTCGGGGATGAGGCCGAAACTCTTGAGGTCCTGCGGCTGGATGTACCTCATGAGGTTCTTGGTGTCGATGCGCTGCACGTTCTGCACGCTGTCGAAGCCCACCACATGGGTGTTGAGACGCTGGGCTATCTTGCGCTCGATGCCGTCAAAAGCACCACCGCACACAAACAGGATGTTGCGCGTGTCCACATGGATGTAGTCCTGGTCGGGGTGCTTGCGCCCGCCCTTGGGCGGCACGTTGACCATAGAGCCCTCAAGAAGCTTCAGGAGCCCCTGCTGCACTCCCTCGCCGCTCACGTCCCTGGTGATGCTGGGGTTGTCGCTCTTGCGCGCTATCTTGTCTATCTCATCGATGAAGACGATGCCCCGCTCGGCCGCCTCCACGTCATAGTCGGCCACCTGGAGCAGGCGACTGAGGATGCTCTCCACGTCCTCGCCCACATAGCCTGCCTCGGTAAACACCGTGGCGTCCACGATGGTGAAGGGCACCTTGAGCAACTTGGCAATGGTGCGGGCAAGCAACGTCTTGCCAGTTCCCGTGGGTCCCACCATCACGATGTTGCTTTTCTCTATCTCCACACCATCATCGGTCCGGTCCTGTATCAGCCTCTTGTAATGGTTATAGACCGACACGGACAGGTAGCGCTTGGCATCGTCCTGCCCGATGACGTACTGGTCCAGGTAATCCTTTATCTCATGGGGCTTGGGCAACTCCTCCATGCTCAGGTTCAGGGTCGTCTTCTTGCCAGCCTGGGGGAAGTTGGCCAGCAGCACCTCATTGGCCTGGCGCACACAGTCGTCGCAGATGCACGTGCCGTCCAGCCCCGTCAGCAGCAGCTGCACGTCCGACTCCCTGCGTCCGCAGAACGAGCAGTGCCGTTCCGTCGCTTTACTTCGTCCCGCCATCTTCCGCCTTCTCGTTTTTGCTGTAAATACGGTCAATCATGCCATACTCCAGTGCCTCCTGCGAGGTCATCCAGTAGTCGCGGTCGCTGTCGGCCCACACCTTGTCGTAGTCCGTGTGCGAGTGCTCGGCGATGATTGTATATAGCTCCTTCTTCAGTTTCTGTATCTCACGGGCCGTGATCTCGATGTCACTGGCCTGTCCCTGCGCTCCTCCCAGGGGCTGGTGTATCATCACGCGGCTGTGGCGCAAGGCTGCGCGCTTGCCCTCGGTGCCGGCCACCAGCAGCACGGCAGCCATGCTGGCGGCCATACCTGTGCATATCGTGCGCACATCGCTGCTGACAAACTGCATCGTGTCATAGATGCCCAGGCCGGCATAGACGCTTCCGCCCGGACTGTTGACGTAGATGCTGATGTCCTTGCCTGGGTCCACGCTGTCCAGATAGAGCAGCTGGGCCTGCAGCGTGTTGGCTGTATAGTCGTCAATCTGCGTGCCGAGGAATATGACGCGGTCCATCATGAGGCGGCTGAAGACATCCATCTGGGTCACGTTCAACTGCCTCTCCTCCAGAATATAGGGATTCATGTACTGGTTCTGCATGCTTACCACATCGTCCAGCACCTGCCCGCTCATGCCCAGATGGCGGGTCGCAAACTTTCTGAAATCGTTGTTCATAAGACGAATGAAAGGTTTATTTTGGGCATTGGGGACGGTTCCACAGGCGGAATCGTCCCCAACGTTACTCATTATATATTATATGCGTGCGCGCACGCACGCATGTGTGAGGACACTCTTATGCCTCCTTGTCGCTCAGCATTTTGTTGAACTCCTCCATGGACACTTCCTTCTGGTTGAGCTTCACCACAGCCTTGGCCTTCTCCACAATCTTGTTCTCCACGGCGCGTGTCACAAGAGCCTCGGCCTGCTGCTCGTTCTTGAGCATCTCGTTGGCATAGTGTGTGAGTGCGTCCTCGGGCACGTTGGTCATGCCATACTGCGCAAACTGCATGCGTGTGGCCATCTTGGCGGTCTCCAGCACGTCCTCCTGCTGGATCTTCACCTCCAGCTGGTCGCACAGCTGCTCCTTGATGAGGTGCCAGGTGAGCTCGTCGATGCTGGGCTGGAAGTTGCGCTCGATGTACTCCTCGTCCTTGTCCTTGTTGTTGAGCTTCATGATGCGCTTGAGCATCTCCTCGGGATACTGGAGTGTGCCGATGCGCTTGGTGAGGTAAGCGCGCAGGTCACGGGCAAACTTGAAGTCACTGTCGGCCTCGAAGTCCTTCTTCATGCTCTCGGCGATGCTGGCGCGGAACTCGGCCTCGCTGCTCACCTTGCCCTCGCCCAGAATCTTGTCGAAGAGTTCCTGGTTGACCTCTGCGGGCACGAAGCGGGTAATCTCGGTCACCTGGTAGCTGAAGTCTGTCTTGGCCTTGGCAGCCTGCTCCTTGGTGATGCCCAGCAGGCTCGACAGTTCCGACTCGTTGTTGTCATAAGCCTTGGCCAGGTTGATGACAATCACGTCATTCACCTTCAGACCATTGAACTTGCCCTTCTCTTCCTCGTCCTTCATGTAGCCAGGCAGCATCACAGCATCATCCTTGTGGAAACCGCCCTCCATGGGCTGTCCGTCCTCGCCCAGCTGTGTGAGCACGCCCTTCACCATGTCGCGGTCCTCGTAGCTCTCCACCTTGCTGTACTCGCCGGCGCGCTGTGCATACACCTGCACCTGCTTGTCCACCATCTCGTCATCTACCTTGATGGTGTAGAAGTCCAGCTCGTCCTTGTCGCTTATCTTGGCGTCAAACTCGGGAGCGAGCGCCACATCGAACACGAAGGTGAACTCCTCCTGGCTTGCAAAGTCAACGGCGGGAGTCTTCTCCTCGTTGGGCAGGGGCTCGCCCAGCACATTGATTTTCTCGTCGTGGATATATTTGGTGAGTTCCTTGCCCAGAATCTTGTTCACCTCCTCGGCAGTAATCTCGGTGCCGAAACGCTTCTTCAGCAGTCCCAGGGGAGCCTGTCCAGGGCGGAAGCCTGGCATCTGTGCCTTCTTGCGGAAGTCCTTCAGGGCCTTGTTAACGTTCTCCTCGTAGTCTGCCTTCACCAGCGAAAGGGTCAGCAGGGCATTCACATCATTTACTTTCTCGAATGAAATATTCATCGTTACTATCTGTTTGTTGTTATCTTATGTACTTTGTCCGTCTTCACAAAAATGCGTGCAAAGATACTAATTATATCTCAGACAGCCAACTATATGCTTACAATAAATATATTGTACGCACACGCACGCACACGGGGCGCGGCAGGCATGCCTGAGGGCGCAAGGTCACTCCTCGTGCGCACGCTCCTCCTCCATCTTCTGGAAGTCTTTCATGCGGAGCACGAAACTGCGGGTGAGGTACTTGTCGAGCACCACGGGATTGACAGCCAACTGCTGGGGCGTGCCCTCAAAGAGTATCTGCCCCTCAAAGAGCAGGTAGGCGCGGTCGGTGATACAGAGCGTCTCCTGCACATTGTGGTCGGTGATGAGCACACCTATGTTGCGCTGCTTGAGTTTCCACACGATGAGCTGGATGTCCTCCACAGCCGTGGGATCGACACCCGCAAAGGGCTCATCGAGCATGATGAACTTAGGGTCAATGGCCAGGCAGCGCGCAATCTCGGTACGGCGGCGCTCGCCCCCCGAGAGGCGGTCACCCAGGTTCTTGCGCACCTTCTGCAGGCGGAACTCCTCGATGAGGCTCTCCAGCTTCTCCTTCTGGTAGGCACGGGGCTTGCCCGTCATCTCCAGCACACTGGCAATATTGTCCTCGACCGTCATCTTGCGGAACACACTGGCCTCCTGGGCCAGGTAGCCTATGCCCAGGCGCGCACGCTTATAGACGGGCAGCTTGGTGATTTCCTCATGCCCCAGGTAGATGTGTCCCGCATTGGGAATCACCAGGCCGGTGGTCATATAGAACGAGGTGGTCTTGCCCGCTCCGTTAGGCCCCAGCAAGCCCACAATCTCGCCCTGGTGCACATTGAAGCTCACCTCGTTGACCACGGTGCGCTTGCCATATATCTTCACCAGTCCCTCGCTGCGCAGTTTCAATGGCTCTGGAGCGGATACGGCAGTCTGCATGGCAGGAGCCGACGGTGTGGATGCAGTATCGTTGTTCATATTTTCTCAGATTACTGCACAAAAGTACAAAAAAAGGCAAAAACGGCATGCCTCAGCCCTCGCTTTTAGGATTAAATGCGTAATTTTGCCGCCACAACGAACAACGAACCAGCATACAATTCATGTTGATAACAAAAGGCCTGGCCGGATTTGGCCGTTACCTGATGCTCATGGGCAAGGTGTTCAGCCTGCCCGAGAGGTGGAGGATGTTTCTGAAACAATACATCAAGGAGATGTCCCAACTGGGTGTTGACTCCATCGGAATCGTCCTGCTCATCTCCTTCTTCATAGGAGCGGTCATCTGCATACAGATTAAGTTGAACATACAAAGCCCCTGGATGCCTGCCTTCACCACAGGCTACACGACCCGCGAGATTATGGTGCTGGAGTTCTCGAGCAGCATCATGTGTCTCATCCTGTCGGGCAAGGTGGGCAGCAACATTGCCTCGGAGATGGGCACGATGCGCGTCACCCAGCAGATAGACGCGCTGGAGATTATGGGAGTCAACTCGGCATCCTTCCTCATCCTGCCCAAAATCGCGGGCATGCTGACGATGATGCCCTTCCTGGTCATCTTCAGCATAGCGGCCGGCTTCATTGGCGCCTACGCCACCGCGCTGGCAGGCATCATCACGGTAGATGACCTCACCCTGGGACTGCTGCACGAATTCAACCAGTGGTTTATATGGATGTCCATCATCAAGAGCTTTGTCTTTGCCTTCATCATCTCCAGTGTGAGCTCCTATTGTGGCTACACGGTGGAGGGTGGCTCCATCGAGGTGGGCAAGGCAAGCACCAATGCGGTGGTGCGCTCAAGCATGCTCATCCTGTTTGCCGACATATTCCTAACTCCCCTGCTCTCATGATTGAACTAAGACACTTGTGCAAGTCCTTCGAGGACAAAGACGTTCTGAAGGACATCAATGCCGTCTTCGAGAACGGAAAGACCAATCTCATCATCGGCCAGAGCGGAAGCGGAAAGACGGTGCTGATGAAGAACATCGTGGGACTCCTGCGCCCAACCAGCGGACAGGTGCTCTATGACGGGCGCGACTTTGTGGCAATGAGCAAGCGGGAGAAGGTGATGATAAGGCGCGAGATGGGCATGATATTCCAGAGCGCGGCACTCTTTGACTCCATGTCGGTGCTGGAGAACGTGATGTTCCCCCTGGACATGTTCTCGGAGATGAACGAGACCGACCGCGTGCGCAGGGCGAAATTCTGCCTCGACAGGGTCAACCTGAAGGGAGCCGAGGCGAAGTTCCCCGGCGAGATAAGCGGCGGCATGCAGAAGCGCGTGGCCATCGCGCGAGCCATCGCGCTAAACCCCAAGTACCTGTTCTGCGACGAGCCCAACAGCGGCCTTGACCCTCAGACAAGCCTGGTGATAGACGAACTCATCCACGACATCACACAGGAGTACCAGATGACCACCATTGTCAACACGCACGACATGAACTCGGTAATGGGCATCGGCGAGAACATCATCTTCATTTACCAGGGTCACAAGGAGTGGCAAGGCAACAAGGACGACATCATGACGAGCACCAACGAGCGGCTCAACTCCTTCATCTTTGCCAGCGACCTGTTCCGCAAGGTCAAGGAAGCCAACATGGAGTGAGCGGCGGGAAGCCTCCCCCACACCCACACTATCCCCTTTATCCACGCCCCACACCGCACGGGCAGGCATGCGCCATGCCCATGCCTGCGATACCGGTACAGGCCATAACAGGCAAGGCGGGAAGCGCGCTGCGGCACCACTTGCCGCCTTGCGCTTCCCGCCTTGCCTGTTTTCAGCTTCACCTTGCGGCTGGATGCCGCAAGGTGATTACTTTGCCTGTGCTTCGGGAGTGGTCATGCCCACCACCAGGCGGTTGCCGCTCTGGAATATCTTGCAGGCCATGCCCTTCAGGTCGGCCACGCTGATGCTCTGTACCAGCTCGTCGTAGCCTTCCACGTTGTTCTGTCCGTAGCGCACGCGCTGGATAAGCTGCCCCATCCAGTAGTCGTTGTTCTTGAGCTGCTCGGCATGTGAGCGTATCATGTATTCCTTGATCTTCTGCAGATAGTCCTCGCTGGGGCCTTCCTTGCATATCTTCTCCACACCGTCATACACCACCTGTGTCATGCGCTCCAGCTTCTCGGGAGCGGTGGGAAGCTGTATCTGCACAGTGGCACGCTTCTCGGGATAGTCGGTCAGGCTGCCGCTTACAGGCACGCCATAAGCGCCGCCCTCGTCCTCACGCACCGTCTCGGTATAGAGCATCTGCATGCTCTGCTGCAGCATGGACACCATAATGCTGTTCCTGGGAGTCTTGGCCACAGGAGCATGGTAGATGAAGAGAGCGAGAGCATTGGGCGTGTCCTGCTCCTTCTCGAAGAGGCAAGTACGCTCGCCCTTGGCCATGCGCTGGTCCACCACCTTGCACTTCTCGTGCTTCTTGCCAGTGGGCAGCGATCCCAGGTACTTCGTGAGGAGGGGAGCGATGGAGTCGGCCTCCACGTCACCCACAAAGAAGAACTCGAAGTCGCCCGCATCGGCAAAACGCTCCTTGTATATCTGCATCACGCGGTCATAGTCCAGCTGGTCCACGTCCTCGGCACGCATGCGCACGGCACGCACATTGTTGTCATACACCACACGTGCCACACTGTCACGCAGGGCTGTGATGGGGCTCAGGTCCTGGTTCTTGAGGCTGTTGCGGGTGCGCTCCATCAGACTCTTGTAAGCCTCATCGTCCTTGCGGGGCGAGGTGAAGCAGAGGTAGGTGAGCTGCAGCATGGTCTCCAGGTCCTTCTTGACGCAGTTGCCATGCAGGGCCTCTGTCCTGTCGGCAATGACGGG
>JBNMJN010000083.1:0-10330 GCA_050873805.1 Prevotellaceae bacterium | reverse complement strand
TTCGATTGGTGTCCAGCACCGCATAGCCTCCATCCTCTCCACTTACGATACTCTGATAGAGAACAACACAAAGCGTATTCGTCTTTTGGAGAAAATGGCAGAGAACCTATATAAAGAATGGTTCGTCCGCTTCCGCTTCCCTGGACATGAGAAAGTGGAAATGGAGAATGGATTGCCGAAAGGGTGGAGTAGAGGCTCTTTATCTGAAGTCTGTGAATTTAAGCGAGGCAAGAATATAACTTCAAGTGAAATGATAGGAGGGCTTGTTCCTGTTATATCCGCAGGTCTTGAACCGTCAGGCTTTCATAACGAGGCTAATGTGAAAGGTGTGTCAGTTACAATGAGTTCATCGGGAGCTAATGCAGGTTATATAGCAGTTCATTATTCTGATATTTGGGCGGCAGATTGTTCCTATATCGAAGACTCAACTACACCTTATATATATTATGTGTATGAATTGTTGAATAATATTCGAGGAGTCGTCAGTAATTTCCAAAGAGGAGCGGCGCAACCACATGTTTATCCAAAGGATATTAATAGAATAAAGTTAATTGTTCCATCTGAGGATTTAAGGTGTTTGGCTAATGAGCGATTGTCTGTTATGCATAAACATATTCATAATCTCCAAAAGCAGAACACCCTCCTCGCTCGCCAGCGAGACCTCCTTCTCCCTCGCTTGATGTCGGGCAAACTTGAAGTATAGCTTCATTCCCCGATGAAGTACTACTTCAACCGCCAACGAAGTACTACTTCATCAAGCAATGCAGTAGTACTTCGTAGGCTTACGAAGTACTACTGCTTCAAGAAGCGAGTATTAGTAACAAAACGATAAAAACAATAACGAGCATGAAGTCATTTATCAGTGAAGGCGATATAGAACAGGCGATATGCAATCGCCTTTCACTTCCTGAGTATGGATGGAAGCGAATCGAGTGTGATGCACGAGTGGAGGCACAAGACGAGGTCTCCACCACTGGTCGTGCCAACCCTTCGGAGTGCATCCTGCCCGATGTGCTCTTCGCTGCCTTGAAGCGGCTCAATCCGAAGATGGATGAGGATGTACTGAAAATCATCCTTCAAGACCTTCGCAAGGACTTCACGGGTACGGACATGATAGACACCAACTATTCGCTCTACCAGAAGATACGAAATGGCATCCAAGTGAAAGTGCGCAGAAATGGAAAGGATGACTTCGACATCGTGCGCCTCTTCGACTTCGACCATCCCGAAAGGAATGACTTCCATTGCGTCAACCAAATGTGGATCAAGGGACATTATCGCTATCGCCGTCCCGACGTGCTTCTCTTTGTGAATGGATTGCCTATGGTCTTCATCGAACTGAAGAACTCCACCGTGAAGATAGAGGAAGCCTACAACAAGAACTTGACGAGTTATCGCCAGGATATTCCGAACATCTTTGCTTTCAACCAAATCTGTGTGTTGAGCAATGGCTTACAAACCAAGATAGGTGCTTGGAACAGCAAGTATGAGTTCTTCTTTGAGTGGCTTCGTGTGGATGACGAGAAGGAGAAACTCGACCGTGAGCAGATAGCCGAACATGGATTGAGCATTCAAACATTGACAGATGGCCTCTTTCGCAAGGAACGCCTCTTGGACTATATCGAGAACTTCATCTTCTTTGACAATAAGCGCATCAAGATTATCGCCAAGAACCACCAGTATCTCGGCGTGAACAATCTGATGGAGAGCGTGAAGAATCGAGAGAGATTGAACGGCAAGCTCGGTGTGTTCTGGCACACGCAAGGTTCGGGCAAGAGCTATTCGATGGTGATGTTCGTGAGGAAGGTGAAGCGCAAACTGCATGGCAACTTTACCTTTCTTGTGATTACGGATAGAGAGGACTTGGACACACAGATACACAAGACTTTCGTTCGCACCGAACTCATCGGGCCGAAGGAGGAGTGCCAGCCGAAGAACTCCACCCAGTTGCGTGACTTCCTGAGGAGCAACAAGCCGATGGTATTCACCTTGATCCATAAGTTTCAGTACGACAAGACGAAGAAATACCCTGTCTTGACTGACCGCAACGACATCTTTGTCCTTGTGGATGAGGCGCATCGTACCCAGTACAAGCAACTTGCCGAGAACATGCACACCGGCCTGCCGAATGCCAACTACATCGCTTTCACGGGTACACCGCTCTTGGGCAGCAAGCGACTCACCAACCAGTGGTTTGGCGATTACGTGTCGGAATATAATTTTGCCCAAGCCATCGAGGACGGTAGCACCGTGCCACTTTTCTATAGTCGCCGAGTGCCAGAGGTGGGCTTGACCAATGACTGGCTTGATACCGACATTGACCAAATCTGCGAGGACGAGAATCTCAACGACCGCGAGAAAGAACTCTTGGAGAACTCCTCGTCACGCATCCTGGAAGTCATCAAGCGAGCGGAGCGACTCGACCGCATCGCCAGGGACATCGCCCACCATTTCCCTCGCCGAGGATTCCTGGGCAAGGGCATGGTGGTGAGTGTGGATAAATACACCGCTGTGAGAATGTACGACAAGGTGCAGAGGTACTGGGCGGAAGAGAAGAAAGCACTCGTCTTGGAACGCAACCAGGCCAAGACCTTGGAGGAACGAGAGAGAATCAATGCCATGCTCGACTATATGAATAAGGTGGAGATGGCTGTGGTCATCAGTAAGGAAGACGGCGAGGAAGAGAAGTTTGCCGTCCAAGGTCTTGACATTGTTCCGCATCGTAAGAGGATGGAGGCGATTTCTCCTGACGGCAAGGACATCGAGGATCGATTCAAGGACAAGGACGACCCACTGAGCTTGGTCTTCGTCTGTGCCATGTGGCTGACAGGCTTTGACGTGCCATCGCTCTCCACCCTCTATCTCGACAAACCGATGAAGGGACACACCTTGATGCAAGCCATCGCCCGTGCCAACCGTGTGTTTCCTGGCAAGACTTGTGGCATCATCGTAGATTATGTCAACGTCTTTAAGTATATGCGGCAAGCCTTGTCTGACTATGCCTCGACAGACGACGGACAGGAATATCCAGCCAAGGACATCGAACAGCTGATAGCCAACATCGACCAGAGCATCACGGAGTGCGATGAATTCTTGCAGTCGTTGGGCATCAAGATAGATGGCATCATCGCCGAGGGCGACACCCTCGACCAACTCGAAATGTTCCGCAATGCATACAATAAGGTGCTGGAGAAGGATGAATGGAAAGACCGATTCAAGGTACTCACCAACCTGCTGATGAACCTCTACGATGCTGCCAAACCAGAGATATTTGAGCGAGGTTGGCACAACGAGAAGTTTGCGCCTTTGGCTTATCTCAACGGACTCTTCTGCAATCAGATTGATGACGAGAAATTGCAAAGGGCTAAACAGCGTATGGCAGCGACCTTGGATCAGAGCGTGTCGGCCTACAGTGCTGGCTACATGCTGGGCGAAGACTCACGTCCGCAGGCTGCCTATGCCATCCACCAAGGCAAGGTCATCGACTTGAGCAAGCTTGATGTGGAGGCACTGCGCAAAGAACTCAATACGACCCCTTACAAGGCTTTGGAGATCGATGACCTGCGGGGCTTTATCGAGCGAACCTTGGTGCAGATGATCAACAGGAATTGTACTCGTGTGAAATTCTCGGAGCGATACAAGAACATTATCGACAAGTATAATGCGGGTGGCAGCGAGAATGAAGACTATTATGAGAAGTTGCTACAATTGGTGGAGGAGTTGAAGAGAGAGCAGTCTCGCTCCACGGACATCGGTTTGGCAGAGGAAGAACTGGAAATCTTCGACTTGCTCCGCTCGGGCAGGAAGTTGACCAAGGCAGAGGAACAAGAGGTGATTCTTGCCTCGAAGAATCTCTATCAGAAACTCTTGGAGGAGAAAGACAAAGTGATGGTGGTGGACTGGTATAAGGATGAGCAACCTCGCCACCAACTCTTTGCCTTGATACAAAGCAGCCTGAACGATGACTTGCCCATGAGCTATGACCGAGTGGCCTTTAATGACAAGACTCGCCTGCTCTTTGACCACCTTGTGGATATGGCTGTGCAGGGATATGGCTGGGTGGCTTGAACTGCGGCACACGACATGATGGAAGCCCAGGCAGACTCCCCACGAAAGCACATCTCGGGATGCCTGGATGCTTATCTCAAGGGCATGTGAAACTGGCTCTTGGGATGCCTGGTGTGGTGTCCCGGGGGCGACAAGCGAAGCGGCAGGAGTGGCTTTTTACTTCCGTAAAAAAAAGAAAGGCGGCTTCCTCGTGAGTGAGGAAGCCGCCCTTGATATTATGCCTCAGGCAGAGATTACAGCTGGGGGCCAGCAGCAACCAGAGCCTTACCAGCCTCGTTGGTGGTGTACTTGCCGAAGTTCTTGATGAAGCGTGCGGCCAGATCCTTAGCCTTCTCGTTCCACTGCTCAGCGTCAGCATAAGTGTCGCGGGGATCAAGAATCTTGGGATCCACACCAGGCAGCTCTGTGGGAACCTGGAAGTTGAACATGGGGATAGTCTTGGTGGGAGCCTCGTTGATGGCACCGCTCAGGATAGCGTCGATGATACCACGGGTGTCGCGGATAGAGATACGCTTGCCAGTACCGTTCCAGCCAGTGTTCACCAGGTAAGCCTTGGCACCGCTCATGTTCATCTTCTTCACCAGCTCCTGTGCATACTTGGTGGGATGCAGCTCCAGGAATGCCTGGCCGAAGCAAGCCGAGAAGGTGGGAGTGGGCTCTGTGATACCGCGCTCTGTGCCTGCCAGCTTGGCTGTGAAGCCAGAGAGGAAGTAGTACTGAGTCTGCTCGGGAGTAAGGATGCTCACGGGAGGCAGCACACCGAATGCATCGGCCGACAGGAAGATAACCTGCTTGGCAGCGGGTGCGCTTGAGCCCGGCTGGATGTTCTTGATGTGGTTGATGGGGTAGCTCACGCGAGTGTTCTCGGTGGTGCTCTTGTCGGCGAAGTCAATCTTGCCATTCTTGTCCACGCTCACGTTCTCGAGCAGAGCGTTGCGCTTGATGGCGTTGTAGATGTCGGGCTCTGACTCCTTGTCGAGGTTGATAACCTTGGCATAGCAGCCACCCTCGAGGTTGAACACGCCCTCGTCGTCCCATCCGTGCTCGTCGTCGCCAATCAGCTTACGCTTGGGGTCGGTGGACAGAGTGGTCTTACCTGTGCCTGAGAGGCCGAAGAAGATGGCGGTGTTCTCACCGTTCATGTCGCAGTTGGCAGAGCAGTGCATGGAAGCGATGCCCTTCAGAGGCAGGTAGTAGTTCTGCATAGAGAACATGCCCTTCTTCATCTCGCCACCGTACCAAGTGTTGATGATTACCTGCTCGCGGGTGGTGGTGTTGAATGCCACGCAAGTCTCGCTGTTCAGACCCAGCTCCTTGTAGTTCTCTACCTTAGCCTTTGAGGCGTTGTAGATAACGAAGTTGGGCTCGAAGTTCTCCAGCTCCTCAGCGGTGGGCTTGATGAACATGTTGGTCACGAAGTGTGCCTGCCATGCCACCTCCACGATGAAGCGCACGGCCAGGCGTGTAGCCTTGTTGGCGCCGCAGAAAGCGTCCACCACATACAGGTTCTTGTTTGACAGTTCCTTCTTGGCGATGTCCTTCACCTGGGCCCACACAGCCTCGCTCATGGGGTGGTTGTCGTTCTTGTATGCCTCGCTTGTCCACCACACGTTGTCATGGCTCTGTGCATCGTCCACGATGTACTTGTCCTTGGGTGAACGGCCGGTGAAGATACCCGTCATCACGTTCACTGCGCCAAGCTCAGTCACCTGACCTACCTCAAAACCTTCCAGTCCGGGCTTTGTCTCCTCCTCGAACAACTTCTCGTAAGAGGGGTTGTGGGCAATCACGGTAGAGCCTGTGATGCCGTACTTTGTCAAATCTAATGTTGCCATTGTCGTATATGATTTAAATGGTTTGATATTCCAGTGCGCTTTCTTGAAACATGCCCTTTTAAGGCACGGCAAAGTTACATCAATCTTTCGATGTGATAAAATTCCCCATGCGTTTTTTGGCACGGCTTGCGGCGGTTTTCATTCTTTTTCACATTTTTGCGATGTGGACTTTGCATTTGGTAGAATTAGGGCTATCTTTGCAAGCGTGTTTAACCCCTTTAGCAAAAACGCGTAATATGGAAATAATAGACATGGCAGGCTCGTGCAGCGTGGTGAACAGCTTCGTTGCCGAACTGAGAGATGTGAGTGTGCAGACCGACAGGATGCGCTTCCGTCGCAATCTGGAGCGCATAGGTGAGGCGCAGGCTTATGAGCTGAGTCGCAGGTTGAGTTACTCCGACAAGAAAGTACAGACACCGCTGGGCGTGGCTACGGCCAGCACCTACGATGACCAGATTGTGCTGGCCACTGTGTTCCGCGCGGGACTTCCCTTGCACCAGGGCTTTCTCAACGTCTTTGACAATGCCGAGAACGCCTTTGTGAGCGCATACCGCTACTACAAGGACAAGGAGTGCCGCCAGGTGGATGTGCACATCGAGTATATCGCTGCTCCCGACCTTACTGGCAAGACGCTCATGCTGGTGGATCCCATGCTGGCCACTGGTGAGAGCATGGAATTGGCACTGAGGGCGTTTGAGACCAAGGGAAAGCCCGCTCGCACGTTTATTGCCTGTGCCATAGCCAGTCGCCAGGGAGTGGAGCACATGCAGAGGCTCTATGGCGACCGGGAGGATGTGACACTCATCTGCGCTGCCATTGATGAGGAGCTCAACGAGCATTCCTACATTGTGCCTGGACTGGGTGATGCGGGTGACCTGGCCTTCGGGGGCAAAATCTGATGAGTTGCCCAGGGGAGGGCTCTGGGCACATCGCGCCCAGAGGCTCGCTTTTTTGGTATGTCGGGATGGCAAATGGACGGCTTTCGCTTGCCGCGCAGAAGTATTTCGGCGCAAATCCTTTGCGGATAGTGTGAAAACCCCTAACTTTGTTTCTCGAAAAGAAAAGTGTAAATACATTATATTATAAAAGTAAAAGCATTATGGCATTTTTGACTGATGAGAAACTGGTGATTGTCGGTGCTGCCGGCATGATTGGCTCAAACATGGTGCAGAGCGCGCTCATGATGAACCTTACATCCAACATTTGCCTCTATGATGTGTTCTCGCCCGAAGGCGTGGCCGAGGAGATGCGCCAGAGCGGATTCTGCGACGCAAAGATTACTGCTACTACCGATGTGGCAGAGGCATTCAAGGACGCAAAGTATATCATCTCCAGTGGTGGCGCTCCCCGCAAGGAGGGCATGACCCGTGAGGACCTGCTGGCCGGCAACTGTAAGATTGCCGAGGACCTGGGCAAGAACATCAAGACCTATTGTCCCGATGTGAAGCATGTGGTCATCATCTTTAACCCCGCTGACTTGACGGGTCTGGTGACTCTGCTGTATAGCGGACTGAAGCCTGGGCAGGTGACCACTCTGGCTGCACTTGACAGCACTCGCCTGCAGAGCGCGCTGGCAAAGAAGTTTGGCGTGATGGAGAACCAGGTTGTGGGCGCCCACACCTTTGGTGGCCATGGCGAGCAGATGGCTGTGTTTGGCAGTGCTGTGAAGGTGGCTGGAAAGCCTCTCACCGAGATTATCGGCACTCCTGAGTTCCCCGAGGAGGAGTGGGAGCAGATGAAGGTGGACGTGACAAAGGGTGGCGCAGCCATCATCAAGTTGCGTGGCCGCTCTTCTTTCCAGAGCCCCGCTCTGCTGTCCGTGCAGATGATTGCCAGTGTGATGGGTGGCCAGAAGTTCCGCTATCCCGCAGGCACATATGTGCAGACCGAGAAGTACAACCACATCATGATGGCTATGGACACCACACTCGACCAGAATGGTTGCAGTTATGTGGTTCCCCAGGGTACACCCGAGGAGAATGCCAAGCTGGACGCTTCTTATGAGCACCTGTGCAAGATGCGTGACGAACTGGTGACACTGAACATCGTTCCTGCCATCAGTGAGTGGAGCAAGATTAACCCCAATCTGTAAGTAAGGATTGTCCTCTGTGTAGGACAAGACTGTATAAAAGGAACGCGCATGTGCGCGTTCCTTTTATTATATTGGATCGTCATGTCAAGGAGGCTGGTTTGTTGTGTCGTGAGGACTGGGTGGCCAGCATGGATGGGCACGTGGCAATGGATTCTTGCATTGCGGAGGTCAGGCATACGAGGGTTGCTGCGGGATGTCGGTGTGTGTGAAGGGTTGCCTTCTCGTCTCGGTTTGCTTTGCGAGGCGTAGTATGCCCTGGTGGCATGCTGTCAAACGAGAATGGCGGAATATGGACGCGCAATAGCCCAAGGTGAGTAAAAGAACAATGAAAAAGGCAGAGAAAGTTTTGCTGTCTCAAAAACAATGCGTAATTTTGCGCCGCATTAAGTGCAAGTAACTAAAGTTAGTATAATTAAACAAACAAAACAATGATTGTAGTACCTGTAAAAGAAGGTGAGAACATTGAGAGAGCTCTGAAGAAGTTTAAGCGCAAGTTTGAGAAGACTGGTGTGGTGAAGGAACTTCGCGCACGTCAGCAGTTCGACAAGCCCTCGGTGCTGAAGCGTCTTGCCAAGGAGCGTGCCGTGTATGTGCAGCAGTTGCGCAGGGTGGAAGACTAAATTTCACTAAAAACACGCCGACTCCCTTGGGGATTCGGAGAAAAAGTCCTAACTTCGCCTTTGTAAAGAAACGAAGATGTGGATAGAGCCCTTTGTGGATTACCTGAGATATGAGCGGAATCTGTCCGAGCATACAATCGCATGGTATGAGGCTGACTTGAAAGAGTTCGAGCGGTTTTACCGAGGGCTGGATAGTGAATTGGACTGGAACAGCATAGACGCTGACGTGGTACGCCAGTGGGAGGTTGCCATCATGGAGCGTGGTAACAAGGCCAGTAGTGTGGGCAGGCGATTAAGCGCGCTGCGCACGTTCTACAGGTTCTTGCTCAAGCGCAAGATGGTGTCTAAGGATCCTGCTCACCTGGTGCGTGCACCCAAAAGGGAGAAACCCCTCCCGCAATATGTGCGGGAAGAGGAGATGAATGCTCTTCTTGACGGTGACTTCTTTGGCGACACTTATGTGGGGATGCGCGACAAGGCCATACTGCTCACGTTCTATACCACCGGCATCCGTCTTTCTGAGCTTTTGGGGCTGCGGCTGTCTGACTTTGATGCAGACCAGATGCAGCTGAAGGTGACGGGAAAGAGAAACAAGCAGAGGCTTGTGCCGTTTGGTGTGGAGATGCGTGAGGAGTTGCTCGGATACCTGTCGGTGCGGGAGCGGTTCTGCTCACAAGCGGGATTCTGTACAGACGCGGTGTTTGTGGATGAACGCAAGGGTGGGGTCATGAGCCCGTCCAAAGCGAGGAATATTGTGGAGAAGTATCTCTCGCTCGTCACGACGTTGCGGAAGAGAAGTCCGCATGTGCTGAGGCACAGTTTCGCGACATCAATGCTGAACCATCATGCCGACCTTCAGTCCGTAAAGGAGCTGCTGGGGCATGAGAGCCTGTCCACCACAGAGGTTTATACCCACACGTCATTCGAGGAGTTGAAGGAAGTTTATATGCATGCTCATCCACGAGCAAAGTGAAACTTTTAATAGAAGGAGGAGATTATGGACATTAAGATTCAGGCAATTCATTTCGATGCCACGGACAAGCTGGTTGACTTCATTGAGAAGAAGGTGGCCAAGCTGGAGAAGTTCGGTGGTGAAACAGGAAAGGTAGAGGTGTCATTGAAGGTCGTGAAGCCCGAGACTGCCATGAATAAGGAAGTGGCCATAAGGCTGCAGGTGGCAGGGGCGACTTTGTTCGCTCAGGAGGTGTGCGACACTTTTGAGGAAGCAACGCTGAAATCAGTGGATACGCTGGTGCGCCAGCTGTCCAAAAACAAGGATAAACAGAAAAATCGCTAAAAAAAGCGGTGAAAAGTTTTGGTAGTTCAAAAATAATGCCTAATTTTGCAGCCGTTTAGTCGCAACGGCATCTGCTAAGCGGCTGCAATCGCCTCTTTAGCTCAGTTGGCCAGAGCACGTGATTTGTAATCTCGGGGTCGTTGGTTCGAATCCGACAAGAGGCTCTCCACATGCCAGGTGAGGCGATAATAAGAGGACATACATTTATTGAGGGTGGTTACCAGAGTGGCCAAATGGGGCAGACTGTAAATCTGCTGGCTTTCGCCTTCGGTGGTTCGAATCCATCACCACCCACATCTTTTTTGAAGTTGCGGAAGTAGCTCAGTTGATAGAGCACTAGCCTTCCAAGCTGGGGGTCGCGGGTTTGAGCCCCGTCTTCCGCTCACAAGAGAAAGATAAGTTTTAATCGTTGCTACTT
>JBNMJN010000082.1:0-10463 GCA_050873805.1 Prevotellaceae bacterium | reverse complement strand
GTTCTCCTGCTTTCCATTGCCCTTGATGTCGGTGAGCACATTATCGTCATTCATGGCCACCAGGGCATTGTACATGGGCATGCCCACAGTGTCGCTGATGCAGTCGTAGGGCCACTGCTTGCGCTCTGTGCTGCGGAAGAACTCCCGCTCGGAATCGGTAAGCTCATGGAGCTTCTTGCTCACCCATGTGCCTTCCTTGTCATCACCCTTCTGAATAAAGAGCTCTGCACCCGCTGTGCTGAATCCCTTGCAGGAGAGTGAGTACCAGCCGAAGCTACGCACCTGGATTTCCTGGTAGAAGCGTCCATAGCCGTCCTCGCGTACCTCCACGCCCATGTAGCGCCCATGGTTGTTCTCGCGGTTGCGGGCTGCCTGGTAAGCGTCCGACCCACGGGTCTTCTCCACATACTTGCTTGCATCCGTCTTGCTGGGGCCGCTGGTGTTCCTCACACCTTGCTCATCGGTGTAGTCGGCATCGTCCAGGCTCTTCTTGCTGTAGTGGTCATATCCGATGCGCAGCTTGCCCACGGTATAGGTGTGGGTGACCGATGAGTCATCCAGGTCGGCGTATTGGGTTTCTTTCGTTGTTCCCAGGATAGTCCCGTCCATCTGCCAGCCAGTCAGCTTGGCATTCTCACGGGTGAAGTCGGGGTCGGCAAGGATGTAGGAGAGGTCAAGCATGGAGGCGAAGTCGCTCTCGATGCCCTCAAAGAGGTTGTAGTAGTCCTGGATGCTCACCAGCTTCCAGTAGCCCTTTGCGTCGGACGGATCGGCATTCAGAGCCTCCACCGTGGTGAGGTCTTCCTGGCTCTCGTCCACCTTGCCGTAGTAGTCCTCGTTGCTGTTGCCCAGCACACAGTCATTGCCTGCCTGCAGGTAGTACTTCTGGGTTCCCTGCACCTTGTTGTCCTGGGGCTTGCGGTTGTCATCCAGCACACGCACGGTCTGGTCGGTCATCTGGAGATATACCTTATATATATGCTCTGCCTCACCAGCCGAGGTGGTGTAGCCCGGCACCGGCTCAAAGTACCAGCGGGAGTTGCACACCGCCGCGTCTATCTTCGCGTTCTTCTCGTCCTGAGTGTCGTTGCTGTCAATCTTGGGACTGAGCGAGCGGTCGGCAAACACGCCCACGTCGCCATACTTCGTGGCATCCTCGGCCACGGGATTCCAGGCCAGGAAGGAGCCCTCCTTCTTGGAAGCGTCGCTGCGCTTGCGGAAGCTGGAGGAGATGAACAGGGGATGCGAGTCATCAGTAATCCCATCGCTGGCATACATGTATCCGCCCGAGATGGCGTTGCGCAGGCGCTTGCCATTCGTGCTGTTGCCCTCGATGAGCTTGTTGTCCTCACCGAGCTTGTAATTGCCATACGAGTCCACCTGGAAATAGATGAAGTCGCCTGCCTTGACTGCATCATAGGGCAGGACGGGCATGAGGTCTGACTCGGGATACACGTTCTGTCCGTCAATCAGGAGCCCGCTGTTGAGCTCCAGGCCGAAGGTTCCCTCCTTGCTCACAGCCACGGTGCGCGCATAGCCGTCCTTGCCCGTGGTGCGCTCGTCATAGAGTGCCTGGATGTAGCGGTGGCTGTCGTCGGAGCCCAGGTAGGTGAGCGTGAGCGAATACTTTGTCTTGTCATCGGTGGTGCTGACGGTCATCTGCATGATGTCCTCGCCCTGGGTGGTGCACTGGCTGATGTCGAACTCGCCCTTCAGTATCTCCTCGTCCAGGAAGTTGAGAGCGACAGCGTCCGTGGGGAACGCGCCGTCCTGCAGCAGGGAAGTCGGCACTTTCACTATTTCGGATGTGTTGTAGGTCACGCTGGCTGTGCCATAGGTGGCGTTGCTGCGGTTCGCGCCCTCCAGGCTACCCACCTGGAAGCCATCGGCATCATTGAGCAGGTACTTCACCACATGCTCATTGATGCCCCATATCACCTGGCCGTCCACCTTGAAGCCATCCGTGGCATCCAGGGAAACCGTCACCTTGCCGTCGATGTCTTTTAATGGAACTTTATTCTTCTTCCCATCTTTATCGTCAACGTTCACTGCATCCAGTTCCAGTGTCTTTGTGCTCTTTGTATAATACAGATGTATGTTCTGCGACTTGTCCTTGACCCACTGGGCAATGTCGCTACCAATAGAGAGGATGTTCTCTTTCGTTCCACTGCAGTCGGTAACGTCAATCTCCGTCTCGAACTTCACCAGGTGGCCCGGGAACTTCCGCACAAACTTCTTGTCCGTGCCAGGAGTGAAGGTGACCGTCTCTGTAATGTCCTTTGCCTGGCTTTCCTTGGTCACCTTGGTGAGAGTCTTGCATGCGGCATTGCTCTTGCTCTCCCCGCTGCCTCCCTGGCTGAGGAGGAAGGAGTTCTGTGCCACCAGCGTCCTGAGGTTCCTGTAGATGCTGGAGGAGCCAGGTATGCAGTTGGTGCCATTGACAATAATGTGGTTGTTGTAGATTCTCACCGTGACGATGTTCCCCTCCACTGGTATGGGGTTGGCCGAGCCACCAAAGCGGTGCGTGCTCTCGTTCCAGTCGGCATTCAGACACTCCACGCGCAGACGGTTCTTGCCAGCCTCCTTGTAGCCATAGATGTGCAGGTCAAGCACATTCTTGTTCCACGTGCTGATGTCCGTGCCTACCGACAGGATGTTCTGGAACGAATTCTCCGTCCAGTTGTTGTCTGTGATATCAATCTCGGCCTCGATATAGCTCTCGTCATCCGAGAAGTCAAAGCCCGTGAACGACCGTGCAAACGACGCGCCCTTGGGCTCATAGCCGGCCTCGCACACGGGTGTCTCCACTCCCTTGTTCACAACCACCAGCTTGTTATACCTCACATAGCTGCGGTTATGGCCTTCCTGGCTGCCCACCGCGAACTCACTCATGTGGAAGAACTGGTAGGGGAAACTGCTGGCATCCACCTTCGTGCTCTCGGGATAGCGGGCACACAGGGGGTAGGCCTCTACCGTGTTGTCGCTCCTGCTCTGCAGCCAGAAAGCCCGGGGCACATTGCTCAGGGCGGCATGCGAGCCCCAGTAACTGCCCACATTGAGGAACTTGCCTGTCCCTACATTATACAATACAAACTTTTTGGAGTTGTCCTCGGGGCGACCCAGAGTCACATAACTGTCAGGATCGGAACCCTGGATGTCCAGTCCTGGCAAGTCTTCCACCTTCTGGGGAACTGCCGATGCTGCCGAACCCAGGACATCGTTGTCCTGCGCACACACACCAAGTGGTGCAAGAAGAATGCACATCGTGGCAAACAGCATTGCCTGCAGTACTACCCTCTGGATGGAAATGGGGTAAATTGCTTTCATATTTAACCTAACTTAATAATATCCTTACATTTCAAGACGTTTCCGCAACGTTATCCTGTACAATCCGCCCTACCGAGCATCCACAGCACGCATCCGTAAGACTCTGCAAAGGTATTACTTTTTCCTCAAACAGCCATACAATCCATTGACTTTCAACACAAGCATGCTTATATTTACCATTTGCATTCCTACTTTTGCCTACTTGACTCCCACACCACACCCTTGAGCGTGCCCCTAAAGAGCCATGCACGACAGCCACAAAGAATTGGCGACAAGCCAAGCAATTGGGGGGGGGGTAAATGGACTTGAATGAACCTAAGGCAGGGGAAGGGAAGCCCCCTCCCAACCTCCCCCAAGGGGGAGGGGATGAGTTACTATGCTGAGAGAGCAGGGAGTGAACCCCATGAACTGGACTGGAAGCCACATATACCCTCACTGCCCAGGGCATCACCAGGGATACCAAACGCAGGAGATGGAACGCTCCGAAGGGGCTATGATAGGGGTGGTGATACAAAAGCCTCACAGACACTTCAGCCAAAGAAAGGCAACTTACTGGGCTATGATGGGGATGGAGGTGCGCCCCACTCGTGACCACTCTTCCCCGAGAGAAGCATCCCAAAAGGGTAAAGGCATGGGGAGAGTGGTGGGCATTGGCCTTTCCCAAAGCGTTGCCCAACATTGCAGAACCAGCCACAGGCATCGCCACAGATACCTGGAGAATGGCTGGAAAGCAACAAGATAGGGGCTTGTCCTGCCCTCTTCTGGACAAAGACAAGCCCCCATACCCAGGAACACATCCTGGCAAGGCATCCACTTCTCACCCACTCTAAGGAGGCTGGTCTCCTACTCAGAGAAGGTGAGTCTCACACTCAGAGAAGGCGAGTTCCCAACTCGAAGAAGGAGGGTCCCCAACTCGAAGAAGGCGAGTTCCCAACTCGAAGAAGGCGAGTTTCCCAACTCGAAGAAGGAGGGTTCCTAACTCGAAGAAGGAGGGTTCCCAACTCGAAGAAGGAGGGGAAAGGCGGCTTAGGCTGCTGCCCCTATGGATAAAGCCGTGGGGAGGAAGGCCTGACCTTGCCATGCGGGCTTTATTCGCCCGTGTATTGTCCCATAAAGAAGATGTTGCCTGTGCTGCGCTCGCTAATGATGTAGGCAAAGGGATGGTCGGCATGGAACACTACATTGCGCTTCATCTCGGGCTGCAAAGCACTCATCACCATAACGGCCGCTGTGACAGCCGCAGCCTTTGTACCCTCCTCGCTTACCTCTATCTTGGCCTTCTGAAGCATCTTGGACACGAAGAAGTTGCCACTGGCAAACCGGCTGAAGTCTGCCTTCGGCGTGAAGATGAGGGGCGCACCCAGGGCAGAGATGACTTCATTGAGCGGCTGCTCGGCCTCAGTGGTGAAGCGGGGAAGCTTGAGGTCCACCTCACACTTCTCCATACTCTGCTGCAAGCGCAGGAAGCCCTCGCCGTCCATCGAAGCCATCATCTCGCTCACGGCCTTGCCCTCGGCGGGCAACAGCACAGTCATGCGGAAGGCTCCATTGCCATAGGGAATCTGCACAGCCTGGAAGCCATCACCGTCGGCATAGAAATAGTCGTCATGGCGGTGCATCATGTTGACCCGCTTGATGTCACGCGTGTAGCCACGGAAAGGCTCCAGGCGGGTCTCCCTTGCATCAAACTTGTCGGCCCAGGTGCCATTGAAGTAGATGGCATTCATCAGATAGGACACAGCCTGAGGCTCCACCTGGTCGATGATGCTGGGAATCATGCCGCGCGTGTGGTCGGAGCACCAGCCGTTGATGCGCTTGAGGGTCTTGGAGGATGTGAAGTCCAGGCTCTCCACGCCAGCCTGATGGTTCCGCTCCACACTCTGCTGGAAGGTGCCGTTGACCCGGAAGTGGCTGTTCACAGCGATGTAGTTGGCAATGTCCACCGTCACGGCCTTGTCCAGGCGGCCAGCCTTCTCCATCACCATGCGCGAGTAGTCATTGATGTCCTGCAAGGTGGGACGCTCACCGCCCTTGCCTGCCCAGCCCAGGGTATGGAGTATCTGCTGCTGTGTGTCGCCATCGGCTCCATTGGCCAGCATGCTCATCAGGTAAGTGACGCTCAGGGGTGAGATCACACGGGAGTCCATGCCCATGGTCTTGCGGAAGAGGTCAAAGGCAAAACCGTTGTTCTGGCTCACCATCCCGCGCTGGGCATCCGACAGGATGAGGTAGGTGTCGTCCATCTCCTCGCTCACGCTCCAGTGCTTACCCTCGTCCTTGCCGGCCTGGTTCACCCGTGCCGAGCGGCAGGCCGAGAGAGCCACTGCCGCCGCGCCCATCAGGGCCATTGTCTTCATTGTCCTTTTCATATCTGTTGTTTCGCTTGTTCTTCCCATGAAACGGACTGGATGGCCTTTCCTTGCCTGGTCCCTTCCTTTTTTAACTCTATTTAACGACTTGATGCCTCTTCCAGCACCCACACCTTGGTCTCGTGTGGTGCCACCTTGCCCGTCCAGCGCGTGGCCTTTGCCGCGATCTGCCTGTGTGCCCAGATGTCACGCATGCGGTACTTGCCCGTAAGTCCCAGTGTCTTGAAATCCACGCTCAGGCGTTGCTCCACATCGGCAGTATTGAGCAGAGCCACCGCACAGCGCCCTCCCGACAGCGTACGCACAAACACCTGGTGAATGTCCTGGCACACCCGTCGCTCGGCAGCCTTGCCCAGGGAGTCCTGGTTGATGGCAATGGCCTCGGCATTGGCTATGATGCACAGGTCCTCGGCCGTCAGATGGCGCAAGTCACAGGACAGGGCGAGGGGCGAGGCAAACATGCACCACAGGCTCATCTGGCTCTGGTACTCCTGCCGTGTGCACCCCTTGCCTCCCAGGTCGCTCGAGGGCCCGCCCTTGCCGTTGAGCCCCACCAGCAGCATGTCCATGTCGGGCCACTGGCTTTGGCTCACAGCATGGCTGAGCGGTGCGGTGATGTTGACAATGTCCAGGATGCCCATGCCCCCCTGGCGCAGGGTATCCTTCCACATGTCGCGCACGTCATAGGAGGTGCGCCACAGCTGTCCACCCACTTGCGCACACCACTCCTCGGCCTGCCGCTGCCCCCACTCGCAAATGCCCAGCACGATGTCGCGGCCGCTCCCCTGCAAGGCATCGGCCATGGCACGGTATCGCCTGCGGGCGGTCGCGCTGTCCTCTGGAGCGTTGCAATAGTCATACTTGAGATAGTCGATGCCCCATGAGGCGAAGGTGCGTGCATCCTGCTCCTCGAAGTGCAGACTGGCAGTCGCGCCCCCGCAGGTGAGTTGCGCGGCATCGGAGTAGATGCCGAGCTTGAGCCCGCGCGAATGCACATAGTCGGCCAGAGCCTTGATACCCGAGGGGAACTTCACAGGGTCGGGGATGATGTTGTTGCGCGCATCACGCCCGCCCTGCCACAGGTCATCGATGAAGATGTACCTGTAGCCCATCGTGTCCAGTCCGTTGGCCACCATGGCATCGGCCGTCTCACGGATGAGTTGCTCACTGATGTTGCCCCGGAACATGTTCCATGTCATCCACCCCATAGGGGGCGTGGGGGCAAGTTCACCGCGCGGTGTGCGCTGAGCCTGGATGCCCACAGCGAGCAGGACAAACAGGCATATCGAAAGGATGTTCTTCTTCATATTCTCGTTGGATTGCAGGCAAAAGTACACACTTTCCCCCATGTGCGCAACTTTTCGCCTGTTTAGGTGACGGGACGATGGCTACAGGGACAGCATGACAGGGAGGCTCACGGGGACAGAGTCAATGGATCGAGACTCTCCCCAGCCCTGTGCCATGACACAAGATAGGGGGCAGACCGCCCAGCGACCTGCCCCCTATCATTTGTACATATTTGGCTTGAAATCCTTCGGCTTTCAGCCGCATTCCGCTCACTTAACCATCACCCTGGCCATGCGACCGAGGTGATTCACGCTCGGGAATGGGCTTGAAATCCTTCGGCTTTCAGCCGCATTCCGCTCACTTAACCATCACCTTGCGGCCATTGATGATGTTCACGCCCTTCTGAGCGCGGCTCAGGCGCTGGCCCTGCAGGTTGTAGATGGCTGTGCCATTCTGCTGCCAGGGAGCCACAGTCTCCTCCACGCCCTGGATGGCAGTGGGCTTGCTCTTGCCATAATAGGCGAGGCGGAAGTTATCGGCCACTACCCAGTCACCCTGCACGAAGTCTGTCTTCTCGAATCCGATGGTCATCCAGCCCTTGTTGGCCTCGGTGACCTCGAAGAGGATGGGCTTTGACCAGTAGCAGCCATTCTCGAAGTAATACTCGGCTGCGCCCCAGCAAGAATCGGGGAAGCGCACGGTGCCCGTTGCATCAAGGCGGCCCAGGCCAGGAGCCTGGTTGGCACAGTCGGTGATGAAGGGGATATTGCCCTTCACCCTGTTGTCCACGTCACCGGCAATCAGGAATGCGTTGCGGGTGAGTTCCTCGCCTGCCACATACTTGGCTGCATGGTTATCATAGTTTCCATCGCGGTAGAAGATCTGGGCATTCAGGGCATACCAGCCAGGAACGATGCCATCGTCGAAGATGTCGATAGTGACGCTGCCCGTGGTGCAGTTCCATGCCTCGAGCACAAAGTCGGGATGGTTGCCACCACGATCCCAGATGCCCAGTCCGGCACTTTCCTCACCTGCGGCATTGACGCCCTTGCCCAAGTTGAGGTTCAGCGTGCCAAGGTCGAGACGCTGGTCGAAGCCAGGGTTCACGATGAGGTGTGTGGCAGCCACAGGATTCTCCTCGGTGGCATTGGCCATCATGTCGTCCAGTTCCTTCTTGCTGATGAGCATCCACTGGTTGGCCTCGCTCGTGGCTGTCTTCATGTCGGTATCAACCACGTTGTAAGAGAGGGAGTAGGCATTGTCCTTGCCATCGCGGTAGCCCAGCATCACATAGCCGTCCTCGGCATTGCCGCCAGCGCGCACGATGTTGAACACGTTGGTCTTGCCCTCCACAGGCACAAACTCCCACGCATCATTGGTGTCGCAATCCACAAAACCTCCGTAGTTCATGAAGTCGTTCACGCCCAGCGTGCCGTTGGGGCGCATGGTCTCGATGCGGAAGCCCTTCTCCAGAGGATTGTTGTCCCTGTCCTTGGCAATCAGGCGGAAGGCATTGCTGGCATAAGCCAAGCCCAGGTGCGCGCCCCAGGCCTCGGCACCAGTGAGGAACAGACGCTCGCCCACATTATATATATAGTAGGCACCCACGGGATAGGTGGGGTCAGCGGTCTTGTCGTCATAAGCCTCGGGCTGGCTGCCCACGAACTTCTCGGTGTGGCGCTCAAGGGCATTGCGCTTGCGTGCCAGGCGCAGGCTTGAGAGCAGGCTGTTGGTCTCGTCATTGGTCTTGCAGGTGTCAACACCAGCCTTCACAGCCCCGAGGGTCTCCTTGAGGTAGCCCTTGTCCTCGGTGTTGTCGCAGATGGCGATGGTCTGCTGCAGGATGTTCACGTCACCCGCATAGCCCAGGATGGTATTGATGCTGCTGGCAAGGTTCTTGGCATACTCCTTCACCTCGGCGGCATCCTTGTTGTTCTGCAGCTCCTTCTTGCCCGCAGCCACCAGGCTGTCCAGGTTGGCCTGCATGGCCTTGGTGATGGTCACGGTGGTGTCGGCCAGTGCGATGGCAGCCTTCAGCTCGTTGGCGCACTCGTCGTAGTTGACCTCCTCCACGTTGATACCGCAGTCATAGAAGCGACCGCCCCAGTTCTGCTGGATGTAGGTGGCAATCACGTTCTTGCCCTCGCGCAGATACTTGGCAGGGATGTGCACCTGCTTGGGGTTCTTGCCATCAGTCCATCCCTCGAACTTCTGCAGCAGATGACCGTTGACGTAGGTCTCGTAGTTGTCATCGTGGCACACGTTGAGGGCATAGCTCAGACGCTCGTTGACCTTGTCGAGCGTGAAGGTGCGGCGCACCCAGTAGTTGGTGTTGTCGCCACCTGGCCAGATGCTCTTGAGCTCGGGCATGTAGCCCTCGTTGCCCATGGGCATCTCCTGGTCGCTCCACATGGAGTCGTCGAAGTCGGCCTCTATCCAGCTCTTGGTCTCCACACGTCCGTCAATCACGGGGTCCTTGATCTGGCGCACCTGGTAGGTCTCGCTCAAGTCCTCCTCATTGCGGATGGTGTCGATGTCGGTCACATAGCAGTAGTTGAAGTAAGAGGTGCCCACCCACAGCTCCTTCTCGTCGGCCTCGTCGGTGAGGGTGATATTGCTGATGGTCACATCGGTGCCCTTCTCCTCGGTGGCGAAGTTGAACACGAGCTTCATGTTGTTGATCTCCGTGCCAGCCACAGGTATCTCGCACTCGGTGGTCTCGCCACTCTCGATGCGCACATGGTCAAGTGCGCCCTCCACCTCGTCGTTGTCGTTCTCGGTCACCTTCACAATCACATCCTCCAGGGTCTTGTTGCCTGTCAGATTGAACTTCAGGGTGTATTCCTTGTCGGCGCTCAGCTTGATGGGAGTCTTGAAGTGTACCTGCTGTCCCCACTCGCCTGGGTTCTTGCCCTCCAGGTGGATGGTGTACTGGTCATCGGCCTGTGCCTCGTAGAGCTTCTCCCAGTCGTGCAGGCCACCGGTGTTGTAGCCGCCATAGGAGTTGAAGATGACCTTGCCAGTCCAGGGCTGCTCGTAGCCCATGGGCAGTCCGCCCTCCACCTTGGTGTAGAGGCCGCAGTCGGCAAAGGCGCCGCCCCAGTTCTGATGCACATGCACAGCCAGCAGGTTCTGCTCGCCATTGAGCTTGATGAGTGCCTTCTGCTCGTCGGTGAGCTTGATGTAGGCATTATCATCCCATCCGCGCACATAGGAGGCTATGGAGTCGATAATCTCCCCAGTATCCTCGTCCTTGATGTAGTTCCAGTGGTCCACCTCGAAGCCTGTGCGCTGATATACCAGTACACCGTTGATGTAATACTCGCAGGGAGCGTCGTCGTGGCCGCATGCCAGATACACGTCACCCGAAAGCAGGCGGTCGGTGCTGAAGAAGCGGCGCATGTAGATGTCGGCCATCACCTCGCCCGTAGTCCACTGGTAAGAGGGACGTCCGTTGTAGTTCTCGTTGCTGCTGAAGGG
>JBNMJN010000081.1:0-10966 GCA_050873805.1 Prevotellaceae bacterium | reverse complement strand
TATGGCGATGAGTCAACGCGCGGCTTCTACCTGCGCGACGGCGGATATTACTTTGCCATCAACGACAAGGTGGACCTGAAGGTGCTGGGCGAGTTCTACACCAAGGGCTCGTGGGGCATCTCGGGGCAGACCAACTACAAGAAGCGGTACCGCTTCAGCGGCAATTTCCTCTTCAGTTACCAGAACACCAAGGAGGGCGAGAAGAACATGCCGGACTACAGCGTGAGCAAGAGCTTCAAGGTGACCTGGAGCCACAGGCAGGACAGCAAGGCCAATCCCACGCAGTCCTTCTCGGCCAGTGTCAACTTTGCCACCAGCAGCTATGAGCGCAACAACCTCACCAGCATGTACAACCCCGAGAGCTACACGCAGAGCACGCGCACCAGCAGTGTGTCGTACAGCAAGACCTTCAGCAAGGTGGGACTCACGCTGAGCGGCACTTTCAACCTCAGCCAGAACATGCGCGACAGCAGCATCTCCGTGACGCTCCCCACGCTCAACATCTCCCAGAGCCGCTTCAATCCCTTCAAGCGCAAGAAGGCCGCTGGCAAGGAACGCTGGTACGAGAAGATTGCCATGAGCTACACAGGCACGCTGGCCAACAGCATCAATACCAAGGAGGACCAGCTCTTCCACAGCAGTCTGGTCAAGGACTGGCGCAACGGCATGCGACATCAAGTGCCCATCAGCGCCTCCTTCTCGGTGCTCAACTACATCAACGTCACTCCCAGTTTCTCCTTCACCGACCGCATGTACACCCACAAGGTGATGCAGTCGTGGGACACCGGCCGCCAGGCCGTGCAGCGCGACACTGTGTATGGCTTCTACAATGTATATAACTACAGCATGTCGGTGAGCGCCAACACCAAGCTCTACGGCATGTACTATCCCCTGCCATGGTTTGGGGGCAAGAAGATACAGGCCATCCGGCATGTGTTCACTCCCACGGTGAGCTTCAGCTATGCGCCCGATTTCAGCCAGCGACGCTATGGCTTCTATGACTCATACGTCAGGACGGATGCTGACGGCAATGTATCTACCGTGAGCTACTCGCCCTTCAGCGGCATGATGTATGGCACGGTGGGCAGTGGCATGACGGGAAGCGTGACCATGGATGTGGCCAACAACGTGGAGATGAAGGTGCGCAGCGACAAGGACTCCACGGGCTACCGCAAGATAAGCCTTATCGACGAGCTGGGAGGGTCGCTCAGCTACAACATGGCAGCCAAGACGCGCCCCTGGAGCGACCTCAATCTGCGGGCCCGCATCAAGCTCACCAAGAAGTACACATACTCGATGAACGCCGTCTTTGCCACCTATGCCTATGAGAAGGACGAGAATGGACGGGTGTATGTGGGCGACCACACCGAGTGGTCAAGGGGACGCTTCGGACGCTTCCAGGGCACCTCGCAGAACCTCACCTACACCTTCACCAACGAGACCTTCCGCAAGCTCTTTGGCAAGAAACGGCATGGCGAGGTGCAGAGCGACGTGGACGAGGAGGACGAGGAGACTGAGGACGAGACCGACCCTACCATGCAGAATGTGGACCCCGACCGCAAGAAGGGCAAGACGGGAGCCAAGGAGAAGAACAGCGGAGACGTGGACGAGGACGGGTACCTCAAGTTCTCCCTGCCCTGGAGTTTCGGCATCAGTTATGGCGTGACCCTGAGGGAGAACACGCAGGGGCACTTCAACGAGAAGCGCATGCGCTACCCCTACAAGCTCACCCACACGCTGAACTTCTCGGGCAATATACGTATCTCCGAGGGGTGGAACATCAACTTCTCCTCGGGCTACGACTTCAACATGCACAAGTTGAGCATGACCACCGCCTCCCTCTCCCGCGACCTACATTGCTTCCAGATGTCCTGCAGCATGGTGATAGCTCCCTACACCAGTTACAACTTCACCTTCGCCTGCAAGGCGGGCACGCTTGCCGACGCGCTCAAGTGGAAGAAGCAGAGCTCCTACAGCAGCAATATCGACTGGTACTAAAGGGGCAGCCCCGGGACAGCCGGCCGTGTGGGCGGCTGACAACAGGCAGGATGCAGCGGTGACCCAGGCTTGCGCGCGGCATGGCGCAGGCTTGCAGGAAAGGCATGGAGTGGGGGAGTGCCGGCCATGCCAGCCTGCTTGGAGTTGGCCATCAAGACAAAAACATCATCAGCACATGATACCACAACATACGGCCACAGCAGCCGTGCCACAGGAGGAATGCCCCCCGGAACAGTTCTACCGCAGGCTTGAGGAGAGCCTCTCGGATGCCCTCGACACCCGCCAGAGGATGCTCATCATAGGCGAGGTGTTCAGGCAGGCCATCGAGCAATATGTGTCCAGGAGCGCACTCACCTTCACGGGCATGTTCTCCAAGTTGGACTATCTCATCAAGCAGCAGGGCATCCCCACAGCTCAGGCCGCCTTGCTCCACTCCACGCGCAAGACCTTGCGGAGCATGGGAGGGGAGCACGAACCCTCGGCCACGCAGTTGCGCAACGACCTGCCGCAGCATCTGCAGGCAGCCGCCACCCTGGTGTTCCTGCTCAGCGGCGCCGCCATACCGCCCACGCTCCAGTCCCACTTTCCCCGCAAGGCCCCGTCCGACCACTGGAGGGGCTACGACCTCCACCTCATACGGGGCATTGTGCAGAGCCTGGACGGACACCTCATACAGGTGAGGGAGGAGCAGCACGACGAGGTGCTGGAGGTTTGCTACGACGAGCGCAACACCTACCTCACACGCGAGGGACGCGGCGACTGGTCTTATCTGACCCAAATCCTCACGCCTGGCTGCCAGGTCAACCTGGTACGCGTGCGCCAGCAGGAGGGGTTGTGCATGCCCGAGCTTATCATCTACGAGCCCGACTACCTGGTGAATGTCACCACGGTGGCATCCTGCTTCGAGACCTATGCCGAGTCGCCCTTTGTGAGCCTCGTCAACCGTCTGAAGCCTCAGCCCAACACCGAGCATATCCATCTGGGCAACCTCACAGGCCAGTTCCTCGATGACACCGTGCATGGACGCGAGGTGCCCTTTGCCGAGAGCATGACCCGATTCTTCCAGCACCATGCGCTGGAGATGCTTGCCTGCGATGGACTTCAAAGCCCCCAGCAGGCCGAGGCTTTCTATGAGAACGCACGCGCCCAGCAGGCTCATATCAAGAAACTTGTCGGGCAGGACCTGCGGCAGAGTGTCAAAGGCTACGACACGAAGCGCGTCACGCTGGAGCCCACATTCTTCAGCGAGGTGCTGGGCATACAGGGACGACTGGACTTCCTGCACACGCACCAGGGCGAGGCAGTCATCATCGAGCAGAAGTCAGGCAAGGGCGATTTCGTCCCGCAGTCGGCCCCTGGGTACGACCCGGCTGTGCCCAAGCCCCAGGAGAAGCACCTGGTGCAGCTCATCCTGTACCGCGCCCTGCTGGTGTATGAGTTCCAGATGCACTCCGAGAGCCTGACGCACATCCTGCTGCTCTATTCCCGATACAGCCGGGGACTGGTGTCTGTGGGCCAGATGCCCAAACTGATGTTGCGTGCCATACGCATGCGGAACCTGCTCGCATGGTGCGATATCCACTATGCCCAGGAGGGTTACGGACTCCTGGCAACACTCACCCCCGAACAGCTCAACCGCAAGCACACCAGCGGCAAACTGTGGACGATGTACATCCGTCCCGAACTGGAACGGCTGCTCCAGCCCATCCACCAGGCCACACCACTGGAGCGCGCCTACTACCTGCGCTTCATGCAGTTCCTGGCCAAGGAGAAACTCTTGGCCAAGGTGGGCAGCAAGACCAAGGAGGACTCTGGCTTCGCTGTCAAGTGGCTCTCCTCTGTGGAGGAGAAGCGGGCGGCAGGAAGCATCTACGATGGGCTGCTCCTCAAGGATTTCCAACAGGAGGAGCATGCCGTGACCGGACTCATGGCATGCTTCCCGCAGCAGGCTGCGTCCGACACCACCAACTTCCGCCGGGGCGACATCGTACTGCTCTATCCCTACAAGGAAGGCTGCGAACCGCGTGCCTGTGCGCAGATGGTGTGCCGTGCAAGCATCGAGGACATCACCACCGAGGGCATACGGCTGGTGCTGCGCAACGGGCAAACCGACCCCAAGGTGTTTGCCAGGAGCAAGGACACACGCTGGGCCATCGAGCATGACCTGTTTGATTCCTCGTCCGACACACTCTGCTCTGGCCTGCACCGCTTCCTCTCGGCACCGCCCGAGCGGCGCGCCCTGCTGCTCGCGCAGAGGGAGCCTCTCATCGATGACCAGGCGGTGCCCAAGGGGCAGTATGGGGACTTTGACACCCTGCTCCTGCGTGCCAAGCAGGCACGGGAGCTGTTTCTCATCATTGGCCCTCCAGGCACAGGCAAGACTTCCTTTGGGATGCTCAACCTGGTCAGGGAGCAACTGCTCGAGGAGGGAACCGACATCCTGCTGATTTCCTACACCAACCGTGCCGTGGATGAGATGTGTGGCAAGCTGGCAGAGCAGGGCATCGACTTCCTGCGCATCGGCTCGCAGTTGTCCTGCTCGCCCCTCTATCACGGGCATCTGCTGGCCAGCAAGGTGAAGGACTGCCGCCGTGCCAGCCAGGTGCGCGACATCGTGATGGGCACGCGGGTGTTCTGCGGCACCACTGCCTCGCTGAACGCAAGCCCCTGGCTCCTCACCCTGAAGCATTTCGCGCTGGCGGTGGTGGATGAGGCTTCGCAGATTCTGGAGCCGCACATCATAGGTTTGCTCAGCATGCAGTCGCAGGGTGTGCCTGCCATCGGCAAGGTGGTGCTCATAGGCGACCACAAGCAGCTGCCCGCCGTGGTGCAGCAGTCGGCCGAGGAGGCCCGCGTGGCCGATGAGAGCCTGCGTGCCATCGGGCTCACCGACTGCCGCCTGTCGCTCTTTGAGCGGCTACTCTCCCGCTTCCGCACGGCCGATGGCTACGACCCGCGCTTCGTGTATATGCTCACCCGCCAGGGGCGCATGCACGAGCAGATAGCCGACTTCCCCAGCCTGGCCTTCTATGCAGGCAAGCTGCAGCCCGTGCCTCTGTCCCACCAGCGCGAGGCATTGCCCGCATGCCCCAGCAGCAACGGCATTGCCCGCCTGCTCACCAGCCATCGCCTGGCATTTGTCTGCTCTGAGCGTCCCACACTGTCAGCCTCACCCAAGACCAACGATGTGGAGGCACGCATGATAGCCGCCATCGTGTACCAGGCCTACCTGCTCTGTGGCAAGCACTTCGATGTGGAGCAGAGCATAGGGGTCATCGTGCCCTACCGCAACCAGATCTCGGCCATCCGCAATGCCATTGACCAGTATGGCATCGGCGCGCTCCATGGCATCAGCATCGACACCGTGGAGCGTTTCCAGGGGAGCCAGCGGGACTATATCATATATGGCTTTACCATCCAGCAACGCTGGCAACTCAATTTCCTCAGCAGCAATACCTTCCTTGAGGATGGGGCATGGATTGACCGCAAGCTCAACGTGGCGATGACCCGCGCGCGCCTTCAGCTCACCTTGGTGGGCAACCCGCAACTGCTCGAGCACAATGCTACCTTCAGCCAGTTGCTTGAGTATGCCCGCTCCCGCAATGCCCTGGTAAGCATACCCACTGGACAGTTCTGCAGGGGAGACTTCGAGATGGCAAGCGGCACGGAAGGCGATTCGTAGGCACAAGAAGAGGGATGATGTTAAAAAAGATGAAGAAAACAGACGCGCATTTGGCAGGCTTCGCTAATTTGCCTACCTTTGTCCTGTTAATAATCAAAGAGGAAGTAACACATGAACAAAAAGTTTGCCGCCACGGTTCTGATGCTGGCCGGGGCTATGCTGGGAATGGTGTCATGCAACAAGGACAGCAGTTTCCATGCCACACGAATAGACTATCCCTACAACGGCTTGCTTTATGCCGACCAGACTCTGGACTCCATCATCTTCAGCACATCCGATGACTGGAGCCTGGCCTGCCCATTCAGCTGGATTCACATCCAGGGCAACACACAGGGCCAGATAAAGGAGAAGATGGCCCTGTACACGCTCTGCAACCATGTGGAGTTTGATGCGAACACCACCGACAGCACCCGCATTGGCCACATTGAGCTGGCCTCGTACTACAACGCGGCTGCTCTCTACGTCCAGCTCGGATTCATCGAAATCACTCATCCTGTCTATACCGTGAAGCACTACTATGGCAACACCAATGTGCCCACAAAGGTCACCTTCACCATGGCCGACAGCGCAAGCGTGATGCTGGACTCCATCTGCTTCAATGCCCGTAAGGACTGGAACCTGGAGTTGAGTGCCGATGGCGGCAGCCAGTGGGTGACCGCGAGCAAGACCTCGGGCCATGCCGGCAAGCAGAGCGTAAGAATCAACATGCAGCAGAACCCCGACACGCTGGCCCGTGAGACCAAGGCCATTCTGACCAGCGGAACGGTGAAGAACGTAATCACCATACGCCAGTACGGCAAGCCCAAGAAGAAGGACTGACCACCAGGGAGGGTAGAGAAAGCGATGACAGCAGCACTACAGGGAGAACTCTTCGGTGAGGACATGCGGGAGAGCCAGTCGCCACTGGCCCGGCGGGTGGTGTGCATGCTTGGCTCCTTCGCGCAGAGCAATGCCACCATGCAGCACAAGCTGCTCCAGCAGGGGGCTGACTACAGGCCTTCGACCCGTGTGAGCCGCAATGTGCACTATGTGCTGGTGGGACGGGGCGCGCCCCAGGACCAGCTCGAGTATCTCGACACGCTGGCCTATCATGGCTACCATCCGCGTGTGCTCAGGCAGCAGGACTGGGATGCCATCCTGCAAGGGCAGTGGGAGGAGTACCGGGTGCCACAGCAGATAGAGAAGCACCTGCACCTCACCCTGAGGCATTACCAGAGCTCCAGGGTGGACTACTCGGCACGCATGAACCCGCTTTACATGCACGAGCTCTACATCGCTCCCGACACCGATACTCCCCAGGAGCAACTCTACCAGCAGCTGGGCGACCGTGGCATCTACGCCAGCCCCTACATCGATGACAGCACCGATGTGCTGGTCATCTCGGAGCGTACACTTGACCATCTGCGACAGGGCGAGACCGATGAGGTGCTGCGCGCCATCGAGAGCACCTACAATGCCAGCCGCGCGCAGCAGTACCGCTATGTGATGACCACAGAGCGCGAACTGGTGCAGTGGTTGAGGCAATAGGGGACAGGAAGTCTGCTGCCCGTCACCTGGCCTGCCTCCTGTGATGGAGCGGGACAGTGACTCCCATATAGATACCAGCAAGCCCACATCTGCTATTGCGGATGTGGGCTTGCTGCTTTCCGTCCGAGGCTGCTGGCAAGGCGGATTGCCGCCCAGCCCCACACCCTCGCCATGCATGCCTGTAATTGTTGGGAATACCAGCAAAGCCGTGTTGTCATCCTGCTCCATCTTTGAGACACAACAAGAAGGCCAGCGTGATGAAGTCCGTGGAGCCGTGCCGCCATCCAGCTCCACCCCAGTGTGCCGTAGTTGCATCCTGCCTTTCTCCTCCGTGCAGGAAGGCAAAGTCCCGCTCCCCCTCTGCCATGAGAGCAATCCGAGGACGCCTCTCGCCCGCAGTCACCAGGCTACGGGGCCTACTCGTCTGCCCCCATCGAGGCGGGTGCGGGGGCTTCTCCAGCCCCTATCCTGGCCAGGAACTCATCCTCGCCCATGATGCTGATGCCCAGGCGGGAAGCCTTCTCCAGTTTGGCCGGGCCCATGTTCTCGCCTGCCAGGATGAAGGAAGTCTTGGCACTGATGCTGCCCACGTTGCGCCCCCCGTGCCGCTCGATGAGTGCCTTGTACTCGTCGCGGCTGTGGTGGCGGAACACCCCGCTGATGACCACGCTCTGCCCAGCCAGGATGTCGCTGTGCGCCTCCTGCTCCTCCCGGGAGAGGCTCATCTGCAGCCCCGCCTCCCTGAGCCGCTCCACGAATGCCCTGTTGCGCTCATCGTGGAAGAAGGTGATGACGCTGCGGGCTATCACCTCGCCGATGCCGTTGATGGCGAGCAGGCTGGCCAGTGGCGCACTGGCCACAGCCTCCATGCTGCCCAGGTTGCGTGCCAGAGCCTTGGCCGCTATCTCCCCCACAAACCTGATGCCGATGGCAAAGAGCACCCGCTCAAAGGGCACGCTGCGGCTCTCGCTGATGCTCTGCAGGATGCGGCGCGCCATCTCGTGCCCTCCTCCCTCGATGGTGAGCAGCTGCTCCTCGGTGAGATGGTACAAGTCGGCGGCATCGCGGATGAGTCCGCGCTGGTAGAAGGCATCCACCGTCTCGGGCCCCAGCGAGTTGATGTTCATGGCCTTGCGGCTTATGAAGTGCTCGATGCGCCCCAGCAGCAAGGGCGGGCAGCCGCTGTCGTTGGGGCAATAGCAGGCAGCCTCGCCCTCGTAGCGCACCAGCGGTGTGCCGCACACGGGGCAGCGCGTGATGAAGGGGATGGCCCCGGGGCGGTCGGGAGTCACATTGTCCACTATCTTCGGTATAATCTCCCCGCCCTTCTCCACCAGCACATGGTCACCCACATGCAGGTGCAGCTGTGCCATGATGTCGGCGTTGTGCAGGGTGGCACGGCGCACCTGCGTGCCAGCCAGTTGCACGGGGTCCATGTTGGCCACGGGTGTCACGGCTCCCGTGCGCCCCACCTGGAACACCACCTGCCTCAGTACCGTCTCCTCCTGCTCGGCCTTGAACTTGTAGGCGATGGCCCATCGTGGGCACTTGGCCGTCATGCCCAGGCTGCGCTGCTGTGCCAGGGAGTTCACCTTGAGCACGATGCCATCGGTGGCCACGGGCAGCGACTTGCGTGCGGTGTCCCACTCGTCGATGTAGTCATAGATGTCCTGCAGCGAGTGTGCCAGCCTCATGTGGCTGCTTATCTGGAATCCCCAGGCGCGTGCGGCCTGCAGGTTGGCATAGTGGCTGTCGCCTGGTATATGGTCGCCAAGCAGGTAGTAGAGGTAGGCATCCAGTCCGCGCTGTGCCACTGTGGCGCTGCTCTTGCTCTTGAGTGTGCCGCTGGCCGCATTGCGCGGATTGGCAAAGAGGGGCTCGCCGTCGCGCTCACGCTCGGCATTGAGGCGGTTGAATGAGCTCCAGGGCATCAGCACCTCACCCCTTATCTCAAACTCCCCGGGCCAGTCCATGCCCTTGGGCAGCGCCAGGGGGATGCTGCGTATGGTGCGCACATTCTGTGTCACATCGTCGCCCTGCGTGCCGTCGCCACGGGTCACAGCCCTCACGAGCCTTCCCTCCTCGTAGTGCAGGCTGATGCTCAGTCCGTCAAACTTCAGTTCGCAGCATATCTCAAAGGGCTCGCCATGCAGCCCCTCCCTCACACGCTGGTAGAACTCGGCCACCTCCTGGCGGTTGTAGGTGTTGGCCAGACTGAGCATCGGACGCTTGTGCCGCACGGTAGCAAAGTCATTGCTGAGGTCAGAGCCCACACGCTGGGTGGGGCTGTTGGGGTCGTCCATCTCGGGATGCAGCCGCTCCAAGTCCTGCAGGCGGTGCATCTTCATGTCAAACTCCTGGTCGGTAATCGTGGGCGCGTTGAGCACATAATAATTATAGTTGTGGCGGTGCAGTTCCTCCCGCAGGTGCACTATCTCCTCTTTCTCGTTCATCTCTTGCATGTGACACATTGTTGATATTACCGCAAAATTAGGCATAAAATGCGATGGGTAGCGAATTGGAACTGGCCTTTTTTTGGTCAAAAAGGACTTTTGTAGTACTTTTGCATCTGCATTAACAGAGCATCGCACATGGCACAGAATAAATTCAAGGGACTGGGCATTGCCCTCATCACACCTTTTAAGGCAGACGGAACAATAGACTGGGAAGCCCTGGACAGACTGGTGGAATACCAGCTGAAGGGGGGGGCGGACTACCTGTGCATCATGGGTACCACGGCCGAGACTCCCACGCTCACACCCGATGAGAAGCGCATGCTCAAGCAGCGCCTGGTGCAAAGGGTGGCAGGACGCGTGCCTCTGCTCATGGGATGTGGAGGCAACTGCACGGCCAGCGTGGTGCGTGAGCTGCAGGAGGGGGACTGGAGTGGCATCGACGGTGTGCTGAGTGTGTGCCCCTTCTACAACAAGCCATCGCAGGAGGGGCTCTACCAGCACTTCTCGGCCATAGCCAAGGCCAGCCCCGTGAGCGTGGTGCTCTACAATGTGCCTGGGCGCACTGGGGTGAACATGACAGCCGAGACCACCCTGCGCCTGGCTCGCGAGCACGACAATATCGTGGCCATCAAGGAAGCCAGCGGGAACATCACACAGATGGATGACATCATCAAGAACAAGCCTGCCAACTTCGATGTCATCAGTGGTGACGATGGCATCACCTTCCCCCTCATCACCCTTGGGGCAGTGGGTGTCATCAGTGTGATAGGCAACGCTCTGCCTGCCGAGGTGAGCCGCATGGTGCGCCTGGCGCTCAGGGGTGAGTATGGAGCGTCGCTTACCATACACCACAAGTTTACCGAACTCTTCAAGCTCCTGTTTGTGGACGGCAACCCTGCGGGAGTCAAGGCTATGCTGCATGAGATGGGCATGATAGAGAATGTGCTGCGCCTGCCGCTGGTGCCCACGCGCCTGACCACCATGGAGCGCATCAGCCAGATAGTGAAAGACCTGGGTTACTGACCCGCTTCCCTTGGGCAGCCCTGGGGAGTGCGTGCCGTTGCCTGGCAGTCCAGGCATTCGTGGCCACTTGCACATGGTGGACATGCCATAGCTTTCTGTTTTTTTCCAAAAGCCCTTCCCTCGCCTCAAGCAGAGCCCCCTCCCAGCCTCCCCCAGGGGGGAGGAGCCGAACTGCGCCACGCCTCGACCGCCAACGTACCGCACTGCATCCGCCAACGCAGCGCATTGCATCCGCCAACGCAGCGCACTGCTTCCGCCAACGCAGCGCACTGCATCCGCC
>JBNMJN010000080.1:0-11104 GCA_050873805.1 Prevotellaceae bacterium | reverse complement strand
GACGTGCACTTCAGCCCCCGTGCCGTTGCTACCAGGGGCATGCGTTGGCGGGTGCAGAGCGGTGCGTTGGCGGGTGCAGCGCGGTGCGTTGGCGTTTGCAGCGCGGTGCGTTGGCGTATGCAGAGCGGTGCGTTGGCGATAGCAGTGCGGTGTGTATGCGTCCCCTCCCCCTTGGGGGAGGCCGGGAGGGGGCTCGCCTGTATTGAATCAAGTTGGTGAGGTATATACTCCTTCCCCTCGGGGAAGGCGGGGAAAGGGGGCTTAGTTTGCCAGACAATGCAAATCTTTGTAAATTTGCATGTGAGTATGGCCTTGTCTGCGAGGCTCTGCCCACCTATATAATATATAATGAGTAAAAATGCAAATCCGCATCCCTATGCCCCAGTTGTCCCCTTGCCCGCGTGCCGCTTCCCTGCCGCCACTCCTCCTGCTGTGCCTCTCCCTCCTGGCCGGCATCCTGCTGCCACAATTTGCCCAGGCGCGTCGCGGCCGTGCGGAAAGGCTGTGCCCGCGTCGCCTCACCATTGACCTGCTGGAGCGCAGAGGCAACTCCGCAGGCGAGCCTGCCCTGCAGGTGGCCACCAGCACCCCATCGCTGGGATGGGAACTGCCAGGCGGCACCCGCCAGGTGGCATGCCGCGTGCTGGTGGCCACCTCGCCACGGCTGCTCAGGGAAGGGCTGGCCGATGTGTGGGACAGCGGCCGCCTGGAGGGCACGAGCTCCACGGGAGTCCCTTGGCAGGGCGCACCGCTCCAGCCCTCGGCACGCTACTGGTGGACGGTGAGAACCTGGAGCGCCAGTGCGGGCACGGCCCATGGGGAGCGCAGAAGCCCCTATGCCCCCGCGATGGAGTTTGCCACAGCCGCCACGCTGGACTCCTGCTTCAGCCATTACCCGCTGGTGAAGACCAGGCAGAAGCCGCTGCGCGTGACCCGTGTCGCAGGCAATGCCCAGGTGTACGACTTCGGGCGCGATGCCTTCGCGCAACTCACTCTGCGCGTGCACACCAGCCAGGAGGGCGACAGCATCACCCTATGCCTGGGCGAGGCCATGCGCGGCGGGCGTGTTGACCGCAAGCCCCAGGGGCTGGTGCGCCACGCCTCCTACACCATACCCCTGCGCCGTGGCACCCACACCTATCCCCTGCGCCTGCGTCCCGACCCCAGAAACACAGCCCCGCATGCCAATGAGAGTGGGGTGGAGCCCATACTGATGCCCGACAGCGTGGGCGAGGTGTATCCCTTCAGGTACGTCGAGGTGGAGGGCACCGCACGCGTGCAGGCGGTGTGGCGCGAGGCCGTACATGAGCCGTTCAGCGACCAGGAGTCCTACTTCCACTGCTCCGACACCGTGCTCAACCAGGTGTGGGACCTGTGCAAGTACTCCATCAAGGCCACCTCCTTTGCGGGCATCTATGTGGATGGAGACCGCGAGCGCATCCCCTACGAGGCCGACGCGCTGGTCAACCAGCTCTCCCACTATGCCACCGACCGCGAGTACACCATGGCGCGCCGCAGCATTGCCCACCTCATAGGCCATCCCACCTGGCCCACCGAGTGGGTGCTGCTCACCCCGCGCATGGCATGGCTCGACTACCTGTACACGGGCGACAGCCAGTTGCTCGCGCGCTATTATGCCGACCTGGCCGCCAAGGCACTCCCCACGCTGCGCGACAGCCGTGGCCTGATAAGCACGCGCACCGGACTGGTCACCGACTCGGTGCTGCGCTCGGTGCACTTTGCGGGGCGTGCCCTGCGCGACATCGTCGATTGGCCACAGGGCGGCGCGGCGGGCATCGAGAAGGAGGCTGCGGGCGAGGCCGATGGCCATGAGATGTGTGACATCAACACCGTGGTCAACGCCTATCACTACGACGCACTCTCCTGCATGAGTCTCATCGCGGGCGCGCTGGGGCACAAGGCCGACAGCTTGCGCTATGCCGGGATGGCTGCCGAGACGGCGCGCAGCCTGAACCGCCTGCTCTGGGACGAGCAGCGTGGAGCCTATACCGATGGCGAGGGCTCGCAGCACTGTTCGCAGCACAGCAGCATGTTTGCCCTGGCATTTGGCATGGTACCGCCCGAGCGGGAGCCGCGCGTGGCCAGCCATGTGCAGTCGCGCGGCATGGCCTGCAGCGTGTATGGGGCACAGTTCCTGCTCGACGCGCTTTACCGGGCAGGGCGCGACACGGCCGCATGCCGCCTGATGGCGGGCACAGGACGGCGCAGCTGGTACAATATGCTGCGCATGGGCTCCACCATCACCACCGAGGCATGGGACTGCGTCTATAAGGGCAACCTCGACTGGAACCACGCCTGGGGCGCGGCGGCGGCCAATGTCATCGCGCGCGGACTGATGGGCATCTCGCCCCTCAAGCCCGGATTTGCCCAGATTGACCTCCGTCCGCAGCCCGGCACGCTGTCCTATGCGCGCATCCGCCAGCCCTCACCGCGCGGCAGCATCGGGCTGGAACTGAGGCGCAGGCAGGACGGGCGCTATGACCTGCGGGTGATCGTGCCTGCCAACAGCACAGCGCGGCTCACCCTGCCCACCACCGGGCGGGTGCTCACGCTCTCCCCCGGCACGCACCGCATAAGCGAGTGAGGGGCTGCCGGGGTGGCCTCCACTGGCCAGAGTGTGCACGGCGCAGCCCCAAGCCAGAGGGCCGGGCGGCACAGAAAACGCACTTTCTGGGCCAAACGTAGGGGAAATGTCGGCAAAACGTGCTAAATTTGTAGGTGGAGACATCTATATTTCTTTGTTAGCGCATGAATACTAACCTCAACAAGACAGCCACATGCCCCTGCTTCATGGCAGTGGACCTGGGCGCAACGAGCGGGCGTACCATACTGGGCAGTGTGGAGAACGGACAGCTCATACAGCGTGAACTGACACGCTTCCCAAACACAATCACCCAGTTGGGCGGGCACTTCTACTGGGACATCCTTACACTCTATTCCGAGATTATCCGTGCCTTGCGCGAGGTGGCGAACCAGGGCATCGAGCTCCAGAGCATAGGCATCGACACCTGGGGTGTTGACTTCGTATGCGTGGGGCGGGACGGCAACCTGCTGCGCAATCCCTTCTCCTACCGCGACCCGCACACCGAGGGCATCATGGAGGAGTTCTTCCAGATGGTGCCCAAGGAGGAGGTGTACGAGCGCACCGGCATACAGTTTATGAACTTCAACACGCTCTTCCAGTTTGCCGCGATGCGCAAGCATGGCGACTCTGCCCTGGAGGCGGCGGGCAAGCTGCTCTTCATCCCCGACGCGCTGGGCTACATGCTCACGGGCCAGGCCGTGTGCGAATACACCATCCTGAGCACCAGCCAGATGCTCGACCCGCGCACCAAGCGGCTCGACCCCGTGCTGCTGCAGGCCGTGGGACTCACCGAGGAGCAGTTTGGACGCTACGTCAATCCCAGCGACCGCGTAGGCACGCTCACCCCCGAGGTGCAGCGCATGACCGGCCTGGGCCCTGTGCCTGTGGTGGCGGTTGCAGGACACGACACGGGCGCGGCTGTGGCTGCCGTGCCTGCCAGGGACGAGCGTTTCGCCTACCTGAGCTGTGGCACCTGGAGCCTGCTGGGCATCGAGACCAAGGACGCTATTATAAGTAAGGAGAGCTATGACTACAATTTCACCAACGAGGGCGGTATCGAGGGCACCACACGCTTCCTGAAGAACATTTGCGGCATGTGGCTGCTGGAACGCTGCCGCAAGGAGTGGACCGACGCGCCCGCTGATGTCAACGAGATAAACAGCCAGGCCATGGAGGCCGAGCCGTTCCGCTCGCTGGTGAACCCCGATGACCCGCGCTTTGCCAACCCCGACAGCATGGTGGATGCCATACAGGGCTTCTGCCGCGAGACGGGCCAGCCTGTGCCCGAGGACTATCGCCAGATAGCGCGCTGCATCTTTGAGAGCCTGGCACTGCGCTACCGCCAGGTGCTCGGATACCTGAGCCAGCTGGCTCCCTTCCCCATCGAGAGGCTGCATGTGATAGGCGGAGGCACCCGCAATTGCTACCTGATGCAGATGGCGGCCGACAGTACGGGGCTGCCCGTGGTGACGGGCCCCGTGGAGGGCACAGCCATCGGCAACATCATGCTGCAGGCCAAGGCGGCCGGACTGGTGGGCGACATGTACCAGATGAGGCGCATCATCGCCGACAGCATCGAGACCAACCTGTACCAGCCAGAGCACAGCGCCGACTGGGACAAGGCATACGAGAAGTTTATCAATATACAGAAACAATAAAACACAATCCGTTATGAAAGAAGAGTTAGTGAAGAAAGCCTACGAGGTAGCCCGGGAACGGTATGCCGAGATAGGTGTTGACACCGAGAAGGTACTGGGGCAGTTGCAGGACTTCCACCTGTCGCTCCATTGCTGGCAGGCCGATGACGTGGCCGGATTTGAGGTACAGGCTGGCGCGCTGAGCGGCGGCATACAGAGCACGGGCAACTATCCCGGCAAGGCCAGAAACATCGACGAGCTGCGTGCCGACATACTGGAGGCCAAGAGCCTGATACCTGGCAACCACCGCCTGAACCTGCACGAGATCTACGGTGACTTCAAGGGCAAGGTGGTGGACCGCGACGAGGTGACCGTGGAATACTTCCAGTCATGGATTGACTGGGCAAAGGAGAACGACACGAAGCTGGATTTCAACTCCAGCAGTTTCTCACATCCCAAGAGCGGGAGCCTGTCACTGTCCAACCCCGACGAGGGCATACGCGCCTTCTGGGTGGAGCACACCAAGCGCTGCCGCGACATTGCCAATGCCATGGGTGAGGCCCAGGGCGACCCCTGCATCATGAACCTGTGGGTGCATGACGGCTGCAAGGACATGAGCGTGAACCACATGCTGTACCGCAGCTTGCTCAAGAAGTCGCTCGACGAGATCTTTGCCAAGAAGCAGCCAATGATGAAGGACTGCATCGAGGGCAAGGTGTTTGGCATCGGACTGGAGAGTTTCACCGTGGGCTCGCACGACTTCTACACAGCCTATGCCGCACAGAACCAGAAGATACTCACCATCGACACAGGCCACTATCATCCCACCGAGAGTCCCGCCGACAAGGTGAGTGCCGTGCTGCAGTTCGTTCCCGAGCTCATGCTGCATGTGAGCCGGCCCGTGCGCTGGGACAGCGACCACGTGACCATCATGGACGACCCCACACAGGAACTCTTCTCCGAGATTGTGCGTGCCGAGGCTCTCGACCGCGTGCATTACGGCCTGGACTTCTTCGATGGCAGCATCAACCGCATCGGCGCCTATGTCATCGGCTCACGCGCCGCGCAGAAGTGCATGCTGCGTGCCCTCCTGGAGCCCACCGCCACTATCCGCGAGGCTGAGCTCAAGGGCGAGGGCTACCGCGTGCTGGCACTCCTCGAGGAGCAGAAGGCCATGCCCTGGCAGGCTGTGTATGACGAATTCTGCGTGCGCAACAGCGTCCCCGTGGGCCAGGACTTTATGAAGGAGATTGACTCCTATGAGGCCAACGTGACCAGCAAGCGCTGAACCCCTAACACCTCACGCTATGGACATCCTCATCGGGCTGCTTATTATAGCAGCGGGCGCATTCTGCCAGTCGAGCAGCTATGTGCCCATCAACAAGGTCAGGCAGTGGAGCTGGGAGAGTTACTGGATAGTGCAGGGCGTGTTTGCCTGGCTTGTCCTGCCCCTGGTGGGAGCCATGCTGGCGGTCCCCGAGGGGCACTGCCTGTGCGAGCTCTTCACCACGCACCCCTCCTTCAACATCGGCATGACCATCTTCTTCGGCGTGCTATGGGGCATCGGTGGCCTCACCTTTGGCCTCTCCATGCGCTACCTGGGGGTTGCCCTGGGGCAGAGCATCGCCCTGGGCACATGTGCCGGACTGGGCACCATCATGGGGCCTGTCCTGCTCAACATCTTCTTTCCCGGGCAGGACGCGCTGAGCCAGCTCACCGCCTCGGTGCTGATAGGCGTGGCCGTGACACTGCTTGGCATCGCCATCATAGGCGTGGCCGGGTCAATGAAAGCCTCGATGCTGTCGGACGAGGAGAAGAAGGCGGCGGTGAAGGACTTCAACTTCACACGCGGCCTCGCCATCGCGCTGCTGGCCGGCTTCATGAGCGGATGCTTCAACGTGGGGCTTGAGTTTGGCAAGGACATCAACTTCGGCGACCTCACGCCCGACATGTACAAGACCCTCCCAGCCACCTTCCTGGTGACCCTGGGCGGCTTCGTGACGAATGCCATCTACTGCTTCGCGCAGAACCAGAAGAACCACACCTGGGGCGACTACGCCAAGGGCAGCGTGTGGGGGAACAATCTCTTCTTCTGCCTGCTGGCAGGCGCGCTGTGGTACAGCCAGTTCTTTGGCCTCTCGCTGGCCAAAGGATACCTGGTGGGAGCACCCACGCTGATGACGCTCTCCTTCTGTATCCTGATGGCCCTCAACGTGACGTTCAGCAACGTGTGGGGCATCATCCTCAAGGAGTGGAAGGGCTGCTCGCCCAAGACCATCGCGGTGCTTGTCCTCGGACTGGCCGTGCTGATCGTGAGCTGCTTCCTGCCTCAGCTGATATGATGGGCTTGCCCATGTGCCGGGAAAGTGAAGTGTAACCGCCATACCACCTCTCTCGTCTCTTCCTGCGAAGGGCGAGAGAGGCGTTGTATGTGAGGTCACACGACCTCCCACGCCCCGTCGGGGGCAAGAGGGGGGACAGGGCAGGCTGCCTCTCATGGCCTGGGAGCACAGCGGCCTCATGACCTCAAAACCATGTAAACTAATAGACTAAAGAATGAAAAGTATATTGGAAGGCCGCCCTGCGCTGGCGGCAGTGATAGACCAGGTGGCCGAGGTGGCCGGATACCTGTGGCAGAAGGGTTGGGCCGAGCGCAACGGCGGCAACATCACCGTCAACGTGACGGAGTTAGTGGACCAGGAGATAAAGGCATTGCCCGCAATCGCCCCCGCCAGGCCGATAGGCAAGATTCTGCCCAACCTGAAGGGCACTTACTTCTATGCCAAGGGCACGGGCAAGCGCATGCGCGACCTGGCCCGCCGTCCCATGGAGAACGGCGCCATCATCCGCATATGCGACGACTGTGCCTCCTACGAGATAATCGCCGACAACGCAGTGCTGCCCACCAGCGAGTTGCCGTCGCACCTCTCCCTGCAGGACTATCTGATAGGCACCGGCAGTTGCTACAAGGCCACGCTCCACACACACCCCATCGAGCTGGTGGCCATGTCGCACATCCAGCGTTTCCTGCGCCCGGGCGAGATGACCAGGGTGCTCTGGTCGATGATTCCCGAGACGCTGGCCTTTGCTCCCCTGGGCATCGGGGTGGTTCCCTATGCCATGCCCGGCAGCATAGAGCTGGCGGATGCCACGCTGGAGCAGGTCAAGACACACGACGTGGTGCTGTGGGAGAAGCACGGCACCGTGTCGGTGGGAACCGACATCATGGACGCTTTTGACCAGACAGATGTGCTCTGCAAGTCGGCCAACATCTACATGTGCGCCCGCAGCATGGGCTCTGAGCCCGACGGCATGACCGAGGAGGCCATGAAGGCCGTGCAGGAGACATTCCACCTGCCCAAGTCCCGTCCCTGCTGACCGGCATGCCGCACCCCTGCTCCCGCCCTTCCCCGGCGGGGGCAGGAGTGGTGCGCCCGGGGTGCAGGGTGCAGCCACATCCCCAGGCTCACGCGCTTGCGCAGAGCCTCCCCCGCCTGCCGCGGGGCATCCCCAGGCAGCCTCCCACAGAGTGAGAAGCAAGATTTTTGGCCGTTTCCTTGCTGTGAGAATGAAAAAGTTAGTACCTTTGCACCGCATTTGCGAGACTGTCCCGAGGAGAGGTGCAGTCCGACAAACAAGTTTCATCATAAAGACAAGTTAAGTCATGTATTTGGATTCAGCCAAGAAGACAGAGATTTTCACCCAGTATGGCCAGGGCAGCAAGGACACCGGCAGTGCAGAGAGCCAGATAGCCCTCTTCACCTTCCGCATCGCTCACCTGACCGAGCACATGAAGCAGAATCGCAAGGACCACAGCACAGAGCGTGCGCTGACTGGCCTCGTGGGAAAGCGTCGTAGCCTCCTCAATTACCTGAAGAACCGCGACATCAACCGCTATCGTGCTATCGTGAAGGCTCTGGGTCTGCGTAAGTGATCGCGCAGCTCTGCCTACAGATGAAAGCCAAAAGCTGCATTCCTCCCCTGGAGGTTGCAGCTTTTTTCAGTTATGCGTGCCCCCCCCCGCTGCGCCTTCCGTGGCAGGGAGGGGGCGGAAAGAAAAGCAAAAACAGAAAGATTCGATATGAACAAGTTGAGGCAAATCCTACCCGACGTGCTGGCCATTGTGTTCTTCGTGGCCATCAGCGTCTCCTATTTCTACACGCCCATCAGGGACGGCCTGGTACTCTCGGGGCATGACCACAGCGCACCCGTGGGCAGCGGTGTGGAGATGAACCACTACCGCGAGACCCATCACGGCGAGCGCACACGCTGGACCAACACCCTGTTCAGCGGAATGCCCACCTACCAGATGAGCCCCAGTTACAGCAGCACCGACAGCCTCTCGTGGCTGGAGAAGGTGTACCAGTTGGGGCTTCCCGACGTTGCCGCGTATGTGTTTATGATGCTCCTGGGCTTCTACATCCTGCTGCGCGCCTTTGACTTCCGCGCCTGGATGGCAGCCCTGGGCGCAATACTGTGGGCCTTCAGCAGCTACTATTTCATCATCATCGGGGCGGGACACATCTGGAAGTTGCTTACCCTGAGCTTCATACCGCCCACCATAGCCGGCATGGTGCTGTGCTACCGTGGACGCTACATGCAGGGCATCGTGGTCACGGCGCTCTTCACGGCCATGCAGATACTGAGCAACCATGTGCAGATGACCTATTACTTCCTGTTTGTCATGGGCCTGATGGTGCTTGCCTACCTGGCCGATGCCGTGCGCAGGCACACGCTGGGACGCTGGGCGAAGGCCACCGCGTGCCTGGCTGTGGCTGGCCTGCTGGGTGTGGCCGTCAACCTGAGCAACCTGTACCACACCTGGGAGTACAGCAAGGAAAGCATGCGCGGCAAGAGCGAGCTTACGCAGAAGACCAAGGACCCTGCCGACCAGACGGGCAGCGGGCTGGAGCGCAGCTACATCACCATGTGGAGTTACGGACTGGGCGAGACCTGGACGCTGCTCGTGCCCAACACCAAGGGCGGGGCCAGCGTGCCCCTTGCTGCCAGCCAGACAGCCATGAAGCATGCCAACAGCACCTATGCTCCCGTGTATCAGGCATTCACCCAGTACTGGGGCGAGCAGCCAGGCACAAGCGGCCCAGTATATGTTGGCGCCTTTGTGCTGATGCTCTTCGTGCTGGGCCTCTTCATCGTCAAGGGCCCCATGAAGTGGTGCCTGCTGGCGGCCACGGTGCTGAGCATCCTGCTCTCCTGGGGCAAGAACTTCATGGGCTTTACCGACTTCTTCCTCGACTACGTGCCCATGTACGACAAGTTCCGCACCGTAGCCAGCATACTGGTCATCGCCGAGTTCACCATTCCCCTGCTGGCCATGCTCGCCCTCAAGACCCTGGTGGAGCAGCCCTCCTGCCTGGAGGGGCGCACGGAGCGGTGGCATTTCCCCCGCAGGCATTACCTCTCCCTGAGCTTTGCCCTCACGGGAGGCGTGGCCCTGCTCTTCTGGCTGATGCCCGACACATTCTTTGGCGAGTACCTCTCCACCGCCGACCGCACCTACATGGACCAGTATGTGCAGGCCGGCTACATCCCCCAGCAGATAGCCGGTGACATCCTGCGCAACATGAGCGAGATGCGCCGCGCGATGTTCACGGCCGATGCCATGCGCAGCTTCATCGTGGTGGGCGTGGGCACGCTGGTGCTCGTGGCCTACCGCTGGAAGCGCATCAGGGAGACGCCCATGGTGGTGTGCCTGATAGTCCTGTGCCTGGCCGACATGTGGGGAGTGAACAAGCGGTACCTCAACGACGGCATGTTTACCATGCCCTCGGCCGCCCAGCAGGCCCTGCAGCCCACCGGGGCCGACAGCCTGATACTGCAAGCCGACGGCGGGGCATACGACCGTGTGGCCAACCTGACCGTGAGCACCTTCAATGACAACACCACCTCGTACTACCACAAGAGCATAGGCGGCTACCATCCTGCCAAGTTGCGCCGCTACCAGGAACTCATCGAGGAGCATATCCAGAAGGAGCTGGGCCGTGCCAACACCGCCATTGTCAACACGCGCGGTGACCTTGGGCAGTGCAATGGCGACAGCCTGCTGCCCGTGCTCAACATGCTCAACACCCGCTGGATCATCGTGGGCACCCAGGATGGCAGGAAGATTCCTGTGGCCAACCCATGGGCGGCAGGCAATGCCTGGTATGTGGATGCTGTGCAGTATGTGCAGGATGCCGATGCTGAACTGGCCGCGCTGCACAGCCTCAATCCCAAGCACACTGCTGTGGCCGACCGCCGTTTCCAGGACATCCTGGGCAACCAGGCAGCCCCGGACAGCACGGCGCGCGTGACGCTCACAGATTATGAGGCCAACCGCCTGGCCTACGAGGCCACGTCGGCCAAGGGTGGTGTAATCGTCTTCAGCGACATTTACTACCCCGGATGGACCTGCACGGTAGATGGCCAGGAGACTCCTGTGGGGCGTGCCGACTATGTGCTGCGCGCCATCCGCATCCCGGCTGGCAAGCACCAGATAGTGATGAGCTTCGACCCCAAGAGCGTGCATGTGACCGAGGCTGTTGCCTATGTGGCCCTGGCTCTGCTCGCCATCCTGGCTCTCGTGTGTGTGCTGCTCGCCTGTCGCCGCTCGCGCAAGGGGCAGGCTTGAGCCGTCCAGCCCTGCCTGCAGGGCGCGGGCATGCGCAGGTTCTGCCGAGCCGCCATCCCACGGCAATGAGCCAGGGGCATAGGCTGCAGCAGAAGCCATCCCTTGGAATTGATACTCTGTCCAGGCCGCTTCTTCCCGTAGGGAGGAGCGGCCTGGACTGTTTCTCGCCAGTGCCCGGAAGCCTCCTGCTTCCGATGCAGCACGGTGCGTTGGCGGATGCAGCACGGTGCG
>JBNMJN010000079.1:0-11221 GCA_050873805.1 Prevotellaceae bacterium | reverse complement strand
TTCCAGCGGCTGGAGCAGATAGCAGATGTGGCATCGCTCTCAAAGCATGACCGCATGAAGTATGACGAGGGACTCAGGAAGTACCGGGACACCCTGTCGGTACTGGAAGGCGCAAGAGAGGATGGGCTGAATGAAGGACGACAGAGAGGACTGGCCGAAGGACGAGAGAGAGGACTGGCAGAAGGACGAGAGAGAGGGCTGGCAGAAGGACGTGCAGAAGGACGTGCAGAAGGACGTGCAGAAGGACGTGCAGAAGGACGTGCAGAAGGACGTGCAGAAGGTGTAGAGCAGGAGAAAGCAGATACAGTACGTCGCATGGTTTCCATTGGAGCAAGCATAGAGATGATAGCTGCGGCCACTGGGCTTGAGGCTGACACCGTCAGGAGACTGACAAGTGAATGACAGGAAAGAATACAGGAACACCCTTAAGAAATCAAGCTGAATGCTTTCCAAACGCTCGCTGACAGTCGCAGCATTGCTTGCGACAGCACTGGTGACCAATGCCCGAGACAAGTACCTCTTTGCCTACTTCACTGGCAACAATCCCGAGCAGGAGCAAATCATGTATGCCGTGAGCGATGACGGCTTCTGCTACTCCCCACTCAATGGTGGGAAGCCCGTACTGGCCTCCGACTCCATTGCACGCACAGGATGCGTGCGTGACCCCCATATCCTGCGCACACCAGGTGGCGAGTTCCTGATGGTAGCCACCGACATGCGCTCCTCACTGGGCTGGGACAGCAACAGGGGTATCGTGCTCTTGAAGTCACGCGACCTCATACACTGGCAGCACCACACGGTACACTTCCCGCAGAAGTATGCCGGCACGCACTTTGCCAGCGTCACACGCGTATGGGCCCCGCAAACCATCTATGATGAGCAGGCTGGCAGGTACATGGTGTATTTCTCGCTGCTCAGCAATGACGGAAGCATCCCCTACGACCGCGTATATTGGGCCTATGCCAATGCTGACTTCACCGACCTGGAAGGCAATCCGCAAGTGCTTTTCGACTTCCATGCCCCTGCTATCGACACAGACATCGTGCAGGACCAGGACGGCGAGTACCACCTCTTCTTCAAGACAGAGCAGGACGGGGCACACAAGGGCATACGGCAATATGTGTTCCGCGACCTGCACAACCCACAGTCGTGGACACTGCTCGACGGCTTCTGCGAGCAGACAAGTGACAATGTGGAGGGGGCCGGTGTGTTCCCACTCACAGACGGTGGCTGGTGCCTGATGTACGACTGCTACATGGCAGGGCATTACCAGTTCACACGCTCGCACGACCTGCGTTCATTCCACTGGGCGGCCGATACCAAGACATCGGGGGCATTCACTCCACGTCATGGTACGGTAATCCAGATCTCGCCCAAGGAGTACAAGCGGCTTGTGAAAGCTTTCGGAAAGCCCAAAGTGAACATGACGGCTCCCATGGACGGGGGATTATGGAAAGACAACACGGGCAAGCACATCAATGCCCATGGGGGCAACATCATCCATCATAAAGGCACCTACTACTGGTATGGCGAGAGCCGCTCGGTGGATGGCAAACCTTACAGCTCGTTTGGGGTGAGCTGCCTCACCTCGAAGAACTTGCGCGACTGGACCAATCACGGCCTGGTGCTGCCCGTAAGCAACGAGCCAGGAAGCGACATCGAGGGCGGCTGCATCATAGAGCGGCCTAAAGTGCTGTACAATGCGCTTACCAGAAAGTTCGTCATGTGGATGCACCTGGAGCTGAAGGGACAGGGCTATGGAGCAGCCCGCGCGGCAGTGGCTGTGAGCGACAATCCGCTTGGCCCCTTCCACTTCATCCAGTCAGGGCGCGTCAACGCAGGCGTATATCCCATAGGCTTTGTACAGACCGACAGCACCTACCTGCGCCAGAAACTGCATGCGCCAGAAACCTCAAAATGGTGGACACCAGAGTGGCGCAGGCATATAGAGCGAGGCATGTTCACCATACGCGACCTGCAGGGCGGACAGATGGCACGCGACATGACCATCTTTGTGGACGATGACGGCAAGGCTTACCACATCTACTCCTCCGAGGACAATCTCACAATACAGATAGCCCAGCTTACGGATGACTACCTGGAGCACAATGGCTCCTATGTGCGTGTGGCTGCGGGAGGCATGAACGAGGCTCCCACCATCTTCAAGCAGGATGGCGCCTACTGGATGATTACCAGTGGATGCACGGGCTGGGCACCCAATGCAGCGCGCATGTTCAGGGCAAAGAATATCTTTGGCCCCTGGGAACAATTGCCCAATCCATGCAGAGGTGATGGAGCCAGCAAGACTTTTGGCGCACAGGGGACTTATATATATAAGGTAGAGACGAAAGCCGAGAAGCGGCTGTTCCGTGGAGCAGACTATGTGTTCATGGCCGACATCTGGAATCCAAGCCACTTGAGTGACAGCCGTCACCTGTGGATTCCCATTACGTTTGAGGACGGGATGCCTGTGCTGAGGAGATAGGAACTTCTCCGTCAGAGAAAGGCTGGATTCATGGACTCCTAAAGCAAGCCTTATTACTTTGCAGTTTATGCCAGTCTGGACTCTCGTCCAACTTAGCCCGGACTGCAGTCCGAGTTTTTATATACTGGATAGCCGGATTTTCACGCCTGTCCGCGACCACAGGATGATTCCTGGACAGGAGCACTTCCCCCCAGGCTCCATTTCTCATGCAACACAGTCAGACAAGCAGCAGTGGACTTTCAGCGAAAATGCTTAAATTTGCATTCCGTTAGCACACACATAAGAAAAATGGCACTAAGATACAAGATACTGGCACTGGACCTGGACGGCACGCTGACCAATAGCGAGAAGAAGATTACGCCACGCACGCGAGAGACACTCCTGCGGGCACAGCAGCAAGGACTGAAGATTGTCCTGGCCAGCGGCCGCCCCCCATTTGGCATCAAGCCCATAGCCGACCAGCTGGAACTGCGGAAGTATGGCGGATACATCCTGGCCTTCAACGGAGGGGCGGTCATCGACTGCGCCACAGGAGAGACCCTCATGCAGCGCACGCTGGACATGAGCCTCTACCCCTACCTCTACTCCAAGGGAAGCACCCTGGACTTCAACATCCTGAGTTATCTGGGCAACGACATAGCCTGCGAGGACATTGAGGACGAATATGTGCGCTACGAGGCCAGGCTCAATGGCATGGGGCTGCGCAAGGTGGACAACTTCCTGCGGGAGATAAATTTTCCCGAGCCCAAATTCCTCATCGTGGGCAAGCCCGAGAAACTGGCTGTGCTGGAGCAGGAGATTGCAGAACACATGAAGGGAGCGATGAGCGTGTATAGGAGCGAGCCTTTCTTCCTGGAACTGCTACCGCTAGGCATAGACAAGGCCGTGTGCCTGGATGCCTTCCTGAAAAAAATTGGCTACAGACGCGAGGACCTGATGGCCTGCGGCGATGGCTATAATGACCTGAGCATGATACGCTATGCGGGAATGGGGGTTGCCATGGCCAATGCACAGAAGGAAGTGCTGGAGGCTGCCGACCATGTAACCCTGAGCAACGATGAGGACGGGGTGGCCGCAGCCGTGGATGACATTCTACTGCAGGACTGCTGACGAGCCTGGCTTGCCAGAAGACAGCCACACAAGAAGAATCTCACAAGGATGCGCATGATTCACAGAGTGAAAAGGCAGGCGGCACTGGTGCTCTCAAGCGGGGGAGCACGAGGCTATGCCCACATAGGAGCCATTGAGGAACTGGAAGTCCAGGGCTTCAAGGTCACCTCGGTAGCAGGAACATCCATGGGCGCGCTTGTGGGAGGGATGTATGCCGCAGGACACTTGCATGAGGTGAGCAGGTGGCTGAAGACGCTCACCAAGTGGCAAGTGCTCTCACTGGCCGACATCACACTGAGCCGTACTCACCTGGCCAATGCCGACAGGGTGCTGGATGCCATGAGACAGATAGTGCCCGACGTGCGTATCGAGCATCTGCCTATCCCCTACTGCGCGGTGGCTGCCGACATCAAGAACCAGAGGGAGGTGGTGTTTGACCACGGCAGCCTGTATGAGGCCATACGGGCATCCATCTCACTTCCATCCTTCTTCAAGCCTGTGATGGACAAGGGACGCATCCTGATGGACGGCGGACTGGTGAACCCGCTTCCGCTCAACCGCGTGAAGCGGCACGAGGGCGACCTGCTGGTGGCTGTAAACGTGAACGCACCCGCATCAAGCCATATTGAGGCCATGAGGGAGAGAGCGGAGAGGATTCTGCTCGCCGAGCGTGACAAGGGCCTGCAAAGGTATCTGCCCAATGTGCAAGGGCTGGAAAACAACCACATCAGCCTCCTGGCCGATGCCTTCTCCATGTCTATCGTGCAGCTGAGCCAACTGGCACTGGAAAGGCAGAAGCCCGACATACTGGTGGAGATTCCTGTCAACAGGTTCGATGCCGACTATGACCAGGCTGAGCGCATCATACGCTACGGGCAGAGGAAGACACGCGAGGCCATCATTGACTACAGACTACTTTCACATGAGATGAGTTATAAGGAAGAATGAACACAGTTCTACCCCATTACGGTCATACAGTCGCACCTACCACAACCGCGAAACATAAAACCATAAAAACTGGACAGAATGAGTGAAAAGGACACAATCTGCGCACTGGCAACAGCACCAGGCGGTGCCATTGCAATAATAAGAGTAAGCGGGCAAGATGCCATCACCATCACCGACTCTGTATTCAGCAGAGACCTGACTGGCAAGCCCTCGCACACCCTGCACTATGGAAAGATAAGCAACGGGACTGGCGACGTGGACGATGTGCTGGTGTCTGTCTTTCTGTCTCCTCACAGCTACACAGGCGAGAACAGCACCGAGATTAGCTGCCACGGAAGCCCATACATCATCCAGAGCATCCTGGAACTCCTGATTGAGAAGGGAGCCCGGCAGGCCCTGCCTGGAGAGTTCACCCAACGCGCCTTCCTCAATGGCAAGATGGACCTGTCACAGGCAGAAGCCGTAGCCGACCTCATTGCCTCCACCAACAAGGCCACACACCAGATGGCCATGAGCCAGATGCGCGGACAATTCAGTGGAGAGTTGAACCGCCTCCACGACAAGTTGCTGCACTTGGCCTCATTGCTGGAACTGGAGCTCGACTTCTCCGACCAGGAGGTGGAGTTTGCCAATCGCAGCGAACTCACCAGCGTTGCCATTGAGGTCAGAGACCGCATCCAGTCACTCACCGACTCCTTCCAGACTGGCAATGCCCTGAAGACAGGCATTCCCGTGGCTATCATCGGTGCCCCCAACGTGGGCAAGAGCACTCTGCTCAACTATCTGCTGGGTGATGACAAGGCCATCGTGTCCAACATACAGGGCACCACACGCGACCTGATCGAGGACATAGTGCAAATACAAGGCATCACCTTCCGTTTCATCGACACCGCAGGCATTCGCAAGACACGCGACCAGATAGAGAAATTAGGCATAGAGCGCACCCTGCAGGCTGCCGAGCGCGCCCGCATTATCATCCTGCTCACCGAGGACGGCGTGCCATTTCCCGACGTGCGCTTCCGTGCTGAACAGAAGGTACTCAGGGTTATCAACAAGTGTGATGCCTCCCTGCCCAGTTCGTCCTTCCTTTATCACAAGAGGAATGCCGGCATGCAGTTTCACATTTCCGCCATCACGGGCGATGGCCTTCCCCTGCTCAAGGAGGCTCTTGTGCGCGAGTCGGCAATCCCCGAGATCCAGGAGAACGACACCATAGTATCCAATGTGCGCCATTACCAGGCTCTCAAGAAAGCCTATGAGTCCATCACCCGAGTGCTTGAGGGCATATCTGCCTCCATACCTTCCGACCTTGTGGCCCAGGATCTGCGTGACTGCATCCATCACCTTGCCGAAATCACAGGCACCACCATAGCCTCAGAAGATGTCCTACAATCCATCTTCAGCAAATTTTGCATCGGCAAGTGATTGCCGATTATGAACACTCAACAAATCTCACATTCTATAGTTAAAGCGCTCACACCGAGCGCTTTTCTTGTTTGCGGTCACTCTCGATACGAATCGATTGTGACCGTTTTTGCGTAGGCAGAAGTGGGTATTTATGCCAATTGTTGTAAAATTGAAAGTACTTTCTCTTTTTCACCACTCCCTTTAGTAGAAAGTCTCAACAACGGAAGACCGTAGCTCGACATTATATGATCCTTCATCAAGTCGCGTTGATGTCGCATCGTTTGGTCATTATGGTATGTATAGCCATCCGTTTCAATGGCAAGTATAGGATGTTTGGTAACTCTATTGATAAGCAGGAAGTCCAAATGGGTGCTGTAATTGGCCGCATATTCCAACTCGTCTTTGTTCATAAGGGAAGTATCTTTCACAACTTGGCGCAGAGGAACGTGACAAAACACTTTGAGAATTTTGAAGCGCGAGTCAGAAGAAATCACCTCATTGAGCATGGCATAAGTCAAGTTCTCTGACACATACTCAGAAATCTGAGGATTTTCCTTTAGAAAGGCTATGCGTTGTTCTGTGTATTGACCATAAAGATAGTCAAAAATAGAAGCCAACTTGCTTTCAGTTACAGTACAATTATTGTATGCGATGTAATCGAGCAAATCCATAATATTGCCATGTTTTTCCTGCTCATTGCCAGTCATTACCAAGCAGAATTTCTTCTTTGCCCTTGACACAGCCACATTCAGCATATTGGCATCATCAGCAAAGTCTGTAATCTGACTGTCCACCACACTCATAATGATGGCATCATTCTCACGACCTTGATATTTATGAATGGTACCAGCCTTAATTCCAACCATCTGTCGATTGAAAGCATCAACCTGATTATTGTACGGGGTGACAATGCCTATACTGTCATAATCTTTCAGAGCAGGCATGACCTCTTCCTTCACTACATCAATCTCCCGCTGATTATAATGATTGACGGCATGGTTGCCCTTGACGGTCCTTATGGCAGTAAGAACATCTTCTTCGCCTTTATCTTCAGTCATAATGAGTAAGTTGCCGCCATAAAACTTTTGGTTACAGAAGTTGATAATGCAAGGATGGCAACGGTAATGTTCTCTCAGCAACGTCTCTGGCACTTTGCTTATCACCTCCAGTACTGACTGCAAAAAGCTGTATTTAGCACAGTCATATCCTTCTGCGATGTTGTATTGTTTCATAACAGCATCAAGTTTCAGCCTGTCTTCATCTGTCACTACATTTGGAAGTTGCAGCGTATCTCCAACGATAACAGCATTAGTTGCACAAGTCAGAGCCAAGGCTCCAGTGTCTATTGAAACTTGTGAAGCCTCGTCCATAATGATGTAATCAAAGGGCTTGTCCGTAAAAATACACGAGCGAGCAGAAAAAGTGGTGCTCAGAACTACCGGATATTGCTGCATAAAATCATTTCCATGCCTTCGCATATCTTTGGTGTCGGCGAAAGTCATACGTTCATGCTTTGCATAGTGGGCACACAAAGTTGATTTGAACAGTGACATAGATAGGTCTGTCAAAGTATCAGTCAAGCCTTTTGCGTCATACGCAGCCAGACTGCTTTCTATGCAAGTTATCCTATGCTTTATTTCTTCAAGTCGGTTTTGGTAGTAAAGTGCTTGCAATTCCTTGATGAGCGGTGTAAGGTCATTCTTGTCAAACAAACTAACAATATGCAACTTATGCCTGCAAACCCACTTCATCCACCACCATTTTATCTTGTCTTTCCATTTGGAAAGCCAATTGGTAGGTTCTGGCTTCTCTCCATTAGCATAGGCCTGAAATCTCAGCCATAGCGATATGACACGCTTGGAACTTATGTGGTCTCGCCCAACCGTATTCTGGTCTAATTTATTATCCATGCAGAAGTGTTTCCACTCCAGCTCAACAGCTTGCTGCTCCTGTAACAATCCTGCCCGCTCATTTTGTAAGTCATACACCTTGTCAAGCTGTTGCAAAGTTGTGTGCAACTTCCGTTTAATACTCAGAGAATCAGACATGGAAATTCCCCAATCGCAGCATTCAGAAGGAATAGATGGTTGGTTGGCGATAAACGCCTCTTTATTCTCCTTGCTTCCAAGTGGAGCCACAATAAATGAGGTGCCATACTTTTCCAACTTCTCCATTACATTGGTTGTTGCCGAGTTGTTGTTGGACACCACCAACACGGTCTTCCCCTGGCAGACAATGTTGGCAATGATGTTCAGTATGGTTTGAGTCTTGCCTGTTCCAGGAGGACCTTGTATCACGCTCAGCTGATGTTCAAAAGCAGCAGCAACAGCTTTCTTTTGACTTGCATTACATCCAAAAGGATAAATCAAATAGCCATGTTCCATGCATCTTGGGCTATGCTCTTTTGGATTAAGATAGCATGCCGCAGCAGAATTCGTGTCCACAAAATCCACTTTGTCATACATATCAGCCAAGATACCATTGCCTTCTTTTTCCTTGCCAAGAGGATTGATGAGGGCTACATTCTTCAAGTATGCGAAAACATCTCTGCTTGTCGCTTCGGCAAGGCAAGATGTCGCAATCACAATTTTGTTATCGTCACCTTCTTGCACATAGCCATTACTATGCACTATACGCCAATAGTTTTGTGTGCCACAAGCAAATTTCCATATCTCCGTTACATTATGTTGCCGCAATCTATTTATCAAGACTTTGCAATGTGCAGGATCAAGCCACTCTGGATTTCTGAGCCATACGACCTTGGCTTTACCATAGTTATAGCTCCTATCACAATTCTTAAACCGCACCCTGTAGCCGTTGACCTCATTTCTTTTGATGGTGTCTATTTGCATAGTCCTTGGCTTACCACCGAGCAAAATGAAGTGACGTGATAAATCCATGTTGCAATCTTGATTAGTTTTAAAAAATAACATCATTTTTCCAATTCCCCATATGCCGCCAGTCCTTTCACCGTCAGAAGATACTTTTGGCGAGGATGACGAGGCGAGTTGGGATATTTCATCTTTACCAAGCCTTCAGTAATGGTTGGCATAAGAGAATATTCAAGGAAGTTGGGGCGGTTTTTCAGTCCAACAGCCCCCATCATTTCCTTTACACTCTTTTCATCTGTACCTATCGCAATAATCAATCGCTTTATATTTTCAGATAACTTTGATATCGATTCGTCAAGACATGTATGGGTACTTGTATGGGGGTCGGCAACATCTGCATAACCAATCTGCATATAATGGTTTTTCAGTTCATGATGTTCGCCCAGCATCAAATTGCGGAAGAATCTGTTGAGGAAAGACTTGTTGGGCTCAATACCCTTTGATGGATTACGATAATTCGCACGAACAAGGGCATTGCGGAAGTACCAAGAGTTGTCGGCAAACAAATCATTGTCCACCTTGAATCCGATAGAGCACAGATATTTGATGATGAACACCGCCGTCGTCCTTGTATTGCCCTCGCGAAACGGATGGTTTTGCCACAACAAGGTAACGAAGTCAACGATATGATTGATAACATCATCCGTTGAAAGTCCTTTATAACTAAAGTCCTTTTCTTGCTGAATATCATATCGCAACGCCATCATGATGTCGGCCGCACGCCCATACACAACGCTATCGCCCTGTAACACCCATTCCTTTTTGCTGATGTCATAGGGGCGCACCTCACCGGCATGTTTGAATACCCCCTCAAACAAGTGCCTATGTATATTGAAGAACTCCAATGCTGTAAAGGAGAAAGACTGCTCGCTCAGTAGCTTGGCTATATTGGCAGCCACACGGTCGGCCTCTTCCTTTTCGGCATCGTCCTCGTCATGAGTAGTTTTATTTACATAGTAAGACTTCAACTGCTCACGCACATCATCGATAGTAATATCGCCCTCAATATGCTTGGCAGCCGTCTCTTTCAGATAGTCAGAAACCCTCAGTCCGTCCACATCCTGCAGACCGATAGCCGTGCGCCATGCCGAAGCCCTCTCACGCTTATGTGGCTCTGCCACACGCTCGTAGGCTTCGAAGTCAAGATATAGTTGCTTATTTTTGTCTGTCATTATCGCCAACCTTTATGTTTTCTACCTTACACACAAAAGGAATGTACCTACTACTGCCTTTTCTCTGTGTTTTCAGTATGTCATACTCTCCTAACTCTGTCGGTTTGTCTGAATTGTACTCTATGAGCAAGTACTGCTTGGCATCCTTTTCTTGCCTTATCAAGAACCCTTCTGGAATGTCTTGCTTTTCCACAAGTCGAGTAGGTGCAGTCAATTCAAAAGGCGTAGCCTCACTATTCTTCCAATAATGGAACATGATATAGCGAACGCTCTTGAATGCTTTTACAGCTTCTGCCGCCAAATTTGTTTCTTTTATTCCTAACGCAATTTTACCTGAAGATTCTGTTTTGTGACGAGCAGAAGGAGCAATGGCATACATAAGGAGCAAATCAAGATTGACTTTAAACAAGTCTTCTCGTTTTGTATTCCAAAGTCTTACTTCTACACTATATGGAATGAATATATTGTCAGCAACCATCATCGAGCCATCATCTTCTGGCATTTCGTAGTGTTTCGGGCTAAACAATGGTTGCAAAGAGGACCTATCGGTCTCATCTTTCAAAATATCCATTGTCGCCTTTATCTCTTTGGAACGCCAATCTTTTACTCTTTGGATTGTCTGTTTCTCTATGGCACGGATGTAAACCTCCATAAAATGATAGTCTATTTTGCCATCAGATGTGACTGGAAGCTTTATTTGCAAGTGTGGCAATTTGTCCGTCGCATTCACCAAATAATCTGTAAAAAATACCTGAAGCATATTTATTGCTATAACAAAGAACAAACGCACTTCTTCTGTCTTAGCTCCATCTTTAAATACCAAGGCTTTCACTCTTGTACCAATATGGAAATCTTCTATCTGTGTCGTTGCATAAAATACGCCTCTATCTGCCAGTGCAATTGTCTTATCATGCTCAAATAATCTTCTTCCGTCCAGTTTCTTTATACTCTTTGATATTCCATTATTATTATGCTGATGACTTACCAAAGGAATTGTGCCATCTTGCACTCGACCTATTATAATATCTCTTCCTGTGTTTATGTCAAATAGCTCATTTATCTTAAAATCCAAGAACTTCTTATCTTGCAAAGAGACTAATGCTTCTTTTTCTTCTTCCGTCAATTCACAATTTTCAAATCCAGAGACTTTTAGATAAGCCTCCATCTCGCGGATGCGAGATTCCTCCATCTCGCGGATGCGAGATTCC
>JBNMJN010000078.1:0-11621 GCA_050873805.1 Prevotellaceae bacterium | reverse complement strand
GTGCAGACAGCCTTTCCGCTGCGCTTCAAGAACGTCTGCACCTCATCGGGGAGGGACACTCTCTATTTGCTAAAACTGTGCACTTCTATCTTGAATGTTTGAGAATTTTAACTTTTATGGATTCCATGACAACTGTAATTATAGCTCCAATAAATCTATAGTTCTGCGTAAACAATGCGTAAACAAACTGTTTGAGTCAGGGATACTCAATGGCATGCCACAAAATATCAAATAGAGAGAACTCATTGATAATCAATAAAGGTTCACTATAGAAGGATATCACGGACTATCATTCTATTGGCCTCATAATCTGGAGGTCCTAGGTTCAAGCCCTAGCTGGTCCACATCAGGAGAGAGCAGATAAGCATCTTGGCTTATCTGCTCTCTCCCCTTATAGGGACTGCCACAGGGCGCCGCTGCGGGACTGCCAATGCCCTGTGACATTGGGCCAACAGGGCTTCGAGCTACCCTGGTGTGGCATGCAAGGGGAAATTCGTGGGAGCAAGATGAAAAAAAGTCCGTTTCCCGGTAGCGAAAGCAGCATATCCGTGTTATCTTATCAGAAGTACCACAGAAGCAGAATGGAACTGAACGAGTTTACAGACAATGCCCGAGAGCTGCAGAAGGACTTGCTTCGGCAGGCGAGGCACTACTTCTGCAATGCCCAGGATGCCGAGGATGCGGCACAGGAGACCCTCATCAGGCTGTGGGTGGCAAGGGAGCGCATCTGCGATGCCGTGAAGATGAGGAACATGGGTTCGGTGGTGTGCAGAAACGTGTCGCTGAACATGCTGCGGAAGACCCAATGCACCACACCCATCGAGGAGGCCAGGGCCATCGCCGTACACGACAGCCCACAGGCGCAGATGGAGGCCAGCGAAGGACTGCGCCTGCTGCACCGCAGCATCCATGCCCTCAGCGACAAGTACCGCGCGATACTGAGGATGAGAAACGTGGAGAATCTCTCATACGCCGACATCGCCAGGATAATGGGGACATCGGAGTCCTCGGTCCGAGGCATGGTGAGCAAGGCACGAAAGGAACTGATGAGGAATATGAAAGGAGCGGACTTATGAAGCAGACAAGAGCGTATATAGAGGAACTGCTGGGGAAGTTCCTCGAGGGGCAGACCACAGAAGGGGAGGAGCAGACCCTCACCGAGTATTTCTGTGAGTCCCACGACATCCCTGCCGAGTGGCTGGAGTACCAGGCAATGTTCAGGAGTTTCAAGACCAGTGCCTACGACTTCAGCGAGGAAGAGACCGATGCGCTGCTGGGCGCCGTGCAGAGGCCGAGGACGGGAGGTGCCCGTATCTGGACACTTGCGGCGGCCATCTGCGCGGCGGCGGCCATGGCGCTGCTTGTGTGGCAGCCCTGGAGGCAGGCAGACGGCGACGGACCTGCTCCCGCCACAGGCAGCGAGACGGCCCGTGTGGCGAGGGTGCAGGAGCGTGCAGAAGCCCCCACTGTGGCCAAGGCTGCGCCCCAGGTGGCGAAGGCCATGCCACGCCATGCCGATGCCCCAGCGGCCGCCCACGAGCAGCCCAGGCAGGAGAGCCGCAAGCACGAGGCGTCCCAGAAGGCCCAGGCAGAGGACACCGATGCCTCGGACATGATAGAGACCATCCTCATGCTGGCCGACATGACTCCCGAGGAAACCGACCTGGCGGTATCACCCGCCAACGGCAGTTTCACGGTAAGCACCTCCGACGGCGGCGCCTTTACCCTGGAACTGACCCCCAGCGGCTCCTCCATCAAGCAGACATCCCAACAGACACACTTCTAAAACCCTATTTAATATGAAGAGAATGATTCTATCCATGCTCATGGCAGCATTCGTCTTTGCCGCCGCGAGCGCACAGCAGCCCGTCAAGGCCACCTATGTGATTGACGGCAAGAAGGTGGAGAACTTCGATGGCTCGCAACTCAAGGGCAAGACTATCGTCAACTACACGATAGACCCCGAGCACAACATCCACGCCATCATCACCTCGGCATACGACACGAAAGGCCGGGAAATTGCCAAGGTGCAAGTGATCAGCACGCAAGAGAGAGTGGAAGCAGGCGAGGGCAAGGCGGTCACCTCCACCTCCGAGGTCATCCATGTAGGCTCAAGCGAGGGCGCGCTGTTTGTGCTCGATGGCAAGACGGTGCCCTATGCGAGCATCAAGGGACTGCCGTCGGCAAAGGTTGCTTCCATAAAAGTCATCAAGGACAAGCAGGACTCTGACTACATCAAGTACTCCAAGGATGCCAAGCAGGCTCCCAAGTGTATCGTGGTCATCACCACCAAGTAGCCGTAGGAGGCTTGTTGCCTCCTGCCTGTCACCGGCGACCTTTGAGTCCACCACATCATAGCCCAGGGCAATCCCCTGGGCTATCTGTTTACCAGGGCTCTGCCCCACCACGCCTGCCAGGCAAGCAGGGGAACGGCCCCTGACGGGTGAACGGGCAGGGGAGGCTGTGCGGGCTGACTGGAGGAAATGACCGGAAGCCACCCCATGCCTTGTGTCTCCCTCCTGGGCATGCCGCCCCGAAAAGTCGGGGATTTCCTTTGAGCATTGGCCAAATCATCCTACATTTGCAAGGCGGCAGGCTGCAGGCTGGCAAGCCGGGCGCATGCCAGACCCTGCCCTCCCCATCAAGGACAACAAACAACAACTACAAAAAGATTCCGCTATGGCCAACCTTCTGGACGAGACCACTGGTCCCATCAACAACCAAGGACGTGACGTGCACGTCATCGACCGCCAGCTTCCGGTCACCATCACCTTCAGGTCCACCCTGTTTGAGATAGCGCTGTGGACCGTGATTCCCATCGCGGTGCTCGTGTATGTGGCACTCGCGTGGCAGTCCATGCCCAACCCCGCGCTGGTGGCCATCGCCGGATGCGCGGCCGGGGTGCTGCCAGGCGTGACATTCATCTTCATGAAAATCTCGGCACGCAACTATTTCCTCAAGCTCGAGCAGCGCATACAGGCCGAGGCTTCCAACATCGACAACTACCTGGAGCAGCGTGTGCAGATACTGCAGAACGTGGCGGGGCTGGTGGAGAAGGCCGTGAGCCTGGACAAGGAGGTGATGACTGCCGTGGCCGCCCTGCGCAGCGGGAAGATCAGCGAGCAGAACCGCAGCGACGTGAACAGCCAGCTGAATGCGGCGTGCGGACGGCTCTTCCCACAGGTGGAAGCCTACCCCGAACTGAAGGCACACCAGGCCATCGCCGACGCCATGCAGCAGAACAGCTATCTGCAACGCGAGATCACCGCCGCCCGCACCGTGTACAACAGCCGCGTGACACAGTGGAACACCGACCTGTTCGCCTGGCCCACCAAGATGATAGTGGCCGCCAGGCAGGGCTACACCACACGCATCCCCTTCACCGCGTCGGCCGAGACACGCGAGGCCGCAAGGGGCAAGTTCTTCTGAGCGCACCACCATGGCAGAGGACATCTACGACCCGCTGGAGGAGTATGTGAGCGTGTTCCGCGACCGCTTCCAGCAGGTCGCCAGGGACACATTTGCCGCACTCGCGGCCGAGGCCAGGGTGGATGTGGAGGCCAACCACGCCACCTGCAAGTACCTGTATGAGGCAGAGAAAGCCTTGCGCTCGATAAAGTCGAGCATAGGCTGGACCACCGCCCTGTGCGTGGCGCTGTGGCTCGTGGTGGCGGGCGGTGTCCTGTGTGCCCTGCTCATGTATGCCGAGCTGCCCACCGAAGCGGTCATTGCCATAGCGGCCGGCGTGCTGCTGGCACTGGCGCTGCTCTTCATCCTGGTGCATCCGCGCCTCAAGCGGCTGAAGGGCGAGCGCGACCGGCTACAGCAGAAAGCCGATGGCTACCGCGACGAAGCCTGGAAGCAGATGGCGCCGCTCAACCGCCTTTACGACTGGGACGTGCTCACACGCATGATGAGCCAGACTGTGCCGCGCCTGGAGTTTGACCCCTACTTCACCACCCAGCGGCTGGCCGACCTGAAGGAGGTGTATGGATGGGACGAGTCGTTCAACAGGGAGCGGTCGGTCATCTACTCCCACTCGGGCCTCATCAACGGCAACCCGTTTGTCCTGTGCCGCACCCGCAAGATGGTGATGGGCACCAAGACGTATGTGGGACACAAGACCATCCACTGGACCACGCAGGAGCGAGGGTCGGACGGGAAGGTTCACACCGTGCACCACTCGCAGACGCTCACCGCCACCGTCACGGCCCCCTACCCCGAGTATTACGAGAAGACACGCCTCATCTACGGCAACACCGCCGCCCCCGACCTGACATTCTACCGCAAGCAGAGCGGGCTGGCCAGCAAGGAGGGCTCACTCTCCTTCCGCTGGAAGCGGCACTCGCTGAGGAGGAAGGCGCGCGACCTGAGCGGCAGGGACTTCGCCATGATGACCAACGAGGAGTTTGAGGTGGCCTTCGACACCAGCAACCGCAACAGCAACCAGCAGTTTGCCCTGCTCTTCACACCCCTTGCCCAGAACAGCATGATGCGGCTCCTGCAGGACCAGGAGGCCGGCTACGGCGATGACTTCGACTTCGACAAGAACCACATGGTCAACACCATCATCCCCGAGCATCTGCAGTCGATAGACATCGACATGAACCCCGAGCGGTACCGGCACTTCGACTACGATGTGGCCGAGAGGGAGTTCCTCACCACCAACGCCGCCTACTTCCGTGCCATCTACTTCAGCCTGGCACCCCTGCTGTGCGTGCCCATGTACCAGCAGATACGCCCACCACAGGACATCTATGGCTGCGACATGCCTCGCCGCAGCGCATACTGGGAGCACGAGGCACTGGCCAACTTCTGGGGACAAGACCGCTTCAAGCACCCCCAGTGCGTGACCAACTGCATCCTCAAGACGGAGCAGCAGCGGCAGGAGGGTGACGAGTCGGTCATCACAGTGCATGCCCACGGCTTCCGCTCGGAGCAGAGAATATCCTACATAAGCAAGTTTGGCGGCGACGGCAGGATGCACCAGGTGCCCGTCATCTGGTATGAGTACCTCCCCGTCACCGGCTGCGGAAGCATGCGCATCAGGGAGGACAATGCGCAGGACAGCGACCAGGTCACCCAGCAGCAGCGCATGAGGCACATCAGCGACCTCCTGGACACCGCCCACCTGGACATCTACCGCAGGCACATCGCCTCCAAGGTGTGACCCGACCAGGCATCCCGCCACATGCCCCCATCCTGGCACCGCAGACTGAGGACCGATGGGGGACAACCAGCAAGCCGGTGCGGGGTAATATATAAGGAGTGGCAGCCCCCATCGGCCAACAGCAAAAACTATACAGAGCAAAATGATGGATATTCTCTCATTTCGGTGTATTTTTGCAAGCGAAAAGAACTTTTTTAATATACGTTTGCTTATGAGAAGAATTACCTTTCGTGCCAGAATGGCATGGCTCCTGTGCTTCATCCTGCAATGCGTCGCAGGCGTGACAGCAGCCCATGCCCAGTCGGAAATCCGCATGCGCACCTCCGCCGCCATTGGCGAGCAACTGCGCATCCAGCTCAACTACACCAGCGACGCCACCATAAGCGGCGGCGTGAAGAAGGGTGTCTATTATGGGGAATACGAGGTGGTGGACCCCACACAGGACATCATCATCTCGGGAAAGAAGCTGGAAGAGCTTGAGTGCTACGGATGCAAGCTCACAGCCCTGGACGTGACCAAGGCCACCGAACTGCAGATACTGCGCTGCTACAACAACAGCATTGCCACACTGGACCTGGCACACTGTGCCGAGCTCAACACACTGGACTGCCACGCCAACCAGCTCACCACGCTGGATGTGAGTGCCAACAGCAAGCTGTGGCAACTGAACTGCGCCGGCAACAAGCTCACGGCCCTCACCTTTGGGCAAGCCAACAGCGAACTCACCAAGGTGGACTGCGGCAGCAACAGCCTCACAGCCGTTGACCTCGCACAACTGCCCGCCCTCACCGACTTCTATGCCGGGTGCAACCAACTTGCCACAGTGGACTTCAGCCACAACCCCAAGCTCAACTGGGTAAAGGTGTACAGCAACAAGATTACCGATGGAATGACCGACCTCATCGCCTCGCTGCCCGACAACGAGAACGCTTCGCAAGGCATCATCTACATCGTGGACACACGCGACGAGAACGAGGGAAATGCCTGCTACATGAAGCACATGGCAGCGGCAGGACAGCGCAACTGGATCACATGCGACTGGGCAGGCGGCATCGACACGGGAAGCATGACGGGCACCTTCTACTACGGGCTCGACTACACCCCCGACTATGGCAACCGCACCATCACGCTCACCACCACACGCGAGGCAGGGCAGACCATCACACTGGACATCAGCGCGGGCGGACGCGACCTGGACCTTGAGGGCGTGGCCGAGAAGGCTCCCTACTCGGGCAAGCAGACCTTCACGCTCACCGGGCAAACCGTGGTCATACGCGGCGACGTGACCAAGCTCACCTGCAGCGGCAACGACCTCACCGCACTCACATTCGCAGGCGACAAGCCCCTGCTCACCGACCTGGACTGCTCCAGCAACCAGATAGAGACACTGGCCCTCGACAGCATCGAGAGCCTGCAGAACCTCAAGTGCCAGCAGAACAGGCTCACAGCCCTCACCGTGGCTGGCTGCACGTCCCTGCAGCGCATCGACTGCTACCGCAACCGCATCAGGGGGCTGTACATGTCGATATTCGTGAAGTCCCTGCCCACCCTCACAAACAGCCCCTACCTGTTCATCATCGACTCGCAGGCACCTGCCGACACGCCCGAGGCCAACGAGTGCACTACCGACGACGCATCGGTGGCCAAGGCCAAGGGATGGAGCGTGAAGGACTATATCAACGGTGGCTACTGGGGATTTGGCAAGTCCTTTGACGGCTCTGACGACCAGCTGCCCGAGCAGTACGTGGAGTTCACGCGCCAGGAGACGGGCTCGGTGTCCTTCAACGTGGAGATGTGCAACCCTGCCGAGGCGCCTGTGCTCAAGGGCGCCGAGATTGTCTCATGGAACGGCCAGGGACTCATCATCAAGCTGACTTCCCCCACGGCACGCATCTACGGGGACATCAAGAAGCTCACCGCCATCTACTCCTTCCTCACCGCCCTGGATGTGAGCCACCTGCCCAACCTCACCGAGCTCAACTGCGGGCTCAACTACATCAAGGAGCTCAACCTGGCGCAGAACAGCAAACTGGAGTTGCTGAGCTGCGAGATCAACGAGCTCACCGCACTCGACCTCTCGTCCACATCACTTGACTACCTCAACTGCTACGGCAACAGCATACAGGGCGCGCACATGACCGCGCTGGTCAACTCGCTGCCCTCACGCGCCACAACCTCTGCCGGCATGTTCATCGTGGTGGACAACACCTTCACCGACAATGACGGACAGCTCCAGGAGCACAACGTGTGCACCACCAGCGATGTGGCTGCTGCCAAGGCCCGCAACTGGACTGCCTACGACCTCAACGGTGACCCAAGCACGATGAAGCCCTATGCAGGCTCCACACCCACAGGCATCCATGCGGCCGGGGCACAGGGCAGCGCAGGCCAGGACGCGCTCTACACCCTGGGCGGCCAGCGCGTCAGCGCCCCCGCAGGTCACGGCATCTACATCCACAACGGCAGGAAAGTGCTGCGCTGAGCACTCCCCCGACAGACCTACAGCGCAAGCAAAGGAGGCAGGCACCCGCATCATGGGTACCTGCCTCCTCTGTATTCATCGCCCCGCCACGGGCTGTCCCCGCCACAGCGGCATGCGCCTCGGCAGCCGCGCCAGCCCCTGGCTCATGCCTTGCCGCGCAAGGCCCGTGTGGCATTGAGCACGGCCAGCACCGTCACACCCACATCGCCAAAGACGGCCAGCCCCATGCTGCCCAGCCCCAGGGCAGCCAGCAGCAGGATGGCCACCTTCACGCCGATGGCAAACACGATGTTCTGATGGGCGATGCCCAGAGTGCGCCTCGCCAGGCGTATGGCCAGCGCCACCTTCTGCGGCTTGTCGTCCATGAGCACCACATCGGCAGCCTCGATGGCCGCATCGCTGCCCATGGCGCCCATGGCAATGCCCACATCGGCACGCTTCAGCACAGGCGCGTCGTTGATGCCGTCGCCCACAAAGGCCAGGACGCCATTGGCCTTCACATTGCCTATCAGCTGCTCCATGCGCCTCACCTTGTCGGCAGGGAGCAGCTCGGCATGATACTCGTCGATGCCCAGCCTGGATGCCACATCGCCAGCCACCTCATGGCGGTCACCTGTGAGCATCACCACGCGCGACACCCCCAGGCCCTTCAGGTCGGCCACAGCCTGGGCACTCCCCTCCTTCACCTGGTCGCTGATGACGATGTGCCCGGCATACTCACCCTCGATGGCCACATGGATGATGGTGCCCACACGATGGCACGGATGCCACCCGATGCCCATGCGCTCCATCATGCGTGCATTGCCCACGCACACCCTCTGGCCCTCCACCACAGCCTGCACGCCCTCGCCTGCCACCTCCTGCACCTGGCTTATGTGGCAGCCGTCGGTGGCCTCCTGGGGAAATGCGTCCCTCAAGGCCGAGGCTATGGGATGGGTGCTGAAGTGCTCCACATGCGAGGCCATGTGCAGGAGCTGCTGCGCGCTGGCCTTGCCGGGATGCACCGCCACCACCGCGAAGCGGCCCTCGGTGAGTGTGCCTGTCTTGTCAAACACCACGCTGTCCACCCGTGCCAGGCGGTCGATGGCGCCGCTGCCCTTGATGAGGATGCCGCTGCGCGAGGCTCCGCCTATGCCTCCGAAGAAGGTGAGGGGGATGCTGATGACCAGGGCGCAGGGACAGGACACCACCAGGAAGATGAGCGCGCGGTAGAGCCAGGTGGGGAAGGCTGTCATATAGGGCTCGCCGGCCATCAGGGGCGGCAGGACTGCCAGCAGCAGGGCAGCCAGCGCCACAATGGGGGTATAGACACGGGCAAAGCGGGTGATGAACGCCTCGCTGCGTGACTTGCGCCCGTCCTCGCTCTCCACCATGCGGATAATCTGGCTCACGGTGCTGTCGCCAAAGGTGCGGGTGGCCTGTATCCTGAGCACCCCGCTCAGGTTCACGCAGCCCGACACCACCTCGTCGCCCTCCCTCACGTCGCGTGGCAGGCTCTCGCCTGTGAGCGCCACCGTGTCGAGCGATGAGCTCCCACCTACCACGATGCCGTCCAGGGGAATCTTCTCACCTGGCTGCACCAGCAGGGTCTCGCCCACGGCCACCTCCTGGGGCGGCACCTCCTGGGCCTTGCCCTCGCGCACCACACGCGCCACATCGGGACGGAGGTTCATCAGATGGCTGATGCTGCGGCGGCTCTGCCCCTCGGCATAGTGCTCAAAGAGTTCGCCCACCTGGAAGAAGAGCATGACAAACACGGCCTCCATAAACTCTGTCTGGGCCTGGGGAAGGAAGCCTATGGCAAGCGCGCCCAGCGTGGCGATGGTCATGAGGAGGTTCTCATTGAACACATCACCGTGCATGATGCCCTCGCCTGCCTCGCGTAGTGTGCCGTGGCCAATGGTCAGATAGGGCACCATATACACAACGAGCAGTTGCCAGGTGGGCAGCGCGCAGTGCAGTTCCACCCAGCGTGCCGCGATGAGCATGAGCACGGTGAGGGCGATGAGCAGCGCCTGCCTGCGGGGGCTGTCCTCCCCTTCCTCGCCATGATGGTGGTGGTGGTGGTGATGGTGATGGCATCCGCAACCGTGCTCATGCTCGTGGCAGCAGTGCTCATGCGGCTGTGCCTCGTGATGGCAATCATCCTGCGCGGAGTGCAGGTCGTGGCTCGCGCCCCTGGAAAGTGTGTCGTGTGTCATGTGATTCCTCCTTTATCCTTGTCTTACGGATGCAAAGTTAGCCCGCTCTGGCTGCAATCGGGTTGCAATGGAGGGGTGGAAGGTGGGAAGGTTGTGAGGGTATGAGGTGGGGAGGTTATGAGGTTTGAAGGTTTGGAGGTTATGAGGGTATGAGGTTTTTAGGGTATGAGGTGGGAAGGTTGTGAGGGTAGAAGGTTATGAGGGCTTGGAAGGTTTGGAGGTTATGAGGTTTGAAGGTTTGAAGGTTTGGAGGGGTGAAGGTTTGGAGGGCTGGGAGGGGTGGGAACTTATGAGGGCTTGAGAGGCTGAGAGCATACGTTCACACGCACGGAATCAGGACGGGGGCTGTACCGTGGTGATGCTCCTGGCATCTCCCGCAGTACAGCCCCCGGCTTGCCTTGCGCCCTGGCGGCAGGAGTCAGGCTTCCGCCTCGCCGGTGTCGGGCTTGCCTGCCTTGTCGGGATATATCTTCAGCGTCTTGCCAAAGCCGCCAGGCAGGACGGCATTGAGGATGATGCCCACCAGGGCCGAGAGAGCCAGGCCCGAGATGTGCACGGCGCCCAGGGCCACATCGTCATTGGCTCCATACTTCACACCGATGGCTATCACCAGGATGAGCGCGGCCACGAAGACATTGCGGGGCGAACTGAAATCAACGGCACTCTCTACCAGGTTGCGCACGCCCACCGCACTGATCATTCCATACAGGATAAGGCTCACGCCACCGATGGTGGCCGCAGGCATGAGGCCAATAAGGCAGGCAAACTTGGGGCAGAAGCTCAGCAGGATGGCCAGCACGGCGGCCAGGCGTATCACACGCGGGTCGAAGACGCGGGTGAGGTTGAGCACCCCGGTGTTCTCGCCATAGGTGGTGTTGGCAGGCGCGCCGAAGAGGGCAGCCAGCAGGGTGGCCAGTCCGTCGCCCGTGAGGGTGCGGTGCAGGCCGGGGTCCTTGATGAAGTTCTTGCCCACGGTGCTCTGTATGGCACACATGTCGCCTATGTGCTCCATGATGGTGGCAAAGGCGATGGGGAAGATGCCTATGACTGCCGTGAGCAGCAGGTGCCAGTCGGGAGCCTGTGCCACGGCGAGCACCGTGCGGCCAGAATCCACTGGCCAGCCCACCCAGGCGGCATCCGACAACTTGGAGAAATCGACCTCGCCCAGCGCGGCAGCCAGCACATAGGAGCCCAGCACGCCCAGCAGGATGGGGATGATGCGTATGATGCCCCGGCCCCAGATGGCCGTGCCGATGACGATGGCGATGGCGGTGATGGCCAGCAGCCAGTTGCCGGTGCAGTTCTGGATGGCCGAGCCCGAGAGGGTGAGGCCGATGGCTATCACCATGGGGCCGGTGACTACAGGCGGGAAGAAGCGCATCACACGGTCTGTACCGAAGCTCTTGAGCAATGCTGCCATTATGAAATAGAGCAGGGCAGCTGCTCCCACGCCTACGCAAGCATAGTTGAGGGCCATCTGTTCAGACAGCCCTTGCGCCATGCCAAGCCCTTTGACCGACATGTATCCGCCTATGAAAGCGAAGCTGGAGCCCAGGAAAGCGGGAACCTTACACTTGGATACGAGGTGGAAGATGAGTGTGCCGATGCCGGCGAAGAGCAATGTGGCACTCACACTCAGCCCGGTGATGATGGGGACGAGTACGGTGGCGCCAAACATGGCAAAGAGGTGCTGCACACCCAGGAGGGCGAACTTGGGCTTGCCCAAGCTCAGGGCATCGGTGACGCCCATGGGTTCTTTGTTCATATT
>JBNMJN010000077.1:0-11841 GCA_050873805.1 Prevotellaceae bacterium | reverse complement strand
CTCCCTGCTGGCGGGGCTGGTAGCCACCCTCGCGCTGGAAGCGGGGACGGGGCTGATAGCCTCCCTCACCCTGCTGGCGGGGCTGGTAGCCACCCTCGCGCTGGAAGCGGGGACGGGGCTGATAGCCGCCTGCACCCTGCTGGCGGGGCTGATAGCCACCCTCGCGGGCCGCTCCAGGCTGATAGGGCCTGGCCTGTGTGTCTCGTGTAGTGTTGCTGCTATATGCAGGACGGCTGATACGCGGACGCAGCACACGTCCATTCGCGCCTATCTTTCTCTCACTCGTGTTGTTCTCACCATTGGAAGGACGATAGCCCTCACGGCTCACTCCTTCGTTGCCTTCAGAGAATTTCTCCTTCCAGCTTTCGTCTTCAGTACTCATTGTGTTTTCAGTGCTTTAGCGTTTCTCTAATAATTACGTTTATCTCTCTTGTCTGTCTTATATTCCTGTATATGTGTGCGGGGTGATGGCACGCAGCTCGTCCTTCACAGACTCACTCACGTCCAGTCCCTCGATAAAGTTCTGTATGGTCTCGTGGCTGATGCCCTTGCCTGTGCGGGTGAGGGCTTTCAGTGCCTCGTAGGGATGCGGGTATGCCTCACGGCGCAGGATAGTCTGTATGGCCTCGGCCACAACAGCCCAGCAGTTGTCGAGGTCGCGGTTGATGGCATCGGCATTGAGCACCAGTTTGCGCAACCCCTTCAGGGTGCTCTGTATGCTGATGAGCATGTGTCCCATGGGCACGCCTATATTGCGCAGCACCGTGCTGTCGGTCAGGTCACGCTGCAGACGGCTCACAGGGAGCTTGCCTGCCAGATGGACAAGCAGGGCATTGGCCACGCCCAGGTTGCCCTCGCTGTTCTCGAAGTCGATGGGGTTGACCTTGTGGGGCATCGCGCTGGAGCCCACCTCGCCTGCCTTCACCTGCTGACGGAAGTACTCCATGGACACATACTGCCAGAAGTCGCGGTCGAGGTCGATGATGATGGTGTTGACACGCTTCATGGCGTCGAATATGGCGGCCAGGCAATCGTAGTTGCTGATCTGGGTGGTGTACTGCTCACGCTCCAGGCCAAGCTTCTGTGCCACGAAGTTGTTGCCGAACTGCCGCCAGTCGTACTGGGGATAGGCCACATGGTGAGCGTTGAAGTTGCCTGTGGCTCCGCCGAACTTGGCTGTCACGGGGCACTGGCGCAGCATCTCGTACTGACGCTGGAGACGGTAGGCAAAGACTTTCACCTCCTTGCCCAAGCGCGTGGGGCTGGCTGGCTGACCATGCGTCTTGGCCAGCATGGGCACGTCCTTCCAGGCCTCGGCATATTGCTCCAACTGGCCTATCAACTCCTCGAGCAGGGGGAAATAGACCTCGGCAAGAGCCTCCCTGATGCTCAGGGGCACGCTGGTGTTGTTGATATCCTGGGATGTAAGACCAAAGTGGATGAACTCCTTGAAGGCATCGAGACCGCCTATGGCATCAAACTGCTCCTTGATGAAGTACTCGACAGCCTTCACGTCGTGGTTGGTCACCTGCTCGATAGACTTGACCCGCGCGGCATCCTGCTCGCTGAAGTCCTGGTATATGCCACGCAGGCGCGGGAAGAGCTCCTGGGGGAAGGAGGCCAACTGGGGAAGTGGCAACTCACACAGGGCAATAAAGTACTCCACCTCTACCCTCACGCGATAGCGTATCAGCGCATACTCAGAGAAATAAGCGGCCAGAGGCTCGGTCTTTCCACGATAACGGCCATCAACGGGCGATATCGCTGTCAACAAATCCAACTCCATAAGACAGACTAACTAATATGTTCCTATTGTATTTTCCGATGCAAAGGTACGGCTTTTTCGCTTCACAAGCCCTACGGAACACTCAGAAATAGTGTGACTGACAGCACTTTTGCCTCTGCCTGCCCCCTTTGCTGCGGAAAGGCAAGCGACTGGATATGGGCAAGAAGGACAAACAAAGGCAGGCGGCACGATGGCTTCTGCTCCATCATGCCGCCTGCAAGGGGCTTTCCGCACGAGCCCAGGGACTACTCCTGCCTGCCAGCAGGTCGGCCCCGGACAATCGTGACATTACTTCGCGCCGAAACGCTCTGCCTGTGAACTGATGAGCGCGGCATCATCGAAGTAATTGAGCTTCATGGCACGGCGCACCTCGTCGATAGTCTCCACCGCTGCCTCACGGGCTTTCTCGCAGCCCTGCTTGAGGATGTCATAAACGGCAGGGATGTCCCTTTCGAACTCGGCACGGCGCTGGCGGATGGGCTCGAGAGTCTCCTGGAGCACATTCATCAGCAACTTCTTGCACTTCATGTCGCCCAGACCGCCATGTGTATAGTGGTCCTTCATCTCCTGGAGCGTCTCGTAGTCCTTCATGCAGCAGTGCACCTGCTCGTCGGTGGCAAAGGCATCCAGGTAGGTGAACACGGCATTGCCCTCCAGGTGGCCAGGGTCACTCACCTGCAGATGAGTGGGGTCGGTGTACATGCCCTTCACCTTGCGGCACACCTCATCGGCAGAGTCGCTCAGGTAGATGCAGTTGCCCAGGCTCTTGCTCATCTTGGCCTTGCCATCGGTACCAGGCAGGCGCAGGCAGGCCGCATTGGTGGGCAGCAGAATCTGTGGCTCCACCAGGGTCTCGCCATAGATGTTGTTGAAGCGGCGCACTATCTCGCGGCACTGCTCGAGCATGGGCTCCTGGTCCTCGCCGGCGGGCACCGTGGTGGCCTTGAACAAGGCGATGTCGGCTGCCTGGCTGATAGGATAAGTGAAGAAGCCCACAGGGATGCTGTCGCCCGAGAAGCCGCGCATCTTCACCTCAGTCTTCACAGTGGGGTTGCGTTGCAGGCGGCTCACGCTCACCATGTCCATGAAGTAGAACGAGAGTTCGCACAACTCGGGTATCTGGCTCTGTATGAACAGGGTGCTGCGTGCAGGGTCGAGACCAGCGGCAAGGTAGTCGAGAGCCACCTCTATCACATTCTGCCGCACCTTCTCGGGGTTGTCTATATTGTCGGTCAGTGCCTGTGCATCTGCCTCGAAGATGTAAATCTTGTCATACTCGCCACTGTTCTGCAGTTCCACGCGGCGGCGGAGCGAACCCACATAGTGGCCTATGTGCAACTTGCCAGTAGGACGGTCGCCCGTGAGGATGATTTTCTGTTTTGCTTCCATATATGTGTATTGTGTACTTTTATGCTATCTGTCTAACCAAACAACTTGTCTATCTGTGCCTGCTGCACGATGGAGATGATGGTCTTGCCCGTGGGTGTCATGTTGGGGTTGGCACACAGGAAGAGGTCGTTGATCAGGCTGTCCATCTCTTGCACCGACAGCACCTGCCCTGTGACAATGGCTGTGCTGCGGGCCATGACCAGCGCCAGGCGATGCCGCATCTCCTGCTCCATGCCTGTATCCTTCTCCTTGGCCGTTGCCAGCATCAGCGTGAGCACAGGCACAGGATTCATGTCGCCCAGGTCGGCGGGCACAGCCTGGATGGAGAACGAGCCGCCTCCCAGGTCGGTTATGTCGAACCCCATCAGCGAAAGGTCGCTGATGATATGCTGCATGATGATGCCATCCGAGGGGGACACGGTCATCATCTCGGGGAAGAGGAGCCGCTGCCCCGTGGTGCTGCGGCTCTCCATCTGGTGCATGTATTTGTCGTAGAGCACCCGCACATGCGCCCTGTGCTGGTCAACAATCATCAGCCCCGACTGTACGGCGGTGAGTATGTACTGCCCACGGAACTGGAAGTGCTCCACGCTCCGCTCCTCTGTGCCAGTCTCCTCGCCCTCGAAAAGGTCGCCCTCGGCAGGCTCTTCAGTGGACTCAGGCACGGGCACGTCTCCTGCCTGGCCAAGGCCCCCGTAGAGGGTCTGCCAGTCAACAGGCGCCTGCTGACGGGGCTGGCTGTGGAAGGGATTATAGGTCACGTCAACCTGCACCTGGGGGGCCTGCACCGAGGAGAGCCCCGCCTCGTCGAAGACAGGGATGTCGGGACGGCCTTCCACATCGAAGTCGATGGTAGGGATGGCATTAAAACGCCCCAGCGTATCGCGCACCGCAGCCACAAGTATCTGCCAGATGGCCGACTCGTTCTCAAATTTGACCTCCGTCTTGGTGGGATGGATGTTCACATCCACATTGGCAGGGTCGATGTCGAAGTAGAGAAAATAAGGTATCTGGTCGCCTTCGGGGATGAGATGGCGGAAGGCTTCCATGACGGCCTTGTGGAAATAGGGATGGCGCATGTACCGCCCGTTGACAAAGAAGTACTGTGCCGCGCCTTTCTTCCTGGCTGCCTCGGGCTTGCCCACAAAGCCCTTCACATTGACCAGTGAGGTCTCGACATGCACATCGAGCAACTGGCTGTCAAGCCGCTTGCCAAACACCGAGACCACCCTGTGCCGCAGGCTTCCTCGCTCGAGCTTGGACAAGAGCGTGTCACCATGAGTGAGCGAGAAGGTCACCTCGGGATTGACCAGAGCCACCCGCTCGTACTCCTGCGTGATGTTGTTCATCTCGGTCTGGTTGCTCTTGAGGAACTTTCTGCGCGCGGGCACATTATAGAAGAGGTTCCTGACCTCGAAGTTGGAGCCCACAGGACATGAGCACACCTCCTGCGACACCACCTCGGAGCCATCAATGCTGAGCGACACTCCCAGCTCGCTGTCGGGCACGCGGGTCTTGAGGCGCACCTGCGCCACTGCGGCTATGGAGGGCAGTGCCTCGCCACGGAAACCCATGGTGTGCAGGGTGAAGAGGTCCTCCACCTTGCGTATCTTGGAGGTCGCATGACGCTCAAAGGCAAGCCTGGCATCGGTCTGGCTCATGCCCTTGCCATCATCGATAACCTGTATCGAGGTGCGCCCCGCATCTGTTATCACCACATCTATATGGGCAGCCCCCGCATCCACCGCGTTCTCCATCAGCTCCTTGATGACAGAGGACGGACGCTGGACAACCTCTCCTGCGGCAATCTGATTGGCCACCGAGTCGGGAAGAAGATGTATGATATCCATCAGTTACTCTCTTGATTCTGTTGTAATGTGCTTATACTATATTACAGGAAGGGGCACACGCCACAGTGCGGCAGGCCATGCCCGGCGCCCCTCAGTAGGTGGTGCCCGTCAACAGGAACCGCCACACGAGCATGAGCGCCAGCAGCAGCACGATGGCCAGAGGCCAGCCAAAGCGGTGCTCCGACTCCCTGTGCCGCTGGGCACGGGGAGTATATTGCCCAAACTTGCCCTTGAACTTGGCTGGGTCGTAGGGCTTGCTGCCGGGCTCGAGCTTGCCCTGCTCACGCTTCACATCATTGACCAGCCTCTCCAGCTTCTCGCGGCTCTCGTCGGTGTAGATATGCACCGGACGGAACCTGCGCGGCTTCCTGTTGTAGAACATTCCCATGGCTTATTTCTTTTTGATGTCTGTAAGTTTCTGCCGAGGTGCCTCCTTGCGGCTTATCTTCTTCAACTCCGTGCCTGCCTTCTTGGGTCTCCAATGGAATATGTCGTCCTTGTCCACAGGACGCACATAGTCAAACCACGCGAAGTTCTCCACATACAACTGGTCGGCAGGGATAAGCGGGATGGGATAGAACATGCCTGTGGCAGCCGGCATCCATATTCGGTCCACCTTGCGGTTCTTGAGGTAGAGCTTCAGGAATGTGGTCTCGGTGTGGTTCATGTCGGCCAGGATGCTGTCCTCACCCACATGGAAGTAGTTGACATACACATTGCCAATGGAGGTGGAGAGGTATATCTCGCCATCGCGGAAGTACGAGTGCATCTCATTGCCCGTGACCTGGTTGTAATGAATGCTGTCGAGCCGCTCCACCGAGAGTGCCTGGCGCAGCACCTGCACGCTGTCGATGGTGCTGTCGTTGAAGAATGCCTTGATCTCCTCGCCCAGCAGCTGCTGCCCCTCCTGCCACAAGATGGGGTCGTGGTACATGGTCATCACAGAGTCGCGACCGTCATACACCAGCGAGTCGCACACGGCCTGGATGTCCCTGCGGTAGGCCCGCAGATGACGGTAGGCATGCAACACGCGATAGACGCTGTCGGTGCGCAGGTTGTAGGTGAAGACCTTGAAGGTGTCGGCATGCGCATAGAGGGTGTCCCGCTGCGAGAAGTCAATGGCCACCGCGCTGTCTGCGGCCTCGGAGTAACCCGTGCTGTCGTTGTAGAGGCAGTAGTTGCCCGTGAACATGTTCTTGTTTGCGGCATCGGTATAGACCACATGCCCAAAGGCTTTGCCCACCTTGTGCTCGCCGTCCCACACCACACTGTCGCCCACCAGACGCTTTCCCTCGTTGGTGAGGATACTGCGGCCGAGCAGGTAGGACTCGTCCGTCTTGGAATTATAATAGCCCAGCTCGGAATAGATGTGGCTGGCACCATGCTCAATGTTGGAGGGCCCCACCAGGTGCGCGATGCCTGTGCCTGTGTTGTAGTGCAGGGTGTCCGACACAAGCGTGGTCTTTGCCTTGCGGGGAGGAGCGGGGTTGACGAGCCGCACGTTGTAGTTGAACACAGCCTCGCGTGTGGCCGGTGTGTATTCGCCCCAGTCACTCGTGAGCTCATTGTCCTGGTCAACAAGCCGCCCGCCCTCAAAGAAATAGCCCATGCCATAGAGCTTGTCATAGTCGAGGCTGTCGGTGTAGAGGGTGCTCTGCCGGTGCTTGAGCACCACATGATGGCGCACCCTCGCTATCTGGTCCAGTCCGTTGTAAAAGAGCACCTCGCCCTTGAGCGAGAGTGTGTCGCCCTGCACCATGCGCACATGCCCGTAGGCATCAAAGGAGTTGCTGGCCTCATAGAAGAGGGCACTGTCGCAGTACATGAGCACATCATCGTGCCTGAAGGCGACGTTGCCCACCAGGAACTGCGCGTCGGGGCTGATGTGGTCGTCAAAATACAGGCGGTCGGCATGCAGCAGATACACCCGGCTGTCGGAGGCCTTCCTGCCCCGGCGGTCGGTGGAAGCATGCTTGACGGGAGTCATGGCTCCAAGCAGGCATACGCCAAACAATGCTATCAGACATACGGCACTTACTCTGCGGCTCATGTCACTTCACCCATCCAGGATACTGAAACTCGCAGTCGCGCCAGTCGGGATTGATGCGGATGTAGGTGCTCTGCTGCTTCTCCTTGATCCAACTGAGTATGCGCTCCTGGCTCCTGTGGTTCTCCACCACCCCCTTGAGCACCTGGAAGTCCTCGGCAATATTGGCACGGTGTGCCTTGATGCGGCTCTTCAGGCGTACCAGGGCGCACATGGTGGTTCCCTTGGAGTTGACCATGGTGAATGGCTTGGATATCTCACCCGTCTGCATGCCCTCCACCACGCGTGCCAGTTCCGATGACACGGCCGAGAGCTCGGCCATCTCGAAGCGGGTGGTGCGGTCTCCGTTGTCCTTGGTGTTGGTCATGATACCATGGTTGTTGCGGGTGTCCTTGTCGTCAGAGGCATAGAGCACCGCGTCCTCGAAACTGATTTTCGCGGTGCGGATGTCCTCGGCAATGGAGTCGAGGTGCGCCATGGCGGTGTCGATGTCGGCCTGCATCACCTCGGGCCTCCTGAGGATATGCCGGCACTTGAGCTTGTCCCCACGCTTCTCAATGAGCTGTATGATGTGGTAGCCAAAGTCGCTCTTCACTATCTTGCTCACCTTGGCAGGGTCGGTAAGCGAGAAAGCCACGTTGGCAAAGGCAGGATCCAGTTCGCCCCGGCCCATGAACGGCAACTCGCCCCCCTGCCTCGCGCTGCCGGAGTCCTCGGAGTAGAGGCGCGCCAGGGTGCTGAAGGAGGTGGAGCCACTGCTCACCCTCTCGGCATACCCGCGCAGCACTTCCTTCACGCGGTCAATCTCCTCCTGCCTGATGCGCGGCTGCAAGGCCAGCACCTGCACCTCCACCTGTGTGGGTATGAGGGGCAGGCTGTCCTCGGGCATGTCCTTGAAGTAGCGGCGCACCTCGGCTGGAGTCACCTTGACATCCGAGGTCAGCTGCTCGCGCATCTTGCGAGCCGTGAGCTCGTCCTTGTACTGGTCAAAGAGTTCCTCGCGTATCTGCTTCATGGTCATCTGCATGTACTCCTCCAGCTTTTCCTTGGAGCCAGCCATGAGCACCTTCTCGTTGATGTCCTGCTCCACATACGGATTGACCTCCGCATCGGTGACCTCCACGCTGTCGATGGCAGCCTGGTGCAGGAAGAGCTTCTGCACGGCCAGCTGCTCAGGTATCACGCAATAGGGATTGCCGCTGATTGAACTGCCATACTCATTGCGTCGCTTCTCCACGTCGGAGCGCAGGATAGCCTCGTCGCCCACTACCCACACAATCTCGTCCACCACATTCTTCTGTGCCAGAGAGCTTATGGCAGACAGGAGGGAGGCCAGAAGCACCAGATACTTATTGCCTGTTCTCATAAATGTCCATTCAATGTTTGTTCACTGTCTTGAGTGCCTCGGTGTCAATCTCCACCTTGTAACGCTTGCGCAGGTCACTCACGAAGGTTTGCTCACGATGGCGCTGGTAGTCGCTCACGACCTGGTTGCTCACGTCGGTCCACACTGCGGGCCCCTTCTTGAGCACCTTTCCCACCACAGCCACATGGGGGTAGCCCTTCATTTCCTTCACCTCGGCCTTCTTGTCCTTCAGCGCCAGGCGGTCCACTTGTCCATTCTCGCCCTTGACAAACATGCGGCGTTCCATGCGCACGGTCACGCTGTCCTTGTTGAAGAGGTCGCGCACGGTGGCTGTCCACCGGCTCTCGTCCACCTTCTTCAGGGCTTTCCTCACGGCCTTCACATCCTTGGCATCCTGGCAGTAGTACACCATTCCACGGAAATGAGGCTCCTTCCACGCATAGCGTTTCTTGTTGGCCTTGAAGAACTTCTGTATTCCTGCGGTGTCGGTCTTGGCAGGCTCCCACACCTCGCGTGAGCATTCCTCAAAGAGGAGCAAGCCCTCATAGTATTCCTGCACCAGGTACTTCAGGTTGGCATCCTGGGCACAGAGGCGTTCTGTCTCCTCGTCCAGGATTTGCTCCACGGTCTTCTGCGCCCCATCACGCTGTGCCAGGGAGTCGAGCACGTTGGCCGACAACTGGTTCTCCAGTCCCTGGCTCTCCAGGTAACACTGTATGTTGGGCTTCAGCTGCTCATAACTCTCGAGTGGCTTCTTGGCCAGGAGCTTGACCACATGATAGCCCACGGTGGAGAGGAAAGGCTGCGAGTACTGCCCCACCTGGAGCGAGTAGGCCACGTCCTCAAACTCCTTGAGGGTCTGGTTGGGGCCTATCCAGGGCAGCACACCCCCCTTTATGGCCGTCTGCCTCTCCTGCGACACCTGCTTGGCCAGTTCGGCAAAGTCAGCCCCGGCCTGCAGCGCGGCATACACCGAGTCTATCCTCACCTTCACCGCCTCCTGCTCCTGCTGGCTTGCGTTCTGCGGCACGCGCAGGAAGATGTGGGCTGTCTGCAGCAGCTCCTTGCCCTCCAGGCTGGCCAGGATGCGGTCGTAGTAACTGCGGCACTCGGCATCGATGGCTCCTGCGGGGATGAGCAGGGGCCGTATCTGCTGGTCGCGGTAGAGTCGGAACTCCTTGAGGAAACTGCCCAGGGTGTCCAGGTGCGCGTCCTTGGCCGCCTGCACCTTGAGCTTGTAGTCGGCATAGAGCTCGGCATACTCCTCCACGCTCTTCTTGTCAACCACCCCCTCGGCGTTGTTCTTATTATAGTTGTACTCAAACTCACTGCGTGTCACAGGCTGTCCGTTCACGCGCATCACCACAGGGTCGTCCTGTGCATGTGCGCTTGCGCCACACACCAGGGAGAGCAGGAGTAGCAGTGTCTTCTTCATGTGCAAGTCTTGTTGGTTTACTGTGGACGGCTGTAGTTGGGGGCCTCGCTGGTAATGGTCACGTCATGCGGATGGCTCTCCAGCACGCCGGCGTTGGTTATGCGCACAAACTTGGCGCCGTGCAGAGCCTCGATGGTCTGTGCGCCACAATATCCCATGCCGCTCCTCAGTCCGCCTATCAGCTGGTAGATGACCTCCTGCACAGAACCCTTGTAAGGCACACGGCCTGCGATGCCCTCGGGCACGAGCTTCTTCACATCCTTCACTCCAGCCTGGAAGTAGCGGTCCTTGCTTCCGCATTCCATGGCCTCCAGTGAGCCCATGCCCCTATAGCTCTTAAACTTACGTCCGTTGTAGATGATGGTGTCGCCAGGACTCTCCTCGGTGCCTGCCACCAGCGAGCCTATCATCACGCAGTAGCCACCGGCAGCCAGAGCCTTGACCACATCACCGCTGTAGCGCAGTCCTCCATCGGCAATGATGGGCACACCCGTGCCCTCCAGGGCCTTTGCCGCGTCGTAGATGGCACTCAGCTGGGGCACGCCCACTCCTGCCACCACACGCGTGGTGCAGATGCTGCCCGGGCCGATGCCCACCTTGACTCCATCGGCTCCCGCATCCACCAGCATGCGTGCAGCCTCGCCTGTGGCAACGTTGCCCACCACGATATCCACATTGGGGAAATTCTTCTTGGCCTCCTTCAGCTTCTCCACCACATACTTGCTGTGGCCATGTGCAGTGTCTATCACGATGGCGTCCACTCCGGCATCCACCAGGGCCTGCATGCGCTCCAGCGTGTCGGCGGTGACTCCCACCCCGGCAGCCACACGCAGCCTGCCCAGGCTGTCCTTGCATGCCATGGGCTTGTCCTTGGCCTTGGTGATGTCCTTGTAGGTGATGAGTCCCACGAGCTTGTTGTCCTCATCCACCACGGGGAGCTTCTCTATCTTGTTCTCCTGCAATATCTTTGCAGCAGCCGAGAGGTCAGTCTTGGCATGCGTGGTCACCAGGTTGTCGCTGGTCATCACCTCCACGATGGGCCGGCTCATGTTCTGCTCGAATCGCAGGTCGCGGTTGGTCACGATGCCCACCAGGTGCCTTTCGCCATCCACCACAGGTATGCCTCCGATGTGATACTCTGCCATGAGTGCGAGAGCGTCCTCCACCTTGCCATCGCGCCTGATGGTCACGGGGTCGTATATCATGCCGTTCTCGGCCCTCTTGACGATGGCCACCTGTCGTGCCTGCTCCTCGATGCTCATATTCTTGTGTATCACACCGATGCCGCCCTCACGCGCGATGGCGATAGCCATGGTCGATTCGGTGACGGTGTCCATTGCGGCTGTCACAAAGGGAATCTTGAGCTCGATGTTACGCGAGAAGCGCGTGGTCAGTTCCACGGTGCGGGGAAGCACTTCCGAGTAAGCGGGAATCAGCAGGACGTCATCGTAGGTGAGACCGTCCATCACAATCTTGTCTGCAATAAATGAAGCCATAACCTTTAGTTTATATTGCGTGCAAAGATATGAAAATTTATCGAGGGCAGAAGGGCTTTGAGCCACTTGATTTAGCGTGCCCGCCCTTTTTATGATATTTTATAAAACGGTGGAAGAGCCCAGCCGCCAGCCAGCCGGCCCCCGGGAGTAGCGGCAGCGCATGCCAGGCGGCCAGCCGCTGCGGTAGGCACAGTGCGCCGCGTTGGCGATCGCAGTGCGGTGCGTTGGCAGATGCAGTGCGCCGCGTTGGCGATCGCAGTGCGCTGCGATGGCGGATGCAGTGCGCTGCGATGGCAGATGCAGCGCGGTGCGTTGGCGATCGCAGTGCGGTGCGTTGGCGATCGCAGTGCGGTGCGTTGGCGATCGCAGTGCGGTGCGTTGGCGATTGCAGTGCGGTGCGTTGGCGGATGCAGCGCGGTGCGTTGGCAGATGCAGTGCGCTGCGATGGCGGATGCAGCGCGGTGCGTTGGCG
>JBNMJN010000076.1:0-11983 GCA_050873805.1 Prevotellaceae bacterium | reverse complement strand
TGGCTCAAAAAGGGGTTTCCCCCTATGAATTTTATAAGGAATCGGGTGTTACCCGCGGTATATTACAGCAAAATAATGGCATAAGCGAAGATAATATTGCAAGATTTCTCGCCTATGCCCCGGATGTTAGTGTCGAATGGTTAATTACCGGCAGAGGAGAGATGCTCTCAACTATGCAAGAAAAAAAACAAGAAAAATCAGATTCAGAAGAAAAATTGCCTAAAGTTTCATATAACCCAGCCATAGGCAAGCCTTATTATGATGTAGACTTCTTAGGTGGGTTCAATGAGATTGTCAATTCTCAAGTAACTATTCCGACCAACAACATCGTAATACAAGGATTTGAGAAGGCAGACTTCTGGTGTAATGTCACAGGGCACTCTATGGAACCCAAAATTAACCATGGTGACATTATTGCCCTCCATAAATGCACCCTGGAGGACATTCAATATGGGGAAATCTACGCTGTCGTACTTGATACATTACGCACCATCAAGATACTCCGTCGGTCATCAGATCCAAAAAAGCTGCGTTTCGTCCCTATCAATACGACAGACTATGACGAGCAAGAATACCCGGTAGAACGCATCATGAACGTATTTGAGGTTATTGGAAGCATTTCCAAGTTCTTCTAACCCGGAACGTATATCCCTCCAACACCATTAGCCCCCGTTTGGAGGGGTGTACCCCCTCTTCCAAGGCTCATTCCATGTAAGAAGCCTCATAAATACAAGGTTTTAGCCCGATTCTCGCCCATTTTACCAATATCACAAATGGGTAGTTTCCCCCACCCTATCCCTTAAAACCATCCTTTTCCCTCCCCCTCTATCCTGCCCCCGAAAACCCCAAATGTGTAACCCCTAATTTCGGAAAATGTAACCCCTATCTGTAACCCCAATAGTAACCCCATTCCCATTTTTCGCCACTTTCGGGCATAAAAAAGGGAGGCCAAACGACCTCCCGACCAACGACCACTCAAACGGCCTTTTATTTGCGTTCTAACGGCATTAAAACACACCTCTAATCATCTGCCCCACGAGAGCACGAAATGAGCGTAGATTGCTTGATTATAGCGCGTTTCGTGCATAATGTACCATTGCCTGACAGCCCTGCATGGAGCAGATAATTCTTCGTTGCCCCTATCTGTTCAGCCGTTAGAACCGTGTAAACCGCCGAAATACTGCTGAAATACCAGTCTTTCCGCTTCGTTCCCTCTATATTGTGCAGTAGATGCACGTGTATAACCTTTGCCATATCCTTATGTTTTGTTTCTGCAAATATACCAAATAATAACTATATGGAATAATTCAGCACATACAAATTTCAGAAACGACACAAAAAAAGGCAGCCTCAGCCACCCTTCACCATGCACCACAATCACGATGCAAACCTCATGTAAACCTAACGCAAGCCATGCGTAGCCCGATGCAGCCTCAACAAGCCCCAAAAGTAAACCAAATGTAAGCCTATGTAAACGCTTCGTTTTACGCCGTCATTTCAGTCACCCACACATAACTCATTGAAACACAAACCTCTCACCATATTTTCAGCCGTCCGACACATATACGCTTCGTTCTGTGCCCCATAGCATCATTCACGGACATCGTCTGCCAGAAATTGTTTGTGGCAGCACCCTGCTTATTGTAGAGTCCTTCCTTTAAGCGTTCTCGCAAGTCGTACTTGTCCCATTTGTGGAGAACGGTCTGATGGATATAAAACAAGATTTCTTGAATATCCTTCGTCTTTTGTAGAATCTCCATGTGATGAGAGAAACTTATACCAAGAAATTCCTCACGATTTATTTCGCTCGCTATTGGCGACCATTTTTGAATGGAAAGACAATCTATATCTACAATAGCCTCATTTCTTGACGATTGTAATTTGGCCGCCGATGGCTGCCAAATTATGTATTGTGACCAATATTCATAAAAAACACGCATATTGCGGATGCTTCTTGACGAAAAGCCACGCAGCCCAGGAAGCTCGCGGCGCAATTGCTCGCTGATGCGATCTATAGCAGCCGTTCCCCACTTGTCTTGTCGCGAACGTTCCGATATGTATGCCCCGATACCAAAGTCCAATGACAGTTCTTCCCCCGTTATCATTTTGGCGGCCCGGTATTGGCTTTGCAAGATGGCATTCTTGATATCCCTTACTGCTTGCTTATATTGTTGTACGGATGTTTCCATATTAAAAATGTCTTTATTTTCTCTTTCTCCTCCCCAAACGCCTTTATCTCGTCAGCAAGGACTTTTTGTAATTATGCGACCATGGCAAATGTGCTACGCAGCGTAGCACTTTCTCATCATGCTCATCACAACGCTGTCACCATACCCACGTTCTATTTTGCGCTCATGAAGCATTTGACCAATCTCCCAATAAGCAGTAGATATATAGCCGTTAACGTGCCTGGCTATTTCTGTCCGTGCATGCTCAATTACTGCGACAGCGTGTCGCAGTATCTCGGCATAATCGCTACTCCCTATTGAAAGTTTCCTCTTTTTTGCAAGAATCACTTTTAGCCTGTCCAATTCTTCATTTTCCTTATTTTGATACGGATTTGAATGCAAAGATAAATATAACACCTCACAATCTCGCATAAACGTAGCGCGTTTATTCAAGAATACCCAACATGCACTTAACCTGCATCACAACCCGTATTTCACCCATTGCCAGCGCACCCCCGCCCCACTTTTCCCGCACGCACCTGCGCATATCTCGTTTTTTTTCCTTACTTTTGTGTGCGTAAAGCGTGCCGACTGGCATGACACATCACAAGAAACAGACCATTATATACATTATGCCTACATTTGACTATCTGGAGCATGTGGCCTTCGCTGCCACCGTGTGTGACCAGGACGGAGTGGTGCTCTACCAGAACCAGCGTGCCATCAGGCGCGACGGGAACGTGGTGGGACAGAATCTCTATGACTGCCACAAGCCTTCCTCGGGCAAGATCATCCGGCACATGATAGCCACCGGAGAGAGCAACACCTACGAGATCATACGCCACGGCAAGCACCGACTGCTGCACCAGACTCCCTGGCGCAAGGAGCCCGACGGCGAGGTGGCAGGGCTCATAGAACTGTCAATAGACCTGCCCGACGACTACCCCACCTTCGACCGAGACAAGGACTGACACCCACTCACCAGCGCACCCCAATGGAGAAGACTATGGACACAGCACCCGTGCTGAACGCACACCACAAGGACGAATATGCTCCCGCACACACAGCCGAACACCTGCTCAACCAGCTGATGGGACGGATGTTTGGCTGCGAGAGGTCAAGAGACACGCATATCGAGCGCAAGAAGTCAAAAATCAACTACACGCTGGATGCCGAGCCCACGCCCGAACAGATACAGGAGATAGAGCGGCAGATGAACGCGCTGATAGCACAAGACCTGCCCGTGACCTACGAGTTTGTCACACGGGACACTATCCCGCAAGGAGTAAGGCTGGACAAGTTGCCACAGGACGCGAGCGAGACCCTGCGCATCGTGCGCATCGGTGACTTCGACGTGTGTCCCTGCATCGGGCTGCATGTGCAGTCAACAGCCGAGATAGGTTTCTTTCACATCACCAGCACCAGTTACCGCGAAGGCTCCTTCCGCATTGTATATAAGGTGAGGGTGTGACTGGCCATGGCCACACGCATGCCCCACATCCAACCAGCAGCAAGAAGATGAACACCGACCACCCCATCCCCACCAACTGCCCCGTGTGCCTGCATGCCGACTGCAAGTTGGCCAGCAAATGCCTCTTCCAGCTGGCCTTCCGCCAGCCGGGGCAAACCGACAAGTACCTGCGCCTCGTCAATCCCTCGCTCTGCTCCAGGGACGAGGGCTGCACCTTCTACGCCTGCAGCAAGCCCGTGCGGCTTGCCAGGGGCTTCAGGCACATGCAGGAGCACATGCTGCCCAGGCAGTACAGCAAGTTCATGACCACGCTCATCCTGCACTTCGGACGCAACCAGTACTTCAAGCGCAGGCGAGGCGACATCCTGCTCTCACCCGATGACCAAGAGGCCGTGAGAATAGTCCTGGAGCGGGTGGGAGCCGACTCCTCGATGGACTTTGACAGTTATGTGGAGGACTTCCAGTGGAGCTTGTAGCCAGTACCACTCAACTGGTACTGGAGTTTCTGTCAACTGGTACTCCAGTACCAAGTGGAGAAAACTGCAGTACCAGTTAGGTGGTACTGAGTGGAAAGCCTGGCGGGAAGTCCCTGGCAGCAGCCCAACGCGCATGGAGGAAAGTACCACAATAGATGGAATTAACCTCATCATTGGTGGAGCAAAGGTCAGCGAGTACCCTACAGAGAAAGACTTCATCAGCAATATAGTCAAGAAAGGTATTTCTGATGACATACTTGAGAGCAACCCCTATACCAGGACTCTTCTGGACTGAAGCCAGGATTTTGCCCTTATCCAATCCACGCAACAAGAACGCACTATCACAAGACTATGACCGACTGGAAAAGCGCGCTGGCTGCCCTGGGTGCGGCTGGCAAGGACGAGACACACGAGAACAGAGACACGGTGGGACGCAGGAAACGCACAGGCGTAGTCTTCTCCACCAACCCCGACTACGAATACTCCAACCTCTCTACCGAGGTACAGCCCACTCTGCCCAGGGGGCAGCAGAGGCTGCACCTGAGCATGGAGCGGGCTGGACGTGGTGGCAAGACCGTGACCATAGTAAGAGGATTCGTTGGCGCCAAGGAAGACATCGCAGCTCTGTGCCAGCTCCTGAAACGCAGATGCGGTGTGGGAGGTACGGCCAAGGACAATGAAATCATCATACAAGGCGACCACAGGCAAAGAATCATGGAGATACTTCGCGAGGAAGGCTACAAGGCCTGAAATCGCATCACTTAGAGAAAACACGGACAAGGCCTGCACAGGATACGACGAAAAGGGAATTTCCAGGTAGAGGACGAAAAGCAATCTATGAGCCAGAAGGGGGAGGGACAACATTTTTACCGAGACAGAAAGGCAGGCCGAAGAAGAGAAGAAGCGCGAAAAGCCACGCTTGCAGAAAGCGGATGGCGCACAATCCTTGTCGGAAGAAGAAACCACTTTGCGTGACGCTCTGACCGAGAGGCTTCGCGAGAGCGGTCTGGAGGTGATTGATGATGCCGAGGAAGGGCAGCGCGTGTTGGAATTTCACAGAGACCGTTGCCAAAAACTATGATGTAATAAAGGAGGGCAACCTTTGAGACGGACACAAAACATACAGATTACAATTGACCGATAAGCACAATAATACACTTATGGTTGAGTTGCCAGGTGATGGTACTTATTGGAACATAAATACAGCAGGAATATTCAAGGCATCCTACGGTAAGAAAAATAAGGAAGCGTATAACCGCCATGCTACGGTCAAACAGCCTGTCGAAGACGCTGAAACATCGCAGGACGCTGATCAGAGCGACACTCAGACATCCTCCAGCATGAATGTTCCTACATATTCCGATAGCAAAGCTATAGACAATCAGTCAAGACTTACAAGAGAAAAAGCGAGAAATCTCCTGCAAATGAGGGCGAAGCGCCACTTCCAGCCAAGATCGATGCAGCATCAGCCGAGGTGAACACCGAGCCTACCGAGGCACAGAAAGAGGCTGGCAACTACAAGAAAGACCATGTGCAGGTGGGTACGTTTGACATCACCATCGAGCAGCCGCAGGGCAGTGTGCGCAGAGGCACGGATGCCAATGGCAAGAAGTGGGAAAGCAAGATGCACAACACCTACGGCTACTTCCGTGGCACGGAGGGTGTGGATGGTGACCACATAGATGTGTTCCTCAGCAATGACATTGACGGTTGGAACGGACGCAAGGTGTATGTGGTGGACCAGTACAACCCGGACGGCACGTTTGACGAGCACAAGGTGATGCTTGGCTTCAATGATGCAGACGAGGCGAAGAGCGACTATCTGGCCAACTATGAGAAAGGTTGGGAAAATGGGCGCAGGATTGACGTGTCTGCAACGAACCTCGAAGACTTCGAGAAATGGATTGGTTCAAGTAAGCGCAAGACCAAGCCGTTTGCGGAGTATGCCGGGGTGAAGAAAGAGACAACAGAGAGTAAGCCTTCGGAAGCCTCTTTTTCGGCCTTTGCCAGGCAGTACGGGTTGGATGCGGAGGATGTGGCGCAGTATGCCGAGGGTGTAGAGAAAGGCTCATCGGCAGAGGCAAGCCGCGCAATGATAAAAATAGGAAGGAAGATTATCGCCGCGCACGAGGGCGAGATACACTCGCTACACGATATGCGCAGATTAAGAAGGCCTGTAGAGGAAGCTCTGAAAGAGAAATTTGGTGATGTGGACAAACTCATTGAGGAGCGGCTCAAGCAGGTTGAGGAGGAGCGCAACGCTATGGAGGCCGCGCGCAAGCGAGCCGAAGAGGAGGAAGCCAAAAGGAGGCAGCATCTGGAAGAGCTGTCCATGCTCACGGCTGACGATATAGACAGACGCTATGCGGAAGCCATAGACAAGGGAGACGAGCAGACGGCAAGAGAGATGCTTGACGAGGCCGCTCGCCGCAAGGGATACGATGACACGGAAAGCGAATATCAGGGTGTGGGCGCATGGGAAGCTCCGTCGAACCCTGGCTATGAGAGTGACGAGGCACGACGCGCCGATGTGGAGAAGAACGCACCTGACGTGAACCTGGAGGATATGGCTTTGGGATATAGCCTGCAGCCGGATGACTACTTCACGCACCCCGAGCGTTACTCGCAGGACACGCCTCACGGACGCGAGTCCGCCGAAGCCATACAGACTGCGCTCGATGCCCTGAAGAGAGGCGACAAGGATGTGAAGGTAAAGGTGTATCGTGCTGTGCCGACCTCTGTAAAGGAGGGCAGTCTGCGCAATGGCGACTGGGTGACACCCTCGAAGAAATATGCCGAGATGCACGGAGAACACAGACTCGAAGGCAAGTACCGCATCATAGAAGACGAGGTGTCTGCCAAAGACCTTTGGTGGGACGGCAACGATGCCAACGAGTGGGGCTATGACAACGGCAAAGACTACAAATACAAGAACGCCAGGAACAACAGAAAGCAGAACGACTTGGTAACGCGCGACGACAAGGGGAACGTGATTCCGCCGTCAAAGCGTTTCAACCAGCGCAAGGCTGACGAGCGTTACCAGAAGGGCGAAGGAACTGCGGTTGAAGGGCGTGAGCGTGTGCTGCGTGACACCGTTGTGGATGTTCTGAGGGAAAACGGCATGGACGTGAGCATGAGTGCCGAGGAAGGGCAGAGAGTGCTGGACGAGGCTAACGAAAAAGTACGGATGAGTGCTAAAAAAAGAAGAGCACTTGAAACCGCCTCTCTCGGAACAAGCCCAAGGTCATTAACTGTCGTTTCAAGTGCTGATGGTGCAAAGGTACTGAAAAATGTCGAGACACTTGCAACAGAATTGGACAAATCTTCCACGCAGCCCAAAACTTTTATAGGCGATGTTGCGAAAGCTATTGGTGCAGAGCGTTTCCGCAGTGGGAGCGAATATGCGACTTTTGAAACCAAGAATGGACAGGTTGTAACCATTCGACTTGCGAACCATAATGCCCATGCCTCCGGGTTTGACCACAACAGGCGAGATAATGGCATCAGCATCGTAATATCACCTAAGCCAAATACAGGAATAACAAATGACGGTAACGCCCACATTGTGGAGTTCTATTATGACTCCATAAAGCTGAGAAGGGCAGCGGGCAAGACTTTGGCAGAAATTGTGCGCTCTATAGAACAGGCCCTGTATAGCGGAGAGTTCAAGGACACGACTGGGCTGGCTGAGGTGCAGGAGGTGAACGCTGATGAGGTGGTGCGTTTCTTCCGAACAGCCAACGGCGAGGCATACGGCTTTACCGTTGGTGGCAAGATATATATTGACCCGAGGATAGCGAACGCGGAGACACCGATACATGAGTATGCTCACCTGTGGGCGAGTGCGTTGAGACATGACAACCCGAAGGAGTGGCACCAAGGCAAGGCTTTGTATATAGACAAAGAAAAAATCCAAACACTCATAGGCCAACAGCGAACGAATCTCGCTGACGTGGACTACTTGGATTTGGACTCTGTTGCAAAGGTAGTACAAGATTTCGAGAATCCCACAACAGAAGATGCAAAAAATACAGACGAGGACGAAAACACCCTGTTCCGTATGGCTGAGGACGCGCGAGACGAGGAGAACATGCGGCATGAACTGAACAATGACAGCGAGGGCTCAGGATGGAGCCGCGACATCATGCGCGAGGCCTGGGACAAGGCTATGAGCGGGGCCTTGTTCTTCGCCAAGGAGGGCTATGTGGACTACCTGGCCAGCGTGGACGAGTTCCAGAAGCTTGTGGCAAGGGCATCGGGCCGCGCCGTGAGCGACATGGAGAACGTATATAAGGCCATGCTGCAACTCAGTTCAAAGAACGCTAACGAGATGAAGCTCTTTGAGAGTGCCCTGGCAAGACCACTGCAGCGGGCGGTGCTTAACCTGGTGGGGGGAAGAATGATAATTTGCAGTCAAGCATTTTGAACGCATTTTGAGCATGACACCTCAAGAAAAAGGGCTAACTTTGCCTTGCCTCCTCTGGAGAATACAGCAGACAAGGGCAACAACTTATCGTCGAGAACAACTTACACAGCATGGCAAAGTTACTAATCAAGGACACGACCGTGAGCGAACGAGCACAAATCGTGCGCGAGGCTCTGGGAACAGACTGCGACTGCGAGGGAATCGACCTGGCAGACATGTATGATGACTACATATACGGACTGAGGGAACTGGCCGACATCAACCGCGAGTTCAGCGAGAGGCACGCAGGAGAAGTGGTGGCTCACCCCGAGGAGGAGGAGAGGAATGAACAAGGCTGCCCGCTCTGACCGCCAGCCACGCCAGGAGTTGTCAATCCTGCTCCCGGCACACGACAACGTGTGTGTGGAACTGGTGAGCGAGCTGCAAAGGCAAGCCGCGCTGCTACCAGGACTGCGGTATGAGATACTGGTGGCCGATGACGGTTCCGCCAACAAGGACTGCATCCTGGCCAACCGTGCCGTCAACAGCCTTCCGCATTGCCGCCTCATCGAGAGGGGGCACAACGTGGGCAGGGCTGCCATACGCAACTTTCTGGCTCGCGAGGCCAGATACGCGCGACTGCTCTTTATCGACAGCGACCTGCATGTGTGCTCTCCCCGTTTCCTGGAACGCTACATGCAAGCCTGCGGACAGGTGGTGGTGGGAGGAGTGAGGATAGGAGGCTCTCCCACAAGGTGGACAGGCAACCTGCGGTACGCCTACGAGAAAGCCTGCGAGCACCTGCACGACTCCCGCCACAGGAACAGGAGGCACGACCAGGAGTTCCGCACCACCAACTTCGTCATCAGCCAGGATGTACTGCGCCTGTGTCCCTTCGACGAGAACTTCAGGCACTATGGCTACGAGGATGTGCTGCTGGGCAAGGCCATCGCCCAGCATGGCATAGCCATCACACACATCGACAATCCCATCCTGCTGGATGACTACGAGGACAACAGCCTGTTTGTGGACAAGACGGAGGAGGCCTGCCGCACCCTGCACGAGTTCAGAGGCCAACTGGCTGGGTATTCCAAACTGCTGCGCTGGCAGGAGCGAATGGGCAGATACCCTGGACTGCATGCCTTGCTGAACTGCACTTACCGCACGCTGGGAACCCGCATCAGGAGGAGGCTGACGGGGGGGCGGCCATCGGTGTGGCTGTTCAACGCCTACAAACTACTGTACTACATCCACCTGTGCTCGCCATCAGGGGACAAGCAAGCATGACCCTGGGGGGGGGGGACAGCAGAACAGATAAGGCAGCAGAAGCACATTCACCACAGCACAAGACAAGGAGAGAGAGAATTATGAGACAAGAGATTGCCCCCAAGGAGGCAGGCAGAGCCGAAGCCTTCGCATTATGGACATCGTCACCCATGCCTATGGTGACGCTGGTGAAGACAATGGACGTGAGCAGGCTCGTGAAATACAGCAAGAGAAAGGGCATGAGCCTGAACATGCTGATGTGCTGGTGCATAGGCCGAGCGGCCAGCCAGATACCACAATTCCTGTGCATAGCGTATGACAACAAGTTCTACCGCTACGACCAACTGGCCATAGGCCCTGTAGTGACCAACAGCAAGGGGGGAATCAACTATTGCGACATCCCATACACAGATGACTTGCAACAATTCGCCTCAAGCTACCGCAATATCTGTGCCCAGGCATCAGCCCAATGCCAAAACCTGTGTCTGGACGACAGAATGATGGTCATCGGCACCTCGGCCATGATACAGACCGAACTGGACTGCATCGTGAACCAGTATGCCAAGGACTTCAACAATCCCATGGTGATGTGGGGCAAGATGCGTAAGGGCTGGTGGAAGACCACCCTGCCCGTCTCCTTCCAGTTTCACCATGTGCAGATGGATGGCGGACATGGGGCCAGATTCCTGCACCTGCTACAGCAAGAGCTTCTCAACCTGTAACAATAAGGAGAGGGCGCATTCCTATCCTTTAATTATAATAAGGAGAAGCGGGGAGCCATGCCGCTGCATGGTCTCACAAGGTCAAGGGGCATTCCCAGGTAGGCTATCCCTATGACCTGCCGAGCGAAAAAAAGGTTGCACATTCGTCCATCTGCAAGCAAAACATTACCTTTGCAACTATAAAGGAACAAAACAGACGAGAGACAACTATGGAGACATTCGCCGACATTATCAATGGTGGCCAGCTGACGCTGGTTGACTTCTTTGCCACCTGGTGTGGCCCCTGCAAGATGATGCACCCTGTGCTTGAGCAACTGAAGGCCGAACTGGGCGACCAGGTGCGCGTCATCAAGTTGGACGTGGACAAGAACGAGGCATTGGCAAGTGAGTACCGCATCCAGTCGGTTCCCACCCTGATGCTCTTCAGACAGGGCGAGATGCTGTGGCGGCAAAGCGGAGCCATGCGGCTGGCCGACCTGAAGGACGTGATTGGGCAACACCAGGAAAAGCCATAATGAGCGAAGGCATGCACCCCCGCAGGTGTCATTGGTGCAACGAGCGGAACCCGCTATATGTGGAGTATCACGACCACGAGTGGGGCGTGCCCGTGCACGATGACCAGCGGCTGCACGAGATGCTCCTGCTGGAGTCGTTCCAGGCAGGGCTGTCGTGGGAGTGTGTGCTGAACAAGCGCGAGGCTTTCCGGCAAGCCTTTGACGGCTTCGATGCCGAGGCTGTGGCTTGCTATGGCAAGGAGAAGCTGGAGGCTCTCATGCTGGATGCGGGCATCATCCGCAACCGCAGGAAGATAGAGGCTGCGGTGGCCAATGCCAGGGTGTTCGGTAACATCCAGCAGGAACATGGCTCATTTGACAAATACATCTGGAGCTTCACCTGCGGACACACGCTGCACGAGGAGGGCTGCACCACCTCTCCCCTATCCGATGCCATCTCGCTCGACCTCAGGCGGCGCGGGATGAAGTTTGTGGGCAGCACCGTCATATATGCCCTGCTGCAAGCCATAGGCATCATCAACTCGCACGAGGAAGGCTGCTTCCTACACATCACAGAGGGGCAAGACCAGAAAGAGCAAAAGAACAAAGTGTAAAGAGAAAGACTGAGAGAATGATAAAGAACCTGATATTCGACTTTGGCAAGGTACTCGTTGACTACGACTTCGACCAGTTCCTGAGCCTTTTCATCACCACCGCCAGCAAGCGAAGGGACTTCTTCAGGAAATTCTGCAACCAGGCACTGGTGGACAGATGCGACAAGGGAGACGAGACCTTTGAGCAGATTATCCTGGAGCAGCAAGCCCTTTACCCACAATGGGAAGAGGAACTGCAAGCCTTCCACGACCGGCAGGTGGAGGCTGTGACAGGCGAGGTGGAGGGGATGTACGACCTGCTGTCTGCCCTAAAGAGGAAAGGCTACCACCTCTATGGCCTCACCAACTGGAGCCAGGAGGTGTATGC
>JBNMJN010000075.1:0-12124 GCA_050873805.1 Prevotellaceae bacterium | reverse complement strand
TGAGTTGACCAAATTAATTTAGAATTGTTAAGAAACAGAAAAAGCCGTGCAACCTATTGAGTCACACGGCTTTTCCGATAATATTTATTTTGCTTCTATATCATTTTTATTGACTTTACTTGACCTCTTCGAAGTCGGCATCCTGGATGTTGTCATCGTTGCCTTTAGAGGTGCTTTGCTGAGACTGCTGAGAGCCTGCTTGCTGCTGGGCACCAGGCTGAGGACCTGCTTGCTGCTGGGCTGAGTACATCTTCTGAGCAGCATTGTTCAACTCGGCAATGGCCGCATCAATGGCTGAAACGTCCTGAGCCTTGTGGGCTGTCTTCAACTTCTCTACTGCAGCCTCCACTTCTGATTTCACGTCAGCAGGCAGCTTGTCGCCACTCTCCTTCAGCATGTTCTCTGTCTGGAAAATCATGGAGTCGGCCTGGTTGAGCTTATCCACCTTCTCGCGCTCCTTCTTGTCAGCATCGGCATTGGCTTCAGCCTCGGCTTTCATGCGCTCTATCTCCTCCTTGGAAAGGCCAGATGAGGCCTCGATGCGGATGGTCTGCTCCTTGCCTGTAGCCTTATCCTTGGCAGAAACCTTCAGGATACCGTTGGCATCAATATCAAAGGAAACCTCAATCTGAGGTACTCCACGACGTGCGGGAGCGATACCCTCGAGGTTGAACTGGCCTACGCTCTTGTTCTGGCTTGCCATTGGACGCTCGCCCTGCAGCACATGGATGGTAACGGCAGTCTGGTTGTCGGCGGCTGTAGAGAACACCTCGCTCTTGTGGCAGGGGATAGTGGTGTTGGCATCAATCAGCTTTGTCATCACGCCACCCATAGTCTCAATACCCATTGACAGGGGAGTCACATCCAGCAGCACGATATCGCTCTTGTCACCAGTGAGCACTGCACCCTGGATGGCTGCACCTATGGCTACCACCTCATCGGGGTTCACGCCCTTGGAAGGCTCCTTGCCGAAGAAGTCGGCTACCAGTTTCTGCACAGCAGGAATACGGCTTGAGCCACCCACCAGAATCACCTCGTCAATGTCGCTGTTGGAGAGACCTGCGTCACGCATGGCATTCTGGCAGGGAACCTTACATGCCTGGATGAGGCCATCGGCCAATTGCTCAAACTTAGCACGAGTCAGCGTCTTCACCAGGTGCTTGGGCACACCGCCTACGGCAGTGATATACGGCAGGTTAATCTCGGTGGTGCTGCTGCTTGACAATTCTATCTTGGCCTTCTCGGCAGCCTCCTTCAGGCGCTGGAGCGCCATGGGATCCTGCTTCAGGTCAATGCCTTCTTCGGCCTTGAACTCATCTGCCATCCAGTCTATGATGACCTGGTCAAAGTCATCACCACCCAGGTGGGTGTCACCGTTGGTGGCCAGTACCTCAAACACACCGCTGCCGAATTCCAGGATGGAAATATCGAATGTGCCACCACCCAGGTCAAACACGGCAATCTTCATGTCCTTGTGTGCCTTGTCCACACCATAAGCCAGGGCTGCTGCGGTGGGCTCGTTCACGATACGCTTCACGTCCAGGCCGGCAATCTGACCAGCCTCCTTGGTGGCCTGACGCTGAGAGTCAGAGAAGTATGCGGGTACGGTAATCACGGCCTCGGTCACTTCCTGTCCCAGGTAGTCCTCAGCAGTCTTCTTCATCTTCTGCAGAATCATGGCGCTTATCTCCTGGGGAGTGTATTGGCGGCCGTCGATATCCACACGAGGTGTGTTGTTGTCGCCGCGTACTACGGTGTAGGGTACACGTGCGATTTCCTTCTGTACCTGGTCGTAGGTCTCACCCATGAAACGCTTGATAGAGAAGATGGTCTTCTTGGGGTTTGTGATGGCCTGACGCTTGGCAGGGTCACCCACCTTGCGCTCGCCGCCATCCACGAATGCAACGACTGAGGGAGTTGTACGCTTACCCTCGCTGTTGGCAATCACAACGGGCTCATTGCCCTCAAACACTGATACGCAAGAGTTTGTCGTACCAAGGTCTATACCAATAATCTTTCCCATAGTTGTATATCTTTTATTTTTATTATTCTTGAATGTTTGCTTTGTGCCTCATTGCACACCTTAATAGTCACAAAGGGTGTGCCAAAGTGTGTGGCACAGTGGGGAAGTTGCATGCCCTGCCAGGCTGTGATGGGGTCCTGTCGGCTATTCTGCCAACCTGTCACAAATCTCTGCCATCGCGTGTGCGCTGGCTGGTGCCAAGGGTTGCGGGGGCAAGAGAAAGGCCAGGGCAGGTGCGTACGGGTGTGTGCGCCTCCTGCCCTGGCCTTAATATATAATATGTGTGTACGAGTCTTGCGGCTGCCCCGTCATGGCTCATGCACGACTCTGCCTCTTATTGCATGCCCTCCTCTATGATCTCTTCGGCATCTGGCGTGCCGTTCATGGCCTTGGTTATCTTGGCTGCCAGTTCCTCGGCCAGCTCGGGATTGTCCTTGAGCAGCGACTTCACGCCCTCGCGGCCTTGTCCCAGTTTGCTTCCTCCATAGCTGTACCACGAGCCACTCTTCTCGATGACTCCGAACTTCACTCCCAGGTCCACTATCTCGCCTATGCGGCTGATGCCTTCGCCGAAGGTGATTTCAAACTCAGCCTTGCGGAATGGAGGGGCTACCTTGTTCTTCACCACCTTTACGCGCACCTCGTTGCCCAGGATATTGTCGCCGTCCTTGATGGGCGAACCCTTGCGGATGTCCAGTCGCACGCTTGCGTAGAACTTCAGGGCATTGCCGCCAGTCGTGGTCTCGGGGTTGCCAAACATGATGCCTATCTTCTCGCGCAGCTGGTTGATGAAGATGCAGGTGGTGTTGGTCTTGCTGATGGTTGCGGTCAGTTTTCTCAAGGCCTGGCTCATCAGTCGTGCCTGCAGTCCCACCTTGTTGTCCCCCATGTCCCCCTCAATCTCAGCCTTGGGTGTGAGGGCAGCCACTGAATCAACCACTACGATGTCAATGGCTGCACTTCGTATCAGCTGGTCGGCTATCTCGAGAGCCTGCTCGCCATTGTCGGGCTGCGAGATGAAGAGGTTGTCCACATCCACGCCCAGCTTGGCTGCATAGAAGCGGTCAAAGGCATGCTCTGCGTCAATGAATGCCGCGATGCCCCCTGCCTTTTGTGCCTCGGCGATGGCATGTATGGCCAGTGTGGTCTTGCCCGAAGACTCGGGGCCATAGATCTCGATGATGCGTCCCTTGGGATATCCGCCTACTCCCAGCGCATAGTCCAGCGAGAGGCTACCCGTGTGGATGACTTCCACATTCTCTATCTGCTCATCACCCAGTTTCATCACCGAGCCTTTGCCGTAGTCCTTCTCTATCTTGCTTATCGCGGCCTGAAGAGCCTTCAGTTTTGCCGCATTGTCTGCTGCTGCCATTTCTCTTGCCTGCTTATAATAAGGTATAATATATATATAATGTGTGACCAGTGCTTAGAGCTCCAGGTCTCCATCGTGAATCTCGTGCCAGGGCAGCCCCTGCTTGTTGAGTTGCTCCATGAATGGGTCGGGGTCAAACTCCTCCACATTGTGTACTCCTGGTTTCTTCCAGATGCCCTTCATGAACATCATTGCGCCTATCATGGCGGGAACCCCGGTTGTGTAGCTTACGCCCTGCATGCCAGTCTCCTCATAGGCAGCCTGGTGTGAGCAGTTGTTATACACATAGTAGGTGTGCTCCTGGCCGTCCTTGATACCTCTGATGCGGCAGCCGATGCTGGTCTCTCCATCATAGTTCTCGCCCAGGTCCTGTGGGTTGGGAAGTACGGCCTTGAGGAACTGCAGGGGCACAATCTTCACCACCGTCTCGCCCGTGCCGTCGGCCTTGGGAGCCTTGTATTCCACCTCGTCGATGCGTGCCATGCCTATGTTTTGGATAACATCCAGGTAGGTGAGATACTGCTGTCCGAATGTCATCCAGAATCGTGCGCGCTTGATGGTGGGGTAGTTGATGACCAGTGACTCTATCTCCTCGTGGTGCAGGAGGTAGCTCTCCTTGGGGCCGATGCCGGGGTAGGTGAGTGGCTTGTGTATCTCCATGGGCTCTGTCTCGATGTATTTGCCATTCTCCCAGTAGAGTCCCTTCTGCGTAATCTCGCGTATGTTGATTTCCGGGTTGAAGTTTGTGGCAAAAGCCTTGTGGTGGTTGCCCGCGTTGCAGTCCACGATGTCGAGATACTGAATCTCGTCGAAATGGTGCTTGGCGGCATACGCTGTGAAGATGCTGGTCACGCCCGGATCAAATCCGCAGCCCAGTATGGCCGTCAGTCCAGCCTGCTCGAAACGCTCGCGGTAGGCCCACTGCCAGCTGTACTCGAAGTGTGCCTCGTCCTTTGGCTCATAGTTGGCCGTGTCCATATAGTTGCACCCTGTCTTGAGGCAGGCTTCCATGATGGTCAGGTCCTGGTAGGGCAGGGCCAGGTTCAGCACCAGTTCGGGCTTGTAGTCCGAGAATAACTTCTCCAACTGTTCCACGCTGTCGGCATCCACCTGTGCGGTGCGCACCTGCGTGCCATATTTCTTGTTCAACACTTCGGCCAGAGCCTTGCACTTGCTCTCTGTGCGGCTGGCAATCATCACCTCGGTGAAGACATCGGGGTTCTGGCATACCTTGTGTGCGGCTACCGTAGCCACACCTCCTGCGCCAATGATCAGTATTCGTCCCATATATCTTGTTGTTTTTCTTGTTCTGTATGTCTCTCTCTCTCTCTCTTTCTTCTTGCTATCCCCTCTGCAGGTCCTGCTGGCTCAGTCCCATGGCATGCACCATGCTGAATCCCAGCACCACATGCCCGGGCGTGCCCATCTGCTGCTCCATGTCCATGATGGTGAGCGGATGCTTGGGAGCCTTGGCTGCAGCCTGGTGAAGTTCCTGCAGGTGCGTGCCTGCATCGGCTATGAGCGTGAGCGCGCCCTCTCCCTGGTCGTTCAGGATGAAGAGTGTGGCTTGTATGGGCAGGGGCGCTCCCTCCACAATGCGTTCCTTGGCAGCACAGCTCACCGAGAACTCTGCCAGTCCGGGCACATCGAATCCCTGCTTGTCAAGCTCTGTCTTCAGGTCCGAGGGCAGGAAGTTGTCCAGGCTTTTCTTCTCAGGCTCATGGAAGATACACACCTGCACCTCATTGTCGCCTTGCTGGAGTCCACAGTCCAGCGCACAGCAGGTGAGCCAGTCGGCCAAGTCCAGCCGGGGGATGTCTCGCCCCAGCACCTGGGCATAGTGCCTTCTCAGCCGTTCTGCCACCTTTTCGGCATACTCGGCATCTATCAGGATATAATGTCTCTTCTTTTCCATATCGTATGCAAACATACGAAGAAATTTCGGGATAGGGGCTTTCCTGAGTGCGAAAAGTGCTTCCAGAAAGTTTCCTGCATGAATAAGTGTGCCGCGTGAATTGTGCAAGCCCACCCCGGTCGCGGCCTTTTGGCAAGGGCCACCAATAGTACTTTCCTGTGCGGCGCAAGGGAGACCCTGGGGCAAACAATATACTTCCTGTATTCGTTCAGCCTGGGCTGGACGGTAAGGTCACTTATATTGCATGGCAGTTTAGGTTAACTTAAACTACCGTTCAGCCTGGGCTGGACGAAAGAGCCAAGCCAGTGACCGCGGTGTGCAGGCATGCTGGCCATGGCATGTAAGTTCGCTGCTTCCACTCGCGGGGGCAATTGGCTGGCAAGGACCATAGCCCACCTGCCCTGGTGCCAGGGAGCGCTCCCTGCATACACAGGTTTGCCTTGTGAGTCATTCCTCGTCAGCTACATCTCCCCCCGCATCTCCCGCATGCAGGCAAAAAGGCAAGAAATGCCATGTGGGAGAGGGGATATCCAAAATCTTTTTGCGACCTTTGTGCCATTATGAGCAACGAGCAAGAAACGCTTGCCTGCGTGACAGGCGCAGGCACACAGGGCGCACACAGGCCCCGGGAGGACAGGGCTGCACAGGAACAGATGCAGGGGACAGGGCTGCGCATAGCCATCATAGGCGGAGGCGCGGCTGGATTCTTTGCCGCCATCAGGGCAAAGGAGCGGCTGCCCCAGGCTTCGGTGGACATCTATGAGCGGGGACAGAAGGTGCTCGCCAAGGTGGCCATCACAGGTGGCGGGCGGTGCAACCTGACCAACTCTTTCTGGAAGGTCACTGACCTCAGGCAGGTGTATCCGCGCGGAGGGCAGTTGATGAGGCGGCTGTTTGCGCGCTTCGACCACCAGGATACCCTTGAGTGGTTTGAGCGGCAGGGAGTTGCGCTGGTCACCCAGGAGGACGGGTGCGTGTTTCCGCGCTCACAGGACGCGATGAGCATCGTGCGCTGCCTCACCTACAGAGCCAAGGGGCTTGGCGTGGGGATACACACGCGTAAATGCCTGACTGGCATTGTGTGGGACGAGGGTAGCGGGAGCTTCACGCTTGCGTTCCAGGACGGTGGCGAGAGCAAGGCTCATCGCGTCATCATCACCACAGGAGGCTCGCCCCGCAGGGAAGGGCTCGCCTGCCTGGAGCGGCTTGGACACGAGATAGAGCAGCCTGTCCCTTCCCTGTTTACCTTCAACGTGGAGGACGATGGACTGCGCGAACTGATGGGCACCGTGGTTGACCCTGTCACGCTGTCGATTCCCTCTACCAGGTACAGGGCCGATGGAGCGTTGCTCATCACGCACTGGGGGATGAGTGGCCCTGCCACGCTCAGACTTTCCTCGCAGGCGGCCCGGCACCTGCACGAGCATGGTTACCAGGAGGTGGCAAGCGTGAACTGGACTTGTGGCCATAGCCGCCAGGAGGTGGAGGAGGAAGTGAGGAGTATCATCGCCTCGCACCCCAACAAGCAGGCAAGCAGCATTCGCCCCATGAACCTGCCTGCCAGGCTGTGGGTTTATCTCGTGGCCAAGGCGGGCATCTCGCCCGAGAGGAAGTGGGCCGAAGTGGGCAAGAAAGGCGCCAACCGCCTGGTGGAGACCCTGACCAACGACCCCTATCGCATAAGCGGCAAGGGAACCTACAAGGAGGAGTTCGTCACTTGTGGGGGCATCTCGCTCAAGAGCATAAAGTCCAACACACTGGAGAGCAAGGTTTGCCCCGGCCTGTACTTCGCAGGCGAGGTGCTTGACATTGATGCCGTGACGGGAGGGTTCAACCTGCAGGCTGCATGGACCACAGGCTTCATCGCGGGAGAGAGCAGCACATCTCCCTTGGCATGCGGGGCAAGTGTGCATTCGCTGGGCTCCGTATAGGCACCCCCCGGGGGCTGCACACACCACCAAGTGCAGCACGCAAAGCCACAGGCCTCCCAAAAAGCTCCAGCCCCAACGTGTCCCAAAACTGACGTTGTGAAAAAAACAATGAAAAAACTCGCGAAGCGTCATGCCAACTTGCAAGAAACGAGTAAATTTGTAGGGCGAGAACATAAAATCTGATATATCAACCTAAAGGCTATCATCATGAAACAGGCTTTAATCCTTTTGGCGGCAACCTTGCTGTGCCAGGCAAACCTGAACGCGCAGGTGGAGGAAGTCACCCTGAGCGACGGAACAAAAGTCAAGGTGGACAGGAAGGCTTTCCCCGACCTGGACCTCAACAGGTCATGGGGGGCTCCCCCCGCTGAATATACCGCGCGGCGAAAGGCGCGGGCCGAGGGGCGCGAGGCGCAGATAGAGCTGCCCACTCATGTCAACAATGGCGAGGACAAATACTTCCCGCCCATCTTCAACCAGGATGGAGGCTCCTGTGGCTCGGCTCAGAACATAGGCTATATGTTCACGCACGAGATAGACTCCTGGCGTGACCTGGACGCGTCGGTGCCCGAGAATCAGTACCCCACGCACTTCACCTGGCTGCTGACCAACTCCAACAGCGACAAGGAGGAGATGGCCAGGGTCATCGGCATACCCTCGGTGGCCACTTATGGCGGGCGCACTTACAGCCGCCTCTTCGGTAATCAGACTTGTGACGAGTCGGACTTCGGATGGATGCAGGGCTATGACAAGTGGTACAGCGCCATGTGGAACCGCGCCTCAGGCTCCTTCAACCTGAGCGCGACCAACACGCCCGAGGGCAGGCGCGAACTCAAGGAGTGGCTCTATAACCATAGCGGCGACACCACCATGCACTCGGGTGGCATCGTGGGAATTGGCCTGGCCGCTTATGGCACTTGGGCCACCATACCCAGCACCGAGGCCAACAAGGCCGCAGGAGTGAGCGGCATGAAGTATGTGAAGACGTGGGGAGATGTCTATAACCACGCTGTCACCGTCTGCGGATATGATGACCGCATCGAGTTTGACCTGGACGGAGACGGCATCATAGGCGAGGCCGACGAGGATGAGGTGGGAGCATGGATAATAGCCAACTCATGGGGCGACGGCTGGGAAAACAAGGGCTTCATCTACTGCCCCTACAAGTACAGCTACTCGGTGGGCACAAGCACCATTGGCTGGACACCGGGCAGTTATTATATAAGGAGAGACTACCGCCCACTGCGTGTCATCAAGCTCCTGATGGAGTACAGCCACCGCAGCGAGATGCTGCTCTGTGCCGGCGTGTCGGCCAATCTCAATGCCACCAAGCCCGACAAGACCATCAACTTCGAGCACTTCAAGTATGCGGGCAATGGCGCCAACATCAGCCCCGACCCCGCTGTGCCCATGCTTGGCCGGTGGGCCGATGGCATGCACGAGGAGCCGATGGAGTTTGGCTACGACCTCACCGACCTCACGGCTGGACTTGACCGTACCCAGCCCCTCAAGTATTTCTTTACCGTGAAGACCAAAAGCACGGCCCAGGGCACCGGCCATATCCTTGCCGCCTCGCTGATGAACTATGAGACGGACGAGCATGGTGTGGAGATTCCCTTTGACCAGCAGAATGTGGAAATCCTGAACGCAGGCAAGACCACCACCATCACCTGTGTGGCGCCGGGCGAGCAGATATATCCCCCCACCAACCTTGACGTGGCCGATGGCGTGCTGTGGTGGCAGGCTCCCATGCCATCAGGGCTTCCCCTGGTGGGCTATAATGTGTATGAGGGAGTGCGTCTCGTGGCCACGCTTCCCAAGGACAAGACCTGCTACACACCTAGTCAGACGGCTGTGGATGCCTTCACGGTGAGGGCTGTATATCAGACAGGGAAGTATAGCCAGGAGTCAGCCCCCACCAACAGCGTCTCGCTGGCAGTCCCCGAGACCGCCGACAACCGTGTGCTCGGGATGCAGCAGGGAGGCTTCACCATCCCCTCGGTCATATCCGAGAACCTGTCCCAGGCTACCATCGAGTTCTGGATGAAGAACACGCGGCTGGCCAACTACCTGCAGCAGGTGGGGCCCGGATGGGGGAGGTTCCTCTTCCATACTGACTCCTCGGGCAAGCTCTATGCGGGATGGAACACCACATCGGGCGACCGCATGCAGGTGGCAGGCGTGTTCAAGACCGGTGTGTGGTATCATGTGGCTATCGTCATCAATGGCAGTCAGATGACAGCCTACGTCAACGGACAGCAGAAGGGACGCATCGTGAGCAACAACTACAGCGGGCTTGCGGCCTTTGGCAACCTGCCCTTCGGCAAGGGAAGCAGCGACAACTGGTGGCAGGGATACGTGGATGACGTGAGGATATGGAAGGTGGCACGCTCGCAGTCTGATATCCGTGCCAACATGCGCATTCCCATCGCGCGCCCGTCGGATTACCCCGACCTCATAGCCTATCTTCCCATGGACACCCTGCAGGAGAGTGGCGAGACGCGCCTGCGTGACTGGGCAGGCGGGCATCATGCACGCATGCAGAGGTGTGGCACCTGGGATGTGGAGACCTCGCCATTCCCCTTCAATGGCTCGGTGGTGACACCCAAGCTCTCCATATCACTCGAGGGCGACAGCCATGTGTGTGGCATGCCGGTGGTGGCGAGGGCAAGCAACAGCCTGAATGCAACGGAATGGACATGGAGCGCACCCGATGCTGTGGTGCAGGAGTGCCACGGCATGGCTCCCACCTTCGTCTTTGAGCAGGCGGGCACGTTCCCCATCTCCTGCAGCGTGCTGTATAGCAATGGCGACACGCTCACAGCGGAGACCACGGTGGAGATACAGGAGGGAACAGCCCCCCATGCCGACATACTCATCCCAAGCACAGAGCTTCCCGCTGGCGACCGCTTCTGCCTGGTCAACCGCACCCAGGGCGATGGCTGCTCATACGTGTGGGATATGCCTGGTGCCGAGGTGGAGAGGAGCACGGCCACCAATACCACTGCCCTCTATCCCCAGACGGGCACCTTCGAGATTACGCTCACGGCTACCAACCGTTATGGCAGCAGTGTGGCCCGCCGCAGCGTCACCGTCAAGGAGGCTGCACCTGTGGGCATGTTTGCGCTCTCCAAGTCGTCCATCCTCAAGGGCGATACCGTGCAGTTGCTGGATGCCAGCCGCTATTCGCCCTCGACCTGGAGATGGACACTCTCCAATGGCAGCCGCGCGCTGCTCGTTGACGGGCAGTCACCTGCCATTGTGCCCACTGCTCCGGGTGTCTATGACGTGTCGCTCACGGTGGGCAATGGGATGGGCACCTCCACGGCCACTCAGAAGCGTGTGCTCACGGTGGGCAATGAGGACGCAGGCTCATCGCTCAGTTTTAGTGGCAATGAGCGTCTGCTCATCGACTGTCCCTTTGATGCCGCGCAGAGGCTGCTCACTCTGGAGTGGTGGATGCGCCCGCAGGCACTTGAGGGCAGCGTGAGCATCTCGTCGGCCTCGGCCAACTTCTCCACCGCCGTCTCGGCCAAGGGCTCGCTGGCCATTACCGTGTCGGGCAAGACGGTGAACTCTGACGATGGGTATGTAATTGCCAATGAATGGCATCATTATGCCATTGTGTTCAGCTCGGGTACGGTGAAGTTCTACCGCGATGCTGTGCTGGTCAATGTGGCCAGCTCCAAACTGTCAAGCTCGATTCCCGCCTTGGGTGTGGTGACAGTAGGAACCGAGAGCAATGGCTTCAAAGGTCAGATGGACGAGGTGCGCCTGTGGAATATAGCCATGGGCGTGGAGAAGATGCAGAGGTACGCCAATGCACACATCGCAGACGTGGCCCAGGCCGAGTCGGAATCCCGCTTGTTGCTTTATTACGACTTCAATCAGACGGGTGGTGACGTGCAGGACCGCTCTTCGGGAGGGCACAATGCCCGCAGGGAAGGTTTTGGCCCCGACGGCGATGCCTGGGGCTCTTCGGAGGGCGTGTTCACGCTTGACTTTGACTCGCCCACCTATGGCGATTGTGCGGCCAGGTTCCTCAGCAATTACAAGAACCCGTTTGTGACGGCTTCTGGGACGGTGAATCCCAACAACAGCAGCCGCTTTATCAAGTTGGCCATGAACACCTCGAAGTCCCGCTGGAGGGATGCCAATGCCGTGGTCAGCGGCAGCATCATCACCGGTGCGCATGTGGACCGGGAGCATCATGGCGACATCACCTTCGAGACGGTGTGGAGTGGGTTTGCGAGCGAACTCAAGGACTACCGCTTGTGGCAGCCCGTCACTCTGCCTGCAGGCCAGTATCACCTGGGCGTGACTTTCGGTGATGGCACCGACTACACCAACAGCCGCTTGCTGGTGTGCAAGGGAAGCATTCTGGTCGGCAACGACCGTTGCGAGGAGGAGGCCATAGCATGCACCAGCCTGGGCACAGGTGCTCTTGACTTTGAGCTGGAGGAGGAGCAGGAGGTGTCAATAGGCATCATTGTCAACATGTCGGGCCAGTTGAGCTTTGGCATAAATGCCTTCACACTGGAGGGGCAGGCTTACGAGTGGCTTACGCCAGTGACGCCCACCGGCATAGCGGCACCTGCCAGCGAATCCCTGCGCTCGCCCTGGTCGGACCAGGCTTATGACCTGGGTGGCTTGCGCGTAGGCAAGGGTCACAAGGGAGTCACTGTCGTAGGGGGAAAGAAAGTGCTGACAAAGTGATGGAGCCGTATTGGCTGGGACAGGCAGCGCGCTTGGGCTTGCCGTCCCAGCCAGTTCGGACTTCTGTCCTATGCAAGTCGGACTGCCGTCCAAGCGCGCTTGGACGGCAGTCCGACTTGCATAGGACAGAAGTCCGAACTGGCTGGGACGGCAAGCCCAAGCGCGCT
>JBNMJN010000074.1:0-12185 GCA_050873805.1 Prevotellaceae bacterium | reverse complement strand
GCCCCGCCTGCTCCGCCCCCGGTTCCTTTTCGGGGGGGGGGGGGCAGGCGGGGCCGCTGCCTTTTTCTCCGGCCGTCCTGGCTGTCGTGGAAAAAAATGACCCGCCCTGCCGCGGGTGACCCGGCCGGCGGCGTGCCCGTGAAGGCATACCCCCAGCGGCCTGCCCAGGGCAGGACATTTCTTTGCCCTCCATTCACTATTTTGCTATTTTTTGAGTATATTTGCAGGGGTAACCAAAATTAGACGGCAATAGCCACAATGAAGCAGGAAATGTTTAGATATATAGAACACCAAGACAAGATTTTTCTTTTCGGCGCATATCGGGGAGAGAAATCTCAGTTGGACTGGATTTTGGGGGAGAAGACTCGTCGGTATGAGAAACTCTATAACATCCGTTACAGCAAGGACTTGTTTTCTTTGAGAGATGGCGGGACGCTTTCTTGTGTTCAGCCGGACTATGTTTTAATATACAACACCCAGAATCCACAAGAGGGCTACCACCTATTCCCCTGCGTGAATTCCTCTGTCAAGGAGCAAGAGGAAATGGAACAACTGGAATATCCAAATCCAGGCGGGCCATATGTCGTGTTTTCTTTGGGCGAAGAATTGGTTGCAGAACCTTTGGATATAAACGAATTGATAAAGGGAGACTTTCCAAAGGGTGACAAAGAGATACCCTTTGCTCCAAGATTTCTCAAGGGAAAAGATATAGCAAATGCTGTGGATGAATCTTTGGCACAACCAGGTGTTGCGGTATGTGATAATCACAATGTGCTGCGTTTCATTGACTTGTTTGCTGGCATTGGCGGTATTCGCTGCGGACTTGAACTGGCAGCCAAGGAAAGGGGGCTGAAGCCTGTTTGTGTCTTTACATCAGAAATCAAGCCATACGCAGTCAAGGTGTTGAGGGAAAATCATCCTGGTGAGACAATAACAGGTGATGTCACAAAAGTTGAAACGAAGAATATTCCCGACTTTGACGTCCTTTGTGCAGGCTTCCCCTGTCAGGCTTTCAGCTCGGCAGGCAAAAGGCAGGGCTTTGCCGATACACGAGGAACCATGTTCTTTGAGGTGGAGCGCATATTAAAGGACAAACGTCCTGAAGGGTTTATCCTTGAGAATGTGGAAGGACTTGTAAATCATGACGGTGGCAAGACTTTGCAAGTAATTGTGGATAGGCTTGCTGCACTAAACTATAAGTTTAGTTTCCGTGTTCTCAATTCAAGGTTTTTTGGTGTTCCTCAGGAACGGAAAAGAATATATATTGTAGGAAGCATCAATGCAGCTCCAAATCTCGACAACTTTCCTGTGAAGGAAGGCAAGTTGGGAGACATACTTGAAGCAGGATTGCCCACGGTGGATACACCTTTCACGCGGATTCTGCTGAAACACTTTACAATAGAGCAGCTTTACGGGAAATCCATAAAAGACAAAAGAGGCGGAAGCACCAATATTCATAGTTGGGATTTGGAGATTAAAGGCCCTGTTTCACAAGCACAAAAGCAGCTTCTTGATACGATATTGACAGAACGTCGCAAAAAGAAATGGGCAGAAGTTATCGGTATAGATTGGATGGATGGTATGCCGTTGACGTTGGAGCAAATTCGTACATTCTCAGAGTTGCCAGGTCTCGAAGAAATGCTGGAAGATTTAACGCGAAAAGGCTACTTGAAGTTTGAGCATCCCAAGAAACTCATTCGTGAAACAAGTGAGAATGGGGTAGTGACCACTCACCGTGCGTATGACACGACTAAGCCAAAAGGCTACAATATTGTTGCAGGAAAATTAAGTTTTGAGATAAACAAGGTAATGTCACCAAACGAAATCGCCCCAACGCTTGTCGCTATGGATATGCAGAAACTTTACGTCGGAGACAATGGCGGATTAAGGAGATTGTCGCTTCGAGAGGGGCTAAGACTTTGTGGCTATCCAGATGACATGAAGTTTAACGTGAGTGAGAAGGATGGTTTTGATTTGCTGGGCAATACAGTAGTCGTGCCTGTTATCAAGGCAGTTGCAAGCCGGTTGCTGGAATGTGTAAATATAAAATAAGTGTCTATGAGAATGACGGCGAAGGAGGTTTATTGTAAGCTTCTTAATGACGACAAGATATTGACACGACAAGGGCGTATTACGTTTGAGTTTAGCGATGTTAATATCGTTGTTAGGCAGAGGGACGTTGTGGGCAATATCATGCAGGAGTGGCTTGAAGGTTGGCTTTCTCACAATGGTGTGGAGTATGCAACGGGCGAGAACACCCAAATGCCGCCAGATGTGTTTCTTGACCCAGGGGACAGGAAGCACAACCTTATGGAAGTGAAGGCTTTCAACTATGTGGCAAGTCCTGCGTTCGATATAGCGGATTTTCGCATGTATGAGCGGGAAATCAGAGAGAAGCCATGGATGCTTGATGTTGACTATCTTGTCTTCGGCTATGACATGAGCAAGGACGGCGTGGTGACAATCAGCCATCTCTGGCTCAAGAAAGTATGGGAAATTTGTCGTTCAATGCTTTCTGGCTCGGGAAGGAACAAGGTGTTGTGGCCACTGAGTCTGCAAATCAAGCAAGGAGTGGTTCACAAGATTCGGCCGGCAAAGTGGTATGGGGCATCAAGAGGTTTCAGAACTTTTGAGTGTATAGAAGATTTTCTCTCGGCTGTAGAGGAGACCGTTTACAAGAACAAGGACACGCGTGATGACGGTCCAGGCTGGCTTGACTGCACGCTAAGGAACTATGAGTCATTCTGCGGCAAGCAACTTTGTGTATCACGCTGGCATGAGATAGAGGGTAAGTATTATCTGAAGAAGCGGTAAGACAGCCCCCATTCCCCTCCCCCAAGGTGAGTAAAGTGGCTGCTGTGGAGGATGTGTGAACGAGAGAGAGAGAAAGGATTGGGATGACCACGCCTTTCTCTCTCTCGCGCGCTTTTTTGAGGTTATGAGGTTATGAGGTCGCTTCGCTTTTCTTGAGGTCGCTTCGCTTAGAGGTTGTGAGGTTATGGGGCCGCTTCGCTTTTCTTGAGGTCGCTTCGCTTAGAGGTTATGAGGTTGTGGGGTCGCTGCGCTTTTCTTGAGGTCGCTTCGCTTAGAGGTTATGAGGTTGTGGGGTCGCTTCGCTTTTCTTGAGGTCGCTTCGCTTAGAGGTTATGAGGTTGTGGGGTCGCTGCGCTTAGAGGTATGTTAGCTTCAAACCTCCCAACCTTCAAAACCTCCCAAACCTCTTCAAAGAACCTTGAAGCGCGCGAAGCGCAGCAGAAGCTGCTTGCGGCCGGCGGTGTCGAAGAGCACCGTGGCGCGCGCGTCCATGCCGCTGCCGTCCACACGCTCCACCGTGCCCTGGCCGAAACGCTCGTGCGCTATCCTCTGGCCAGCCCTCACATCCATGCCCCGCTGTGACCCGCTGCCCGCCGCGGGCGCGGAGGCCGGGACGCGCGCGGACAGGGACACCATGCGGCGGCCTGGCTGCGGGGCCTGCAGGGGAGTGCCTGGCTGCGGGACGAGCCCGGGGCGGGACGTGCCTGGCCCGCCCGGGGGGAAGGGCTGGGAGCGGAAGGAAGGCGTGGCCGGGGACTCCGGGGAGGCGGCATGCCCGCCACGGCCGTTGACATGCAGGTACTGGGGGGCTATCTCACGCAGGAAACGGCTGGGCTCGGAGAACTCCATGTGCCCGTAGCGCATGCGGCTGCGTGCCGAGGAGAGCGCCAGGTAACGCCCCGCGCGGGTCATGGCCACATAGAACAGGCGGCGCTCCTCCTCCAGGGCGCGAGCGTCGTCCTGCCCCGTCTGGCTGGGAAACAGGCCATCCTCCATACCCGCCACGCACACGGCCTGGAACTCCAGCCCCTTGGAGGCGTGCACGGTCATCAGCGTCACATGCTCCACCTCGCCCTCCTCCCCGGGGCGGCCGTCGGCGGGGTCGGTGAGCAGGCTCACCTCCTGCAGGTAGTCGGCCGCCCCGGCTGGCAGGCCCTGCTCCTGGCGCTCCTGGACAAAGGCGCCGACGGAGTCGGTGAGCTCCTGCAGGTTCTGCTGCCTCTGCTGGTCGTCGGGCTCGGAGCCGTGGAACACCTCGGCCTGCATCCCGCTCAGGGAGAGCGCCTGGAGCATCAGCCCGTAAGCGTCTGCCCCGCCCTCCATGGACTCGCGCAGCTGCGCGATGAGCGTGGCAAAGGCCGCGAGCTTCCTGGCGGGGGCGGCCGCGAGGCCATGCTCCAGGGGGGCGGACACCACCTCCCAGGGGCTGGCGCCCTGCCGGGCCGCTGACTCCCACACGCGCTCCAGCGTGGTGTTGCCGATGCCGCGCGCGGGGTAGTTGATGACGCGGCGCAGGGCTGTCTCGTCCCTGGGGTTGACACACAGGCGCAGGTAGGCGATGGCGTCCTTGACCTCCTTGCGCTGGTAGAAGGACAGGCCGCCGTAGATGTGGTAGGGGATGCCCCTGCGCCGCAGTTCCTCCTCCAGGCTGCGGCTCTGCGAGTTGGTGCGGTACAGGATGGCCATCTGGCTGTAGGGCACGCGCTCCCCCTGGTGCAGGCGTGTGAGGTGGCGCACCAGGGTGGTGGCCTCGTCGAGGTCGCTGTAGGTGTAGAAGACCTCGATGGGACTGCCCTGGTCGCCCTGGCTGAACACCTGCTTGGGTATCTGCCCCTGGTTGTGGCGGATGAGGCTGCTGGCCGCGTCCACGATGGTGCGGGTGGAGCGGTAGTTCTGCTCCAGCTTGAAGAGGCGCGCGCCCTGGTAGGCGTCGCGGAAGTGCAGGATGTTGCCTATCTCGGCCCCACGGAAGCTGTAGATGCTCTGCGCGTCGTCGCCCACCACGCATATGCGCTGCCGCTCGCGGGTGAGCAGCAGCACGGTCTGGTGCTGGGCATAGTTGGTGTCCTGGTACTCATCGACCAGCACATAGTGGTAGAGGTCCTGGTAGCGGTGCGCCACCTCTGGATGGTCGTGCAGGAGCAGCCAGGTCAGGAGCAGGAGGTCGTCGAAGTCCATCGCGCCAGCCTGGCGCAGGCGAGCCTGGTACTCGCGGTAGATGTGCCCCACGGCGGGCATGCCCGAGGCCTGGTCGGCCACGGCCTGCGCGGCGGGGTACTGGTCGGGCAGCAGCAACATGTTCTTGGCGCGGCTGATGCGGCTGAGGACGGCCGAGGGCTTGTACTGCTTCTTCTTGTCGAGCCCGAGCTGGGTGATGACCTGCCCCAGGAGGCTCTCGCTGTCGGAGCTGTCGTAGATGGTGTAGTCGGACGGGTAGCCGATGGCTCGGTGCTCGCGGCGCAGGATGCGGGCAAACACGCTGTGGAAGGTGCCCATGGTGATGCGGGCGGCGGCCTGCTGGCCCACCAGCGTGGCTATGCGCTGCTTCATCTCCAGGGCGGCCTTGTTGGTGAAGGTGAGGGCCATGATGTGCTGTGGCTCCATGCCTTCGTGGCTCAGCAGGTAGGCTATCTTGGCGGTCAGCACGCGTGTCTTGCCGCTGCCCGCTCCGGCGATGACGAGCGAGGGCGCGTCGGTGCAGCACACGGCTTCGCGCTGCTGCGGGTTCAGGAGGTCGAGGTATGTCATTTCTTTTTTTGCGGTTTTGCGGTTATTTGCGGTTATGCGGTTATGCGGTTATGCGGTTTTGCGGTTATGCGGTTATTTGCGGTTGTGCGGTTATTTGCGGTTATGCGGTTGTGCGGTTGCGGTTGTGCGTAGCGGCAGGCATATCTTCGCAAAACCGTAAAACCGTAAAACCTCATAACCGTAAAACCTCAAAACCTCACAACCGTAGAGAAAAAACCGCAAGTCACACCACATACCTCAGGGTGCCGTGGATGAAGGAGAGCAGCATGGCGGCCACTATCCACAGGGCATGGCGGCGGATGCCCCACGAGAGCAGGAGGCAGAGCCGGGCCCCGGAGGTGAGCCAGAGGCTGAGGTAGGCATGGAGCATGGCTGCGGCCAGCAGCACCAGGGGGATGATGACGGGCAGGCCGCTCAGGAGCGGCGAGGGCCACAGGCCACCCGTGATGCCGCGCAGGGGGCTGTGGGGCAGGAGGAAGACCAGCAGGGGCAGGAAGCCCAGGGCCAGGGCGGCGGCGATGGCTGCCCTGGCAGGGGCGTGGCCTGCGCCGCGCCTGTGTATCCTGGCACACGTCTCCAGCGCGCCCGCAGCCGTGGCCCACACCAGCGCGCAGGCCGTGAGCGGGGTGGCCAGCAGGCCCGGGAGGTGGAGGAAGAGCCAGCGCAGGCCCTCGTCGGAGAGGAGCGGGCGGCAGGGGTAGCCGCAGGCCGACAGCATCCACGAGGCCGGGGGGATGCACACGGCCACGCAGGCCAGGACGGGCACGACGAGGCGTGCCGCCACGCGCTCAGTCCTCATCGGCCTCCAGGTGGTCCACATCAAGTATGTGCAGCTGTATGGCGCGCACGGCCAGCCTGACCGCGTTGACCCCGCTGCGCTCCTGCGGCGGGAACAGGCGGCTGATGAGGTCGGCCTGGCGCTTCTCCAGGCTCTTGGTGCCGAAGGGCATCTGCCTGAGCGAGGCTATCATCTCCTTGGTGTAGCCCAGGGCCAGGTGGCGCAGGAAGCGCTCGTCGTACTCGTCGATGTCGTACTGCAGCATCGCGTCGGCCTGGGCCGACTCCGCGCACACCACCTTGCGGAAGCGGGCGATGACGCGCTCCAGGAAGGGCTCGTTGAACACCAGGCGGCGGCCGTGCATGACCAGCATCACATCGTCGCGCTCGAGCAGGTTGCCCGTCTTGAGGATGATGCCGTCGGCCCCGGCGGCCAGCACCTCCACCCACAGGCGCTCGTTGAGCACCTCGCCCGTGAACACGAGCACCTTGAGGGCGGGATAGCGGCTCTTGAGCTGGCGGCAGATGTCCACGCCCACGGTGGTGGACCCGCCCAGGCCCAGGTCGAGCAGCACCAGCTGGGGCGCCTGGGCGCGCATGAGTTTCCAGAACTCGGTCTCGGTGGCGGCCGTGCCGATGATCTCGGCCTCGGGTATCTCGGAGTGGAAGATCTGCTCGGTGCCCTTGAGCTCCAGCTTCACATCCTCCACGATGATGACTTTGAATGGCTCCATATTTATATATATATGTGTGTGTATTTTATAGTGACGTTATGTGTGTGTGTGCGCGTGTGTCCTGTGTGCTTGCATGTCCTGTGGGGCTGCCCTCTCCGGGGCGGGGGCGCGTGTGCGTGCAGCCTGGTGCAAAGTTATGGATTTCTGGCCAGCAGCGTGCACAGGATGCGGAATCCCTCGCCTGCGGGCTCGGCCAGGAGCCTGAGTCCGGGGTGGCCGCACGAGGCGTCGTACTCGCGCACGGCCTGGCGTGCCACCAGATAGGGGAAGCAGCGCGAGGCCGGGGTGAAGAGCAGCTCCAGGGGGACGCTGGCTGGCGGGCGGCCTGTGCAGCAGAGCGTGACCTGGATGAAGCGTCCCCGGCGGGTGGCCTGCATCTCCACGCTGGTGCAGCAGCCGGCCAGCGGGGTGGCCAGCGAGGTGAGCAGCGTGCCCAGGAGCACCTGGTCGCCTGTGGCCACCAGGGGGGTGCTGGCGATGTGGAGGCGGGCTGCCTGGCCGCCTGGCACCCTGACGCGCGCCATGCGCTGGGCCACCTGCACGAAGAGGGGCTGCAGGGGGACGGCCCTGTGCTGGGGAGGCCGCTGCTCGGTCTGGTGCGACGCCTGCTCGCACAGGAGCATGTACACCTGGCGGTAGGACTCCAGCAGGCTGGCCAGCTGGGCCAGTCCCTCCTGGGTCTCCTGGCCGCTCCCCGCGCTCATGGCGAGTGCCATCTGCCGGGTGCGTGCGGGGTAGTACATGGTCTCGTGCTTGATGGTGCTGAGCGAGTTGTCCAGTATTTGGTTCATCACATACAGGCGGTTTTCCTCAAACTGGCTTCTCTCCAGCGCCTCCTCCTGCTCCTGTGCCCTGGCGATGGCCTCCCTGGTGTGCTCCACCCATGCGCGCGCCTCGTGGCAGAGGCCCTCCAGCGGGGGGAGCAGGGGGCTGTCCTGGGGCAGGGCGGCATGCAGCCTGGCCTCAAGGGCCGCCAGGGCCTCCTGCTCCTCCCCTGGGGTGAGTGGCTGGCGCGGGATGTCCTGGCCTGTGGAGGCCTCCTGCGGGCTCTCCTGGCCTGTGGCCTGTGGGCTGCGGCTCGGAGTCTGTGGTCCCTCCTGGCTGGGAGTCTGTGGGCTCTCCTGGCCTGTGGCCTGTGGGAGGGCATCCCCCATGCGGGCCTGTGCCGCGAGTGTGCGGAGGTAGCGGGCCAGCGACTCGTGTCCGGCCAGCAGGCATTCCCGAGCCAGCTCGAAGTGCCTGCGGCTGCGCAGGCGGTTGCGCAGGAACAGGTGGTAGAAGAGCAGCATGGCCACCAGCGACAGGATGGACATGAGCACATAGAGGACATGTGTGTCCGAGCTGATTTTCTCCATCTGCCTGCAGTAGCCTGCCAGGGAGGAGTCCTGGCTGTAGAGGCGGTGCAGGCGCACGCACTCGCTGTTGTGGCGGCGGTAGTCGTCCCATCGCCTGAGAGCCAGGGCCGAGATGGCCATCTCGTTGTGGAGCGACACCAGCAGGGCGGTATCCACGGGCGGACGCATGCGCGCCACGGCCTGCTCGCCCAGCCTCAGGGCCCGGCTGTAGCGCCCGGCCACGTTGGCCGCATATACCGAGTCGAAAAGCTGGGCTGGAGTGGCCTCCCCCGGAAGGTCCTGCCTCTGGCTGGCCGCTCCTGGGCCAAGGCTGGGGCTGGCCGCTCCTGGAAGGCCAAGGCTGGGGGTGGCCGCTCCTGAGCCAAGGCTGGGGGTGAGGGTGAGCAGCAGCATGAGGCCCAGCACGCGCGGGAGCCGGAACCAGAAGCGGCTGCCCTTGCCCTGCTCGCTCTCCACGCCGAAGGCGCACACCTGGAAGAAGGCCGAGGTCTTGCGGTACTTCTCGATGATGCCCCGGCAGTTCATGAGGCCGAAGCCGAAGCCCTTGCCACCGCCTCCTGCGCCTATCTCCCTGGGGTCATATACCTTGCTGTGGTTCAGGGTAAACACGTCATCGGGCGAGAGTCCCTCGCCTGTGTCCTGGATGCTCACCTCCACATACTCGCCGGTGGCGGTGGCGCGCAGGGTGACCTGGCCGCCGGCGGGGGTGAACTTGCGGGCGTTGTCGGCCAGGGTGTTGACCATAAACATGGTGAGGGCCTTGTCGGCCTTGACGTGCTCCTGGGTGGGCTGCACCTCCAGGGTGACCCCCTTCTGGCTGAAGGCATGGCTGCCCAGCGAGATGATGTGGAACACATCGGCCAGCGCGAAGGTGCTCACATGCAGGGACAGCTGCCCGCGCTGCACCTGGATCCACTCGGTGAGCAACTCGCCCAGGCGCATGATTTCCTGGGCCAGTTCGCCCACATAGCGCAGCTGCTCCTCGGAGGCATGCCCCTGCTGCCTCATGCGGCCCACCTCGGCGCGCATGCGGTCGAGATAGGGTACGATGGCATAGGCGAGCGACACCTTGGCCCTGCGCTCCAGGTTGGCCTGCACCAGTTCGCGGGCATGCGACTTGGCGGCCTCGCAGGCCTGCTGGAGCCCCTCGAGCCTCTCCTGCCACAGCCTGAGGCAGGTGTCCCTCTCCTGCAGGAGTGCGCGGTACGGCTGGGACTGGCGTATGTTGCCCAGGCTCAGGAGGCGCGTGCGCGTGCTGCGCTGCAGCTGGCGCGTGTAGATGGCGATGAGCGCGGCCACCAGGAGCACCAGCAGGCTGAGCAGGAGCAGCCTGGCGTGCATGGCCTGCAGCTCGTGGCCCAGGAGGTCGCGACGGGAGTCCAGCTCGCGGTTCTGGCGCGACTGGTCGAGCAGGTCGAGATAGGCGTTGCGGTGGAGGTCGGACGAGGCCTTGTCGCCCAGCGCGCTGTAGGCCATGCTCAGTTTCTCGTGTATGCCGGCCAGCCAGGGCTCCACGGTGGTGTTGTCGCGCGACTTCTGCTCCTCCACCATGGCGAGCGCGGCCAGGAAGTGTGAGCGTGCCAGCCGGGGCTTGCCCTGCTGTAAGTATATCTCGCCCAGGGTGCGCTGGGCGCAGGCCGTCTGGTAGAGGTCCTTGCTCTGCCGGAAGAGCGCGCGTGCCTGCCTGGCCAGGGCCAGGGCGAGCTGCGGGGCGGGCAGGGACGTGCCTGCGGGGGAGAAGCGTGCCACGAGGTAGCTGTAGCTCTCGGGCTCGCGGGTGCGTATGAGCCGGGCACGGGTGGTGGAGGCCAGCATGGAGGCCAGGGCCTGCAGGCTGTTGGCCTGGAAGTAGGTGAGCCCTGTGGCGCGTGCTGTGGTGTAGGCTTCCAGCAGGTGGTGAAACTCGTCGAGCGCCACCCCGTCCTCATCCCCGGTCACCAGTCCGCCGCTGCCCAGCATATAGTGGTAATAGACCCATTGGGTGGTGTCGCGCTCCAGGGACACCTCGGGGTCGATGGCGTGTATCTCGGCCCTGGCGGCGGAGTCCTGCCCCAGGTAGTAGTAATAGGTGGAGGACACGATGTGGAGCTCGGTGAGGGCATAGTGGAACTTGTGCCTCTGGGCCCCGTTGAGCGCGTCCCTCTCCTCGCCGATGCGCGCGATGCGCTGGAGGGCATGGTTACGGTGGGTGAAGAAGGTGTAGCCATCGCCCGTGCGCTGGGCCACCTTCATGGCCATCACGTCGGCACAGAGCAGTACCGTCTGGTCGGCCGTGCTGCGGCTGGCCTGCTCCAGCATGCGCATGGCCTTGCCATACTCCATCTGCTGATAGGCGACATAGGCCAGGTGGGTGTGCGCCTCGGCATGCTCCGCGCCGTGCCCGGGGGCCAGGCGCAGGGCCGCGCGCGCATAGGCGAGGCTGCTGTCGATATTGCGGTACCGCCACCAGAAGGCCAGGCTGTCGCAGCGGGCGGCCTCCTGCCTGGCCTGCCTGTGGCCGCAGGCGAGGCAGGAGCATGCCAGGAGCACGCCTGTGAGCAATCTGGTGATGGTCTTTCCCTGCATAGGCATTATAAGGGGGAGGGGATAGGGGGCTACAGCCACGATGCCGCCACCACCGCGCTCACCAGGGCATAGCAGAGCGACACGCCCGCCATGAGGAAGACAGCCGGGAAGGTGGACTTGTCGTAGCCCGATGACGTGCGCTGTGAGGTGCTGTGGCAGGCCTGGGGGGAGAGCGCGTGGCATATCCTGTGGCACGCCAGCCACATGAGGGCGCCCAGGAGCAGGCCGCACAGCGCGCCGCACAGGATGTCGAGGGGATAGTGGACACCCAGGTAGATGCGCGTGTAGCTGGAGAGCGCCGCCCACAGGAACAGCAGGATGCCCGTGGGCGCGTGGCGGAAGATGAGGGTGAGGAACATGGCGGCCCCGAAGGTGTTGGCGGCATGGCTGGAGATGAAGCCGTACCGCCCGCCCCGGTAGCCGTGCACCACGTCCACCAGGGCCTGCAGGCCAGGTGTGTGTGTGGGACGCAGGCGGTGGAAGTAGGGCTTGCACAGGGTGCTGGCGAACTGGTCGGTACAGGTCACCAGCAGGATGGCCGCCAGGATGATGGTGAGGCACACGGCGGGCCGCTGGTTGCGGAAGAGCGTGTAGATGATGCCGGCCAGCAGGGGCAGCCAGGTGAGGGTCTTGGTGCAGGTCCACATGAGCCCGTCCAGGAAGAGCGAGTCGCTCCCGTTGAGGGCGAGCAGCAGATGCTGGTCGAGGGTTATCAGTTGGTCAGGCATGGCGGTGGGGGGTAAGGGGGAGACTTTCTTTATATGACCACGAAGTGCTTCTTCTCTATCCAGCCCACCTTGCCATCGGCAATCTCTATCTCGGCCCAGTCCTTGAGGCTGCTGTCGCGGATTTCCACGCGGGTGCCCTCGTGCAGGAGAAACAGGTCGTTGCCGCTATCGGAGGGTGTGCTCTTGACCGTGACCACGGGCGCCATGACCACGCCTGCGTCGTGGCGGCCAGCCTCGTACCTCTGGTACAGGGCGCACGCGTTGCCCAGGATGCAGAGCAGCAGAAGCGTGATGGAGGCGAAGAAGCCGCCCTTGCGCATGGGCACGCTGCTGCCTGTGAAGAAGAGGGCCAGGGCCAGCAGGGCCAGGATGAAGAGCGCGAGGCACGTCCATGCCCATTGGCCCAGGTTGAGCAGGCTGGCCATGCGGTGCAGCAGGTCAAGCATAACGAAGTCGTGCTTGGC
>JBNMJN010000073.1:0-13073 GCA_050873805.1 Prevotellaceae bacterium | reverse complement strand
TGCGGTGCGTTGGCAGATGCAGCGCGGTGCGTTGGCGATCGCAGTGCGGTGCGTTGGCGGATGCAGTGCGGTCTATAAGGCGATTGCGGTGCGTTGCTGTTTCGACTCCTCCCCCTTGGGGGGAGGCTGGGAGGGGGCTTCCCTGTCCCAAGTGACAACGGTAAGGTATATACTCCTTCCCCTCGGGGAAGGCGGGGGAAGGGGGCTTGCTGGCGGGGAAGGGAGCTTGCTGGCGGGGAAGGGAGGGCTTTGCTGACAGATGCAGCGGTATGCGTAAAAGTGGGCGTAGCCTACTTCTTCCCCTTTGGGGAGGCTGGGAGGGGGAATTCTCGCAGGATAGCCAAGCGCAGGCTGTCGGCCTGCTGGCCTGTCCAACTCAGTTTGCCGTTCTGGTCAACCAGCACCATATAGGGGATGCCATGCAATGCCACGGCATAGTCATCGCATGCACTGCCACGCCAGTCGCGTCCGTCGAACAGGTGAATGCCACCGAGGGCATGGGCATGGATGTATTGCCTTGCCTTGCAAGCCTCGTTGTCAAGCGATACGGTGAGCCAGGGCAGTTGGGGAAACTCCTTCTGCAGGGCGACCAGTGCGGGTGTCTCCTCGCGGCAGTCGCTGCACCACGAGGCCCAGAAGAGCAGAATGTGGGCATGGTGGCCAATGGAGTCAAGTTGGCGCGAGGCATCCGCATCCTGCGCGAACAGGAACGGGAGGCGCAGCAGTGGCGCGTAGGAGCCTGGCATAAGTCGCCTGTCCGACATTTCCCAGCCCTCCTGTGGCGTAAGTGTGGGGTGGTCGGTTGGCTGCAGGGACGGCTGCACACGTCCGTTGCCCGTGCAGGCAACGAGAGCCACACCCACAAGCAAAGGTGCGGCCAGAGCACACAGCCGGCAGGCGAGGTACAATGGCAGGTGAGTGATGGACATCATCGTGTGGAGCTTTGCTTGCTTGTCAGAGTCCATGGATGAAGGACATCCACAGGATATCGCGCATCAGTTTGATGTCGTTCTCGCTGATGCCGTTGGCCTGCAGCACTTTCTTTTCTGACGCGAATTTGCCCAGGAAATCGGCATAGGTACTCTGCCCGTCCTTGATATAGCCCTCGGCAGCGGCTGTGTAGAAGTTCTTGGCCTTCTTCCAGGAACCTTGTACGAAACACAGGTGCGCGCTCAGCAGGTATGCTGACCAGTTGGTGCCGCCGGCCATTTCTGTACGCTTCTCCAGGTACTTCTGTGCCTGTTCCAGGTTGCCCTGCATCAGTTCGCAGCGCACGACAGACTCCGTGGAGTCCTTGTCCGTGGGATTGTCGTACACGAGCCTGTAATACAGCCTTGCGGCATCGGCCCACTTCCCGTCCTGCTCCAGGTTGGCCGCCTTGAGTCTGAGGTATGTGGTGTTGGCTGGCTCAAGCTCTATTATCCTGTCGAGCCATGCGTGCAGTTCTTGCCGCTTGCCCAGCCTTTCGCTGCATCGCTGCAGGCACAGGCATAGCTCCAGGTCGGGGTCCTCCAGGAAGGTAGCCTGTGTGTAGCAGCGGTAGGCCTTCTGGTAGTCCCGCCTCTCCTCGTAGCATCTCCCTCTGAGCCTCAGCATCCGTGCGCTTTCCCCGTATTGTGCGGCCATGCTGTCCAGGATGCGTGCGGTGGCTTCGTGCTCCGAAGCCTCCAGCAGCGTGTGCGCGCAGTCGAGGCATTCCTCCTCGCCCTCTGCCGCTCTGAACCTCTCCTGCTCAATAAGCAGATGCAGGTTGGCAAAGGGGTTGCGCACATCCTGGTGTACGGGTGACTGCGTGAAGAACCTGTACAGGTTCTGCACGATGTGCCGCAGCGTGAGGTCGGGGAGCTCGGTCTCCTTGGGGCTTATGCCCGACTGCTCCAGGTGGTTCGACATGCTCTGTGCCAGTCCCTTGTTGTTGTTTATCAGTTCGCACATGGCATATTTGTCGATGTCGCAGTCTGCGCTCACCTGGGTCATCTTGTGCAGTGCCTTGTTCTCGGTGCCGTCGGCTCCCACGGCCAGCGACTGTGCCAGGGGGTGCGTGGAGTCGAATGGGAGAAACCAGTGGGAGCATGTGTCCAGGAACTTGCAGCTGTGCAGGGTACTCAGCCGTGACAGGTTGGGGTCGTAGCCCAGAGCCAGCCTCTTCCTCACATACTTGAGCTTAATCTGCAGGGCCGCCCTGATGGCCTGCGCCACGTTGTCGTGTGGGATGTGGCTGATTTCGTCCTGCTCCCGCTCGGTGTCTATCACGGACGCCAATACGAGTGCCTGCTCCACTTGCACCGATGTGGCCATGGGGAGCAGGGAGGAGGTCAGCGCATCGGGCTGGTAGTCGGTGAGCGATTCCAGCTCATGCCCGTTGGCCTGCTGCACGAAGACCATCGCCGTGAGTGCGGTCAGTCGCGTGCGCCTGTCTTCGCACTTGGCCATGAGCGAGGTGAAACGCATCTTCTCGGGGTCGGGGAACTCCCACATGGCAAGGAACACGCCTCCCAGCAGGTGCTGTTGCACCATGGCATCCTGCCGCAGGATGAAGTCGTGCCACCGGACCGTGTCCTCACTGCTCCACAGGGGAGAAGTCCACAGGAGGTCAAAGAGGGTGTCCTGCAGGGCATAGCGCTCCTCGGAGGGTGGCGTGTGGGCCCATTGTCTCGTGAGCGACTGGACATCGGCCTCCTCCCGGGCCAGCCTGGCTGCGGTGCGGGTGTAGGCGTCGTCACATGAGAGCAGCCGCATGGCGCGCCGGGTGCGGGTGAGCAGTGTCCAGGTTTTCTTGGCTATCTCGCTCTGCAGCGCAAACCTGTTCTCGTCCCGCCCGTCCTGTGCCAGGAAGGAGAGCATGGCTGTGTAGTTGGCCCTCAGTTCCTCGAAGTCTGCCCTTATGAGGCTGTCCTGGCTGTATTGCACAAGCACGCTCAACTTGTCCAGTGCCTCGCTGATGTGCCTGGCATACAGGTCATCGCGCACGGATTCGCTCATTTGCCTCACAGTGGAGTAGTCAATGGCACGCTTCATTTGATTTGCTGTAAAAGGAATTGTTCTGTGGAGTATTTCTTGGGCAGGCGGTTCTGCTCGCGCAACCATTCCGCCACCTTGTCCATCTCCTCCTTGCCGAGGGTGCGTGGCTTGGGTATTGCGGGGAGCTGCATGGTGTCGGTCAGGAGTGGGGGCAGCCCGTACTCGCTGGTCAGTATTGCTCGTATGGTGTCGGCCTGCAGGGCAGTTGTCATCCGTGCCACCGCTTCCCGATATACTTGTGCAAAGGCTTTGGCCTGTGTGTCGATGGCCTGGCTCTTCTCCTTGCGGTGCGGCACAATCCACAGGGTGTTGCAGATGGTGTGGTCGCTGGTGCGCTTGATGCGCTTGTGTCCCTCCATCGCGGCCCATGTGGCATAAGGCTCGGGCAGCATGGCCGCGTCAATGAGCCCGTTGCGCAACATGTCGGCCCGCAGGTATATGTTGTTGACCTGCGGACGGAATATCATGCTCAGGTCCAGCCGGGAGTCGGCCGTCATGCGCTGGCACCAGTAGTCGGTGCATGAGAGTCGGCACACAGCCACGGTCTTCTCTTTCATCTGCTGCATTTGCTTCACGCGCTTGCCCTTGAGGGCCATCAGCGAGAGAGGCTCGTCCATGGCCATGAGCGGCGATATGGCCAGGCTGTCGCTCTGTAGCCTGATGGCGCGGAAGGGGTCGGAGGCAGCCACCTGCACATGTCCGCGCAGCACGCTTGTGTCCACGTCCATCTGCGCCTGGTAGCGCCACAGGCGCACGCTCACTCCTGCCGAGTCGAACATTCCTGTGCGCTGTGCATAATAGACAGGCAGGCAACTGAGTGTGGGCAGCACGGCCACGTTGAGTGCCGTGCTGTCGGCAGCGGACGTGCTGGCCACATACGGCAAGGCCTCCTGTCGCTTGGTACAGGAGGCCATAGCCAGTATTGTAGTCAGCAGTATGGTGCCTGACAGTCTCATTCGCCCTTGATGGCAGCCACTCCGGGGAGCACCTTGCCCTCGATAGCCTCGAGCAGCGCGCCGCCACCTGTGGAGATGTAAGACACCTTGTTGGCCAGGCCAAACTTGTTGCAGCATGCCACAGAGTCGCCACCGCCAATGAGCGAGAAGGCTCCCTCGGCTGTTGCCTTGGCCACAGCCTCACCGATGGCCTTGCTTCCTGCGGTGAAGTCATCGCACTCGAAGCAGCCTGCAGGGCCGTTCCACAGGATGGTCTTGGCGCCCTCGATGGCCTTGGCAAACTTCTCGCGGCTCAATGGGCCAGCGTCGAGTCCCTCGAACTCTGCGGGTATGGCGTTGGAGGGGAACACCTCCACCTTGGCGCCATCCTTCACGCAGAAGTTGGCGAAGTCGTAATCGGTGCAGCACACAGAGTCAACGCCCAGCACGAGCTCCACGCCGTTCTCCTTGGCGGTCTTCTCCACGTCCAGTGCCACGTCCAGCTTGTCCAGCTCCACGATAGACTGTCCTATCTCGCCGCCGTGGGCCTTGGAGAAGGTGTAGGTCATGCCGCCACACAGGATGAGCTTGTCCACCTTGCCCAGCAGATTCTGTATGATGCCAATCTTCGATGACACCTTGGAGCCGCCCATGATGGCCACGAAGGGACGCTTGATGTTGCTCAGCACATTGTCCACTGCCTTCACCTCTTTCTCCATCAGGTAGCCCAGCATCTTGCTGTCGGCATTGAAGTAGTCGGCAATCACGGCTGTAGAGGCGTGCTTGCGGTGTGCGGTGCCGAAGGCGTCCATCACATAGCAGTCGGCATATGAGGCAAGCTTCTTGGCGAAGTCCTTCTGGCGAGCCTTCATCTCCTTCTTGGCGGCATCGTATGCAGGGTCTGCCTTGTCGATGCCTACGGGCTTGCCTTCCTCCTCGGGGTAGAAGCGCAGGTTCTCAAGCAGCAGTGCCTGGCCCATGGGGAGAGCCTTCACGGCCTCGTCGGCATTGGCGCAGTCGGGGGCGAATGCCACGGGGGCGCCCAGTGCCACCTCTACGGCCTCGCGTATCTGGCCCAGTGAGAGCTTGGGGTTCACCTTGCCCTTGGGCTTGCCCATGTGGCTCATGATGATACATGCGCCGCCGTCTGCGATAATCTTCTTCAGTGTGGGCAGCGCGCCACGGATGCGTGTGTCATCTGTGATGTGGCCGTTCTCGTCCAGGGGCACATTGAAGTCCACACGTACGATAGCCTTCTTGCCTGCGAATTTGTACTCGTTGATAGTCATAATAAATGTATGTTAACAGTTCGTTTGTCTCTGTCCTCTTGTCAGTGCAAAGTTATGCCATTTTTCCCAAATCAAGCCAAATTTCTCTGGCAAATATCGCGTAGCCCGCAGCGTGGGCAGTCGGGGCGCAGCGCAGTGCACACATATCGCCCGTGCAGAATGAGCCAGTGGTGGGCATCGTGCAGCACGCCGGGCGCGAAGTGGCGGGTGAGCATGCGCTCCACGCTGAGTGGGGTGGTGCAGGACGGTGGCACGAGTCCGATGCGGTGGCTCACCCTGAAGACGTGCGTGTCAACGGCCATGGCGGCCTGGTTGAAGATGACACTGAGGATTACATTGGCCGTCTTGCGTCCCACGCCTGGCAGCCGGGTGAGTTCCTGCATGGTGGAGGGCACCTCGCCGCCGTACTCGCGCTGCAGCATGGTGGCCATGCCCACCAGGTGGCGTGCCTTGTTGTTGGGGTAGGACACGCTCTTGATGTACTCATGGATGACTTCGGGCGTGGCCAGCGACATGGCCTCGGCATTGGGGTAGTCGCGCAGCAGGGCTGGAGTGACGGTGTTCACTCGCTTGTCGGTGCATTGGGCGCTGAGTATCACAGCCACCAGCAAGGCAAACGGACTGTCGTAGTGCAGTTCGGTCTGCACGCTGGGCATGGCCTTTTGGAAGTATTCTGTGACCCTCTGGTATAGTTCTGCTCTCTTCATCATGCTGTTGTGGTTGCGGTTGTCGGCCACCCCTGGCTCATGGCGCTGGCCGCTGTGCCAGTCCTGTCGGCCTGGATTAGGTACTCTCCTGGCATATAGAAAAGGGGACTGCAGGCGCAGTCCCCAATCTTTTTACCTTAGGAGAATTGTATAAAATGTAAGACTCACAGGCAAAGTTAGCCTTTTGTCTTGTCTTGGCCAAGGCTTTTCCCACTTTTTTGCAGCCTACAGGCAAATTCTTCCCGGGTCAGCAGCCTGGATTGTGGCAATCGGGTGTCACACGTCCGACAGGGGGAAGCCGAAGCCCAGGGAGACGCTGTTGTTGGCCTTCTTGAGGGGGACACCGTACTTGCCCATCTTGCCCAGGAAGCAGTCGGTGCCCACAAAGAAGTTGAACCGCTTGGCATGGAGGTCGAGCACCATGCCGCCGCTCACTCCTGTGCTGGAGGCCGAGCCGCTCACCGAGACCTCAACGGCCTTTACCGGGCGCACGTTGACCGAGAGCATTCCCTGGTGCCATGCAAACTGTCCGGCCATGCGGCTTGTATAGAGGAAGCCGAAGCGCAGTTTGTCGTATGAGGGCAGGGCATACTCCACACCCAGGTGCAGGTTGGCCGAGAGCGCGTGTCCCTTGCTTTTTGCCCCGTCGTAGTAGAGCGAGAACATGTCCTCCAGGTCGTCGCCTATGTCCTCCAGCTGGTCGCGCAGCTCCTTGCCGTTCTTCTTGCTGCCACCTGCGTAGATGTCCTGGTCGAATCCGTCAAACGTCCACTCGCCGGCGGAGGTCATCTGGTGTGCCTTCCGCCACCTGATGGCGCCCAGGTCGGTGAGTGCTGCGCTCACGGTGAGATGGTCGATGGGCTTCCATGTGGCCCCCAGGTCGATAGCCGCGCCAAAGCCGCCCAGCCCGCCTAAGTTGTCGTCGATGCCGTCCACGCGATGGCGGTCGGGGCGGTCGGGGTCCACCTCATTGCTCTGCTTGATGTCCACTCCAAGCGCAGACATCTCGGCTGTTATCTTGCCGCTCACGCGCCAGTAGTCATCATCCAGGTGCAGGTCAATGCGGTCGGTGTTCAGGTTGGCATAGCCGACACCGAAGAGGAGCTTCAGTTTGCCACCCACTGTCCACTTGTCGTTCACCTTGTGTGAGTGTCCCAGTCCCAGTTCCACGAAGTTCTCGGTGCGTGCTCCCAGGTCGGTGATAGTGTAGTCGGTCTGGCTTCCCGTGGTCTTCATGAACTCAAAGAGCGACTTGGGCATGCTGATGTTGGTGGTGGAGCGCAGACTCATGTCGATGGAGTTGAAGCCGCCGAAGGCCTTGAACGCGAAACCGAAAACCTGGTATTTGAGGTTCACGCCCAGGCGGTTGTTGTTCTCCAGCCCTCCCAGGAACTCGCTGGCATCCACGTTGGGATGCATGAATGTGGTGCGCGTGTGCCCCTTCACGCCATAGCCGTCCCAGGTGGGCTGCATGTCGAAGATGAATGTCTTGGCCCCTACGTTGCCCGTCGTGCCTACGTTCAGGTTGCCCAGGAAGGGCATGGACACATAACTATGGTCAAGCAGGGCTGGGTTCATCTCATGCCGCAGGTCGGAGGTCTGCATGAAGTATGTGGTGCGCAGTTCCTGCGCGGTGATGCTCATTGCAGTGGCCATCATGGCAGCCGCTGCCATTATCTTGTATCTCATGAATTATGCTGTGTGATGTGATTTCTCTTCTGGTTGTTCTCTCGCTGTGTGTGCGCGCCTCGTCGTGCCCCAAGCATCAGTTGAGGTTGGCTGTCACGCGTCCCTTGAGATGCAGCCGTATGTTGGTCAGGCGCACATACTGCTTGGGCGAGAGAGGCTGTGCCTGGCTTCCCTTTGCGCTCACGGCCTTGACGGCAAACACGAAGTGGTCCACTCGCTGCAGGTCCTTGGGGTCGCCGAGGTTGGCCTCCATGCTCATCTCCGACTTCACCGGGGCCTCTCCCTCGCCTTGTCCGGCCTGGGCCGTGGCCTTGCTGAACACGATACCTGGCATCAGCCTTCCGCTCTTGTCGTATGCCTCGATGCTGAGTTCCAGCCCCAGGGGTATGGTGTTCTCGGCCACGGTCTTCAGCACCATGCCCTCGGCAGTGTAGTCCTCCAGGTCGCTGCCAACGCTTTCGGTGGAGTCCCTATATAATATGGTGAATCCCTCCTCCACCTCCAGCGGCACATACACGCTGTAGTTGGCCTTTGCCTTGTAGGGGCGCCCCATGGTCACGGTGGCTTCCTGCTGTGCCAGCGACACCTTGCCGTCCCTCATGTTCACCTCTATGCGGTCGGGCAGACGCTCAATCAGGTTGCTCAGGTCATCCACACTCTGTATGGTGGCTCCTGCTCCCACCTCGCTCACGGGGTCGTATGGCTTGCTGCCATTCCCATGGTAGTAGATGGTGCTTGCGCGTCCCCCCTCCACCGTGACCTGTGGCAGGCTCACGCTCTGTTGCCATCCCTGGTGTCCGTCCTTCACCGAGGTGAGGGTCGCGCTCATGTTCACGCCCGTGGGCAGAGAGCTCATGTCCACGTCGAACTTCAGCGTGGGGTTGGACACCCTTATCTTTGTGGACTCGTCCCTGAGGAAGTTGGGCAGGTTGGACGATATGCTGATGGGGGGCACATCTGGGCTGATGGTGGGGTTGAAGATACCCTGGATGCAGTCCGCCACTATCTTGCCCTCATTGGGGAACTTGATGTTGAGCTCAATGTCGGCATAGTCCTCCTCCCGCATGATGAATTTGCTCTTGCTGCCGAAGTAAGCCGTGCCCTTCATAGCCACCCGTGTCATGCTCTTGTCCAGGGTGATGGTGCCGTTGTGGGGAACACCATTGTCCTGCAGGTCGATGTGGTCAATCTTGATGGTGCATATTTCCTGTGTGGCAGCCTTGAAGGCGATGGGTCCCTGGTGGGTGAGCGTGGAGCCGTCCAGCGTCCAGCCTTTGGGCACCTCGCTCATGTGCACATATCTGGGCAGGGTGACCGAGAAGTTCTCCAGCCTGTCCAGCTCGAAGTTCACATTCTTGCTGGTCCTCAGGCTCACGGTGAGGCTTGCGGTGAAGTCCTGGGGATACACGCGTGTGATGCGCACTATCTCATCCCCTATGTCGTCGGTGGAGAAGTCGGCCCTGTCCTCGCCCTCGGCATGCCCATGCAGGGTGAAGTTGGCAGGCACGGTCAGTTCGCTTGTTCCCTCGGGCAAGCCCAACTGGTTGCGCAGGTCATCGCCATAGCGCAGCACATGGAAGGTGGTGTTTACGGTGGCCAACTCCTGTATGCTGGAGGTCACTCGGCTCACGTTGTAGCCTATCTCCGTGCTGCCTTGCTCTGTGAGGTAGTACACGCCGTTGGCATCAACCTTTGTGTTGCCGTCGGTATCGAAGATGTCATCAAGGTATATCTTCTCTGTGTTGCCCAGTTTGACCTTGAGCCCGTTGGCCTCCAGCCCTACGGTCGCATCCACATCGCCCACGTCAAACGAGCTGTCGATGCAGCCGGTGAGCATGCAGCATGCTGATGCGTACAATAAGCCTCGCCTCAGGCTCTTCCCTCTCTCTCCGTCACGAAGTGCGTCACAGGCATGCGTGATGGTTGCCAGGTGGCTGCGCATGCCGTGGGTGGATTTGGTTGAAAATATCATCTTATAATAATGTTGTGTAGTGTGCTCTGGTTTGTGCCTCCTTCCTCGTGGCCTCCTGCTGCCGGATATGGTGGCAAGTGCGGGGTACAGGGCACGGCTGTGGATGGTACAGCAAACTCTTTTGCAAAGATATGTTAATTCTTTCAGATAAGGTCATAAAAGGCGGTAAACTTTCCCTTGCAGGCGTTTCATTACCGATATTCCTGCATCTGACACCATGTAATGCATTTTGCCTTACTCAATGCGGCAAGCATGACAGCCAGGCAGAAATGAGCGCAAGAACTTTTCAAGTGCGGAATGTGCTTGCATTCAGGTGTAAAACGCGGTTATCCGCTACCATTCCTTCCTATCGGGAAGTATGCTGCTTGAGCCTTGCCGACAGGACACGCCCCCTTGGAAATGTAAGTCTGATTTTGCTCAAAATGGGAATGAAACATGTCATTTGACCAAATGACACAGCATTTGTGGCGGGGAAATGGGAACAAATCAGAATAATTTGTTTAATTTTGAACCGTGCTTCGGGACAGCCCTGTCCTGTATGGCACGATACCCATCACACGATTGTACCACACTCGATAATGGAAAGAAATACCCTGGTGGCCTTGGCCGATTTCTCGGCAGGCTGTTTTTTTGCCTCGTTGCTGGCCTCGTATGCCGCGCTTTACATAGTGCGCAAGCGGTCGAGGCTGCACACCATGGCGGTCGCCCTGTTTGGCTGGCTTGCGATGATGAACGTGGTGCTCTTCCTGCTCATCTATGTCAAGAATGAGCTCGGAGCGCACCTGGAAGCCGTGTCCAACCTGTACCAGGCCACCTGCATCCCCATGTGCGTGTGCCTCCTGTATGAGCTTGCGCGCCCCGAGAGTCTCACACGACGCGCCCTGTGCCTGCACGTCCTGCCTGCCTTTGTGCCCTTGGCACTGTATGCCATCTTTCCCGTCACCACCGTGTATTATGCAGGCATGAGTCTGCTGGGCTGCTATGGACTCCTGGGGATGCTATGGGCGGGAGTGGCGCTGTGCCGGTACAACCGCAACATTCGCCAGTGGAGTTCTTATACGGATGGCGTGGATGTCAGCTGGGTGTTCTATATCCTGCTCTCCTTTGCCATGCTCTATGCGGTGTGGACGCTGGCCAGTTATTGTGGCGTGAGGTGGGTCAATGCCCTATACAACTTCATTTGCTCGGCCATCTTTGCCTCTGTGGCCTACTGCCTCAGGACGCACGAGGTGGTGAAGTGCACGGCTTGCGGTGAGGGGAATGAACCTGCCAGCACCCCTGTGAGCAGCATCCCGCTGTCCTGCCATTTCGCCGAGGAACTCAACAAGGCATTTGACGAGGAGCAAATATTCCTCAATCCACGCCTCACCATCAGCCTTCTGGCCGAGCGGCTGGGCACCAACCGCACCTATCTGAGTGCCTATATCAACCAGCGGCTCAACCTTTCCTTCTTTGAGTTTGTCAACCGCTACCGCATCGGCTATGCCAAGCGTCTGCTCCTCTCCCAGGATTACACGGTGGAGGCGGTGGCCTCGATGTCGGGCTTCAACAGCCTGTCGGCCTTCAGGCGAACTTTCTGTGCCGAGGTGGGGCTCACTCCCGGCCAGTATCGCAAGGCTCATGCCCAGGACGCACTTTCGCCCCAGTAAAGCCCTGCAGTTGCCCTGGAAAAGTCGTATCTTTGCAGCCGTGCGACCTGCGGAGCGCATTTTCCAGCCTGGCCTTGCACGAATAATCACCAAAAGCAAAGTATATGCAACGATTTGCCACAACTCTGATTCTGACCTTCCTGTGCGCACGGGCCTTTGCCCAGACGCAGAACGTGACCGTGGTGGAGTACCACCCGGCTCCCGGACAGTTTGTCAACGTGTATCCCGAGGCTGAGGCCGGAGTGACCCACGAGCAGATGTGCCAGCGCGCGACGGAAGCCCTGCAGGAGGAGGGACTCGTGCACCTGGGGTCCTTTGGCGGATATGTCACGGTGCAGTTTGACCATCCTGTGCCCAACCGCCCTGGCTCCGACCTGCGCATCATGGGCAATGGTTACTATGCCGAGAACGATCCTGTGTATGGCAAGGCGACTATCGGAGGGGCTTTTGAGCCAGGCATCGTGTATGTGGGTGTGGGCAGCGACGTGTCCACATGCCAGTGGTATGAACTGGCGGGCAGCGAGTACTACACTACCGAGACGCACGGCTTCACGGTCACTTACCACAAGCCCACGGCCGAGAGCGGCACCCACCAGAAGCCCTTCTCCTCCTACGATGACTATCTCAAGTGGGAGGCATCCTGGACCGATGGGGATGGTGAGCGTCGTGACTCGGCAGGCAGTCACATCAAGAACGTGTACCACAGACAGTCGTACTGGCCTGCGTGGGAGGAGGGGGAGACCCTGACCTTCACAGCTGGCCGCCTGCCCAACAATGCCATTGACTATTCGGGCAAGGGCACCAACTGGTTCCTTTACCGTTATGCTGCTGATTCCTATGGCTATGTGGATGCTTCGCTCAATGATGACATCTATTCCACCTTCGATATCGACTGGGCTGTAGATAGCCAGGGGCGGCATGTGGACCTCCAGGAGGTGAACTTCGTGCGCGTGGTGAGTGCGATGTTCCAGTACTGCGGGTGGATAGGGGAGACCTCTACAGAGGTGAGTGGATTCCAGGACTTGCACCTCGTGGACGGCTATGACAGCAATCCCATTGTCATTCCCACGCGTCCCATCCCATCGGGCATTGGGTCAGTCAAGGGTGAGGCCGGGGCTTTCGGCAACTGCTACGACCTGATGGGGCGCAGGGTGACACGCCCTGGCAAGGGTATATATATAAGGAATGGCCGAAAGTTTGTGAGCAAGTAGCGGTTTCCCCACGCTCCAGGTGGTGAGCCCCCTCCCAGTCTCCCCCGGGGTGGGAGGAGGCATTCTTGATGCCGTTTAGGACTCAAGAACACAGGGAGAAAGCCCCGTGAGCACCTGTCACAGGACGATGTACTGGGGACAGCGAGGCGAAATGGGAAACTCTCCTCCGCTCTGGGGGGAGATAGTGTGATGGTCTGTCCTGTGGCATGTGATTGGGTTTCTTTAGCTCCTACAGGGCATTCTGCTATTATGCTTGTCCTCCCATGGCATTGGTATTGGCACTGTTCCTTATGTCTTTCATCCAAGTTCAAAGGCTTTACTAAAGCAATAGCGCAAGAGATGCAGCGCGGTGTGTTGGCAGATGCAGCGCGGTGCGTTGACGGATGCAGCGCGGTGCGTTGGCAGATGCAGCGCGGTGTGTTGGCAGATGCAGTGCGGTGCGTTGGCAGATGCAGTGCGGTGCGTTGGCAGATGCAGCGCGGTGCGTTGGCAGATGCAGCGCGGTGCGTTGGCAGATGCAGCGCGGTGCGTTGGCGGATGCAGCGCGGTGTGTTGGCAGATGCAGCGCGGTGCGTTGGCGGATGCAGCGCGGTGCTGTTT
>JBNMJN010000072.1:0-13173 GCA_050873805.1 Prevotellaceae bacterium | reverse complement strand
CTCCCAGCCTCCCCCAAGGGGGAGAATCCGAAATCGCATCATCCCCCGGCAACCAACGCAGCGCACTGCATCCGCCAACGCAGCGTGCTGCATCCGCCAACGCAGCGCACTGCATCCGCCAACGCAGCGTGCTGCATCCGTCAACGCAGCGCACTGCGTTTTTTATGTTGAAGGTGTCAAGAGTCTTGTCCCTGCATGTTGGACAGCTGTGACAATGAGTCAAAGGATAATACTCCTCCCCCTCGGGGGAGGCAGGGGAGGGGGCTTTTTGGCAGGGGAGGGGGGCTTTTTGGCAGTGGCAGACGCTTGTTCTTCCCCGCCCTCCTACACCATCCTCACGTCCGTGAGCACATGCGAGCCCACATGAGCATTGATTTTGTCGGCGATGCCCTTGTGTGCCATTTGCAGGTTTTGCCTGAGTGGCGCGCTGCTTACCTTGACGTACAGGATGCCGTTGCGTATCCGCAGGTCCGAGGTGTAGCGGGCAATGGCTTGCCCCATCACTTCGGGCCAAGCCTGCATGGCACGATGCTCCAGCAACGGAGTCTCCAGTCCCTCCTCGCGCAGGAACTTGCCCAGCACGTCGGAGATGCCTTCTGTGTTGAATCTCTTCATGTGGTTATCTCCCCTTTCTTTACTTGGAACAGACGGTAACTGCTGCTCGTCGAGGCCAGGATGTGGTCGAGGTGCTCGCGGTTGGTGTCTGTGATGAATATCTGGCCAAAGTGGTCACCGCTCACCAACTTGATGATTTGCTCCACGCGCCCCGCATCCAGTTTGTCAAAGATGTCATCCAGCAGCAGCAGTGGTGTGGTGTGGCTGCCCGTCTGGCACAGGAAGTCAAACTGTGCAAGCTTGAGCGCGGTGAGGTACGTCTTGTTCTGTCCCTGCGAGCCCTCGCGCCGGATGGGGAATCCGCCCATCTGCATCTCCAGGTCATCGCGGTGCGTGCCATGCAGCGAGTAGCCCACGGCGCGGTCCTTGGCACGGTCGCGGCGTATGACCTCCAGCAGGTCACCCCGATCGCCGTGCGAGGTGTACTGCAGGCTCACCCGCTCCTTCTCCTGCGAGATGAGGCTGTAGAAACTCTGGAAGGTGGGCGTGAACTGCTCCACATACGCCTTCCTCTCCCCATAGATGTAAGTGCCCACGCGCGCCATCTCCTCCTCCAGGAGCGAGAGCAGTTCGCCATCGGGCTCCTCCTCCTGCTTGAGCAGGGCATTGCGCTGCTGCAGAGCCTTGTTGTAGCGCATGAGCGCGTCCAGGTACAGGGGGTTGTACTGCGATATGACAACGTCCATGAATCGCCTGCGCTCCTCGCTGCCCCCGGCTATGAGCCACTGGTCGGCGGGCGACACCATCACCAGCGGTATCAGCCCTATGTGCTCTGCGAGCCTGCGGTAAGCCTTCTTGCCCCGGCGCAGCACCTTCTTCTGCCCCCTCTTGAGTCCTATGTGTATGTCCTCGGGGGTGCCGTCCTCGTGCTCGTACATGCCCTCCAGGGCCATCAGGTCCTGGCCATGGGTGATGGCCTGCGAGTCCATGCTGGTGGTCGCGCTCTTGGCCAGGCTGAGGAAGTGTATGGCATCCAGCACATTCGTCTTGCCCTCGCCGTTCATCCCCACGAGGCAATTGAGCTTCGGCACAAAGTCGAGCTCGGCCGAGGCGATGTTCTTGTAGTTGAGTATGGATAGTTTGTTCAGTATCATATCTTACGGCCTGCAAATTTAGGGCAAGCTGCCCTTTTGGCCAACCCCTTGGGCCTGTAATTTCCCTCGCGGCTCGCCTTGTGCCCCCTCCCTGTTTGCTCCCACTCTCCAGGAAGTGCGTGTGTCAGGACATCGTGCCTGTGCCGGGCGGCCTAGGGTGGTAGTGGGCGGGGGAGGTGTGGCGCGGTGCTCAGAGCACGCTCAGGGTGTAGGTGAGCGTCCACTCCTGGCCAGGCTGCACCCGGTTGACGAATGGGCGGTGGTCAAAGGGCTTCTCGCTCTGCCACTCGTCGCAGCAGCCCGCCCATGGCTCCACGCATACAAAGGGACAGCGTCCCGACTGGGGCGCCCACAGAGCCAGCACCGGCATGTGGAAGTCGATGCGCACCAGTGGCTCGCGCTCCTTGCTGAGCAGTTCCACACGGCTCACCCGCCCCGTGCAGTCGAGGATGGTGTCGCCTGCGAAGGTCTCGTTGCCCAGGGGCAGCAGGTGCTCCGTGAGGGGAAACGCTTCTATCCTGTCGGGCTCGGCCAGTCCGTGTGTCTGTGTGTGCGTGCTCTGCAGACTGTCCACCTCGGGGAAGCGCAGGTAGCCATGCACGCTGTCGCTGGAGTCGAAGTCGGGCAGCACGAGTGCGGGGTGTGCGCCCACCATGAAGGGCATCTCCTCGCCAGAGTCATTGCGCACACGCCATGTCACATGCAGCGTGCTGGCATCCAGGCGGTAGGTGATGCTGAAGCGGAAGGCGAAGGGAAAAGCCTTCAGGGTCTCGCTTGTCTGCGTGAGGCTGTAGGTGAGGCTGTCCTCGGTGGCCTCCTCCAGCACAAACTCCATGCACTTGGCAAAGCCGTGCTTCCTGAGCGGAAACTCCTTGCCCCCCAGGCGCAGCACGCCTCCCGAGTTGCCCCCGATGCAGGGAAACAGGGTGGGGCAGTGCTCTCCCCAGTACTCTGCGTCACCCCACCAGATGATGTCCTTGCCGTCACTGGTGAGACTCGTTATCTCTGCGCCCTTGCTGTCAACGCACAGGGCCAGTTGCCCGTTCTTGATTGTTTGTTTCATGTGGCAGTCTGTTGGTTTGCTTGATTTGTTTTACAAAAATACGGAGATTTGTGTTGCCGTACCAACAAAAAGGAGTACATTTGTGTGTATAAACGAAACATTAGGCTAAAACAACGCAAATGAAGACAGACATCGAAATTGCTCGGGAGACTCCGCTGAAGCCTATAGCTCAAGTCGCAGGCGAGCTGGGTGTTTCTCCCGAGGCTATCGAGCCTTATGGAAGGTATGCCGCCAAGATACCTCTGGCACAGATAGATGACGAGCGTGCCAGGCAGCATAAGTTGATACTGGTCACTGCCATCACGCCCACCAAGGCTGGCATTGGCAAGACCACCGTGAGCGTAGGGCTTGCCCTGGGGCTCAACCGCATCGGCAAGAAGGCGGTGGTGGCTCTGCGCGAGCCGTCGCTGGGCCCCTGCTTCGGCATGAAGGGGGGGGCTGCAGGCGGTGGGTATGCCCAGGTATTGCCCATGGACAAGATAAACCTGCACTTCACGGGTGACTTCCATGCCATCACATCGGCACACAACATGATTGCGGCCCTGCTCGACAACTACATCTACCAGCACCGCGACGAGGGCTTCTCGCTGCGTGAGGTGCTCTGGAAGAGGGTGCTCGACGTCAACGACCGCAACCTCCGCTCCATCGTGACGGGACTGGGAGGCAAGACCAACGGGGTGGTGATGGAGAGCGGATTCGACATCACACCCGCGAGCGAGATTATGGCCATACTCTGCCTGGCAAGCGGGGAGGAGGACTTGCGCCGCCGTGTGGAGAATATCCTGCTGGGCATCAAGGCCGATGGCACACCCTTCAGGGTCAAGGACATGGGAGTGGCAGGCGCGATATGCGTCCTGCTCAAGGATGCCCTGCAGCCCAATCTGGTGCAGACCACCGAGCAGACTCCTGCCATCGTGCACGGAGGCCCCTTTGCCAACATCGCACACGGATGCAACAGCGTGCTGGCCACCAGGATGGCGCTCACCTATGGCGACTACGTTGTGACGGAGGCCGGATTCGGCGCCGACCTCGGCGCCGAGAAGTTCTATGACATCAAGTGCCGCAAGAGCGGACTGCAGCCTGCGCTCACCGTGCTGGTGGCCACTACCCAGGGGCTGAAGATGCACGGGGGAGTGCCGGTGGAGGAAATCAAGCAGCCCAATGCCGAGGGACTGACGCACGGACTGGCCAACCTGGACAGGCACATCCGCAATATACAGGGATTCGGGCAGACGGTGCTGGTGTGCTTCAACCGCTATGCCACCGACACCGACGAGGAGATTGCCCTCTGCCGCCAGCATTGCCAGCAGATGGGCGTGCCCTTTGCCGTCAACAATGCCTTCAACGAGGGCGGGGCGGGGGCCGAGGAACTGGCACGGCTGGTGGTGCAAACCATTGACGAGCATCCCAGCGAGCCGCTGCGGCTGGCCTACGAGGACAGCATGAGCGTGGAGGAGAAGGCCGAGGCCGTGGCACGCAAGGTGTATGGGGCCGATGGGGTGACCTTCTCGCCTGCGGCCAGGAGGATGCTGCAGCGCGTGCAGGAGATGGGCATCAGCCATTATCCAGTGTGCATTGCCAAGACGCAGTACTCGTTCTCGGCCGATGCCAAGGCTTATGGCGTGCCTACAGGATTTACCATCAACGTGCGCGACATCGTCATCAACTGTGGCGCGGAGATGCTCGTGCTGGTGGCCGGAGACATCATGCGCATGCCTGGTTTGCCCAAGAGCCCCCAGGCGGAGCGCATCGACCTGGTGAACGGGCATATCGAGGGCTTGTCCTGAGGCACGGCGGGAATACCTGCGGCAGAGCCCTGGAGATGCTATATATATAAGGAGAACAACCACAGACAAGAAGTACATGACGGAGAAAGAATATGATGTGATAGTGATAGGCGGAGGCGCGACCGGTGTGGGTGTGGCGCGTGACTGCTCCATGCGCGGCCTGAGTGTGCTGCTGGTGGAGCGGCATGACCTGGCCACAGGAGCCACAGGGCGCAACCACGGATTGCTGCACAGCGGAGCACGCTACGCGGTCACCGACCAGGAGTCGGCGCGTGAGTGCATCGAGGAGAACATGATACTGCGCCGTATCGCTCGCCCCTATGTGGAGCAGCACGACGGACTCTTCATCACCTTGCCCGAGGATGACCTGGCCTACCAGGCGCGCTTCGTGGAGGCGTGCCAGAAGGCTGGCATCAGAGCCGATGTGCTCTCGCCCGAGGAGGCCAAGCGGCTGGAGCCTTCGGTCAACCCTGCCCTGATAGGGGCGGTGAGGGTGCCAGATGGCTCTATCGACCCGTTTCGCCTGACCATGGCCAATGCGCTGGATGCTTACAGGCACGGTGCCCAGATACTTACGCATACCGAATTGATGTCTTTCGTCAAGGAGAACGGCAGGGTGCTGGGAGTGCGCGTGAAGAGTCATCGCACAGGCGAGGAGCGTGAGTACAGGGCTCGCGTGACGGTCAATGCGGCGGGCATCTGGGGCACGCTGATTGCACAAAAGGCTGGCGTGACGGTGAACATGTTTCCTGCCAAGGGCTCACTGCTTATCTTTGGTCACCGCGTGAACAATATGGTCATCAACCGCTGTCGCAAGCCTGCCAATGCGGATATCCTGGTGCCAGGGGATGCCATCACCGTGCTGGGCACCACGTCCGACCGCGTGCCCATTGAGACTATGGACGACATGAAGGTGACGCAGCAGGAGGTGGAGACGCTGCTGAGCGAGGGTATGCAACTGGTTCCCTCGCTGGCCAGCACACGCATCCTGAGGGCCTATTCGGGGGTGCGCCCGCTGGTGGCGAGCGATGATGACCCCAGTGGCCGAAGCATCAGCCGTGGCATTGTGTGCCTTGACCATGAGACTCGCGATGGCCTGGCAGGATTCATCACCATCACTGGAGGCAAACTCATGACCTACCGTGCCATGGCCGAGCAGGCTACCGACATGGTGTGCAGGAAACTGGGCGTGGACAAGCCCTGCCTGACGGCCGTGACCCCGCTGCCTGGTGCCGAGGAGAGCAAGGTGGAGTTGCCCGAGAAGCAAATCTTTGCCTTCATGGCACGTCTTGGCCGTCATGGCTCGCTCGCAGGCAACATCGCTTCCGATGACGAGATAGACAACTCATTGGTGTGTGAGTGCGAGGAGGTTACTGTAGGTGAGGTGAAGCATGCCCTCAATAGCCGCACGGTGGAGAGCATTGACCAGTTGCGCCGCCGCACCAGGGTGGGCATGGGCACATGCCAGGGGCAGTTGTGTACGCTCAGGGCGGCATGCCTGGTGAGCCATTTGCTCGACAGGACACCCAAGGACACCGTTGGCGATGTGGCTGCATTCATCAACGAGCGATGGAGGGGCATGTATCCCGTGGCCTGGGGAGCCACATTGAGCGAGGCACAGCTCACCGCACACATCTACCAGGACTTGTGCGGAATCGGTGCTGCAGACTTGAACACTAACCAGGGCGGCACGCTGTGACTGCCTTTCCGATAAAGTGACAGACGAATGAAATTTGATAACATAATCATCGGCGGTGGGTTAAGCGGATTACTTTGTGGCATTGCGCTGGCTCGCGAAGGCCGCCATGTGGCTGCTATCGCCGCAGGACAGAGCACGCTGCATTTCAGTTCGGGCTCGTTTGACATACTGGGCTATGATGCCAGCGGGCAGGTGGTGGCCAACCCCTTTGAGGCCATCCGCTCGCTGGATGCCAGTCACCCTTATCACCTTGTGGGCATTGACAATGTGCCCCTGCTGGCCACCCAGGCTCTCAGAATATTCACCGAGAGCGGCCTCAGTGGCCAGGGAGGAGTGGCACACAACCATTATCGCATGACACCCATCGGCACGCTTAGGCCCACATGGTTCAGTCTGGACGACTACCTGACGGTGCAGGATCCCCACTCCTTCCCCTACAAGAAGGTGCTTCTGGTCAATGTGCCGGGCTTCATGGACTTCCCCGTGTCCCTCATCACAGAGGGGCTGCAGCGGCTGGGAGCCGAGGTGGAGGTAGCCATGGTGTCTGTCCCCTCGCTGATGCACCGAAGGCAAAGTCCATCGGAGATGCGCTCGGCCAACCTGGCCAAGGTGCTTGCACGCGACAAGAAACTGCAGCAGATAGCCGTGCGCATCAACAAGGTGGCCACCGAGGTCGAGGCTGTCATCATGCCCGCAATAGTGGGCATGGACTCACAGGAGGCCGTGGCATTCATCCGCAGCCGTGTCCTGAAGCCCCTGCATTTCATAAGCACCATGCCACCCTCGGTGCCGGGAGTGCGCGTGCAGACACTCCTGCGCAAGCATTTCGCCAGTCTGGGGGGCGTGTATATGCTGGGCAACACCGTGACGGGCGGCTGCATCGAGGACGGGCGGCTGCGCTATGTGGAGACTTCCCTGCTGCCCGACGAGCGGCTGGAGGCCGATGACTTTGTGCTCGCCACAGGCTCCTTTGCCAGCGATGGCCTGAAGGCCAACTATGAGCGGGTGTACGAACCGGTCTTCGACCTCGACACCACAGCCCCTGCCGACCGCATGCAATGGGTAAAGCCATCGGTCTTTGACGACCAGCCCTACATGCATTATGGAGTGAGGGTAAACGAGTCCATGCAGGTCCAGAAGGGCGGTCACACCATCAGCAACCTCTATGCGGCGGGTGCCGTGCTGGGGGGACACAACGCGGTGATGCAGGCCGACGGGGCTGGCGTGGATATGGTCACAGCCCTGCGCGTGGCACAGTATATGCTGGAGAAATAACATAAGGAAGGAATATGTCCAAGAAGATACAACTGCTGAGCATCAGTGAGAAGGAACTGGAGGCTTGCCTCAAATGCTCGATATGCACGGTCTATTGCCCAGTGTCGGGTGTCACCACACGCTACCCAGGCCCCAAGCAGGCCGGTCCCGATGGCGAGCGCTACCGCATGAAGGACCCTCGCTACTATGACGACAAGGCCCTGAAGATGTGCCTCAACTGCAAGCGGTGCGAGGTGGCATGCCCCCAGGGTGTGCAGATAGGCGACATCATCCAGAGCGCACGCATCCGCTATGCGCCCTACGCGCGCTCATGGCGGCCCTTCCCCTTCCTGCGTGAGACGCTCCTGTGCAACACCGACTTTGTGGGCACAATGGCCACGCACATGGCTCCCCTGGTGAATGGCATGCTTGCCATGCCACTCTTCAAGACCGTGTTTGTGCATGGCATCATGGCCATCGACAAGCGCAGGACGATGCCCAAGTATGCGTCGCAGACGTTCCGCAAGTGGTATCAGAAGAACTGTGCCGAGGAGCAACTGCGCTATCCCCACCAGGTGGGCTTCTTCCATGGGTGCTATGTCAACTACAACTATCCGCAGCTCGGGCAGGAACTTGTGAGGGTGATGAATGCCATAGGCTATGGCGTGCAGCTGCTCCAGGGGGAGAAGTGCTGCGGTGTGGCCAAGATAACCAACAGCATGCCTCGCGAGGCGCGTCGCCAGGGAGTGGCCAACATGGCTGCCATGAGGCGCGCGACCGCCCAGGGCATGGACATCATAGCCACCGGCAGCACCTGCACCTTCACCATGCGCGAGGAGTATGACCACCTGCTGCATATCAACAACGATGTGGCACGGAAGCACCTCTCGCTGGCCACCAGGTACATCTTCAGGCTGGTGGAGAGCGGCAAGGTGAAACTCGCATTCCGCCCGGATTACCGCCGCAGGCTGGCCTACCATACCGCCTGCCACATGGAGAGGCTGGGATGGGCCATCTACAGCACCGAGCTCATCAAGATGATTCCAGGCGTGGACCTCGTCATCCTGGACTCACAATGCTGCGGCATAGGAGGCACCTATGGCTTCAAGGTGGAGAACTATGGCATTTCACAGAAGATAGGCGCCAGCCTCTTCCGCCAGATAGAGGACGCTCATGCCGACTATGTGGTGTGCGACTGCGAGACGTGCAAGTGGCAGATAGAGATGTCCACCCAGGCCAAGGTGATGCACCCAATCAGCATCCTGGCCGAAGCCCTGGACGTGGAGGAGACCCGCCGCCTGAATGGCCTGGCATGACAGGAAGCAAGCAACATACAACCAACAAAACTAAAATACTCCGATATGGATAGAGTACAGCTGGCGTTGAGCAACGCCACACAGACACGCGCCCTGGAGATAGGGAGCGGCGTGCTGGATAGAGTTCCCCAGGTATTCAAGAGCCAGTTCCCAGGCAAGAAGGCCGTGGTGGTGGCACACCGCGCCACATGGGCCGTGGCAGGCGAGAGGGTGGATGCCCTCTTGCGGCAGGCGGGGGTGGAGACCGACGCTCCCATCGTGTTCCAGGACGCTGACATGCATGCCGAATGGAAGTATATAGAGCAACTCGACGCACAGCTCTCGCGCACCGATGCCGTGGCTGTGGCTGTGGGGTCGGGGACCATCAATGACACCACCAAGCTGTGCTCCGGGCACCAGGGCCGTCCCTATATGGTGGTGGCCACGGCAGCATCCATGGATGGGTATGTAGCCTTTGGCGCGTCAATCACCAAGGATGGCATCAAGAGCACCTACAAGTGTGCAGCCCCACGGGCAGTGGTGGCCGATGTGGAGGTGCTGGCCACCGCTCCTGCCAGCATGACAGCCAGCGGCTATGCCGACCTCATGGCCAAGGTGCCCGCCGGCGCCGACTGGATCGTGGCCGATGTGCTGGGCGTGGAGCCCATTGACCCCACCCCCTGGAACATCGTGCAGGGCGGACTGCATGATGCCCTGCAGGCACCTGCTGCATGCCGCGAGGGCGAGCCCAAGGCACTCCAGGCACTGGCCGAGGGACTGATGCTGGGTGGATTTGCCATGCAGGCTTATCCCGCGTCGAGCCGTCCGGCCAGTGGCGCAGAGCACCAGATAAGCCACATGCTCAACATGGACCACTTTGTGATGGCCAATGGCCAGGCTCCCTCACACGGGTTCCAGGTGAGCATAGGCACCATCGTGTCCCTGTTCTTCTACGAGCAGTTGCTCCAGACAGACCTCTCTGCGCTCGACATCGATGCGCTGGTGAGCCGCTGGCCCTCGCTTGAGGAGCAAAAGGAGGCTTCGCTCAGGATGTTCCGCGACTCGGATTTTCCCACCTTCGCAGCAGGCGAGATAGAGGCCAAGTACTCATCGCCCGAGGAATTGCGCAGGCATTTCGAGATCATGCGTGACCGCCAGGACGAGCTCAAGAGCCGCCTGCGCCAGCAGTTGCTCACCGTGCCGCAGGCCATCGGGAGGCTCAAGGCCGTGGGCGCGCCTGTGCATCCCAGCGACATCGACCTCAGCCGAGAGCAGATGCGTGCCACCATCATACGCTCCCAGCAGATACGCCGCCGCTATACCATCTTTGATGTGGCGGTGCGCATGGGCACCATGGAGGAGTGGGCCGACCGCCTGATGAACTCCTACTTTGCCTGATTACCATTTCCCGCACACAATCAAACTGATAACCCCATAACGTAGAATCAAGAGATGAAGACCCGCAAGAGTTTCCTCTATTGGCAGTGGCGCACCATCATCGTCACGATGATAGGCTATGCCCTGTTCTATTTTGTTCGCAAGAACTTCTCGTTTGCCATCCCTGGCCTCAGCGCCGAGTATGGCATCACGAAGACGAGTTTCGGCATCATCATGACGCTTGTCACGGTGGTCTATGGCCTTAGCCGCTTCCTCAATGGCTTCATGGCCGACCGCATGAACGCGCGCTACCACATGGCTGTAGGGCTTCTGCTCTGCGCCCTGGCCAACTATGCCTTCGGTTTCGGCGCCGACCTCAGTGCCCTGATTACGGGCGAGACCTCAGGCCCACAGTTCACCAACATGATGGTGCTCATCTTTGGCATCATCCTGCTGCTCAACAACTTCTTCCAGGGAAGCGGCTTCCCGCCCTGCGCCCGCCTGCTCAGCCACTGGATTCCATCCAACGAGCTGGCCACCAAGATGTCGGTGTGGAACACCTCCCACTCCCTGGGAGCCAGCATCGTGGCCATCCTGTGTGGCTATGTGATGGGCACGCTGGGTGTGAACATGGCCGCCAACCCCGACATCGTGGCCTCCCTCGCTGCCAACCTGCATGTGGATGCAGGCGATGCGGAGCGCATGCAGAGTGTCATCGAGTCGGCCTCCCACTACGGCGCCTGGCGGTGGTGCTTCTGGATTCCCGCCACCATCGCCCTGGCCGGGTCGGTGTTTATCTTCGCCTTCTTGCGCGACACCCCCTCGTCGGTGGGTCTTGAGGAAATCCACACGGTCAACAAGAAAGGCAGCGAGGGCGGCGCGGAGTACAAGGCGTTCCTGCGCCGGATGGTGTTCCGCAACCGCTGGATATGGATACTGGCCATATCCAACTTTCTGGTGTATATCGTTCGCTTTGCCGTGCTCGACTGGGGCCCCACGTTCCTCAAGGAAGCCCGTGGCATGAGCCTCGCCCATGCCGGCTGGACGGTGGCCGTGTTTGAGATATTCGGCATCCTGGGTACCCTCTTCTTCGGCTGGATTACCGACCGCTGGCTGCAGGGGCGCGCCCACCGCACCTGCCTGTTCTGCATGGTGGGCGTGGCGGTGTTCATGGGCATCTTCCTCATGCTGCCCGCCCAGACTCCCGCGTGGCTCATGGTGCTCGTGCTGGCTATGGCAGGCTTCTGCATCTATGGCCCCCAGGCCCTCATAGGCATTGCCGCTGCCAACCAGGCCACCAACCGCGCCGCTGCCACCGCCAATGGCTTCGTGGGGCTGTTTGGTTACGCGAGCGGTCTGGTGTCGGGCATAGGCGTGGGCATGTTTGTTGACCTGATGAACAAGGTCAACCCCGAGCACAGCTGGGACTATGTGTTCATGGGCATGATAGGCGTTGCCCTGGTGGGCGTGCTCACCTTCAGTATGATGTGGAAAGCAAAAGCAGACGGATATGGAACAGAAGACTAAGGAACTGCTGCGCGGCGTGCGCCATGTGGCACTGGACATGGACGGGACCATCTATATGGGGAGCAAGCTCTTCCCCTTCACCATCCCGTTCCTTGAGAGGCTGGGCAAGATGGGTATCACCTACTCATTCCTGACCAACAACCCCAGCAAGAGCATCGACGCGTACCTGCAGAAACTCGAGCACATGGGCATCCATGCCACCGAGCAGGAGATATACAATACCACCATCGCCACCATCGACTACATCCATGCCCACTATCCCCAGGCCAGGAGACTCTTCCTGCTGGGCACTCCCAGCATGACGGAGCAGTTTGTCAAGGCTGGCTTCATCTCCACAGCCGATGACCCCGATGACGTGCCCGACATAGTGGTGGCGGCCTTCGACATGACTCTCACCTACAGCCGTGCGTGCCGCGCAGCCTGGTGGATCAAGCAGGGACTTCCCTACATAGCCACCAACCCCGACCTCGTGTGCCCCACCAACGAGCGCACCATCCTGGTCGATTGTGGCAGCATCTGCCGCATGCTGGAGTCGGCAGCAGGCCGCAAGCCCGACATCACGCTGGGCAAGCCCGACCCCAACATGCTGCTGGGCATACAGCAGCAGATGGGACTGCGCCCCCAGGAGATATGCATGGTGGGCGACCGCATCTACACCGACATTGCCATGGCACACAATGCCGGGGCCGTGGGATGCCTGGTGCTCTCGGGCGAGACCACCCTGGAGGTGGCGCAGCAGGCTCCCCGCCAGCCCGACATCATCGCCCGCGACATTGAGCAACTGGGCGAGTGGCTGGCCGAGAGCAGGGATTAGTCAACACAGAAACTAAAATATGAGAGACAATGAAAACAACTGCAATCTTTTCCGCATGCTTGATGACAGCATGCTTGTGGATGGCTCCCCACGGTGTGGAGGCGCATGAGGTGACGATGCTGGAGGCAGCGTCAGACTCGGTGTATGACGTGGTAGATGAACTCGCACAGTTCCCTGGGGGAGAAAAAGCCTTGCTGGCTTACCTGGAGGGGAACATTACCTATCCTGAGCAGATGCGCCAGCAAGGAAAGTCGGGCCGCGTGATGGTGTCATTCGTGATAACACGCAAGGGCAAGATAGAGGACATCCGCATCAAGAAGACACCCGATGAGGGGTTCAACGAGACCGTCATCCGGCTCGTCCAGGGGATGCCCAAGTGGAAGCCTGCCAAGGTGAAGGGCAAGAAAGTGTCCTCACGCTGGACGCTTCCCATCCTGTTCCGCCTTCCTTGAGAATGTTCTTGAAAAAACGCCGCGAGGGACTCCAGCCTGTGCTGGGGTCCCTCGCGTGTTTGTGGACATGCGGCTGCGTTGGCAGATGCAGTGCGCTGCGTTGACTGATGCAGTGCGCTGCGTTGGCAGATGCAACGTGGTGCGTTGGCAGATGCAGCGTGGTGCGTTTATCGTCCAGCCTGGGCTGGACGAATGG
>JBNMJN010000071.1:0-14165 GCA_050873805.1 Prevotellaceae bacterium | reverse complement strand
GTCATGCAAAGCCCGCCCCTCTCGTATGTTCCTGGCATGTGGCCCGCCCATTCCCGCAGTGGTGGAGTGGGCAGGCCGCGCATGCTTATTGCTTGCTTGCCGCCGGCTTCTTGCTGAAGATAGCGTGGATGCGCTTCATGTCAAACTTGCTGCTGCGGTCGTAGTAGTAGATGCCGTTCTGCTCCTGCTCCACATCCGTCAGCTGAGTGTAGCAGTAGCCCCACACATTGTCCGATATCTCTATCAGCGCGTCTATCTGACCCTCCAGTCGGGCATAGAACTCCTCCAGTGAGTGGGGAGGCTCGCCGTAGCCCCATGACTTGTTGGTGTCGTTGCCCGTCTGTGAGTCCTGGCCCTTCACCCACTTGATGCCGCCCACCTCGTCCAGGAGGTAAGGCTTGTCGGCCTTGTCATAGGTGGGGAAGTCATACACGTTGTTGTCTGTGTGGCGGTTGAAGCCCACATTGCGCTGGGGGAAGCCCACGGTATGGTTGGGTGTCTGGAACCAGCGTGTGCCGTTGTAGATGATGTCCTTCAGCTTCTTGGGGTCTTGCTCATAGTTGTGTGTAGTCCAGATGTCGGTCTTCACGTGCACACCGCCGCTCACGTCACACACAGGGCGTGTGGGGTCGAGAGCCTTGGTGAGGTCATACACGTCGGCCACGAAGCGGGGGAACTGCACGCGGTCGGGCCACCACTCCTCGTTCATCGGAGTCCAGGTCACGATGCTGGGATGATTGCGGTCACGCACGATTTCCTCGCTCCACTCGGTGAGGAAGTTGCGTGCCACCTCGGGGTTGTTGGCATCCATGCCCCATGATGGAGCCTCGCCCCAGGTGATGTATCCCAGCTTGTCGGCCCAGTAGTGGAACCGCTCCTCAAACACCTTCTGGTGCAGTCGTGCCCCATTGAAGCCTGCCTGCTGCGAGAGTTCGATGTCGTGGCGCAGAGCCTCGTCGGAGGGAGCCGTCCAGATGCCGTCGGGGTAGAAGCCCTGGTCCAGCACCAGACGCTGGTAGAAAGGCTCGTTGTTGAGATACACCTTGTTGCCCTTGACATGTATCTTGCGCATGCCCACATAGCTGCTCACGCGGTCGATGCACTTGCCTGCGGCATCCTTCACCTCGTAGGTGAGGTCGTACAGGAAGGGGTCGGCGGGGCTCCACAGGCGTGCCTTCTTCACGGGCAGCACGATGGTGGAGTTGTTCTGTGCGGGCACTGTCTTGGTGGCCACGGTCTTCTTGCCGTCGCTCATGGTCACGGTGAGGGTGGCTGCCCCTTCGCTGTAGAAGGTGGGATGCACGATGACCTGGTTCTGGTCGATGTCGGTCAGCACCTGTGTGCGTTCCAGTCCGCAGGCATCCACCGGCTCCATCCACACCGTCTGCCAGATGCCTGTGCAGCGTGTGTACATGCACTCAAACTGTGTCATGCGCACGTTCTGCTTGCCGGCAGGCTGCAGGTTGGTGCGTGTGTCGCTGTAGGCGTGCACCACCAGTGAGTGCGCCTTGCCGTCGGCCACGAAGCGTGTGATATCTACTGCAAACGAGGTGCTGCCACCGAAGTGGCGTCCTGCCAGTTGCCCGTCGATGAATATCTCTGAGTTGTAATACACAGCCCCGAAGTTCAGGCGCACGCGCTTGCCGTTCCATGCCTGTGGCATGGTGATGCTGCGCTGGTACCAGATGTTGTTGATGAAGTCGGTGTATTCCACCCCCGAGAGTTTGCTTTCGGGGCAGAAGGGCACGGTAATCTTGTCACCGAAGCCCTGGCTCTGGTGCAGTTTCTTTTCCAGGCCCGACCCCACGAAGTCAAACGTGTAGGTCCAGTCGCCGTTGAGGTTGACCCAGTCCTGTCGCTCAAACTGTGGACGGGGATACTCTGCCCTGGGTATAGCCAGGATGGTGGATGCAACGAGCATCATCGCTGCCAGCAGAATGTTTCTTCTCTTCATGAATTGTTTTATGTTTGATGAATGTTTGTTGTTTGCCACTTGTGGGGCACTTGTGGGGCAGGTGTCGCTCCAGGCCCTCAGGCGCTGGCCGTGGTGGGACGCCTGCCTGTTGCCCTTACATTATATATATAGGTGATGTGGCGATTCTCACTTCACCACCTTCACCCCCTTGGGAGCCTTGACGGTTGACTTCACTGTGCCGTCGGGCTTGCGCTCGTGTCGTATGCTTATCTGTCCGTAGGGTGTGGGGAAGGTGCCCTCAGCCCAGCTGAGCTTGCCCAGGTGCGGTGTCACGCGCACCCGCTTGCATCCAGGTTCCAGCACCTCCACACCCAGCACATGAGTGCTCATCCAGGCGGTGGGTCCGCTGGCCCATCCGTGGCAGAAGCTGTGTCGGAAGCCCGGGTAGCAGTAGGCGCCGAAGTCGCCGTGCAGGTCCTTTTTCCCCTTGGGCACGAAGTCGTCTATGCGTCCTGCGTCCTTTGTCCACTCCAGGTCAAAGTCCTCCCAGAAGGTGGTGGCCCCCATGTCGAGCATGCCGCCCCAGTACTGGCTGATGATGTCCATGGCCTCCTCGTAGCGTCCGTCCATGGCCAGGGCCTCCAGCATGTAGTAGCCGTAGAAGGTGGAGAATCCCTTGGGCCCTCCCACAGCCACATAGTCCTTGCATGCCTTGTCGGGCTTCATCAGTCCGGCGATGGCCATCAGTGCGGCAGCCTGCTTGAGTCCGTTGGGGTTCACGGTCTTCCTCTTCAGTCGCTCCACCACCTGGTCGCACTTCTCGGCGCGTGCCTTGTCGCCCAGCAGGAGGCTCATCTTGGCCGCGTCCTTCATGGCCCACACCAGCAGCGCGTGATAGCCCGCGTCCACCCCCTCGGTGTTGGGGCTGCTGGGCCAGTCGAGGAAGTGTGCGCCCATGGCATCGTTGCCGTTCTGGTCGATGCGCTTGTCTATCTGGTCGATGAGCCCCAGGATATAGTCGCGGTGCTTCTCCAGGAAGTCCTTGTGCCCAAATCGCATGTACCAGTCATGCTGGATGATGAGATACCACAGCGAGTAGGCGCTCATGTCGTTGATCCATGCGGGCAGTGGGTATTGCTTGCAGGCGAGGTCCATGCTGCTGTAGAAGCTCCCCTCGTCGCCGAACACGTTGCTTATGGTGCTGGTCTCGGGGTGCATGTCCCCCAGCCATACCAGCCGGTCGCGCTTCACCCCGTCCCAGATGTATTCCTGCATGTTGAGGTGCACCGTGTAGGCGCCTGTCATCCAGATGTCGTTCAGCCTCTGGTCCGAGCAGCGGAAGGAGCCCAGGTAGGGGATGTCGCGGTAGCGCAGGATGGCCGTTGCCTCCTTCAGGTTGATGGTCTGCCCGGGCGTGAGCAGGTCGATGCGCACAAACCGGTAGCCCGTGCTGCCCACCTCCATCTGCCCATAGAAGGGCACGGTGAGCACCATGTCGCGTATGGCATGGTCGTTGGTGGCGGTGTTGGCCTTCAGGTTCACGTCGGCCTTGCTGCCCGTCTCGGCGATGGACTTTGAGGTGTTCAGTTCCGAGCACGTCTCGCTCACCGACTCGCCGAAGCGCAGTCTCACCTGTGGCGTGATGAGCGGTGTGCAACTGCTGATGACCAGTTTGAAGCCTCCGTGCAGTTCGCGTCCGAAGTCGAGGATGAGGCTGGCGTGGTCATCGCCGTTGTTCACCAGTCGGCACATGCCCTGCCCAAAGATGTCGGCCTGTCCGGTGTTGGGCTTCAGCAAGAGTTCGGGGTTCTGCACCGAGGTGCTGCTGCTCGTCCACAGAATCTTCTTGGGTGTCAGGTAGGAGCGCGTGAGGATATCCTTTCGGAATCGTGCTGTGTCGGCCCCAAACACGGGCGGGATGTGATTTTGCGCCACAGCGGTGGCGGCGGTCAGCAGCATCATCGCTGCGAGACAGATCTTTCTCATTTTCTTGTTATATAGCCTTAGTAGTTGTATTAGTCAGTCCAGTTGCCACAGGCCGTCGGTGCAGGTCACATGATGCTCCTTGATGCCCAGGCGATCCATCCACAGCCGTGTGTTGCAGGTCTCCAGTATGCCTGTGTTGAATCCCTTGCCCTGGTCGTTGTTCCACACCCATGTGGGGGTGGGCCACAGGCACGCGCGGAAGTTCACTTGGCCGTAGAAGTCCTCGCTGCATCCCCTCTGTCCGTGGTGTGCCATCTGCAGATAGTCACAGTCGAGCCGCTTGCCATAGGGGCCATGCAGTACCTTGTCTCCGCACTCCACGCCCGCATCGCCCAGGAAGGTGATGGCCTTGCGCTTGTCCCACACCCGCATGACCATCGACGAGTTGTTGTAGGGATTGGTGGTGAAGGGATTGGCCACTCCCAGTATCTGCAGGTTCATGCCATCCCACGAGAAGGTCTCCCCGGGCTCCTGTATGTCGGTCACCTGTATGTCCCTTGCCGCTTCCAGGCGTGCGTAGAACAGCCTGCAGTCGGCCTCGCTCTGTGGCTCTCCCTTGATGACAGCCTCTGGCATGCGCGAGTGATAGATGTGCCTGATGTGCAGGTCCTGTGTGCCCGTCAGTATCTGGCTCAGTGCGCCCATGTGGTCACCATGTGGGTGCGACACAAACCATGCCTCCACCTCGCCTCCCATGGCGCCCAGGAATCCCCTCAGGAACATGCTCTCGACAGGCTTCCCCCCGTCCATCACGATGAGTCTGCCCTGGTGAGTGCGGAACACATAGGAGTTGCCTATGTTGTCCTCGTGCGAGGGTATCTGCCACATGGTGAAGCTCGACTTGCCCTTCAGCGTGATGGAAGCCTCCTTGGATTTGCCGTCGGCCAGCAGTGGGAATGGCATGGCCACTGCTGTCACTCCCAGGGCTGTGGCGCGCAGGAAGTCGCGGCGAGAGGTGGGTGCTTGCTTGCTCATAATGGGGAATATTGTTCTATGTACTTACAAATTTATATGTTTTTTGCCACACAGGCAAGCCTGCGGTGTATAAAAAGGCTTTTTGGGAAGCCCCCTCCCATCCTCCCTCAGGGGGGAGGGGGGCTCTTATATGCCAGGGTGCGCAGGACGGAGCAGGTCTCCTCCCCCTTGGGGGAGGTCGGGAGGGGGCTCTCCAGAGGCCGGTATGGGAGCGGCCCGGAAATTCCTGTCCCTACGTTTGCCTGTGCCATCAAGTTTCGCTAATTTTGCATACTCACACCACAGGACACGGCAGCAGAGTCCATGCCCTGTGACACAGACAAATATGCAAGACTATGAATAGGATACACCGCATCCAGGCAGCCCTTGCGGCTGTGCTCGCACTGGCCTCCCCCCTGGTGGCGCAGGTCAATGTGGAGGTTGACCTGGCCGACAGGCGCGCGCAGGTGAGCCCCACGCTCTATGGCATCTTCTTCGAGGACATCAACCACGCAGCCGATGGCGGCCTGTATGCCGAACTCGTGCGCAACCGCTCGATGGAGTTCTCGCGGGACACTCCCGACGGCTGGGAACCCGTGCAGAGCCAGTTGGAGCTGTGCCGCGAGGGCATGCTCAACGAGGTGCAGACACAGGCACTCCGCGTGCGTGTGGAGGCCGAGGGCGGTGGCGTGCGCAATACAGGCTACTGGGGCATGAGCGTGACACAGGGCACGCAGTACCGCCTGTCCCTGTGGGTGCGTGCCCAGGAGGGCAAGCCTGGACGTATGACAGCCTCCCTGCAGGGTAGGGATGGCACCATCCTGGGCATGGTGGAGGTGCCAGGCAAGGTGGGGCGGAAGTGGCGCAGGCTGGAAGCTGTGATAACCGCCACAGGCACCGACCCCCAGGCCACGTTGGTGCTCTCTGCCCAGAAGCCATGCACGCTCGTGCTGGATGTGGTGAGCCTGTTCCCGCCCACCTTCAAGGACCGCCCCAATGGATGCCGCCGCGACCTGGCCCAGATGCTCCAGGCCCTGCGTCCCGCCTTCATGCGCTTCCCTGGCGGATGCGTGGTGGAGGGCAATGTCAGCCCGCAGAACGCCTGGCATTGGGAGCGTACCGTGGGCCCTATTGAGCGCAGGCCCGGGCACATGAATGCCAACTGGGGCTATCCCTCGACCGACGGGCTGGGCTTCCATGAGTACCTGCAGTTGTGCGAGGACCTGGGAGCAAAGCCCCTCTATGTGGTCAATGTGGGCATCTGGCACGGTGGCTGCACGCCTGTTGACAGCCTGCAGGGATGGATAGGCGAGTGCCTCGCTGCCCTGGAGTATGCCAATGGGCCCGTGACGAGCCACTATGGCAAGATGCGCGCAGAGAACGGCCATCCCGCCCCCTTCAATATCGCCTATGTGGAGATAGGCAATGAGAACTACAACTATCGCCTGCATGACAACTCCGACCAGAGCGACCACTACCCCGAGCGGTACCGCCTCTTCTACGATGCCATCAAGGCACGCTTCCCCGAGGTGCAGTGCATAGGCAATGTGGAGGCCTGGGGAACCGACGCGCCCAGCTGGAGGAACAGTCACCCCGTGGACATCCTGGACGAGCATTATTACCGCTCGCCACAGTGGTTTGTGGGTCAGTACCACCGTTTTGACCATTACGACCGCCAGGGGCCTGTCATCTACCCGGGCGAGTATGCCGTGACCCAGAACTTCGGGCAGAATGGCAACATGAACGCCGCGCTGGGCGAGGCCGTGTTCATGATGGGCATGGAGAACAATTCCGACATCGTGCGCATGAGCAGTTACGCCCCCATCTTCATCAATGAGAACAGCAGCCAGTGGCATCCCGACATGATTCGCTTCAACAGCGCGCAGGCTTTCGGCACCCCCAGCTACTGGGTGCAGCAGCTCTTCCCCACCCATGTGGGCACCCGCGTGGTGGGCAGCCGCCTCACATGGAGCCTGCCCCGCCCCCAGGGCATGAGGCGCAGGCAGCCAGTACAGGTGGGCGTGGGCACCTGGGCCACACGCGCCTCGTTTCGCCATGCGCAGGTCATCGTGGATGGTGACACGCTCAACATGAGTCCGGGACGTGCATGGGCATCGGCCTTCCCCAGCCAGGGCGGCGAGTGGACAGCCGATGGCGACACCTACAGCCAGTGCTCCCAGGCCCGGGGCACAGCACGCCTCTGCCCCGTGGCTGTGAGGGGCGACCGCTACTCCTGGCGCGTGGAGGCACGCAAGGACGGTGGTGACGAGGGCTTCCTGCTCCTCTTCGACTATGCCGACAGGCAGAACTATGGGTGGTTCAACGTGGGTGGATGGGGCAACACGCAGAGTGCCATCGAGCAGACTGCCACGGGCAGCAAGCACAAGTTGCCCGGCGAGCGCGCCACACATATCGAGAATGGCGTGTGGCATGCCCTGCAGGTGGATGTTGACAGGGACAGCGTGACCTGCCTTGTGGACGGGCAAGTGTACTGCCAGGGCATGCTCACGGGGGGCGACATGCACGGCGTGTATGCCACCAGCACGCTGGACGAGCAGGCCGGCATGCTCTATACCAAGGTGGTCAACCTGGGCAGCGCGGCCACCGATGGCACCCTGACCCTCAGTGGCGGGCATGCCACCCAGGCCACCATCACACGCCTGGCTGCCGCAAGGGGAACCGACGAGAACACCATGCAGGAGCCCATGCGCGTGTCGCCCGTGGAGGTGGAGACCCAGGTGGAGGCCGATGGCCGTACCATATACTTTGCCGTCCCACCCTTCAGCATCAGCATCCTCAGCGTGCGGGTGCAGTGATTTTTGGGCAGAGGCACAGCCGCACGTTCCACTTTTATATTGTAACTTTGCACCTGTATTATGGAGCAGAAGAACGTACTTGGACAGCAGCAGGCCCAGCAGCAGGTGCAGGTGCAGACCCTGGCCCCGCAGCAGGTGCTCTTGGCCAGGCTGACGGAGATGCCTGTGGATGCCTTGCGCCAGAGGGTGGAGAACGAGTGCATGGAGAACCCCTGGCTGGAGAAGTCCCGTGACGACAGCGATGAGGCTGCGTCCACGGACGAGCGCGACGGCGACGGCGACATGCAGCCCGACGGGGGCGAGCCTGTGGCCGACGAGCGCGTGGGCGACTATGGGTCCGAGGACGACATGCCCGACCATCTCCTGGGCAACTCCAGCGGGAAGGATCGCCCCGAGAACATGGACTACCGCTCCACGCTCTCCTTCTATGACCACCTCACAGACCAGGTTCACGAGTACGACCTCACACCTCACCAGGAGCAGGTGCTGGAGTACCTGGTGGGATCGCTCGGCGAGGACGGCTTGCTGCCCAAGTCGCTTGACCAACTGGCCGATGAGGCCGAGATATACCAAGGCATCACCACCGACAGCCGCGAGCTGGAGCAGATGCTGCACATCCTGTGGCAGTTTGACCCGCCAGGCATAGGCGCGCGCTCCCTGCAGGAGTGCCTGCTGCTGCAGATAGGGCGGCTCCCGCATGTGCGCTTCCGCAAGGAGGCCACCGAGGTGCTGCGCTCCTGCTTTGACGACTTCATGCACAAGCGGTGGGAGCGGATAGGGCAGCGGCTGCACCTGGACGAGCGCACCATCGAGGGCATCAGGCGCGAGATACTTCGCCTCAATCCCCATCCAGGCTACGCACTGGGTGAGCGCGACGGCTCGGCCAGCCAGCACGTCACTCCCGACTTTATCGTGGAGACCGACCCCGACGGGCACATCACCCTTACGCTCAACGAGGGCGACATGCCCTCGCTCACCGTGAGCGATGACGCCACCTCCCGCCTGGCTTCCTATGAGCGGCGGGGCACTGGCAAGCTGAGCCGCTCCGAACTGGAGGACATGCGCTTCACGCGCCGGTATGTGGAGCGTGGACAGATGTTCATCCAGGCACTGCTGCAGCGCAGGGAGACCATGATGCGCACCATGCAGGCCATCATCAGCTGGCAGCGGCCCTTCTTCCTCGAGGGCGACGAGAACCTGCTGCGCCCCATGGTGCTCGAGGACATCGCGCAGCGCACCGGCTATGACATCAGCACCATCAGCCGCGTGAGCAACAGCAAGTATGTGCAGACCACCTTCGGCATCTATCCCCTCAAGTGGTTCTTCCAGCGCAGGATGGCCAGTGCCGACAGCGGCGCCGAGGTGACCCAGCGCGCCGTGAAGGCCAAGTTGCGCGAGCTGGTTGTTGGCGAGGACAAGGCCAGTCCGCTCAGCGACGAGCGGCTCACCGAGCTGCTGGCCAGCGCGGGCTTCCCTGTGGCACGCCGCACCGTGGCCAAGTACCGCGTCATGATGGGTATCCCCTCGGCAAGAATGAGAAGATGAAGACCATTATCACCATAGCACGAGTGCTCTCGGCACTCTTCCGCCCCGCGTACTACCCGCTGGTGGGGTTCATTATCCTGTTTGCCTTCACCTACCTGAGCATCTTCCCCTGGGTGTTCAAGCTGTGGGTGGTGGCCATGGTATATTTCTTCACGGTGCTCCTGCCCACGGCGTGTACCAACGCCTACCGCCGTCTCAGGGGGTGGCGCGTGCATGAGCTGCGCCACCAGCAGAAGCGCATGGTGCCCTATGCCATACACCTCTGCTGCTACCTGTGCTGCATGTTCATCATGCGCAGCATCCATCTGCCCCGCTTCATGCTGGCCATCCTGGCCGTGAGCCTGCTGGTGCAGGCGGCCTGCCTGCTGGTCAACCTCAGGTGGAAGGTGAGCATGCACTCGGCGGGAGCCGGCGCCGTGACAGGCGCGCTGGTGGCCTATGCCCAGCTCTTCGGCTTCAATCCCGTGTGGTGGCTGTGTGGCAGCATCCTGCTCTGTGGCCTGGTGATGACCAGCCGCACGCTGCTCAGGCAGCACACGCTGTGGCAGGTGCTGGCCGGCGCATTGCTGGGCATACTGTGCGGCTACTCGGGCATCAGGGTGATGTGAAGCCCCTGCCCCCAGGCGTGCCACGGTGGCAAGGCTGGAGCAGGGCGGGGCACCAGGACAAGGAACGGACATAAACATATACACATAGATGAAACCTATTGTAAGCGTGATCATGGGCAGCACAAGCGACCTGCCCGTCATGGAGAAGGCTCTTGCCTTCCTGAACGAACAGCACATCCCCTTTGAGGTCAATGCCCTGTCGGCACACCGCACGCCCGATGACGTGGAGGTGTTTGCCCGCTCGGCCGAGGAGCGGGGCATCAAGGTGATTATCGCGGCGGCCGGCATGGCAGCGGCACTGCCCGGAGTCATCGCAGCCAGCACCACCGTGCCGGTTATAGGGGTGCCTGTCAAGGGCATGCTCGACGGACTGGATGCCATGCTCTCCATCATACAGATGCCTCCCGGCATCCCTGTGGCCACCGTGGGCGTGAACGCATCGCTCAATGCTGCCATCCTGGCCATGCAGATACTCGCGCTCTCCGACGCGAAGGTGGCAAGCCGCCTGCATGCCTACAAGGACGGGCTGGGCGAGAAGATTGCCAAGGCCAACCGCGAACTGGCCAGCATCAAGTATGAATACAAGTGTGACAGTGAGGAATAATCCATCGCAGCCATGACAGATACCAATCCCAAGCACGGCGCCGCCCTGCCCCCCGAGGCTCCCTACGCACGCCGCCTGAGCAGCGTGGCCAGGGTGGGCCACACGGCCATAGGAGGCGACAATCCCATCAGGGTGCAGTCGATGACCACTACCGACACCAACGACACCGAGGCGTGCGTGGCACAGGCCAAGCGCATCATCGCCGCCGGGGGCGAGCTGGTGAGGCTCACCACGCAGGGCACACGCGAGGCCGAGAACATGAGAAACATATCGGCGCGCCTCAAGGCCGAGGGCATCATGACACCCCTGGTGGCCGACGTGCACTTCAATCCCGCTGTGGCCGACGTGGCTGCCACCTGCTGCGAGAAGGTGCGCATTAACCCCGGCAACTATGTGGACCCCGCCCGCACCTTCAAGAAACTCTCCTACAGCGATGCCGAGTATGCCGACGAGGTGCGCAAGGTCGAGGCGCGCCTGCTGCCCTTCCTGGACATCTGCAAGGCGCATCACACGGCGGTGCGCATAGGCGTGAACCACGGGTCGCTCTCTGACCGCATCATGTCGCGCTTCGGCGACACGCCCGAGGGCATCGTGGAGTCCTGCATGGAGTTCCTGCGCGTGTGCCGCAAGGCGCACTTCCCAGACGTGGTGCTGAGCATCAAGGCCAGCAACACCGTGGTGATGGTGCGCTCGGTGCGCCTGCTGGTGCAGGCCATGGACCGCGAGGACATGCACTTCCCCCTGCACCTGGGGGTCACCGAGGCTGGCGAGGGCGAGGACGGGCGTGTGCGCAGTGCCGTGGGCATAGGCGCGCTGCTCACCGAGGGACTGGGCGACACCATACGCGTGTCGCTCTCCGAGGAGCCCGAGTGCGAGATTCCCGTGGCGCGCAAGTTGGTCAGCTTCATTCCCGAATGTGCCCGCCTGCGCCGCACGGCTCCCATCGTGGATGGGGTGATGAGGCTCTCGCTGGACGAGGATGACGCCGAGGACCTGATGCTCAAGGCTGCCATGGCGGCTGGCGCTCCCCTGATTGACGGCCGTGCCACCGACCTGGTGGTGACCAACAAGGGCGTGCCCCAGCCACATCTGGCCGACAGCATCCTGCAGGCAGCGCGCGTGCGGTTTACCCACACCGAGTTCATCTCGTGCCCGGGATGCGGGCGCACGCTCTACGACCTGCAGGGAACCATCGCGCGCATCAAGGCTGCCGTAGGGGAGGCAACTGCCATCACACCGCGCCTGGGCACGCTCAAGATTGCCATCATGGGCTGCATCGTCAACGGGCCTGGCGAGATGGCCGATGCCGACTATGGCTATGTGGGCGCCGCACGGCACAAGGTGTCGCTCTACCGGGGCCGCGTGTGCGTGGAGAAGAATATCCCCGAGGAGGAGGCCGTGGCGCGCCTGCTCCAGCTCATCAGGGAGGACGGCGAGGACTGATGCCCGTGTGCTTGCCACAAGGGGGTGCGGCGGAATCTGGGGACTGGGTGCCCTGGTTTCCGCCGCACTTGTGCTGTGCTGTGTGCCAGGCACATGCCTGGCACACAGGGGCGGTCATGCCTGTCCTGCCAGGCGGGTGTGGTGAGGAAAACGGCACGTAAGAGCCGTCCATACCCCCGCGCTATGCCGCACAAAAGTCGGGAAACTGCCTGTAAGGTAAGAAAATGGGGCTTCCTGGTGCCGCGTGTCGGCAAAATGTTATAATTTTAGGACTGAAATTGTCATAATCGAAGGATGAAGGAATATCTGAGACCGCTGTTGTCAGTCTTCCTGTTTGCTGTCATACAGGGGGTGACATCCATATTTGTGATGCTCTTGGTAGTGCTTTCCTGTATGTGGCAGAAGGCCAGCCAGACGGGTGTGAGCATCTTCTCGGCTGTTGCATATCCCGATGAGCTGCCACAGACGAGCGTGGGCGAGGTGGCCACTATCATGCTCGTGTCGGGGGTCATCACGCTGTATGTGCTGGCCAAGCCCATGGGAAGCCTGCGCTGGCCCAAGGCTCTGTGTGCGCGTGATGTGCGCTGGCGCATGGTGCCACGGGCTCTGGTGGCCTTCATGCTGGGTGTGCTGGCTGTCAACCTGTTCTGTGAGTGCATTGACCTGCCCGACTGGGTGGGTGACGAACTCGCGGGGCTCATGGACACACTGCCAGGCGTACTGGCTGTGGGGGTGGTGGGGCCCCTGGTGGAGGAGGCGGTCTTCCGCGAGGCCCTGCTGGGCGGCATGCTCCTCGAGAAGGTGTCGCCCTGGAAGGCCATCCTCATCTCCTCGCTGGCCTTTGGCATCATACACTTCAATCCGGCACAGGTCCCTGCGGCCTTTGCCATAGGCATGATGCTGGGCGTGGTGTACTGGCGCACAGGCAATATCGTGCTTCCCTGGCTGCTGCACATGGCCAACAACCTCTTCTGCGTGGGGCAGACGTGGGCACTGGGCGACTCTGCCCGCGACTTCTCGCTGGGCAACTGGATGGGCGGCGCCCCTGTGTCGCTGGTGGTGCTGGCGGTGTCGCTGCTGCTGTGTGTGTGGCTGCTTGTCTCCTTCGTGCGCAGATATCCTGTGGTGGCAACGCCCGAGAATTGCGATGACGACATCAAGTACTGCTGACGGCATGTGCTTGACAGTAAATGGGCAAACACATATCTTGTATTAAACTTCACCCCTTTTTTACATCCCTATGACCACATCCCGAGTGACCAGCATAAGTGTGGAGGCCAGTCTGTGCCGCCATTGCCGCCGCTGCGTGCAGGTGTGTCCGGCCTCGGTGCTTGCCTGGACGGGCGAGCGCATGCCCGTGATGCAGAACCCCGCGCAGTGCATAGGCTGTGGCCATTGCATGGACGTGTGCGAGACGGGCGCGCTCAGGCACTCCCTGTTCCCTCCTGGGCGTGTGCACGAGGTGAGGCGCGACCTGCTACCCAGTCCCGAGAGCCTGATGGAACTGATGCGCGCGCGACGCTCCAACCGCACCATCACCGACTGCCCCGTGCCGCAGAATGTGCTCGATGACATGCTCGAGGCGGCTCGCTATGCGCCCACTGCCGAGAATACCCGCAGGGTGCGGGTGACGGTGCTGGAGGGTGAGCAGATACGTCAGTTGGAACGTGTGGTGATGCGCTTCTTCCTGCGTCTGGCCAGCGTGCTGATGGCCAGGCCCATGCGCCCGCTCACCAGGATGCTCCTGCCCGACCTCTATGCCGAGGCTCCCGAACTGGAGCGGTTCAGGCAGCGGTGGGAGTCGGGCGAGTCACCCTGTTGCTGCAATGCCTCGTGTGTGCTTGTCTTCAGCGCGCCAGCGGGGTACGACTTCGGGTGGCAGGACTGCAACCTGGCCTACCAGAATGCCTCGCTCATGGCCGAGGCGCACCAGGTGAGCCAGGTGTATCTGGGGTTGGTGCAGACGGCACTGCGCTTCATGCCGCGTGGCAAGGTGGCGCGTCTGCTGGGCTTGCCCAAGGGGCATGTGCCCCGTGCCTATATGGCGATAGGCATCCCGCGCTTCCTATATCCCCGCTACACGGAACGCTGAGCCTGGCTGCGAGCCCCCTCCCGGCCTCCCCCAAGGGGGAGGGGTCGCTTATATACCTCCTTCCTCCCGCCTTCCTTTTTCTTCTTCCTTATTCTTTATCGACATGCTTCATCTGATGCAGCGCGGTGCGTTGACGATCGCAGTGCGGTGCGTTGACGATCGCAGTGCGGTGCGTTGGCAGATGCAGCGCGGTGCGTTGGCG
>JBNMJN010000070.1:0-14184 GCA_050873805.1 Prevotellaceae bacterium | reverse complement strand
CCCATCCAGATGGCAAACACCGTATTCTTTTGTCCGCACGACTGTGCTCCACTTATGGGGTCACCGTATCTGCTGCCAGCCCATCGGCCTGCTGCAAACTGCACAATGCAGGCAAGCAGGGATGCCAGGGCTATGCCGCCTGCCACTGCTACAGACACCTGGCTCCTGACCAGGCTGCGCGTGGTGACTGCCAAGGCCAATGTGAGCGCGACAGCCCATAGGTGAAAGGGCAGGTCGCGGTAGGAGGCCAGCCTCCCTGTGAGCCTGGGACTTACTCTTCTCAGCACCTCGGCCAGCATCAGAGGCCCCAGCAGAAGCGGGCACACCTTGCCCAGGATGACCCCGAAGGCTCTTGCAAATCCTGTTCCTGCCTGTGGGTGAGCCAGGGGCACCAGCAAGGGCACCAGGATGGCCACGCACAGGTTGACCAGCAAAGTGTAGGCCGTGGTGGTTCCTGCCCGCCCACCCAGCTTGCTCGTCACTACCACGGCAGCGGTGGCAGTGGGGCAGATGAAGCACAGCAGGGCTCCCTCGAGCATGGGACGAAGTGCTGTGTGGGGGAAGGCAACAAGCAGCAGGCACAGCACGGCAAACATGCCAGCCTGCAGCAGCAGGTTCCATGCCTGCCAGCGGCACAGGCGCAACTGGGATGGATGCACCCTGCAGAAGGTGAGGAAAAGCATCAGGAAAATGAGGATGGGCTGCACTATGGCAACACCATGAAGCAGAAACCTGCGTGTGCCGCCTCCCAGGGGTAGCCACGAGAGTATGAAATAAGAAGCGACTCCGGCAATCATGCTTACCGCCAGGGTCCAGCGTCGGAGAAACTCACGCATCACAACCGTTTTGTTATAAAATCCTGCTCGTGCAGGATTGTTTGGAGTGCAAAATTACACAAAATGTAACGGAGCGTTCATCTTTTCTTGTCTTAAAGTTCGTCTGATGCTGCGATTATTGTAACTTTGCACACAAATTTCCATATTATAGGCTAACGAGGCATGAATATTTATCTTAGATACTTCAACAAGGAGACCCTTGTCTCCACAGTGAATGACGCAATCGAGTTTCTTCAGGGGATAACAGATATCGACATGGACGAGTTCCTCATGCAGGATATCAAGAACTTTGTGGAGGGCCCCAGCATGTATCCCAAGCGCTACAAGGTGCGCGGACATTCATACTTCATTGTCATCAAGACCACGGCTGAGACCTTGGAGGATTTTAAGAACAAGGGAGCTGCTGCACGGGAGGCCACCGAGAGTGCTCGTGCGCAGCGCGAGGAGCGTCAGATGTTCTTCAGCGCAAAGAAGCCCGGGTGGTACGAGGGCAAGCTCCTGTTTAAGCGTGTGATAGCCATCCCTCAGACTCAGAAGTTCCAGTACATGGACACCACTTTTGTGGCGCGTGTGCATGCCGATTCTGTACAGGACTGCTACAATGCTATTGTCAATCATTTGCGCATGCGCAACGATGTAGATCCCCGAAGCCAGTTCCCCAGCATCAAAGGCCGCAACTTCGAGTGCCGTTATCTGGGCGAATGAGTGTGATGGGCCGATTCCTTGTCAAGACCTTAAGCACAACGGGAGCATTGCTTGTCATTGCTTCCGTTTCTGCGTTTGCCGCTCCCCTGCCTGAGGGAGATGGCGAGCACGACCTGCCCATGCCCGATGAGCTGCCAGCCCCCTTGTGCAGTGAGCGTGCAGTAAAGTTGATTCCTCAGTATCACATCCCTGTGGAGGCACATCAGCCCACAGGTCTCACGGGAATTGATGTGTCGCATTACCAGGGACCCATCAGTTGGCCTGATGTGGCAGGAGACCCCTTGGTGCGTTTTGCCTATGTGAAGGCCAGCGAGGCTTCAACGCTTCGCGACAGTTACCTGAAACGCAACCTGATGGGTGCGAGGAGTGCCCGCATACCGGTGGGAGTCTATCACTTCTTCAGTCCCACAGCCCCCGTAAGCGAGCAGCTGCGCAATTTCCTGGGAAGTGTACAGCCACAGGAGCAGGACCTGATTCCCATCATAGATGTGGAGAAGCGAGGCCGGGGCTCGGTGGAGGCTTTCAACAGCCGCCTGCGTACTTTTCTCCAGCAGGTGGAGAAAGCGTATGGGGTGAAACCCATCATATATACCTACATGAACTTCTACAACCGCTATCTGGTGGGGCAGTTCAGCCAGTACAAGTTTATGATTGCCTCCTATTCCGAGGATATCCCCCAACTGCTTGATGATCCTCAGATGATATTGTGGCAATTCACTGCCGAGGGACGCGTGTCGGGAGTACGTACCCATGTGGACCGTAGCCGCTTCATGGACCGGTATGGCCTGGCCGACATACTGCTTCACCATTAGCTCCAATGGTTCATAAAGCCAGGACAAGGGATGAGGTTCAATGGCAGTAGGGGGGGGAGGAGCGCGTGTCAGGCTCCTTGATATGTGGTGATTATGCGGTCACTGCGCAGCCGTCTGGGGGGCGCGCAGTGACCGCATAATTGTGTGGATAAGCCTACACCTTCAGGAATATCTTGTACCGGTACATGATGTACAGGAATATCCACCAGGTGATGATGTAGGTCACAGGCTCCACCACGGGATAGTATGCTTCGGGCAGGAGTCCTATCACACCGCCAAGCAGGCGGTCGCGCATGAAATCAAAGTTGATGAAGCGTGGAAGCATGTAGATGGCAATGGAGTTCATGCCGATGACCACGAAGAAGAAGTCCCAGCCGCGCCACTTCCTTACATCTATTATATAATAGAAGAGAGCCAGCATGATGAGCGAGTAGCAGGCTACCGCACACACAAAGGAACTGGACCAGAGTGCCTTGTTGATAGGTGTCCAGAAACTCCACAGGTACCCCACGATGCCCAGCGCGATGCCTGCTGCACACATGGCCAGGGCCTTGCGTGTGCCGCTGAGTCCCTTGCGCTCGGTCTTTATCCAGTGTCCGCTGAGCATGCCCAGCAGGGCTGTGCCTATGGCTGGGATGGTGGAGAGAAGGCCCTCGGGGTCATAGTCGGGGCGGTAGCAGTGTGCCCCAAAGAGTGTGCGGTCTATGTAGCAGGCAATATTTCCCTCGCGTGTAAGCGCATCGGCTCCAGGCATGTCGGGAGCTACCACCAGGCTCGACACCAGGCTGTAGCCTACCAGCAGTGCCAGGATGACGAGCAGGATACGCTTCACGCTGTGTACATGCATGTAGATGAGCGCACCGCACATCCAAGCCATGCCTATGCGTGCGAGTACGCTCCAGAAGCGAAGTTCGGCAAACTCCAGTTTCAGAATCCCGTTGCACACCCAGCCCAGAGCCATCAGCATGAAGCCGCGTGTAATCACCTTGCGCATGATGGCAGCGTGGCTCATGCCTCTCTCGCGCTGCTTCTCCAGGGAGTAGGGAAAGGACACACCTGCTATGAAGAGAAAGAGCGGGAAGATGGTGTCGTGATGGCGGAGACCATCCCAGCTGGCGTGAGTCATCTGCTCGGCAATGGTTTGCCATACGGCACAGTCGGGAAAGAAACTTGCAATGGCCGAGATGACTGCGGCTCCCCCCATGATGAAGAGCATGTCAAAGCCTCTCAGCGCGTCCAGGGATTCAAGCCTCTGGGGCTTGGCTGCTTTTGTTTCCATGTTGTTTTGCGGTTTTGCGGTTTTACGGTTTTGTGGTTTTGCGGTTCCTTATGCTGCTTATTTGATGCCACGCTGGTTCAGTGCTTCGGCATAGCGGCGCGCGTTTTGCTGGTGCTCCTGATAGGTGGTGGCAAAGCGGTGAGTGCCCGAGAAGTCCTCCTTGGCGCACATGTACAGGTAGGGATGCTCGCTGTGGTTGAGCACTGCATCTATTCCCTCGATGCTTGCCACACGAATGGGGCCTGGGGGCAAACCTGTGTTGCGGTAGGTGTTGTAGGGACTCTGCACCTTGAGGTGCTCGTGATAGATACGCCGCAGCGAGAAGTCGCCCACGGCAAACTTTACTGTGGGGTCGGCTTGCAGGGGCATGTTCAGCCTCAGGCGATTGAGGTACATGGCTGCGATGTCGGGCTTCTCGGCCTTGTTGGCAGTCTCCTCGTCCACGATGCTTGCCAGGGTGCACACCTCGTTGGGCGTGAGCTGGTTTGCCTCAGCCTTCTTTGCGCGCTCGCCTTTCCAGAATTGCTCGTGCTCCTGCTGCATCCTGTGCATGAAGGCATCTACACTGGTGTCCCAGTATATTTCATAAGTGTTTGGCACAAAGAGTGCCGGAAGTTCTTCCTTGGAGTATCCCAGCAGGGCGCACTTGCTGCTGTCCTGCATGTAGGAGAGTGCTTCCTGGCTGCTCATCATCAGATGTCCTTCCAGGTATTGTGCCATCTTGTCCAGGGTGCGCACACTGGGGACGGTGAGCCTTACAGGCTCCTGCTGGCCGTTTCTAAGCCTGCGGAAGAGCGAGAGTGCATTCACATCCTGTGTGGAATAGCGTCCTGTGCGTACATGATAGGAGAGCAAGGCTGTGCACAGGCCCATCCTCCAGCCCAGTCCGCTCTTTGCCTTCACCGAGTCGGTAGTGTCATCCTGGTCAATATAGAGAAAGCCATCCTTGTCTGCTGTCCATTGACTGCGTGGAACCAGCATTTCTCCTGCTACCGTGCAAGCGGCCACAACGGCCACAACCAGTATGCCTGTTGCTGCGTAAAGCCATTTCTTCCTCTTGTCCTTGCCTGTCTCACTGGACTTCTGCAGTGGGGTGGCCTGTCCGACGTTGTCTGTCTCTGCCATTGTTGTGCGCTTTCCTGTTTATAGGTGTTCTGTAATACACAGGCAAGCCCCATCCTCCCCTTTTGTGGGACAGATGGGGCTTGGCTGTCTTCTTCAGTGGGACACCCGCTCTTCCCTTGCGGGAGTAGAGCGAGTGGCCTCTGCTTTACTTCTTTTCCATTACTTCCACTTTCAGCTCACCGCATTCCTGCATGATGCCCACATACTCCTTGAACTCAGGGGTGGCCATGTGCGCGTCCAGCACAGCCTGGCTTTCCCAGGTCTCCACGATGACAAATACATCGGGGCGTGTGGCACTCTCAAAGGCATCGTATGACACACACCCATTGTGTGAACGGGACTTGGCAACCAGTGCGATAGCGGCTTCCAGTGCACGCTTGTATTCTCCGGCCTTGGCCAGGAAGAAGCAGTTTACTCTAATCATAGTTTTCTCCTTTCTTGTATAAATAGGGTTCTTGTTCTTTTCAAATGGGATTCTTGTCCTTTTCCCAGAGCAAAGTTAGCGATTTTAGGGCAGAATGTGTTATCTTTGTCGCAAGAATTAAACTTTATTCATTAAATAACACTATTATTCTTATGAGAACAGCAAGGACGTTCCTGGTGTTGCTCAGCATGGTTGCCGCATGGGCAACGGCAGTGGCACAGGACTTTCTGCCCACGCAAGGCTATCGCCTGGAGATTAGCGACGGGCTGGCTTTGGAATGTACGGGGAGCATAATGACCTTCAACCCCGTCAACAAGAAGTCGGGCAATCAGGTGTGGAACATCAAACCCTCTGGGCGGGATGGCTATTTTGTGCTGGTTAATCCACAGACCAAGATGGCTTTGGACAATGGCAACAATGGCAACCACATGGGTGAGGTGTGTCCTTGGGAGGAAAATCCAGACAATGCCAACCAGCAATGGAAACTCAAGCAGGTGGCCGAGGACACATACACACTGACCAGTGCGGCAGGCGGACTGAAGCTGGGCTACAACGACAACTGCCAGCCTGGTGGACATGTGTGGCAAGTGAAACTTGATGACTCTGACGAGGCTGTGCAGTGGCGACTGGTGAAGACCAATCTGAAGATAAGCGTGCAGACCAACCAGGGAAAGAGCAAGAACGACTGGGAGAACGAGACCGTCTTCGGCATCAACAAGGAGCCAGGGCGCGCTACCATGCTGCTCTATCCCAATGAAAGGGAGATGAAGGGCGATGAGGCTTACCAGAAGCCCTGGCTTGCCCCGCACAGCAGTCTGCGCCTCTCGCTCAACGGGCAGTGGCAGTTCCACTGGTCGGCAAAGCCCGAGGACAGGCCCGTGGACTTCTACAAGCCAGGCTTCGATGCCAAGGACTGGAAGCAGATACCCGTGCCTTCATGCTGGGAGATGCAGGGATACGGCACACCCATATATACCAATATCACCTATCCCTTCCGCAACCTTCCTCCCTTCATCCAGGGACAGGAGGGCTTCACCATTCTCAAGGAGCCCAATGCTGTGGGCAGTTACAGGCGCACGGTGGAGGTGCCGGCATCGTGGGACGGACGCGAGATATACCTGCATTTCAATGGTGTGTATAGCGCGGCCTATGTGTGGGTCAACGGCAAGAAGGTGGGCTACACACAGGGGCCCAATAACGACAGTGAGTTCAATGTGACCCGCTATCTGAAGGTTGGCAAGCCGAATCTGGTGTGTGTGGAGGTCTATCGCTGGTCTGATGGCTCCTACATCGAGGACCAGGACATGTTCCGCATGAGTGGCATCCATCGCGAGGTGTATCTGGAGGCGCGGCAGAAACTTCACACGCAGGACGTGTACCTCACCAGCCAGTTGAGCCGTGACCTGAGGCATGCACGCATGAATGTGCAGCTCAAGGTGCTCAATGCGGGCAAGAAGGCTGGGCTGGTCAAGGCCGATGTGTCCCTGGTGGGACCCGACGGAAGACTGGTACAGACGGCCATAGTGGGGCGCACAGAGCCATTGGCCAAGGGTGACACCGCTCTCCTGCAACTGAGCATGGACGTGGACAAGCCACTCCTGTGGACTGCTGAGACTCCCAATCTATATACAGTCAATGTGGCCGTGGGCGGTGACATCAGCACCCAGAAGTTTGGCTTCCGCAAGATAGAGAACCGTGACGGGCGTGTGTTTATCAACAACCATCGTGTCCTCTTCAAGGGAGCTGACCGCCATGACACCGACCCTGTCTATGGCAAGGCTGTGCCCCTGGAGAGCATGATGAGGGATGTGCTGCTGATGAAGCAGTACAACCTCAACACCATCCGCACCAGCCATTATCCCAATGATCCCCGCCTCTATGCGCTCTGCGACTATTATGGCATCTATCTCATGGACGAGGCCGATGTGGAGTGCCACGCCAACCACCGCCTGAGCCGCACACCTTCATGGCAGGCTCAGTATGTGGACCGCGAGGTACGCATGGTGCTTCGTGACCGCAATCATCCCAGTGTCATCTTCTGGAGCATGGGCAATGAGAGTGGAGGCGGTGACAACTTTGTGGCTTCCAAGAAGGCCATCAACGAGCTCGACGGCCGCCTGGTACACTATGAGGGCATGAACGAGGTGGCCGACATGGACAGCCACATGTATCCCAGCGTGAGCAATATGATTCGCTTTGACAGGGATGCCAGCAAGCAGGGCCGTCCCTATTTCCTGTGCGAGTATGCCCATGCCATGGGCAATGCCATAGGCAACCTCAAGGAGTACTGGGACTATATCGAGTTTGAGAGCCAGCGCATGATAGGCGGCTGCATCTGGGACTGGGTGGACCAGGGACTCTGCAAGTGGGGCGAGCCTGCCACCAACATGTACTATGGCGGTGGCTTTGGCGACTATCCCAATGACAATGACTTCTGCTGCAACGGCATCATCACGGCCGACCGTCAGGTGACACCCAAACTGGAGCAGGTGAAGAAGGTGTACCAGTATGTTGACTTCAAGCAGATGCCTGATGGCAAGTTGCGCATCCGCAACCGTTATGCCTTCCTCTCTCTTGATGGCTTCCAGCTGCATTACTCTCTGCTGCGTGATGGCCAGTCTATCCAGGCGGGCATCGTGACCTTGCCTGCTGTTGCGGCTGGCGACAGCGCGTTTGTGGAGATGCCTGCCACAGCTCCCGAGGCTCCAGGCATGTATCATCTCAACCTCTCCCTGCGCCTGCGCCAGGATGCCACCTGGGCAAAGGCAGGACACGAGGTGGCCTCTGAGCAGATATCCTTGGGCGGAACTCCTGTGGTGGAGGCTGCCCAGTCTGTAGCCACGCAGCCTCTGGCTGTCGAGGAACAGAAGGGGATGCTCACCGTGCGTGGCAAGGACTTCTCTGTGTCGTTCAACAAGCATAACGGTTCGCTCGCACAGCTTGCTTATGCAGGCAAGCAGATGCTGGCTCCCGAGGAGCGTGCCCTGGGCGGCAATTTCCTCTTCAACGGCTATCGCAGCATCAGCAACGACCGCCGCTCGGGTCTTGAGGCAACCATACAGACCAGGGAAGTGCTCCTTGGCCAGCACCAGAAGGGAGACACCGTGGAGGTATGTGTCAACCAGATGGTGACCGCCGGGCGCAATGCCCGTACCCAGGTGCCCGTGCAGACCTCTTACCGCATAACTCCTGATGGGCGCATCGAGGTGGAGTGCAGCATGGGCAACACCCAGAACCAGGACTTCACACGCCTGGGACTGCAGGCTGTCTTTGATACCAGCCTGGAGCAGGTGGAGTGGCTTGGCCGTGGCCCCATGGAGAACTATCCCGACCGTTGCGACGCAGCCTTTGTGGGACGTTACCAGAGTACCGTAAGGGGAATGGAGGAGTCCTATATCAAGCCGCAGTCAATGGGCGAGCGGTGGGATGTGGAATGGCTGTCCTTGAGCGACAAGAAGGGGCAGGGCATCCGCGTGCGTCTCCTTGATGGTAAACTGGGCTTCAGCGCGCAGCACTATTCCGACGAGGAACTGTGGCAGGTGAAGTACCATCATCAGCTGAAGAGCATCTATCGTCCCGAGGTAGTGCTTCATCTGGATGCTGCCATGCGAGGCTTGGGCAATGCCAGCTGTGGCCCGGCTCCCCTGCCCAAGTACGAACTGAAGGAGAAGTCCTACAGTTACACCTTTGTGATAGAGCCTCTCAAGTGACGGAGTAGGGCTGAGCCCTGAGTCTTGACGCAATTGCGGTTATGCGGCTGTCTGTGCTTTGCGCAGTTCTGCCGTATAACCGCAATTTGCATAACTTCGTTTTTCATCGAAGTGGTACTGCGTTGACAATCGAAGTAGTACTGCATTGGCGTTTGAAGTAGTACTGCATTGGCGGTCGAAGTAGTACTTCATGGGCGATTGAAGTACTACTGCCTTGAGCACCGAAGCAATCTTCATCGTGCGATGAGGCTATGCTCCCCGTTTGCCCGGTATCAAGCGAGGGGGAAGGAAAGTCTCTCTGACTGGCAAGAGGGGGCTCGGCTTTGGTGATTATGATATAGTTTTTGTATTGAAAAGACAATCGTTCATCAGTCTGCCTGAAGACAAAAGGATTGCTTCCATCCAAGCGAAAATCATCAGAAGACCGAGGGAGAAACTGAACTTTTCCACGCCTAAAGAAGAGTTCTTCAGACTTTATGCTTAATCTTGCACTTGCTGGTTGACTCTATAGGTTAACGTGGTTTTATCTGATTGTGAAAGTTGCTGTCGTCTGGTCACATATACATGGTGCTGTCTTGTATTGTGCCAGCAGACCTGGCTTATTCACAAGTCCCCCTTTTTGTCTCTCCTTTCGGATTTACAAAGATGGCATTTCCTTTTTCTTCTCGTCGTATTTTGCACGCTTTTGGGCGTTGTCAATTATCCTCTGGGCTTCTTCGTCTTTGAGAGAACGCTCCCTGTTCGTAAGCCAGCGAACTAACATGATGAAGAGTATCATCACGACTGCATAAACAACAAAGGAGGGAATTGTGTTAAAGCTATCCATATTGTAGAATCTTGATGGTTACCATATACACCTGCAAATTTAAGAAAAAAGAACGAATAGAACATCGCTTAGGCTTAAATGTTATCCATAATTATATAAGTGCGGGACATGGCTTGTGCTGTAACTTTGTAGCGTTATAATAAGGGGGAGGGTGCTCTTCCCGTATAATATACATATATATAAGGTTATGGAACAGTTCATACATCTGCTTTGTGATATGTCGCCCTATTTGCTGCTTGGCTTTCTGCTGGCAGGACTGATGCACGCTTTCGTCCCGGGAACACTCTATGGGCGGTATCTTGCATCCCGCAATGTACGCTCTGTGGTCAATGCCGCCTTGCTGGGCATACCTCTCCCGCTGTGCTCCTGCGGGGTGATTCCCACAGCGATGTCCTTGCGCAGGGAGGGAGCCTCGCATGGCGCTGTGGTGTCATTCCTGATAGCCACGCCGCAGACAGGCATAGACAGCATCGTGGCCACCTATGGCCTGATGGGATTGCCGTTTGCCATCATCAGGCCAGTGGCAGCCCTGCTGGTGGCATTGCTGGGTGGCACTGTAGCTCAGGTTGCTGGTGGAGAGGATAACTGCCAGCAGAGCAGTGGGGCGCAGGTGCAGTTGCCCGGCAGAGGTTTTACAAGTCGCCTGCGCGAAGCCCTGCGTTATGGACTGGTGGATATGATGCACGACATAGGACGCTGGCTTTTGCTGGGACTGGTGGCTGCGACTGTGGTCACCATCCTGGTTCCATCGGAGTGGTTCGTGGCCATAGAGGGCAACACCTGGGCCTCGATGCTGCTGGTGCTGCTCATTGCCATCCCCATGTATGTGTGTGCCACAGGCAGCATTCCTGTGGCGGTGGCATTGATGATGAAGGGACTTACCCCAGGCGCCGCTCTTGTGCTGCTGATGGCAGGCCCTGCCTGCAACATCGCCTCCATACTGGTGGTCAGAAAGGTGCTGGGGCTCAAGACTATGTGCATCTATCTGGCATCTATCGTGGTGGGGGCTGTGAGCATGGGCTTTGCTGTTGACTATCTGCAGTATCACCATATAGTTGACTTTCTGGGACACCTGGTGATGAGGAGCAGCTGTTGCTCTGGCGGACAGCTGTCGTGGTTCTCGGTATTGTCGGCCGTGACGCTGGTGGGGCTGCTGGCTAACGCATGGCGGCTGAGCCATGCAAGGAGTAAGAGTACATCTACAACATCAAAATTAAGCAATATGAAAGTTTATCACATCGAGGGAATGAGTTGCAATCACTGCCGCATGTCGGCCGAAAAGGCAATCCTTGCCGTGGAGGGAGTAACGGCTGCCACTGTAAATCTGCAGGAGAAGGCTGCGTATGTGGAAGGCACGGCACAGCCCGAGGAAGTGTGCAAGGCTGTAGATAGCCTTGGCTTCAAGTGCACTTGCTGAGCCTCGGATATTTAGCACGGGCATGTCCGTAGGGCTGCAGGTCAGGGAAAAGGGCTAGCAAGTGGGCTTCAGGCCTGCTTTAGGGGATGAAAAAGTATCTTAGGATACTTGGCCTAAGAAGTTAAGATATTTGGCCAAGTGTCCTAAGATACTTTGTTAAGTACGTTAAGTGAAGGCTTTCCTCAGCGTTTCAGTTGGCTGCCACGAAGCATCACCTTGCTTACGCTCACGGTGCCGTCCCGGTGGGTGTGGCGTATGATGTTCAGACCCTGCTGTGGTGAGCCGAGCCTGATGCCGTCTGCCGTGAAGTACTCTGTGCACATGATGGGTGAGGAGTCTGCCGCGTGAGGACCGGTGACAGAGGTGGGGTAGTGCGAGTCGCCAAAGTCGGTGTCCTCGCCATAGAGCCACTCTGCGCTGGCCGACAGCCAGTTGCTGGCGCCTATAGTGGGACGTTGCATGCGGAACACGCGCTTGCCTCCATCGGGATACCTGCCCACGCTCTGCTTGCCGCTGTGTGTGTCATAGCGTAAGGTATCGCTCCAGGAACGGTCGGCGGCGGTGAGTATGACCACGCCTCCGTCCTCGTCCTTGAGTTTGAAGGGTGCATGCAGTTGTGTGAGTCCATCGGCCTTGTCCATCCAGATGACCCGGTGGCCGTGTGCGGGAATGATGGCACTGCCCCCCATGGCATCAGGCGTGATGGTTGCCTGGCAAGGGTTGGTGAGTGAGTTGCCCAGGTACATGCCTGTGAGGTCAATGTCCTGCGAGGTGGTGTTGTAGAGCTCCACCCAGTCGGCGCGCTTGAAGAGGTCGCTTTGGAAGATGCTGTTGCACGCGCTCACCTCATTGACCACCACCGGATGGCTTCCGGCGTCATTGAGCGCAGAGGTTCTGAGCGGCGCAAACACAGCCTCAAGAGTCATGTCGCAATCCTCGCTCAAGTCAAGCACGCGGTTGGTGGAGATGATTTCTCCACCTTCGCCTCCCAGCCTCCAGCCTGTGAAGTTGTACCCTGCGGGGGCGGAAGCCTCGATGCGGACAGGCGCAAAGAGCGTGCCGTGGAACTTGCCCAGTGGCACAGGCTGCCCGTTCACGCGGAAGGACACCTGTGGCATGCTGCCAGAAAAGCTCACGCTCATGCCGCCGGCCAGGCCAAAGTTCTTGCGTAAGTCCTTCATCCGTTCCCTCCTGCGCGTATCGCTTGTCATGGCCCCCTTGAACTTGTTGTAGGTGTTCAGCGGGTTGCGTCCCTCATAGGAGAGAGCCTTGCTCACCAGGCTGCAGATGCTGTCGCCCACCAGTGTGCAGCGTTCGCTGGTGAACACGCTGCCGTCGGCCAGGCAGAAGGCATCCACGAAGCTGCGCCGCCACTGCGGACTTTGCTTGATGTTGTTGTAGATGGTGAGCAACTCGTTGCTGCGGTTGCCCTCCAGCGAGGACAGGGCTGTGTTGTTGTGCCAGCCTGAGTCCTGGTCAAAGAGCACCAGGTGAAACTTTCCATCGGGCAGCGAGCGGTAGCCTTTTACATTGTTGTTGTTGAGAATCCAGTCGTTGGGGCCTATGTAGGCCAGCGCAGCCCAGTAGTTGGTGTATTCGTCGATGTCCACCATCTGGCACAGCCTGGCATACGCTGCCGAGTCGGCGGCCTGGGCCGAAAGGGCAAGCAGCGCGTCGAAGGCATCGCGGGTGCCGCTTGCCTGCACATATCCGTTGGAATACTCAAAGGCATCCATCTGGTCATCATCGTACCCATAGTTGGCCGTACCGTGGTAGCGGTTGCTTGGCTCGCGCATGTTCAGCAGCCCGATGTACTTGCCGTTGAAGAACACATGCACGGGCTGCAGGTCCTGCACGTCCACCATGTACTGGCTGCCCAGGATTATCTGCTGCGTGATGGCATCCGTGACCCGTCCGCCCTGGGTGTTCTCGTTGTCATTGCCACCGTTGCGTACCAGTATCTGCTTGTATTTGTTGTAGGGCTTGTGGGGAAATAGCACTGCATCCAGGCTCTTCCTGTTCTCGTAGGTCTTGCTGGCCTTAATCTTGAAGGATGCGGGCATGAAGTGCCTGCTCCATCCTCCCGACACCTTGAACTCTGCCTCCTGGTTGAGCAGCACCTGTCCGTTGGCACCGATGAGTTCCACGTTTACGGGACGCTCCCAGTCCATATTCCTGTTCGACTTGCCGTGGTTGCGTCCGCTCTCCCCGTTCACCCCATCCACATACACACCTATGCTGTCGCCATAGAGATTGTCGGGTGCTGTGACCACCGAGAGCACAGGCAGGTAGTAGTCCCTGTCCCTGAGCAGGTAGGAGCGCGTGACCACCTTGCTGGGCAGGTATCCGTCCCTGGTGAACAGGAAGCGCATGGTCTGGGTGGACGAGATGCCGAACTCCCCGCTCTTGCTTACAAATCCATGGGTGGCAGTGGGCGTGCTTCCGTCGATGGTGTAGCGTAATGTGCAACCATCGGGTATGGGAATGCGCATGCTGAATGGCTCGGTGAAGACTTGTGAGTCAACATTCGGACTGGGTGCACCCAGGCGTTCCAAGGCAAATGCCGAGGCCGTGTTGCTGGCCGATGGGGTTGGCTCTCCAGTGACGCCCCACTGGTTGCCAGCATCGGTGGTGCGGGCGTAGGAACAGCGGGCAATGGGCTGGGGATAGGTGACTGACGAGATGGGGGAGCCATCCTGCGTGGAGAGCAGTACGGTGCCACCGTCATTGGAGAGCTTCAGGCGCACTTGCCTGTTGGCGGTGGGGCCATACGCCCCATCGTCCTGGTGATGGCCAAAGAAGAGCGTCTTCCAGCCCCTGGCTGGTACCACACCAGCCTCCTGGGTCAACTGGAACTGGCAGGGGCTGCCTGCGTCCACGCTCAGCCATAGCCCAGCCAGGGGCACACGCTTGTCGGTGGGGTTGTATATCTCTATCCAGCTGCCATAGTTGAACGACCAGTCGATGTACTGGTCGATGTTGCGCACCTGCACCTCGTTGATGACCAGTTGCGTGGGGTCGGCATCGTCATCCGACTCCTCGTAGAAGTT
>JBNMJN010000069.1:0-14550 GCA_050873805.1 Prevotellaceae bacterium | reverse complement strand
GGTTGTTCTGGGGTATGTAGGTCATCAGCTGCTTGATCATGGCGATGCACTCCTCCTCGGTGGCTGCCGTGAAGTGTGTCACACCCGACTTGCTGCCGTGTACGCTGGCGCCTCCCAGCTGCTCCTGTGTCACCACCTCGCCCAGCACGGCCTTCACGGGACCGGGGCCTGTGAGGAACATGTACGAGGTGTTCTCCACCATGAAGGTGAAGTCGGTGAGCGCGGGACTATACACGGCACCGCCTGCACAGGGGCCCATGATGGCGCTTATCTGCGGGATGACACCGCTCGAGAGTATGTTGCGCTGGAATATCTCGGCATATCCGCCCAGGGCGTTGATGCCCTCCTGCAGTCGTGCGCCGCCCGAGTCATTGAGCCCGATGACGGGAGCGCCCACACGCATGGCGATGTCCATCACCTTGCATATCTTGCTGGCCAGCATCTCGCTCAGCGAGCCTGCGCTCACGGTGAAGTCCTGTGCAAACACATACACCAGTCTGCCAGCGATGGTTCCGCTGCCAGTCACCACGCCGTCGCCCAGGTAGTGCTTCTTCTCCATGCCGAAGTTGGTGCAACGGTGCTGCACGAACATGTCCATTTCCTCAAACGAGCCTTCGTCCAGCAACATGGCAATGCGCTCACGCGCGGTGTACTTGCCCTTGGCATGCTGTTTGTCGATGGCCTTCTCGCCACCGCCCATGCGAGCCTTGGCGCGGAGTTCTACCAACTCCTTGATTTTTTCTGCTTGTGTACTCATTGTGTACTGATATGTATTTTAGAGTTTCTTTATATCCTCTTGCAAAGTTAGTCAAAAAAAGCATGAGGCGTTCTCCTTTTCCTTTCTTTTTTACAACTTAGGCTTTCGGCGAGGCTTTTCGTGGCAAGTTCCGCATGGGCGTGTCCTGCGGTGAATGCCAGTGTGGCCCATGGTGCGTGCGTGTGTGTTTTTCGTGGAAAATGGCCTGCCCTCCTGGGCTGCGCAGGCTGCTGGGCTGTGCAGGCTGTGAGCCACTCCTGGTGGCAGCCGCATGCGCCAGTTGATGCAGCGCGGTGCGTTGGCGATCGCAGCGCGGTGCATTGGCGATCGCAGCGCGGTGCGTTGGCGATCGCAGTGCGGTGCGTTGTCCGCCCCGTGCGCATGCGTTGGTCTGCTCTTGCCCCATGGGCGGGGACAGGAAGCCTTGTCCGCCCTCCCGGTCAGCGCACCGTGATGTGGAAGCAGCCCTGCTTCACCTCGTACTTCACATAGCAGAGGCTGTCGGCACGCAGGTCTCTCAGCACCTGGCTCAGCACCCACTTCAGGGTGTCGTTGCGCACGGTTCTGCGCTCGGGGCCTTCTGGGTCATATACCGTGTCGTAGCGGTTGTAGGCGATGTCAAAGGTGGTGCCATAGCGATGGCAGCTTTGCTCGCTGGCGTTGCCGTTGCGCCTTGTCAGTCGCCTCACGTCGTCCTCGGTGCGCAGGATGCTCGACACGATGACCCTGTGCAGGGGGATTCCCCGCACATACAGGCTGTCCAGGAAACTGCGGCCGATGGTGCGGAGCAGGTCGTGGGCGCGCGGCACCAGGTAGGGGATGCTGTGGCTCATCTTCTCGTCTATCTTGAAGTAAGGGTCGGCCCCCACATACACCAGTTCGCCCTTCCTGCGCTCGGCCTCCTCACGGTCTGCCACGGGGGTCACGCCCCACTGCATGGCTGCGGCTATCTGCACCTCCTGCAGGTCGGGGAAGCAGTCGCGGTAGGAGTGCACGTTGCCCACCTTGTGCCAGGGCTTGCTCTCCCCGTCGGGGTAGTCGGCCAGGCATCGCGAGGTGTCGCCTGCGTGCACGATGGATGGGGGAGTGGTGGCGGTGGCTGGTTCAAGTGACTCGCCCACAGATGGTTCGTGGGCAACTTCAACCTGGGGGATGACCGCAGGATGGCATACCCGCACTATCGCCAGCGTGCCCACAACCGAGGCACACAGCGACAGATATATATTCTTCTTTAATCTTCTCATCTCGTTTCGAGGAACAAAGTTAGGCATTTATAAGGGAAAAGTCAAATTTGTGCAGTAAATTTGCAGAAGAATAAACGGAGCTGAATGATAGAGAAACATATCGTACTTGAGGACATCGACCCAGTGGTATTGTATGGGGTGGGCAATGCAAACATGCAGATAGTGAAGGCTTTGTACCCCAAATTGCGCATTGTGGCGCGGGGAAATGTTATCCATGTGATGGGCGATGAACTGGAGATGTGCGCGCTGGAGGAGAGCATGCAGCGGCTTCAGGACCATATACGCAAGTACAACACGCTCACCGAGGAGGACGTGCTGCACATCCTCAGGGGAGAGCAGACGGGCAGGCATGCCGGCGACGACGTGATTGTGTTTAGCGTCACGGGCAAGCCCATTGCCCCGCGCACCCCAGGGCAGAAGCAGCTGCTGGATGCCTATGAGCAGAACGACATGGTGTTTGCCACCGGGCCTGCGGGCACAGGCAAGACCTACACGGCCATTGCCCTTGCCGTGCGTGCGCTCAAGAACAAGCAGGTGCGCCGCATTATCCTGTCGCGCCCTGCCGTGGAGGCTGGCGAGAAACTGGGCTTCCTGCCCGGGGACATGAAGGACAAGATAGACCCCTACCTGCAGCCACTCTATGATGCCCTGGAGGATATGGTGCCCCCCTTGAGGCTGAGGGAGATGATGGAGCAGAACATCATACAGATAGCGCCCCTGGCATTCATGCGGGGGCGCACGCTCAATGATGCGGTGGTCATCCTGGACGAGGCACAGAACACCACCGTGGCACAGATAAAGATGTTTCTCACGCGCATGGGCATGAGCACCAAGATGATAGTCACGGGCGACATGACACAGATCGACCTCCCGCGCAGCGTGCGCTCGGGTCTGGCCGATGCCATGCAGGTGCTGCGGGGAGTGCGTGGCATAGGGTTTGTGCAGCTGGGCGAGCGTGACATCGTGAGGCACAAACTGGTGACGCGCATCGTGGAGGCATACCGCCGCCGCGATGATGAGGCCAAGGCCCAGGAGCGGACACAAGAGCATTATTAACTTAACAAACTAAATAAGGAATGAAGAGAACATTACTCACAGTAGTACTCCTCGCGGCGGCCCTGGGCTCGCTCGCGGCGGCCGACAGGTATGTCAAGCGCGAGGTGCGTGGCGTGTGGCTGGCCACAGTTTATAATATCGACTGGCCATCGCAGACGGGCACCTCGCTCGCCGTGCGCCGCAGCCAGCAGAGCGAGATGACCAGGTATCTCGACTCCCTGCAGGCCGCAGGGCTCAATGCCGTATATTTCCAGACGCGCCCCATGGCCGACGCGCTCTACAAGTCAACCCTTGAGCCCGTGTCGGCATTCTTCTCGGGCACCCGTGGCTCGCGCCTGTACTGGGACCCCCTGAAGTTTGTGGTGGACGAGTGCCACAAGCGGGGCATGGAATGCCATGCGTGGGTCAACCCCTACCGGTGGAAGAAGAAGACCGATGCCGACCACACCACCAAGTATGACAAGGAACTCAAGGAGAAGAACATGCTCATCTCCTACAACGGCGAGGTCATCTTCAATCCCGCGCTCGATGCCACCCGCGAGCGCATCGTGGCCGTATGCCGCGAGATGATAGAGGGGTATGACATCGACGGCATCATCTTTGACGACTATTTCTATCCCAGCGGCATGCCCACTTCGAGCGATGCCGAGGACTACAAGGACTGGCAAAACTCGGGCACCGGGCTGTCCTTTGGCGACTGGCGCAGGGAGAACATCAATGCCATGGTGGGCGATGTGTACAACATGATACAGGAGCTCGACCCCAGCATCAAGTTTGGCATCTCGCCTGCAGGAGCGGCCTGCTCCGACCCCTCGGTGGCTGCCAAGCATGGCGTGGACCCCATTCCCAAGGGAAGCGACTGGCAGTACAACGGCATCTTCTCTGACCCCGTGGCATGGCTCGAGGAGGGCACCATCGACTACATATCGCCCCAGCTCTACTGGAAGACCAACCACTCCACCAATCCCTTTGGCCCCATGACGCAGTGGTGGTCCAAGGTGGCCAAGCAGTTTGGCCGTCATCATTATGCCAGCCACTCGCTCACCTTCCTGCAGTCAAGCAACACCACCGCCGACTGGCAGGAGGTGGGCAAGCAGGTGCAGTACTCACGCGCCTACACCAAGACGGCTGCCCCGGGGGCCATCTTCTACTCGGCCTGTGACATCGACGGCAAGAAGGCCAAGGGACTGGGCGCATGGCTCAAGGCCAACAAGTTTGTGCATCCTGCCCTCACGCCCGCCATCACCTGGAAGGAGCATGCCGAGCAGGGCACGGTGCAGAACCTGGTCTCTGACGGCAAGCAGCTCAAGTGGGATGAGGTGGAGCACATGCGCTACAGCGTGTATGCCATCCCCGAGGAGAAGAAGGGCGAGAATGTGGAGACGAGCACCGCAGGGGGCATCCTGGCCGACTACCTGCTGGGCATGACCTATACCAACTCCTACCAGATTCCCGAGCAGTATGCCCAGGGCTACCAGTTTGCCGTGTGCATCCTCGACCGCTATGGCAATGAGTTTGCACCCATGTATATCGACATTGCCGATGCCATCGAGGACATCGCCGAGGATGCCGTGGAGATAGAGCTCAACGGCTGGACCGTGAACACCAGCATGACGGTGGCGCAGCTGCAGGTGTATAACACCATGGGACAACTGATGGAGAGTGCCGAGGACACCAATGAGATAGATGTGAGCGGACTGCCCACAGGCATCTATGTGGTGAAGGCCATCACAGGCAAGCAAACTGCCGTGAAGAAGATATACATACGGTGAGACAAGCAGAACAGCAAACTCTTTCAAGACAATAAACATATTTAGGATGAAAGCTCTAACCAGAACAGATTTCAACCTGCCAGGGCAGGTGAGCGTGTACCACGGCAAGGTGCGCGACGTGTATGACATCAACGATGACCTGATGGTGATGGTTGCCACCGACCGCATCTCGGCCTTTGACGTGGTGCTGCCCAAGGGCATCCCCTTCAAGGGGCAGGTGCTCAACCAGATTGCTGCCAAGTTTCTCGATGCCACAGCCGACATCGTGCCCAACTGGAAGCTGGCCACTCCCGACCCCATGGTCACCGTGGGACTCAAGGCGGAGGGCTTCCGCGTGGAGATGATTATCCGTGGCTACCTGACAGGCTCAGCCTGGAGGGAGTACAAGGCCGGGTGCCGTGAGCTGTGTGGCGTGAAGCTGCCCGATGGCATGCGCGAGAACCAGAAGTTCTCCGAGCCCATCATCACCCCCACCACCAAGGCCGAGGAGGGACATGACGAGAACATCAGCCGCGAGGAGATTATCGCGCAGGGCATCGTGAGCCGCGAGGACTATGAGCAGATGGAGCGCTACACGCGCGCCCTCTTTGCGCGGGGCACCGAGATTGCCGCAGGCAAGGGGCTCATCCTGGTAGATACCAAGTACGAGTTTGGCAAGCGCGACGGCAAGGTGATACTCATCGACGAGATACACACACCCGACAGCAGCCGCTACTTCTATGCCGAGGGATACGAGGAGAAGTTTGAGCAGGGACTGCCCCAGCGGCAGTTGAGCAAGGAGTTTGTGCGCCAGTGGCTCATTGAGCACAACTTCATGAACCAGCCCGGCCAGGTGATGCCCGAGATTACCGATGAGTATGCCCAGAGCGTGGCCGACCGCTACATCGAGCTCTACGAGCACATCGTGGGCGAGAAGTTTGTGCCTGCCGAGGGCGGGGGAGACATCGCCGCACGCATCGAGAGGAATGTGACCGACTGGCTCAGCCAGTACGGCAAGTGACAGCAACACACGCATGGGGGCGCGGACGGCCAGGTGGCTGTCCGTGCCCCGCGTGTCAGGAAAGAACAGGAAATATCACAGCGGGATGTACAAGACAGAGACTGTGAAGCCCTATGACTCGGGCGACAAGCGGCAGCAGGTGGAGCGCATGTTCAACAGCATCGCACATTCCTATGACCTGCTCAACCATAGCCTCTCGCTCGGGATAGACCGCCGCTGGCGACGCAAGGCCATCGACGCGCTGGGGAAGTTTGCACCGCAGGAGGTGCTGGACATTGCCACGGGCACCGGCGACCTGGCCATCATGCAGGCCCGGCGCAATCATCCCCGCCGCATCGTGGGGGCCGACATCAGCGAGGGCATGATGCAGGTGGCACGCCAGAAGGTAAAGAAGGCTGGGCTGGAGGATATCATCACCTTCCGGAGGGAGGACTGCACCCGCATGTCCTTCCCCGACGGTTCCTTTGATGCCGTCACCTCCTCCTATGGAGTGCGCAACTTCAGCGACCTCGATGCGGGATTGCGCGAGATGTGCAGGGTGCTGCGCCCCGGCGGTCATCTGCTCATCGTGGAGCTGAGCACACCTGTGCATTTCCCCATGAAGCAGCTCTTCACCATCTATGCTCATGTGGTGATGCCGGTCCTGGGGCGGCTCATCAGTCACGATGACAGTGCCTACACCTACCTGCCCACCAGCATGGAGGCCTTCCCGCAGGCCGAGGAGATGGAGCGGATACTCTGCAGGAACGGTTTCTCCAGCGTGCGCTGGGAGCGGTTCTGCGGCGGCATCAGCACCATGTACCTGGCCACAAAATAAATGAGAACAAGAGACTATGGACAAATACGGAATTATAGGCTACCCCCTGGGGCACAGTTTCAGCCGCGCCTTCTTCACCGAGAAGTTCCAGCGTGAGCACATTGATGCCGAGTATGTGAACTTTGAGATTCCCTCGGCCAGCATGCCCACCGAGGTCGTGCGGGACAATCCCTCCCTGCGCGGGCTCAATGTGACCCTGCCTCACAAGGAGGCTGTCATTCCCCTGCTCGACGAGTTGAGCGACGAGGCGAGGGAGATAGGCGCGGTCAATGTGATACGCTTGCGCGACGGCAGGATGAAGGGGTTCAACAGCGACATCATCGGGTTCATGGACAGCATACGCCCGCTCCTGCGGCCGTGGCACCGCCATGCCCTGGTGCTGGGCACGGGCGGCGCGAGTCGTGCCATCAGGGTGGGGCTTGAGCGTATGGGGCTTGACTGGACGTATGTGAGCCGCACGCCCGCCCCTGGCCGTCTCACCTATGCCGACCTCACGCCCCAGGTGATGAGCCATTACCAGGTGGTGGTGAACTGCAGCCCTGTGGGCATGTTTCCTCGGGTGGATGCCAGTCCCGATATCCCTTATCACCTGCTCACGGACAGGCACTTGCTCTACGACCTCGTGTACAATCCCCAGGAGACCCTCTTCCTCAAGCGTGGCGCGGAACGCGGAGCCACGGTGAAGAACGGACTGGAGATGCTGCACCTGCAGGCCCTGGCCAGCTGGCGGTTCTGGAACGAGTGAGCGGCGCGTGCCGCGAGGGAGGCTTCCTGCGTGGCTGCAGACGACATAGCCCGGCAAGTAGAGGATACTTGCCGGGCTATGTCATTTGATACTTTTGCCGCTTTCTGCTTGCCCCCACAGGAGCAGGTGGCGGGGGGTGCTGTTAGGTAAGCGTGTCAGTGCGATGGGTGAGCCTTGCTCTCATGCCTGTGGCGTAGCGGTCATGCTGACTTCCTGTATGCCGAGGGAGTCATGCCCGTGTGCGCCTTGAAGAAGCGCACAAAGTGCTGCGGATACTCAAAGCCGAGCCTTTCGCTCACCCTCTGGATGCTTATGCTGTCATCTGCCAGTAGTTGCTTGGCGGCACGCAGCAGGCGGTCGTTGATAAGGTCCTTGGCCGTGCGGCCCGTCTCGGTCTTGACCAGTTCGCTGAAATAGCTGGGCGAATAGCAGCACTCCCGGGCAAAGAAACCCACAGAGGGCAGCCCCTCACGCTCAGCTTTTGAGGTGATGTACCCGTCGAGCAGGGACACGAACTTCTTTACCACCGTGTGGTTGATTTCCTCACGGGTCACAAACTGGCGGTCGTAGAAGCGCAGGCAATAGTTCAGCAGCAGCTCGATGTTGCTCACGATGAGTTCACGGGAGTGCTTGTCGATGCTGCGGTGCAACTCCTGCTGTATCATGTCGAGCACGCTGCGGAATATCTCTATCTCGCCAGTGGAGAGATGGAGAGCCTCGCTGGAGGTGTAGTCGAAGAACTCGTAGCGGCTGATGTTCCTGCCCAGTTGCGTGCGGTTGAGCAGGTCGGGGTGGAACACCAGGGCTGTCCATTTGGGGAAGACCACACCTGGGACAGGCTCCACATGGATAGACTGCCCTGGCGCAAAGCTCGTGACAGTCATCTCGTCGAAGTCATATTCTGTACGTCCATACGACAGCTTGCATCCCTTGTTCTCCTTCAGAAACAAGGCGTATAGGCCATAGTGGCAGGTGTGCTCCTCCAGTTTGCGCTCATGCTCATAGCGTGCTATGCTTACCAGAGGGTGCAGTGTGTCCAGCCCATGGTACTCGTTGAAGTCCTGCACGGTGTTGAAATGAATCTCCTGCATGGCATCATGAATTACGTTGTAGAATGCTTAGGATATCCTCCACGATCTGCTCGTCAAGCAGGCGGTTGTCCTTGAGGAGCTGCTGCACATCGAATCGGTCGTAGAGTCCCTTCCTGATGCCGCCCACGAGAACCTTCATCTTGGAAGTGCCGTAGTAGGAGGCGATGCGTTCACCGAAGCCACCGTCCTTGCTGCCGTCCTCCAGGGTCACCACCAGTTGGTGGTCGGCCAGCAGGCTCTCCAGCACGTCCTCGTCCACTGCATTCAGGTAGCGAGGGTTGATGAGTGTGGCGTCGATGCCCTTGTCGGCAAGCAGGCGAGCCACATTTTCTCCCTTCTGGAAGAATGAGCCGGCAGCGATGACAGCCACCTTCTGCCCCCGGTGCGCAATCTTGTACTTGGGCTCGAAGCTATACTCCGCATCCACAGGCTCTGAGGTGTGGATGACCCCGTTGCTGGGCACACGGATGGCGATAGGCTTCTTGTCCTGTGTGATGGACCAGCGCAGCATGGCGAAGTACTCCTCACAGGTGGTGGGAGCCAGGTAGGTGAGGCCAGGGATGCTGCACAGCATGGGGATGTCAAACAGGCAGATGTGCGTGATGTCGTTCATCGTGCCCGAGCCACCCCACACCACATTGATGACAGCGGGATTGGAGTTGATGCACAGGTCCTGTGCTATCTGGTCGTAGGTGCGCTGTATAAAGGTGCTATAGACAGTCCACACCGGGTGCAGCCCGCCCTTGGCCATTCCCGATATCATGGCTACAGCCTGTTCCTCGGCGATGCCCATGTCGATGTGCTGCTTGCCCGCCTGCTTGCGCTTCTCTGGGGTGAAACCAGCGGCCGATGGGGTGCCTGCTGTCACGGCGATGAGGGTCTTGTCCTGCTGCATCTCCCGCAGCATCCAGTCGGAATAGAGCTGCTCGTAAGTCTCCACTGCGGGTGTCTGTGGGCGGCTTCCGTCCTTGATGTTGAAGGGCATGCCATAGTGTCAGGCCTCCTTGTTGGCCACGGCAGGTGCGAAGCCGTGCCCCTTCTCGGTGTGGATGTGCACTACTGTGGGTTTGTCGGTGTCCTTTACGCTCTCAAAGACCTTGATGAGCTTCTCCAGGTCGTTGCCTTCTTCCAGGTACTGGTACTCGAATCCCCATGCCTTGAACCAGTTGTGGGCACATTCTCCATGGCTCTCCCTCAGGGCGCGCAGGTTCTTGTAGATGCCGCCGTGGTTCTCGGCGATGGACATCTCGTTGTCGTTGACCACGATGATGATGCCCGTCCCCAGTTCCGATGCCTCGTTGAGCCCCTCGAAGGCTTCACCGCCCGAGAGGGAGCCATCGCCGATGATGGCGATGATGTTCTCGTGCGTGCCTTTGGTGTCACGTGCCTTCTGCAGTCCTGTGGCCAGGCTGATGGAGGTGGATGTGTGCCCCACCTCGAAGTTGTCATACTCGGGACATTCGGCGGGTGAGGAGTATCCGCTGATGGCATTCATGTCGTCCACGTTGCCCAGGAAGCCCGATGCTCGCCCTGTGAGTACCTTGTGCGGGTAGCACTGGTGGCTCACGTCGAACACAAACTTGTCCCTTGGCGCGTCGAACACAAAGTGCAATGCCACGGTGGCCTCCACAAACCCCAGGTTGGGGCCAACGTGTCCGCCATGCTTGCTCACGCGGTTCAGCACGGCCTGCCGCGTCTCATCGGCCACTGTCTGGAGTGCCTTCAGGTCCAGTCCCTTCAAGTCGGCTGGCGACTTAATCTTCTCTATGTACATGTCCTTTAGTCTTTATCCTGGGCAAAGGTACGCACTTTTGCCCACACACATACATACCTGCAATTCGGAAGATATTACCTTTAGCGGGCAATCCCAAGCCCGCCTCTTTCTCTTTCCATGCTTCCGCTCCTCCCGTGGCTTTCTTGTTGCAAGGGCGCATCATGCCGTTTCCCGTGTGCCTGGCCTGGCACACAATTATGGCGGCATACGTTGGCTGGGAGGGGGGCATGGCACTGCGGGCTTTCGTCTTGCGCAGATGCTTGCCGGGGTGAGGATGGCGGCATGCCGCAGGAGGCGCGTCTCTGCAAGTAGCGCGTCTCAGAGCCTCAGCCGTACATCCACACCCAGCTGGACAGGGGCACCCTTTTGGCTGAAGCCACGGTTCATGCTCTCGAAGTAGAAGGAGCGGTACTCCTGCCCTGTGAGATTCTTGCCCCACAGGCTCAGGTCGGCCTTCCTGTGCGAGAGCGTGAGGCGAGCGTCCAGTGTGCCATAGAAGGGCTCGCTCACATGGTTGTCCTCAGTCCAGAAGGTCTTGCCCCGTCCGTTCCAGTCCGCTTGCAGGCTGATGCGCTGAAGCCATCTGCTTAAAGCCCATGTGTAGCGTGCTCCGGCATTGAATGTGTGCAGGGGAATGAAGGGCACGAAATTGCCCTTGTAGCTCACGCCCTCCTGGAGCGTGTAGGTGCGGAATACACTATGCGTGTAGCCATAGGCTGCATGTGCCGACAGCGCATCGGTGATGTGTCCGCTGGCAGCCACCTCGCAGCCTGCAGCGCGGCTGCGCCCGGCATTGACGGTGACGCGGCCCAAGCCATTTGTAGCCATGCGCGAGACCTGCTGGTCGCGCACCTCGGTCAGGAACGCGGAGGCATCCAGGCGCAAGCGGTGGTCGAAGAGATTGAGGTGTGTGCCCACCTCGTAGTTCCACGCATATTCGGGCTTGTATTGGCAGAGTGAGCGCACATTGATGTCGGGACGCGTGGCCATGCCTTGCAGGAGTGCCGTCACTTGCTCTTTCACATCGGCAGGAATGGCCCGCTGTTCCTGCAATACCGGTATGGTGACCTCGGCCACATCCTGCATGATGTCGGCTTGCATCATGCTTTGCAGCGCGCTGCTGAACTGCTGGATGTTGAATCCTCCGCTGCGATAACCGCGCGACAGGGTGGCATAGATGTTGCTCTCGCTTATCTTGTATTGGAGCGAGAGGCGGGGGAGCAGTTGCAAGTAATCATGTGAGAGTTTGCCCACGAGGGCATCTTGGGCTGCGTAAACGGCTGTAGGCACCAGTGTGAGGTCGCGCTCCATATTGGGCATGCTGAGGTGTCCTGCCAGCCCATACTCGTGCCCGAAGTCGTATCCAGTGTCGTAGTCCAGCTGCATCTTCTCGTAGTCAAGCCGCAGTCCCAGGGTCAGGTCAAGCCCTTGCGCTCCCAGCAGGTCGGTGATGGTGCTCTGGTGGTAGATGGCTCCGCTTCCGGTGGGGGTGTGGAACTGGCCGCCGAAGAGCAGGCTCTCCCCCTGGATGTTGTCACTGAAGAGCATCTGCATCTGCATGGGCCCTTGGCTGATGAGGGGCAGGTGCGCGTTGGCATTCCTGTTCATGTTGGCGTTGATCCACTGCACTCCATCCTGTCGGAAAGTGACGGGTGCCTGGGTGCCCAGCCATTGTCTGAATCCGCTGATGCCCGTGCTCCATTCCCAGTGCCTCCAGGCTCCAGGCCTGTTCTTCACGGCTATCTCCTGGCTCAGGGTGCGACTGTTCTGCCGTTGCATGAGCGTGTAGATGTCGGCCCGTGTGAAGTCCTGGTCCATGTCCATCTGGTCGCGCAGATACTGGAATCCTGCCACATAGCTCATCACGGCGCGCTGCCAGTTGTGCTCGGCCTTGAAGCCAAGGTTCAGCAAGTGGCGCTCGTAGCGGTTGGTGCGGTTGAAGTCTGTCTGTCCGATGTGCTCAGAGAGTTGGGAATAGAAGTAGTCTTCGGGCTTCACGCTCTCCAGCCTGTAGGGGAAGGCTCCCTGTCGGCTGTACTCGTAGTTGGCGTGGAAGTCCAGCCGCACCACATCGGTAGGTTTGGCCACCAGGCGGAAGCGTGCGCTTGCATCATCATCCCTGTCGGCCTTCTTGCCAGTGTATCGGTTGGTGAAGAAGCCTTCGGAGTGCGCGTAGCCAAAGCCTCCCGAGAAGCCCAGGCGGCTTGAGATGCGGTGGTAGTGCGTTGCGCTGGCTCTTGCAGTGCCATGCGTAGCCGCCTGCAGCGAGATGTCCGTTCCCTGGTAGTCCAGCGGATTCTTGGTGCTGATGCGTATGAGTCCACCCATCGCATTGCGCCCATACAGCGTGCTTTGCGGTCCGCGCAGGATGTCGATGCTCTGCACGTCGCTCAGGTCAAAGTCAAACGCGCTCTTGTCCACCCATGGAATGTCGTCCACATAAAGCCCCACGGCAGGCGTGTTGATACGGCTTCCCACCCCGCGCATGTAGATGGCGGTGGTCTGCCGGCTGCCGTATGTGGGGATGAAGAGTCCTGGCACAAGCGAGGAGAGGTCCTTCATGCTGTGCATGCCCCTGCTGGTGATCTCGTGGGTGCTGATGGTGGTGGCAGCCAGAGGCTGCTCTCTCAGCGCGCGGTTGTCCTTGGCATTGCTCACGGTCACCTCCTGCAGGAGGGTCGTGTCTGCGCGTTCCTGGGCAAAGGCCGCAGTCGCGCATAGCACCATCAGCGGTGCATAAAGTCTCTTCTCCATATCCTGAAAACTATGCGGTTTTAACAATCCTTTATCAATCCTGTGTCAAATGTGGCGCAAAAGTACTCAATTATTGCCATAAAGTAGGGCTGTGTGAAACATAAATTTGCGTGTGACACATAATTGTAATACCTTTGCATGTCATACAAGAGAACCATTTGAACCAATAGACCGATGAGCAACCAACGCTACATGATGCGCGGAGTAAGCGCAGCCAAGGAAGACGTGCACAACGCTATCAAGAACATAGACAAAGGCATCTTTCCGCAGGCATTCTGCAAGATAATTCCCGATATCCTCGGAGGAGACCCCGACTATTGCTGCATCATGCACGCTGATGGCGCGGGCACCAAGAGTAGCCTGGCCTACACCTATTGGCGCGAGACGGGTGACCTGGGCGTGTGGAAGGGCATAGCGCAGGACGCACTCATTATGAACACGGATGACCTGCTCTGTGTGGGTGCTGTGGACAATATCCTGGTGAGCAGCACCATTGGCCGCAACAAGATGCTCATTCCCGGGGAAGTGATAAGTGCCATCATCAATGGCACGGACGAACTGATGCAGGAGATGCGTGAAATGGGCATCGGCATCTATGGCACGGGCGGGGAGACTGCCGATGTGGGCGACCTTGTGCGCACCATCATCGTGGACAGCACCGTGACCTGCCGTATGCGCAGGGCTGATGTGATAGACAATGCGAACATACGTCCGGGTGATGTCATCGTGGGCCTTTCCAGTTGCGGTAAGGCCACTTATGAGAAGGAGTACAATGGCGGCATGGGCAGCAACGGTCTCACGAGTGCGCGTCATGATGTCTTTGCCAAGTACCTGGCCGAGAAATACCCCGAGAGCTATGACAAGGCTGTGCCCGAGGAACTGGTCTATAGCGGACGTTACCGCCTGGATGACGCGGTGGAGGGCAGCCCCGTGTGTGCAGGCAAACTGGTGCTTTCTCCCACGCGCACTTACGCGCCCATCATCAAGCGGATGCTCGACGAGATGCGGCCGGCCGTACATGGCATGGTGCATTGCACGGGTGGCGCGCAGACCAAGGTGCTCCATTTCGTGGGCGAGAATTGCCGCGTGGTGAAGGACAACATGTTCCCCGTGCCTCCCTTGTTCCGCGCCATCCAGGAGGAGAGCGGCACCGACTGGGCCGAGATGTACAAGGTGTTCAACATGGGACACCGCATGGAGATATATGTGAGTCCCGCAGATGCGCAGCGTGTGATGGACATCAGCCGCGCATTCAATGTGGATGCCCAGGTGGTGGGACACATCGAGGAGGGCAAGCGAAGCCTGGTGATCAAGAGCGAGAACGGCACTTTTGAATATTGATATGGAGATACTCGAAAGACTGGATGGGCTGGTGAGCCGCTACGAGGAGGTGTCCACGCTCATAACGGATGCCCACGTCATCGCCGACCAGAAGCGTTACGTCAAGTTGACCAAGGAGTACAAGGACCTGGGCAAGCTGATGGAGGCGCGCAAGGAATACATGGGATGCCTGCAGAATGTGGAGGATGCCAAGGAGATG
>JBNMJN010000068.1:0-14585 GCA_050873805.1 Prevotellaceae bacterium | reverse complement strand
CTCTCCACCCCATACTCCACCAGCAGGAAGGTGCGGTGGCTCAGTTGCTCCAGGTAGTCGAGCAGAGGGTCGGGCATGCAGTCGGGGCGCGTGCCGATGACCAGTCCCACCACATCGGGCACGCGCAGGGCCTCCTCGTACAGCGACTTGAGGCGCTCCAGGGCATCATAGGTGCCAGTGTAGGACTGGAAGTAGGCCAGGTACTTCATCGTGGGATACTTGCGCGCGAAGAAACGCTTGCCGGCCTCCAGCTGCTCGGTGACGGTGCCTCCCTGGTGGCAGTAGGGGGGATTGAAGGTGCGGTTGTCGCAGAAGGTGCAGCCCCCGTGGCCCACCGTGCCGTCCCTGTTGGGGCACGAGAATCCGCCATCTACCGAAATCTTCTGGGCCTTGCAGCCCAGTTCTGCCTGCAGCCAGGCACCAAACTCCTTGTATTCCATAAGTGCAAAAGTACGCAAAAATGAGTTATGTCATTCGATTTGGGGCAACTACTTGCCGATTTGTTGTACCTTTGTCCTAAAGAACGAAACAAACCAATACTGAACATGAAAAGGCTATTATTACTGATGGCACTGCTCTGCGGGCTCAGCACCGTCTGCCCTGCGGACAACCTCACAATTGAGAACCTCACCAATGGCACCTACTCGGCACGCCGCATCAATGGGGTCACCCCCCTGGCCGATGGCGAGAGCTACAGCCAGTTGAGCGCCGATGGCAGGCAAATCCTGCGCTACAGCTTCCGCACGGGCAAGCAGACGGGTGTGCTCTTTGACCCCAGCATGCTCAAGCAGCGCATACGCATACCGCGCATCGACGGCTACATCATGAGCCCCGACGAGACGCACATCCTGCTGCAGACCGACACGAGAGCCATCTACCGACACAGCCGCACGGCAGAGTACTATATATATAATGTGAAGAACCGCACCGTGGCCAACCTGAGCGAGAATGGTGCCCAGGAGGTGCCCAAGTGGAGTCCAGATGGCAATATGGTGGCTTTCGTGAGGGACGGCAACCTGTTCCTGGTGAAGTTGCTCTTCAACAACAGCGAGACACAGGTGACCAAGGATGGCAAGTTTGGCGAGATACTCAATGGAAAGCCCGACTGGGTCAACGAGGAGGAGTTCACGCTGAGCCGTGCCTTCGACTTCAATGCCGATGCCACCATGCTGGCATGGGTCAAGTATGACGAGAGGGCTGTGCCCACCTTCTCGTTCCCCCTCTACAAGGGACTCGCCCCGGCCAAGGAGGAGTACAGCGAGTATCCGGGCGCCTACGCTTACAAGTATCCTGTGGCCGGTGCCACCAACAGCACCGTCACCGTGCACAGCTTCGACATCAAGAGCCGTGTGATACGCCAGATGCAGCTGCCCCTTGACCCCGATGGATATATCCCCCGCATCGCCTTCACCAACGACCCCCTCAAGCTGCTCGTCCTCACACAGAACCGTCACCAGAACCGCCTGGACATCTATGTGGCCAATCCGCGCAGCACCGAGTGCCGCCTTATCGTGCGCGACGAGACGGAGAAGTACATATCAGAGGATGTGTATAAGAACTTCACGACAACACCCGGCGGATTCGTGCTCATGAGCGAGCGCAGCGGATGGAACCACCTGTACCTGTATGACCTCAACGGCACGCTCAAGCGGCAGCTCACCAGCGGAAAGCATGTGGTGACCGACTTCTACGGCTACGACAGCCGCCTGGGGCAGGTGTATTATGCCAGCAACCAGGAGGGGCCGCTCTACAAGGCGGTGTATAAGACCGACCTCAAGGGCAAGACCGTGAGGCTGAGCACGCAGAAGGGAACCAACAACGCCATCTTCAGCAAGGGGCTGCGCTACTACATGAATGTGTGGAGCAACCTGCAGACACCGCCTGTGACCACCCTGTGCGACGCCAACGGCAAGACGCTGGGCACGCTGGAGGACAACAGCGAACTGCGCTCCAAACTCTCGGCCCTGAGCCTGGGAGAGCGGCGCATCGTGTCGTTTACCACGCAGGACGGCGTGCAGCTCAATGGGCTGATGGTGCTTCCGCCCGACTTCAAGGAGAGCCAGAAGTACCCCGTCATCCTGTTCCAGTACAGTGGCCCAGGCAGCCAGCAGGTGCTGGACAGCTGGAGCGCCGGCAACATGGGGGGCATGCTCTATGAGCAGTACCTGGCCGAGCAGGGCTTCATCAGCCTCATTGTGGATGGCCGGGGAACGGGTGGCCGTGGACGTGACTTCGAGCAGTGCACCTATCTCAGGCTGGGGCAGCTGGAGAGCCACGACCAGGTGGAGGCTGCCCTCTATGCCGCCTCGCTGCCCTATGTGGATGCCAAGCGCATCGGCATCTGGGGCTGGAGCTACGGTGGCTTCTGCACCCTGATGAGCATGAGTGAGGGCAGACCCGTGTTTGCCGCTGGCGTGGCGGTGGCCGCGCCCACCGACTGGCGGTACTATGACAGCGTATATACCGAGCGCTTCATGCGCACGCCCAAGGAGAACGGCAGCGGCTACGACGTGTCGCCCATAGGACGTGCCGCGCAGCTGAGCGGACACCTGCTGCTCGTGCATGGGCTGGCCGATGACAACGTGCACTTCCGCAATGCCGCCGAATATACCGAGGCTCTGGTGCAGGCCGATAAAGACTTCCGCGAGCTGACCTACACCAACCGCAACCACAGCATCTTCGGGGGCAACACGCGTGCCCATCTCTTCCGTCAGATTACCAACCACTTCAAGCAATACTTGCAGTAGGCATGAGAAGGACAATGCTTGCGGGGCTGATGCTGGCAGCACTGGCTGCGGCGGCCCAGGACAATACTACAGCGAGACCCTCTGCCGTCAGTTATGGCGGACAGCGGGTCTCGCTGCTTGAGAATACACTCAGGGTGACTCATGTGGGTGCGCTGAAGGGCGCGCCTGGGGAGGGCTACCAGGGACTGGAGGCCTGGGGCGACACGGTGCTGAGTGCGCAGAACTCGGGATGGCTGTCGGTCTATGCCTATGACGGCACGCAGCTGCGCGAGGTGGCGCCACCCTACAGGATGGCATGCTACGACAGGGTGAACCACAGCAATGTGGTGTCGCTCTCCAACTATCGCTATGCACCCTCCGACCCCTTGCCCCTGCTCTATGTGAGCCAGTGTGCGCGGCAGGCATGGCAGGGCAAGAAGGACGTGCTCTTTGTGGAGCGCATCGCGCCCGACCTGAAGTCCACCCACACGGTGCAGGTCATCCATTTCCAGGATGACAACCACTTGTTTGGCTATGCGCTGCAATGGGTCATCGACCGGGACAACGACATGCTGTATGGCTATGGCAACACGGTGAACAATGAGGACAAGGCCAACCGCCACCGCATTGTCAAGTTTCGCCTGCCCAGGCTGGACGAGGGTGTGGATGGCCTGGTGACGCTCACCGAGAAGGACCTTCTGGAGAATTATCTGATAGAGGACACTTATAGCCGTCCCTTCATGCCCATTGGCCAGGGGCTCTTCATCCAGGCGGGCCAGCTCTTCATGCCCACAGGATTTGGCACGGAGGGGCAGCCGTCGGTGCTCTATGTGTGGAATCTGCAGACCCGCACGATGCAGAACGTGATAGACCTGCGGCGCGCCACCTTCAGCGAACTGGAGGACTGTGCGGCCTGGCGTGGCTCGCTCCTGTTGCAGGCACAGGGGCATCTGTTCCGCCTGGACTTCTGATGTGAAGCCCGCCAGGGCTCGCTCCAGTGCCGATGTGTGCGTGCCCTGTTCCCCAGGAGCTTAGATGTGAAGCCCACAGGAGCGCATTCTGGCCCTGATGTGCGCGTGCTCTATCTACTCCAGGACTTCTGATGTGAAGCCCGCCAGGGGTGTGCTGTAGTCCCGTTGCGGCGCGCTCGTGACGGACTGGAAAAGCGTTGAGGCAGGCTCGTCTTTGTGCAAGACGGCCTGCCTCAATGCTGTGTGACCCCGGAGGGATTCTAACCCTCGACCTTCAGAACCGGAATCTGACGCTCTATACAGCTAAGCTACGGAGCCATTTATCAAGGGCAAAGGTACAACTTTCCGCTGAAAGGAGAAAGCGATGAGCCATTTTCTTCATGCCAGGCTTGCGTGTGCGGGGAAAAAAGAACCTCATGGGGAGGCCATTCCCCGTCTGCCGCTTGGCTGGCGCCAGTGGGGTGGCGCGTGCTATGCTTGGACTATCACCACGCGGTTTCCGCTGTCCTTGGCCAGTTCCTTGGCATACTTGCTGCGCTCGGCGAAGCGCACAAGGAGTTTCTGGCAGGCTTCCTTGTCCCCGGTGAGTGTCGCACCCTTCACCTGCTCCAGCAGTTTCTTCAGCTCACGCTGCACGCAGTCGAGCTTGATGCTGTTGACCAGCGAGATGATGGTGTCATCGAGGCGTTGCTCCTCGGGGGTCTTTGAGTGAATCTTGCTGAGTGGCTCCTTGTCCACGCTCAGCTCGAAGGCCAGTTGGCTTATCAAGGGGTCGGGATGGCGCGCAAAGAACTTCGCGGCCGTGAAGTCCTCGTCGTGCACATGCTGGACAGCCTCTTGCAGGACGCGCTCATAGAGGGACGACGAGAGTTCGATGCCATCGTCCTGCAGGCTCAGGTAGGTAAATTCAATTGCGCTCAGGTTCTTCTCCTCCCCCTTCTCGTCCTCCATTTGTGACACGAACTCCTCTCCACGGCACAGCAGGAGACGCATCAGTTCGCGCTCGCGGTTGTTCTCGGCTGTGGCTGTGCACGAGTCGGCGTGTGGCGCGGCTGTGGCTGTGCCGGGCTGACAAGCGGCAGGCTGTGCGCCTGTGCCAGTGCCGCTGCTTGCCGCCTGTGTGCTGCCAGGTGCCGCCTGCTGTGGTGCCTGGGGCTGTGTGCCCGTGCTGTCGGCGGCGCTTGTGGCGCCGTGGGGAGCCTGGACGGGCGCGCCTCCGCCTGCCTGTCCCTGCTGGTATGCCTCGCGCCGTGCCTCCCGCTCGGCCTCCTTGCGGCGCTCGTCGGCCATCTGCCTGCGCTGCTCGTTGACGGCATTCGTGATGAGCCGCTCCTCCATCTGCAGTTTCTGTGACGCCTGGCGCGTGTAGAGCACCCTGGTGATCTCGTCGGGTATGGCCGCGATGCTGGATGCCACGCTGTGCACGAGCTGTCCCAGCCGTGTGGGGTCGTCCTTGGCCGCCTGCATGAGGTGGGCTGTCTTGTACTGGATGAAGTCGGTCTGGTGCTCGGCCAGGTACTGCTGGTACTCGGTGGCGGTGTGCTTGCGCGCGAAACTGTCGGGGTCGTCCCCATCGGGCAGGAGCAGCAACTTCACGTTCATGCCCTCGGCCAGCAGCATGTCTATGCCACGCTCGCTGGCGTGTATGCCAGCCTCGTCGCCGTCGTAGATGACGGTGATGTTGTTGGTCATGCGGTGTATGAGCCGTATCTGGTCGGTGGTGAGCGCGGTGCCCGAGGAGGCCACCACATTCTCCACGCCCTGCTGGTGCATGGCCATCACATCGGTGTAGCCCTCCACCAGGTAGCACAGGTCGCGCTTGCGTATGGCCTCCTTGGCCTGGAAAAGTCCGAAGAGTTCCTTGCGCTTGCTGTAGATGATGCTCTCGGGGGAGTTGAGGTACTTCACGCTCACGCCCTTGGTGGCCGCGTCCAGCACGCGTCCGCCAAAGCCAGCCACACGTCCGCTCACGGTGAAGATGGGCCATATCACACGTCCGCGAAAGCGGTCGCGCAGCCGTCCGTCCTCGTTCTTCAGGCAGAGTCCTGTGCCTATGCTCAGCCGGGGTTCCTTCTGGTTGATGGTGTTCACCAGGTACTTCTCCTGGTAGCCAGCCTTCAGCGCATCGGCTCCAAGCGAGTGCTCGCGGCTGTCGGGGCAGAAGCCCAACTGGAAGCGCGCTATGATGTCGTCGCGGAAACCACGGTTGCGGAAGTAGGCCAGTCCGATGGCGCGCCCGTCGGGAGTGTCATTGAGCTCATGCTGAAACCACTCCCTGGCCCATTCGTTGAGGATGAACATGCTGTCGCGGTCGGTCTGCGACTGCTTCTCTTCGGGCGAGAGTTCCTTCTCCTTTATCTCGATGCCGTACTTCTTGGCCAGATAGCGGAGCGCGTCGGGGTAGCTCAGTTGCTCGTGCTTCATGATGAAGTCCACGGGGCGGCCACCCACACCGCAGGCAAAGCACTTGCAGATGTTCTTGGCAGGCGAGACCATGAAGGAGGGGGTACGGTCATCGTGAAACGGACAGAGCCCCTTGAAGTTGGCTCCCGACCGCTTGAGTGTCACGAAGTCCGACACCACATCCACGATGTTGGCCGCATCCAGAATCTTGTCTATTGTCAACCTGTCTATCATCTTCCCTTTCTCCCTTGTCTTGTTGTGCCTCTGTGTGGCTCAGCATCAGATGCTGATGCCGCAGTCGTTCTTTATCTCCGACATCACAAAAGTGCTCTCGATGCTGCCTACACTCTCGATGGCACCCAGCGTGTTGAGTATAAACTCCTGGTATGCCTTCATATCGGGAGCGTGTATCTTGAGCATATAGTCGAAGTTTCCGCTGATGTTGTAGCACTCGCTCACCTGCCTGACCTCCTTGATGCGCTCGGTGAAGTCCTGTGCGATGTCGCGGTTCATGCGCCGCAGTTTCACGTTGCAGAACACCACGAAGCCACGGTTGAGCTTGTCGGCATCGAGCACCGCCACATACTTGCGTATGTAGCCCATGCGCTCGAGCCGCTTTTGCCGCTCAAAGACGGGCGTGGTGGACAGGTGCACCTGCGCGGCCAGTTCCTTGGTGGTCAGGCGCGCGTTCTGCTGCAGGATGCGCAGGATGGCCAGGTCGGTCTTGTCAAGTTCTTCTGTGTGCATGTCTTTTGCTTAGTGCTGATGGTGATGTCCCTTACTCCTCATCGTCCTCGTCGTCCATGTCGAACTCGAAGTCGCCGAAGTACATGGGCACATCCTGCGTGAACTCGTCCAGGTCGCGGCGGTCCTTCTTGGTGGGGCGGCCCGTGCCCTTGGCGCGGTTGGCAAAGCCGCTGATGCGGCTCATCTCCAGCAGCTCATACTGCTCCTGTGGTGTCACATTCTCCAGTATCTCGGACAGGAGGCGTGCTCCCACGCGCTTCTCGATGGGCTGCAGCACCTTGAACGAATAGGTGACAGGCGGCTTGCGCACGCTCACCACATCGCCCGCTTTCACGGTGCGGCTCGCTTTCAGTTGCGTGCCGCCCATGCTCACCTGCCCCTTGCGGCAGGCGGCTGTGGCGAGCGTGCGCGTCTTGAAGATGCGCGCCGCCCACAGCCACTTGTCTATGCGTGCTTCCTTGCTGTCCATGACCGTCAAGCCCTCTCTGCTGTGAGGCGGCAGATATTGACCACGGTCATCATGGCCTTCTGCATGCTCTGTATGGGCACAAACTCATGCTTGCCGTGGAAATTGAGCCCGCCGGCAAAGATGTTGGGGCAGGGGAGACCCTTGAAGGAGAGTTGCGCGCCGTCGGTGCCGCCACGGATGGGCAACACCTGGCAGAAGCCGCATGCCTCGCGTATGGCCTCCTGGGCGATGCCGGTGATGTGCGGCTTGTCCTCCAGCTGGCACAGCATGTTGTAGTACTGGTCCTTGACCTCGGCTGTCACCGTGCCCTCGCCGTACTTCTGGTTCATCTGCCGGGCAGCCTCGGCCACCCTTGCCTTGCGTCGCTCAAAGGTGTCGCGGTTGTGGTCGCGTATGATGTAGCTCAGCGTGGCCTCCTCCACGGTGCCGCTCATGCCGGTCAGGTGGTAGAATCCCTCGTATCCCTCGGTGGTCTCAGGCCGTTCGCTGGCAGGGAGCATCGAGGCGAACTCCTGGGCCAGCAGGCATGCGTTGAGCATCTTGCCCTTGGCATAGCCGGGATGCACATTGCGCCCATGCACCAGTATCCTGGCTCCTGCGGCGTTGAAATTCTCGTATTCCAGTTCGCCCACTTCACCTCCGTCCATGGTGTAGGCCCATTGGCAGCCAAACTTCTCCACATCGAAGAGGTGCGCTCCCGCGCCAATCTCCTCGTCGGGGTTGAATCCCACGCGTATCTTGCCGTGCTTGATTTCGGGATGCTGCATGAGGTAGGTCATGGCGGTCACTATCTCGGCGATGCCCGCCTTGTCGTCCGCTCCCAGGAGCGTGTGCCCGTCGGTCACTATCAAGTCCTCTCCCAGGTGCGCCTTGAGCTCGGGGAACTGCGCCACCGGGGTGATGATGCCCTCCTGGGCATCCAGCACGATGTCCTTGCCGTCATAGTCCTTGATGATGCGCGGGTGTATGTTGGCCCCGCTGCAGTCGGGGCTGGTGTCCATGTGGGCGATGAAGCCGATGGTGGGCACGGGCTTGCTGGTGTTGGCTGGTAAGGTCGCATACACATAGGCATGCTCGTCCATCTCCACATCGGTCAGCCCTATGGCCTGGAGCTCCTCGTAGAGGTAGCGTGCCAGGTCGCGTTGCTTGTCGGTGCTGGGGCATTGCGCCTCGTTTTCCTCGCTTGACTGTGTGTCGATGGACACATATTTGAGAAATCTGTCTGTCAGTTCCATGTTGGGGTGGTGTCTTATGTTTATGGTCAGCTTTCCTGTCTCGTCCGTGCGCTCTGCGGTTGGGCGCGCGTCCTGTATGCTTCCCCGCGTGAGCGGGCGGCTGTGCCGGTTGGGCTACTTGTTGTTGTAGTGGCACATGGCAAACTGCATTCCGCTCAGCGCGAAGGCGCGTATCGCGTCGCATGCCATCGGCACTCGCTCGTCCACCTTCTGCTCATCCTCGGGGCAGAAGCGTCCAAGCACGAAATCGACCTGTCCGCCGCGAGGGTAGTCGTTGCCGATTCCGAACTTCAGCCTGTTGTACTGCTCGGTGCCCAGCATCTGCGCGATGTGCTTGAGCCCATTGTGCCCTCCTGCGCTTCCCGAGGTCTTCAGCCTGATGGCTCCCACGGGCAGGCTCAGGTCGTCCACCACCACGAGCAGGTTCTCCAGGGGCACCTTCTCCTGCTGCATCCAGTAGCGCACGGCGTTGCCCGAGAGGTTCATGTAGGTGGATGGCTTTAGCAGCACGAGTTCGGCATTCTTGACCCTTGTGTGGGCCACAAAGCCGTATCGCTTGTCCTCAAAAGCAGTATTGGACGCCTTAGCGAGGGCGTCCAATACTCTAAATCCGATGTTGTGGCGGGTGCCATCGTACTCATCGCCGATGTTGCCCAGCCCCGTTATCAGGTATTTCATCTTGTCGTGACCGGGTCTGTGTGTTAAGCCTTGGCAGCGGCGCTCATGGCAGAGCGTGTCATCTTCACCTGGCAAACCACCACGCTGGGGCTTGTCACCAGCTCCAGGCCCTCGAAGTGCAACTCGCCCACCTTGATGGTCTTGCCCAGAGCGAGGTTGGTCACGTCGATATTCAGCTTCTCGGGGATTGCGGTGTAGGGAGCGCGCACCTTCAGCTTGCGCACGCTGGCAGCCAGCTTGCCACCGGCCTTCACGCCCTCGGCCAGTCCTGTCATCTGGATGGGCACTTCCATCACGATGGGCTTCTCCTCGGTGATCTCGTAGAAGTCCACATGCAGCAGCTGGTCGGTCACGGGATGGAACTGCAGCTCCTTCATGACAGCCTTGCACTCCTTGCCATCGATGTTCAGGTCGACGCTGTAGATGTCGGGTGAGTACACCAGCTTGCGCAGCTCCTCCTGTGTTGTGGAGAAACTCAGAGCGGTGTTCTCGCCCTGCTCGTTCTTGGCCTCTCCGTAGAGGTTGCAGGGAACGCCGCCGTTCTTGCGCAGCTCGCGTGTTGCCTTCTTGCCTGTTGCGGTACGTGCAGTACCCTTCACGTTGATACTTTTCATCTTTTCCTAATGTGTTTGTGTTACTCTAAATTAAGTCTCTCATGCTCAATTCGCCATCACACGGCTTATAAAGCGGGTGCAAAGGTACTGCTTTTCCCTGGAATGGTGGCATGTTTTGTCCAGAAAGATTGTCCCCTGCGCCCACTTCCCCTGGCGGCGCGTGCCAGATGCCTTGCCCTGCCGCGCCTTGCCTGCGGCACGCAGGCCACGGTGTCCCTGCTATAATATATATAATGAGCAAGCGTGCGCTGCGGGCATTCAGAGCTCTGTGGGGAAGTCCATGTCGATGTGTATCTCGCCGGTCTCAGCCTGCCCCTCCTCGCTGGCATCCCCCATCTGGGCATGGGTCATGGCATCCTGCAGGCTGTCCATGAACTTCTGGAAGTCCTCGGGGAAGAGGAATATCTTGTGCTTCTCGTAGCTTACCTGCGGTGCCTCGCTTGCTCCCGACGTCATCTTCTTGCTCTCGGTGATGCTCAGGTAGCGCTCCTTGCGCTTGTTCTCTTTCACATCTATGTAATATATACGCTGGCCGGCCTTTACCGTCCTTGAGAACAGAATGTCTGTGTCAGTGCTTCTTTGTGTTGTTTTTGCTTGCATTGTCCTTAGTGTGTGTTAGCATCTCTCTGCTGCAAAAATCCCCTTATTTTCTCTATCCACCAAAAAAAACGGTGAAAAATATGCCTATGTGGGGCAAAATGCGTACTTTTGTCCACCTTTTAAGACTATGGTATGATAAATCGTGAGCTGATACGCCTGAAGTTGGTGCAGATAATCTACTCTTACTGCCAGAGCGGTTCGAGGAATATAGATGCGGCAGAGAAGGAGCTGGACTTGAGCCTTTCCCGTGCCTACAAGTTGTATGTGAGCCTTCTTCTGCTCATGGTGGAAGTGGGCCGCATGGGTCTCCGCATGGATGAGATGCGCCGCAACCGTGCGCGCAGGCTGGGCCTGAAGGAGATTGACAACAGCCGCTTCAGCAACAACCGCTTCCTCCTGCAGCTGGAGGGAAACCGCCAGTTGCGCGAGTATGTGGACAACCAGAAGCTCTCCTGGACCGATTACGAGGACTTCGTGCGCAAGCTCTACATGAAGATAGAGGACAGCGCGACCTACACCGACTACATGGGGGCAGAGACCAACACCTATGCCGATGACCGCGAGTTCTGGCGCAAGGTGTATCGCCAGTTCTTCTGCAACAACGACGAGCTGGATGACATCCTGGAGGAGATGGACATCTACTGGAACGATGACAAGGTGGTGGTGGACACCTTTGTGCTCAAGACCATCAAGCAGTTCAGCGAGAGCAGCACCGACGCCCAGCCCCTGCAGCCCGAGTATCGCGACGAGCAGGACCGCAACTTTGCGGTGCGCCTCCTGCGCCACACCATCACCGGGGCCGACACATACAACGAGTACATAGCCTCCACCACGCGCGGGTGGGACATCAGCCGCATTGCCCTCATGGACCGCATCATCATGCAGGTGGCCCTGGCAGAGATAGTCACCTTCCCCGAGATACCCGTGGGCGTGAGCATCAACGAGTATGTGGAGCTGGCCAAGACCTACAGCTCGCCCAAGAGCAGCAAGTATGTGAATGCCACGCTTGACACCATCGCCAAGCGTCTGGCCAAGGAGCACAAGCTGGTCAAGGACGTTCCCGTGGACACCCGCGATGCCGCGAGCGCCCCCGCAGAGGACACCGCCCAGGAGCCAGCCGGGGAGTGATAGCCCGCCCATCCCATTTAGCAAACACAAATAACACAACATTATGATTACAGTATTGGCACAGGTGTCAGCCTGGCAGCAGTACCAGCCCCTCATCATGCTGGGTCTCATCATCGTCATCATGTGGTTCTTCATCTTCCGCCCCCAGCAGAAGAAGCAGAAGGAGATACAGAACTTCCGCAACGCCATCAAGGAAGGCCAGCAGGTGGTCACCGCCGGCGGCATCTACGGCACCGTGAAGAAAGTGGTGGAAGAGGACAACACCCTGCAGATAGAGGTGTCAAAGGGTGTGTGTATCAAGGTGGACCGCAACTCGGTATATGCCACCGCCCAGCCCACCGTGCGCTGAACCCCACCGCCTGACCCACATGTGCCGGGCGCAGGCCGGCAGGCTTCGCTCCCACATAGATGAGCATCGATGAACGCCCGAACAAGCAGAACCATAAGGAAGATCAGACTCGCGCTCCTGAGTTCAAAGGCGCGCGAGACACTGGTCTTTCTCTTTTTCCTGGCCATCTCCTATGGCTTCTGGCTGCTCCAGACCCTCAACGAGTCCTTTGACATCCGCCTGCAGGTGCCCCTCCAGCTCACCGGGGTGCCCGAGAATGTGGTCATCACCACACCGCTCCCCAGGCAGATAACCGTGAGCGTGCACGACAGGGGGACATCCCTGGTGCGCTACCTGCGCAGCAGGGAGTTGAAGCCCGTGGAGGTGGACTTCACCGCCTACGACAACGGAGCCTCCAGCGCACGGGTGCAGATACCCCTGCAGGAACTCCAGCGCGCCGTGCAGAGCCAGCTCGACGCCACCACCCACATCCAGTCCATACACCCCGACACGGTAGAGTACTACTACAACCGCGGCCTGGCATACCGCCTGCCTGTGAGGGTAATAGGCAAGGTGACCACCACGCCGCAGAATTACCTGGTGGGCCTGCATGCCGAGCCCGACACGCTCACCGTGTATGCCCCCGTGCAGGTGCTCGATACCATGAGTGCCGTGTATGTGAGTGTGGGCATGTCGGGGCTCACGGCCAACACCACCGTCAAGGCCGCCCCGCGCTACATGAAGGGCATGCGCTATGAGCCCTCGCAGGTCAAGGTGACGGCCCTGGTGGACTACTATACCGAGAAGACCGTGGAGGTGCCCATCATCGGCCTCAACTTCCCGGGCGACAAGGTGCTGCGCACGTTCCCCGGAAAGGCGCGCGTGACCTTCAGGGTAGGCTCCAGCCAGTTTGCCCGCTACACTGCCGACAACTTTGTGCTGGCAGTCACCTACGAGGAACTGCTGCAGAACCCCTCGCCCAAGTACAGGCTGCACCTCAAGTCGCTGCCCGAGGGAGTGTCCAACGTGCGCATCGTGCCGCAGGAGATTGACTATCTGATAGAGCAGACCGACGACTCGGACGACACCGACGATACCCCATGACAGCACGCAGGACAGGATATGGCACCCCCGCAGGCATGCCAGATGCGCCTTGCGGACAGCTTCGCCTGGGCATCACAGGCGGGATAGGCAGCGGCAAGAGCTATGTGGCACACATGCTGGAGAGCCACTGGGGCGTGCCGGTGTACGACTGCGACAGGGAGGCCAAGCGCATCACGGCCCAGTCGGCCGCCATCAGGCAGGCGCTGGTGAGCCTTGTGGGCGGCCATCTCGTGCAGGACGGGGTCATGCAGAAGACCGTGCTGGCCGCCTACCTCTTTGCCAGCCCTGAGCATGCCGCCAGGGTCAATGCCATCATACACCCCGCCGTGCGTCTCGACTTCCTGCGCTGGGCCGCCAGTCACAGCGCCAGCCCGGTGGTGGCCATCGAGAGCGCGATACTGTGCGAGAGCGGTTTCCACACGCTGGTCGATAGCGTCATGCTGGTGGATGCGCCCGTGGAGGTGCGTCTTGCGCGCGCCATGCGTCGCGACGGGGCCACCCGCGAGCAGGTGCTGGCACGCATGGCCCGGCAGGACGATGCCCAGGCGCGCAGGCTGGCACGCTTCATCGTGAGCAACGATGGCTGCGGCGACGACATGCTGCAGGCACAGCTGGGACAGGCTGTGCGCGCGCTGCGGGCCGAGGCACACACACATCAAGGCAACAACAGACAGACAAACATATAAAAACGAAAGCAACTATGTTGAAGAAGATTTTGGCCATCTCAGGCAAGCCCGGACTCTACAGGCTCGTCTCTCATGGCAATCGCAGTCTCATCGTGGAGACTCTGGAGGCAAAGCCCAAGCGCATGCCCGTGTTTGCCACCGACAAGGTGGTGTCCCTGGCTGACATCGCCATGTACACCGACGACGAGGAGGTACCCCTGCCTCAGGTGCTCGGCAACATCAAGGAGAAGGAGCAGGGCGGCAAGGCCAGTGTGGACTACCGCAAGGCTGGCAGTGCCGAACTGGCTGAGTTCATGGCAGCCGTGCTCCCCAACTATGACCGTGAGCGTGTGCACATTTCCGACATCAAGAAGCTCATTCAGTGGTATGACCTGCTCACCGAGAACGGTGTGACCGACTTCTCCGAGGAGCAGGAGGCTGCTCCTGAGGCAGCGCAGGAGCAGGCCTAAGCCGCCCCGCACTCCCCGCAGTTCCCCATGGCACTCCTGCAGGCAAGTTCCTGCAGGCGGTGCCATGGGGATTCTTTTTACCTTTGGGAAGCCCCCTCCCAGCCTCAGGCGAGCCCCCTCCCAGCCTCCCCCAGGGGGGAGGGGTTGTTTATTTACCTACTTCTTCCCTCCTTCCCTTTTCTTCTCCCTTATTCTTTATCGACCTGCTTCATCTGATGCAGCGCGGTGCGTTGGCGGATGCAGTGCGGTGCGTTGGCGGATGCAGCGCGGTGCGTTGGCGGATGCAGTGCGGTGCGTTGGCAGATGCAGTGCGGTGCGTTGGCAGATGCAGTGCGGTGCGTTGGCAGATGCAGTGCGGTGCGTTGGCGGATGCAGTGCGGTGCGTTGGCAGATGCAGTGCGGTGCGTTGGCGGATGCAGTGCGGTGCGTTGGCAGATGCAGTGCGGT
>JBNMJN010000067.1:0-14644 GCA_050873805.1 Prevotellaceae bacterium | reverse complement strand
CTGTGGAGCAGACCGTAGGCCTGGTGGCCGAGTTCATCGCCCGCCCGTGATGACGCGCACGGGAGTCTATGGGGGCTCCTTCAACCCCATCCACAATGGGCATGTGAGCCTGGCGCGGCACCTCATCCAGGAGGGGCTGGTGGATGAGGTGTGGCTCGTCGTATCGCCCCAGAATCCCTTCAAGGCCGATGCCACCCTGCTCGACGAGCAGCTGCGGCTGCAGCTCGCGCGGCTGGCCGTGGCAGGCGAGCCGGGCATAGCGGTGAGCGATGTGGAGTTCTCACTGCCCCGCCCCTCCTTCATGTCGGCCACCCTGCGCGCCCTCTCGGCACGCTATCCGCAGCGGCAGTTCTCGCTCATCATAGGAGCCGACAACTGGCAACGCTTTGCCCAGTGGCACGAGTCACACTGGATACTGGAGCACTACCCGCTCATCGTGTTTCCCCGTCCCGGACATCCCCTGGGCACATTGCCCCCAGGGGTGCGGCAGGCACGCACGCCACTGCTCGACATCAGTTCCACCTGGATAAGGGGTCAGCTGCCCTCGCCTGCCTACAGCGGACAGGGACTGGCGCCGCAGGTGTGGAGAGAGATACGCACAAGGGGGCTGTACCACGCCAGCCAGCCCGGGCGGGAGGAGAGCGAGCCATAAGCACCGGCGGGGGAAGCCGCCTCTCTCCCCATCCTTCAAGCAGCCCTGGCCACAGCGGGCACACCGCCCCACAAGGGCACAGGGACGCAAGGGATGCAGCGGCGCAGCCGCGTGGCCTGCCCGTCCCTTCCCAACGTTCACACCAACCAAAACAGCAAGACAATGAAGATAAGAGTAGGATTCGGATACGATGTGCACCGCCTGGTGGAGGGCCGGGAGCTCTGGCTGGGCGGCATCAGGATAGAGCACGGCATGGGACTGCTGGGACACAGCGACGCCGATGTGCTCATCCATGCCATCTGCGACGCGCTCCTGGGAGCGGCCAACATGCGCGACATCGGCTATCACTTCCCCGACACCGACCCCCGCTACGCAGGCGTTGACAGCAAGATACTGCTGCGCGACACCGTGAGCCTGATAGCGGAGCGTGGCTGGCAGGTGGGCAACATCGATGCCACACTGTGCGCCCAGGCTCCCAAACTCAGTCCTCACATCCCCGCCATGCAGCAATGCCTGGCCCAGGTGATGGGCGTGGATGCCGATGATGTGAGCATCAAGGCCACCACCACCGAGCGTCTCGGCTTTGTGGGCAAGCAGGAAGGCATGGCCGCATACGCCACCGTGCTCATCCAGAAAGAGGCCTGACCGCGCAACCCTGCCCCCAGGAGCCCCACCCCCTGCCCCACCCCAAATTCACAATCACCCCACTACCCCATCCACCGCAGTGCGCTGCGATGACGGATGCAGTGCGCTGCGATGGCGGATGCAGTGCGCTGCGTTGACGGATGCAGTGCGCTGCGTTGGCGGATGCAGTGCGCTGCGATGGCGGATGCAGTGCGCTGCGTTGACGGATGCAGTGCGCCGCGTTGGCGGATGCAGTGCGCCGCGTTGGCGGATGCAGTGCGCTGCTATTTTGCCCCCTCCCCCTTGGGGGAGGTTGGGAGGGGGCTTTTCAGGCAGGGAAGAGGACTCGCCTGTATTGAAGCAATTAGCCAAGGTATATACTCCTTCCCCTCGGGGAAGGCGGGGGAAGGGGGCTTTGAAGGCTGGGGGAAGAAGCCTTTGAAGGCAGGGGGAAGAAGCCTTTGGCGGCTGGGGGAAGAAATTTCACTTTATCATGCAAAGCACTACACAAAGTCCCACATTTTCATTAACTTTGCACGAGACACGTCCTGGAAGGCCGATGCTGTGGCTCCACACACATGCCCACACGCTGCCCGCGAAGGTCGCCAGCGTGCCTGCACACATCACACACCTAAAAGAAGAAACAACATGCACACCCTCAAACTCATTGTGAAATGGACGCTCATCATCGCGGCCATCTTCCTGCTTGACCGGGCCTGCTCGCCTCGCGACACCAGCCGCATGCCGCCGCGCTCGATTCTGCTCGAGAGCTACCACATGTACCAACCCGCAACCATCAGGCGTGCCTACCTGAAACTGGACAGTCTGAGAGCCAATGACCCCTATGCCGCACACAAGGACAGCCTTGCCACCACCACAGCGGCCGACACCGCACAGGCCAGCACGGCCACCGCCACGGCACTGCGCAGGATGGACTACTACAGCAAGCACCTGGCCCAGATGAGCATCACCGAGGCCACGGCACTGAGTCTGCCACTGGTGGTCATCGTGCTGGGCGCACTCATCCTGGCAAGCCTCGTCAGGATGAGAAGAAGCAAGACCATCGTGAGGCTGGGACGTGGGGCAAAGGGAACAGACGGTAAAGGGAGGAACCAGGCATGAGTGAGTACAGAGCAAACAAGGGCCGCACGCTGACGGCCAGCGAGGAGCAGGACTTCCGCCACAAGGCCAATGCCCTGTGCGACGCGGACAAGAGTTACAAAGGGAAGCGGTTCGGTGACGGACTGGAGATACTGGAGGCGTATGACGCCCCGCTCTACCAGGCATCGCTCAAGACACAGCACGACAGGCGCACGCTGCACGTCAGCAAGCCCATGCCCACATCCACGCGCTTCGTCCCCAGGGTGACCGACCCCGCACAGGTGGACGTGACACGGGTGGCGCCCTACCCCACCCGCTACACCAGCGCGCAAGAGGACATCGAGATAGAGGGCTCGCGCCAGTCGCACACCTGCACCCAATGTGGCGGACACGGCACCGAGAGGTGCGGCCGCTGCGGAGGCAAGGGCGAGGTCACCATCGAGAGCGACTGCCCCTCATGCCACGGACGAGGATATGTGACTGGAAGCAAGACCGAGACCTACTGGGTAAATGCCGATGGCTACGGCAATTACACGTCGGGCGGGCAGGGGCGGCAGATGCGGCAGAGGAGCGTGCCCACACACACTCCCTGCACCCGATGCAGCGGGAAAGGCAAACTGTACCACCAGGACACCTGCCCGAGCTGCCATGGGAGTGGACATGTCACATGCCACGCATGCAGGGGCACGGGGATGCTGATGCAGAGCATCGAGATGCGGCATGAGCTGTATGTGGAGGTGCGGAACCGCTATGTGACACCCGATGTACTCTCCGGCAATGACGCGCGAGAGTTCAGCAAGGTGCTGGACAACACTCCCGCTGGCTGGACGCTGTGCGACGGATACGACATCCTGGACACCAACTATGCCCACTGCCCTGCCTGCAGTATGCCCGTCGTGGGGCGCATCGTACAGGGAATGACCTCAGAGGTGAGGTCAACGCTGGCCGACAGGGTGTGCTTCAACACGCTGCGCGTGTCGGAATGCAGGGCGACGGCCATCAGGTACCGCTTCGGCGGCAAGGACTACACGGCTGTCATCTACGGCAACGAGGGCACGCTCTTCATGGCCACGTCACCCATCTCGGACTACTTCAACGGGCTACGGGACAACATCGAGAAGAGCGCAGAGGAAACCGACTACGGCCTGTCGTGGAAGCAACTGAAGCAACTGGTGGAGTCCAGCCAGGGCACCGAGCGCGACCGCGAGGCACTGGCACGGCTGGAGGCCCGGCTGAGACAGACGGCCTTGCTGGGCTACCTCACAGGGCTGGTGGCCGCCGTCATACTGGCATTCCCGCCGCTGGTGTATTACTTCGCATGCTTCAATATCGTGGCACCCTGGACCGACCTCGTCTATCACCTGATGTACTCGCCCGTGGTGGACAGCGCGCCACGGGCCCTGCTGGGACTGGGATTCGCCTTCTGGCTGGCCAGGGACGGACTCTTCCTGAGCAAGCACACCTGGCGCCAGCAGTCGGGTGTCCTGCGATTCACGCTGGGCCTGCTCAACGGCCTCGTGGCCATGGGGCTGTGCACGCTCGCGCTGTGTGTGGCCAACTATCTGGGCATCATACACCTGGCCATGCTGGTGGTGCTGGCCATACTGGCACTCATATCCCTGGCCGTCAGCCTCGTGCTGGCCATCATCATGCTGGTGGTGCATCTGGTGGGATAGCGGGCGGATGGCCCAGGCATGCACAGCCTGCTGCCCCACAAGGCACCGCGCCGCACGGCAGAGGCTGACACACAAAAAAGGCCTGCCGGCCGAGTGAAACAATGCTCCACTCTGGCCGGCAAGCCTTTTTCTTGTAGCCGGGACTATTACAGGGCGTTGGCTGTGAGGATGAGCACCAGCAGGCCCAGGATGGCATACAGCTCGGGGAACACGGCCAGCACCATGGTGGTACCGAAGGCATTGTGTCCTGCACCGATGGCACTGATACCATTGGCGCAAACCTTGGCCTGACGGATGGCCGAGAAGAGGGCCACCAGACCCAGGGCCAAGCCTACACCGAAGATGGCGCATGCGGCAGGCATCTGGATGTCGGGGGTCACCTTGCTGTTGAGCATGAAGAAGCCCACGAAGCCGTACAGGCCCTGAGATGAGGGCAGGGCAGAGAGGCCCATGTAGGCGCCACTGGCCGAGGGGTTCTTCTTGAAGGCCCCGATGGAGGCGTTACCGCAGATGGTCACGCCGTAAGCACTGCCAATACCAGAGAGGGCAACGCAGAGCGCAACGCCCAGATAAGCTAAAAAGATTTCCATAAATTTGTTTGTGTTATTGATTATTACTTGTTGTATTCTTTCTTGAATGGCTTATATTCCTTGCCTCCGCCCTCGAAGTCGGCGTTCTTGAAGAACTCCACGAAGGTCAGTCGCATGGGGTGCACAAAGGCAGATATCATGCTCAGGGCAAAGGTGATGCCGTGTCCGGCAATCAGGATAAGGAACATGGGCACCCAACGCACATAGATGGGCAGGCCCGAGGTCATGTCGATGGCCAGCGAGTTGAACACGCCGCCCAGCACGCCGCCCGTGAGCCCGAGGGCAAAGAGACGGATGTAGCTGAGCAGGTCACCCAGCAAGCCAGTGGCCATGCCGTAGGTTGCCCACACGCCGCCGCCGATGTTGCCCAGCAGTCCCAGCAGGGGACGCTTGTAGCTGCCAGGGGAGTTGTAGAAGAAGATGCCCAGCGCACACACGCCTATCAGGCCCATCAGCACATCCTGCACAGCGGCAGGCAACTGCACCCCGCATGCGGGCAGGCCGTAGAGCACGACTGCCAGCACGATGGCCGCCACCCAGCAGAAGGTGCCTATGCCATAGGCGATGCCGTAGTTCTTGACCGCCTTGCAGCCCTTGAGTATCATGCCCAGGAGCACCTGCACAAGGCCAATGGCCACCGAGAGCACCATCATGGGCGAGTAGCCGAAGATGGGACCCACACCGTTGTCATTGAGGAAATAGGGCTTCACGGGGGCAAGGAACGCCCAGTCCTGCTGGCTGAGGTCGATGCCGAAGAACGTGCCCATGAGCAGTCCGCACACGACCGTCATCGCTCCCAGCCACATCATGAGGCGGCCGTAGTCGCGCACGTCGCCCTTGCCAAGCCTTGCAGCGGCCAGTCCGCCCAGGAGCACCAGCAGCCCATAGCCGCCATCGCCCAGGCAGAGGCCAAAGAAGAGCATGAAGAAAGGCGCGAAGAAGACCGAGGGGTCCAGGTCGTGATAGTTGGGGAGGGAGTACATGCGCAGTATCGGTTCGAAGAGCGTGGTGAACTTCCCATTGGTGATCTGCACGGGCACATCGTCCTCAAAGGCGGGGTCTTCCATATCATAATAGATATGGTCGGCATCAAGCTGCGCGCAGAGGGGCTCCGTGCGGTCGGCACGAACCCACCCCACCAGCAGGCGGAGCGCATTGCCAGCCACGCGCTCGTCGCTCAAGTGCACGCGCTCGAGCTGGATGGAGTCGCGTGTCTGCGCCTGCCCGTCCTGCAGCACAGAGCGCAGGTGGGAGTCGATGTAGAGCAGCTCGCCATGCAGGAGGTCCAGCTCATGCAGCACACGGGCATGCTCGGCACGCTTCTGCTCCAGCGACTCCTGGGGCAGGAATATCTGCTCGGCGGTGATGTCGGGCTTCTCCTGGCTGAAGGTCACGAAGTAGGTGCTCTTGGAGAGCTCGTTCACGGGAATGGCGAAATACTTGTCGGCCCACTCCTGCTGGAAGAACTTGGAACTGCAGCGGAAGAATGCCACCTGGAGCCCGGCGGCATCGGCCAGCCTCTGCAGGGCAGCCATGTCGAAGTTGCCCCACGGCTCCAGTGTGCGTATGTCCTTGTCCACGGCATCGCGCTCATGCATGAGCGACTGCTCCTGCTGCTGTATGGCCTCCACCCGCGAGAGCAATGCCCGGGCATCGGAGGCATCTGCGCCGGCCGTCGCGTGAGGCTCCACCTCGTAGGTCTTGGCGGCGGCATCCAGCACGCGTAGGGCTGCGGTGAAGCGTGCCTCCAGGTCCATGGCCTGCTGCAGCTCATCGCTCGACGCGCCCTGCTGCAGCTGCTGCACATGCACCACGCCCTGCCGGCGCAGGGAATCCACAAATGCGTCGTACTCCCTATCGGTCACCAGGAAGGTGAACTTCTTCATTCTCTCTATCATGCGGTGGCCTCCTTTCTCTTCTCCTGCAAGGCTTTCAGTATCTTCTGCGAGGATTTGGAGAGGTTCTCCTCGTCCTCCATGAAGCGCTTGATCTTGCGCACAGCCTCCTGGTAGCCAGGTATCTGCACCTTCTCAAAGAGGTTCACCTTCTGGGTCGTCTTCTTGCGGGCGTGCTCCAGCAGGTGCAGCTTGGCCTCCACAAACTCGCGCTCCACGGCGGTCTTGGCCAGTCCTTGCAGCAGGTTGATGCCGTCGAAATACCACTTGGGCGCGCTGAACAGGCCAAAGGGGCGCACCTCCAGCTCGATGTTGTTGAGCACGGGTACCCTCACGCCTGCTATCTTGCGGACTCCCAACTGCACGTCGCGCAGGCTCACCAGCGAGGTGTCAAACTCCCCCCACAGTGCATACATGCGCTCGTAGCCAGCAATCTGGGTCTCCAGCAACTGCTCCAGGCGGGTTGCCTCTTCCTTGCATTTCTTCACTTCCAGCCGCAAGGCCGTCTCCTTGCTCTTGATAATGGGCAGGGTGCGCTGGCGCATCTTGAGGTTCTTCTCAAGCTGCTGGAGCGAAGTCTTGTTGTATTGAAACTTTATTGCCATAGTAGTGAGTCCCCCCTTCCTCCCCCTTGTGGGGGGATTCCGCTTGCGGGGAACTTGTTTATTGTTCTACAGTCTTCTTTACCATATTATACTCTGGGAAGCATCTCCCGGCCCTCTCCCCATCCGTCCGGCCCATACCGCACCGGCCAGGGAAGAAGCCCGCAGCCGCTCCCGCATGCGTCCTCCCCGCCGGGAGGGTGCAGCAGGACGGCTCTTACTTCCAGTATATGTCGGTGAACTCCTTCTTGATGTTGACCTCCTCCAGCTTGAAGTACTTGCGGAAGAGCCCCCATGTGACATCGAGCATTTCCTCGGTGTTGAGGTTCACATCAATGGCGAGCAGCTGTGTGGCATAGTCCTTGGCGAAGTCCAGACAGCGGTTGTCGTAGTCGGTGAGGTCGAAGCCATTCTCCAGCTTGGTCTTTGCGTTGGCCGCATCGGCATAGAGGCGGATGGCCGCATTCATCACCTGCGAGTGGTCGGCGCGTGTCTTCTTGCCGGCCACGAGCTGCTTCAGGCGCGAGAGCGAGCGGAAGGGGTCGATGATGACCTTGCCCACGTCGCTGTCCCTGCGCAGGTAGAGCTGTCCCTCGGTGATATAGCCTGTGTTGTCGGGCACGGCATGTGTGATGTCGCCACCGCTCAGCGTGGTCACGGCTATGATGGTGATGGAGCCGCCACCCACGCTCTCGGGAAACTGCACAGCCTTCTCGTAAATCTTGGCCAGGTCGGAATAGAGCGATCCGGGCATAGAGTCCTTGGAGGGAATCTGGTCCATGCGGTTGCTCACGATTGAGAGCGAGTCGGCATACGAGGTCATGTCCGTCAGCAGCACCAGCACGGTCTCGTGCTTCTCCACGGCGAAGTACTCGGCTGCGGCCAGTGCCATGTCGGGCACGAGCAGACGCTCCACAGCGGGGTCCTCGGTGGTGTTGATGAAGGATATGATGCGGTCGAGCGCACCGGCGTTGGAGAATGTGTTGCGGAAGAAGTAGTAGTCGTCATTGGTCATTCCCATGCCGCCCAGGATAATCTTGTCGGCCTTGGCACGCATGGCAACCATGGCCATCACCTCGTTGAAGGGCTGGTCGGGGTCGGCAAAGAAGGGTATCTTCTGCCCCGAGACCAGGGTGTTGTTCAGGTCAATGCCGGCGATACCCGTAGCGATGAGCTCGCTGGGCTGCTTGCGGCGCACTGGGTTCACACTGGGGCCGCCTATCTCCACCTCCTTGCCCTCGATGGCTGGGCCACCGTCAATGGGCTCGCCATAGGCGTTGAAGAAGCGTCCTGCGAGCTGCTCGCTCACCTTCAGGGTCGGTGCTTTGCCCAGGAACGTCACTTCCGCATTGGTAGGAATGCCGCCAGTGCCCTCAAACACCTGCAGCGTGACCTCATCCCCCGAGATGCGCACCACCTGTGCCAGCTTGCCGTCAATGCGCGCAAGCTCGTCGTAGCCTACTCCCTTGGCCTTGAGCATGCAGGTGGCCTTGGTAATCTGGCTTATTTGCGTATATACTTTCTGAAATGCTGTTGCCATAATGTATCGTTTTGCAGTCATGCGGCTTTGCGGCTGGCCACCCCCCTCGGGGACGGCTGGCCGCGCATACGCAATCCTTATTTAATCATTGCCTGCACCTGTGCCTTGTAGTCGTTGTACTGCTGGCTCTGGTAAGCCGAGTAGTTCATCTGCTTGCAGAGGTTGATCATCTTCTTGAAATAATCGGTCACCTCGAGGAAGGTGTCAAACTTGTAGTCCTCCTTGTCGCACACCTCGGTCACCAGGTCGAGCAGCTCCTCCTGCCTGGCCAGCGGTGTCATGGCATCCACCTCGTCAAATGCGTCCTGCTGCAGAATGACGTAGTCGATGACCTCGCTCTTCCAGAAAGTGACGTGGTACTCCACTGGCACGCCGTCGTCGCCCAGGATGTTGATCTGCTCCGCTATCTCCTTGCCTCGCTGCATGCGCGTCTTGAGCTTCTGCACCTTGGGAATCCACTCGCCATTGATGTGCTTGGCGATGTACTCGGCAAACTCTGGGTACTCCAGGTATTTGGAGTAAGAGTCGATGGGATTGACGGCAGGATAACGCTTCTTGTCGGCTCGGTCCTGCTCCAGGCCGTAGAAGCAGCGTGCCACCTTCTTGGTGTTCTCGGTCACGGGCTCCTTCAGGTTACCGCCTGCGGGCGACACCGTGCCCAGGAAGGTCACGGAGCCCACCTGTCCGTTGCGCAGGCGCACATATCCCGCACGGCCGTAGAAGTTGGAGATGAGCGCGCCCAGGTCCATGGGGAAGGCATCTGGGCCAGGCAACTCCTCCATGCGGTTACTCATCTCGCGCAGTGCCTGTGCCCAGCGCGAGGTGGAGTCGGCCATGAGCAGCACACGCAAGCCCATCGAGCGGTAGTACTCTGCCATGGTCATGGCTGTATATACCGAAGCCTCGCGCGCTGCCACGGGCATGTTGCTGGTGTTGGCTATGATGATGGTGCGTTCCATGAGCTTGCGCCCTGTGTGCGGGTCAACCAGCTCGGGGAACTCTGAAAAGATCTCCACCACCTCGTTGGCACGCTCGCCACACGCCGCGATGATCACGATGTCGGCCTCGGCCTGCTTGGAGATGGCATGCTGCAGCACGGTCTTGCCCGTACCGAAGGGGCCAGGGATGAAACCTGTTCCGCCCTCCACGATGGGGTTGAAGGTGTCGATGGTGCGCACGCCGGTCTCGAGCAGCTTAAAGGGTCGGGGCTTCTCGGCATAGTTGGTCATGGCAAACTTCACTGGCCAGTGCTGCACCATGTCCACCTTCAGCTCCTGTCCCTGCTCGTCCTGCAGGACAGCCACCACGTCGTGTATCTTGTACTTTCCTGCGGGCGCCACGCTCTTGACGGTGGCAAAGCCCTTCATCTGGAAGGGCACCATAATCTTGAGCAACTGGTGGTTCTCCTCCACCTCGCCCAGCCAGTCACTCTCCTGCACGCGGTCGCCGGGCTTGGCCAGGGGCTTGAAGTCCCACTCGCGGTCGGCATCCAGCGGCTCGGTGTATTGGCCGCGCTTGAGGAACACGCCCTCCATCTTGTCCAGGTCATTCTGCAGGCCATCGTAGTTCTTGCTGAGCATTCCAGGCCCGAGCTGTATCTCGAGCATGTGTCCGGTGAACTCCGCCACGGCTCCCACCTTCAGGCCACGGGTGCTCTCAAACACCTGCACGAAGGCATCCTGGCCTGTGACCTTGATGACCTCTGCCATCAGGCGGTCTCCTCCAGTCTCTATGTAGCAGATCTCCCCCTGCATCACAGGTCCGTCCACACGGATTGTGACCATGTTGGAAACCACGCCACTTACAGTTCCTTTTGTCATTGTATATCCTTGTTTATTATTTACTTCTGTATAAACTCCTCGGGTACGCGGGCCTGCGAGCGCAGGTTCTCGATGATTTGCCTGAAGGTCTCCTTGCCGGTCTGCACGTCCAGTCTGGCCCAGCGATACTGCATCTCCAGCTTGCAGTGGTAGGCAAACACGGCATCGATGGCGAATGGCTCAAAGAACGTGCGCTCATCGAGCCACAGCCACTTGAAGGCGTCAATCATCTTCTCCTTCCTTACGGGGTCGTCCTCGTCCACAATCTTCATCAGCTGCTTGACGTAGTCATATTCGTGGGTGAGGTCAAAGTCGCGTGTCTTGTTCTCGCGTATCATGTCCTGCACCTCGCCGTTGCCCTTGATGTAGTCGGCCACGTTCCATCCATTCTTGCGTGCCAGCATGGCCGTGAGGATGTTTGTCACGTCGAGGTTGAGCTGGTACCAGTCGCGCATCATGCGGTTGGGGCATGTGGTGATGGCGTAGTTCAGGAACTGGTAGGCCATCTCGTCCTCGGGGAAATAGCCTTTCTTGCCCTTGTTGTAGTTGTACTCTCGTGCGAACACACTCATAAAGGCCGGGAAGCGGTGCACGTTGAAGTTCATCTCGCGTGCGCTTGTGATGAGGTCCTGATACTGCTCCAGGGTGTAGTTGCCGTAGAGGTCAATCTTGGCCTCGGGGTCTTTGAGCAACTTCACAAGGTTCTCGCAGTCCAGCCTCAGATAGAAGTAGGAGATGAGTTTGCGGTCATGCTCCGAGAGCTCACCGTCACACCATTCCCTGAGCTCCCCGAAGGAGAAGCCCGGCTGGGTGTCGGCGAGGTCAATGTCGGGCAGTCCCGCCACCAAACAATAATAATTCCCCATGTGTATGCTTGTTACTTTACCTTATTATACATGACTCCCCCAGCGCCACTGCGGGCTGCAGCCCTGGAGTGGGGGGCATGCCGCTCCTCGCTCAGAAGAGCATCTCCACGAGCTGGGGACGCAGGAAACTCTTGAAATAGTCCTCAAACTCCTCACGCCCGAAGTTCACCTTGTAGCTGCCGTCGGCAGGGCCGATGGTGAGCAGGGTGTCCTTTCCGCTCACCTGCTTGATGGTGAGTCCCTTGTCGAGCAAGTCCTTGGCCTTGGCGGCAAAGTACTTCTTGAGGCTCTCGGCCTGGGGCGTGCTGAGCACCACAGGGCCTTCGCCTGCCCACTTGCTTGCCAGCTCCACGGCAAACTTGGGCAGGAATTCGGGGTCGGCTACCAGCCCCTTGACAGCCTCGTCCACGGTATTGGCCGTCAGCACATTGGCAATCTCGCTCCTGAGGGCGTTCACAGCCTGGCTGGTGTAGAGCTTCAGCTCGCTCCTGGTGTTGGCATCCAGCTCGGCTGCCTTCTTCTTGGCCTGTGCCTCGATGGCCTGTGCCTGCTGGCGCGCGCCCTCGAGGATTTTCTGTGCCTCGGCCTGGGCCTGGGCCTTGATGTTGGCTGCCTCGGCCTGGCCACGCTCCACACCTTCGTGGTAGAGCTTCTCTGTGAGTTCTTGAATCTTCTCCATTCTGTATCTTTCTTTTTGTTGTATTCTCTTGTGCAGAGTGCCTTGCGGCACCGCTAAGTTAGGCTTTTTCTTCCACACGGGAGCGCCTCCCCCGGCCTCTTCTGCTTAATTTTCGTTAAACAAGGACGTTCCGGCCAATTCATCGCCCATATAGGACAGCCCCCACGATGCCGCCGGGGCTGCTTCCCGGGGACTCAGCGGGCGTCCTGCGGGCGGTATGCGTCGAGTCCTTTTTGCAGGAAATCCCTGTATGCCTCCACGCTCTCGTCATAGGAGTATGCGGGAGCCAGGGGTTTCCCCCCGTCATCGAGCAGGACGTAGAAGGGCTGCGCGTTGGCCCCGAACTTCACCCTCTGCAGGTAGCTCCACTTGTCGCCCACGGTGCGCAGGCGTGTGGAAGCCCCGTTCTCGGCCACTGTGAGCGTGCTGTCGAGGGCAGTCTTCTCGTCCACATAGAGCGAGATGAGCACATAGCGGTCGCGTATGGTGGCCGCCACTTGCGGGTCGGTCCACACGGCCGCCTCCATCTTGCGGCAGTTGACGCAGCCATAGCCGGTGAAGTCGAGCAGCACGGGCTTGTGGTGCTGGCGGGCGTAGGCCATGCCCTGCTCGTAGTCGGTAAACTGTGCACGCACCTCCTCGCCCCCGTCCAGACGGAAGTCCTGGGTGCTCATGGGCGGCGCAAAGGCTCCCACGGCCTTGCAGGGCGCGCCCCACAGGCCGGGCACCATGTAGAGGGCAAAGGCAAAGCTGAGCAGCGCGAGCAGGAAGCGGGTGACCCCCGTGCGGGTGTTGACCACCACTTCCCCCATCTCGTCGTACTCGTCCTCGTCATGCGGGAAGCGTATCCACCCGATGAGATAGGCTCCCATGAGTGCAAAGAGCACTATCCAAAGGCAGAGAAACGCCTCGCGGTCCAGTATGTGCCAGCCGTAGGCCAGGTCGGCCACGGAGAGGAACTTGAGCGAGAAGGCCAGCTCCACGAAGCCCAGGCACACCTTGATGCAGTTCATCCAGTTGCCGCTCCGGGGCACGCTCTTGAGCCAGGCCGGGAAGAGGGCAAAGAGCGTGAAGGGGAGAGCCAGCGCGAGGGCAAATCCCAGCATGCCCACGGTGGGGCCAAGCAGGGCTCCGCTCGTGCTCACCTCCACCAGGAGGAAGCCTATGATGGGGCCCGTGCAGGAGAAACTCACCAGGCTCAGCGTGAAGGCCATGAGGAAGATGCTCAGCAGGCCGCTCGTGGACTCCGACTTCCTGTCCACCGCATTCGTCCAGCGGCTGGGCAGGGATATCTCAAAGCCACCCAGGAAACTGGTGCCGAAGAGCAGGAGCAGGAGGAAGAAGAAGATGTTGAACACGGCATTGGTGCTCAGCGCGTTCAGCTGGCTCGCGCCGAAGAACACGGTGACAAGCAGCCCCAGGAGCACATAGATGACCACGATGCTCACGCCGTAGGTCATGGCGTCGCGCACGCCCTGGCGGCGGTTGTCCTTGCTGCGCTTGAGGAAGAAGCTCACGGTCATGGGGATGATGGGCCACACGCAGGGGGTGAGCAGGGCCACCAGCCCGCCCAGCAGCCCCAGCAGGAAGATGGCGAGCAGGCCCTTGTCACCCAGTGCCCCAGCCGGCTCGGCCTGGTGCAGCTCCCTGATGACGGGTGCCCACAGGTCGGTGCCCTCGGCCTGGGCTGTGCCCTCCCCCATGCTTGCGGGGAGGGTGTCGCCGGCCAGGCTGTCGGTGGCAGAGGCCTGCCCGGCCTGCGGCTCTGCGCCGCTGGCTGCGGCCTTCACATCGGCCTCTCCCTGGAAGGAAAACTCCACATTGGAGGGCGGCATGCAGTTCTCCTGGTTGCACGCCCCATAGGTCAGGTAGCCCCTGACGGAGTACTTGGGCGCGGTGATGGTGAACGTCTGCTCAAAGGTGGCCTTGCCCTCCATGTAGGACACGGCCATGCCAAACATGGGGTCCTCGGCACGGTGCACCTTGCCTGTGGCGCGCAGCGTGCCCTCGGCCTTCAGCCCCTGAGCCTCGTCGATGTGGAGCGTGGCAGCCGTGGGGCCACCCTCTGGAATATCGGTCCCATACACATGCCAGCCCGCCTCCACCTGGCCGCTGAAGCGCACAAGCACCCTGCCGTCGGATGTCTTCTCGTCTGTCACGGTAAACTTGACGGGGTCGTGCATCTGTGCCATGCACTGCAGGCAGATGCCCAGCATGGCAAGCAGCAGGAACAGGAATCTTCTCATAGAATATCTGTACAATATTTGAAATGCAATTACTCTGAATTGCAAACTTACAAAAAAAAGCGCACATTTCCGTTCACGCAGCCCTGTTTTTTACCCTTGTGTGCACTAACACGCACGAGCAAAGCCCCTCCCCCCGCCTTCCCGGGGGGGAAGGGGTATAATCCATGCCGCCTTGATTCTACACGCGAGCCTCCTTCCGGCATGCCGGCAAGCCCCCTCCTGGCCTCCCCCAAGGGGGAGGATACGCAATCGCAACGTGGTGCATCTGGCATCGCAGCGAGGTGCACACATCAACGCACCACACTGCCCCTTTCGTCCAGCCTAGGCTGGACGGTCAACGCAGCGCGCTGCAT
>JBNMJN010000066.1:0-14881 GCA_050873805.1 Prevotellaceae bacterium | reverse complement strand
GGTGTGAGTGGCAGTGGAAAGAGCACCCTGATAGGTGACACGCTGCAGCCCTTGCTCAGCCAGCATTTCTACCGCTCGCTGCAAGCCCCCCTTGCCTACGACAGCATCGAGGGGCTGGAGCATATAGACAAGGTGGTGAGCGTGGACCAGAGTCCGCTGGGACGCACCCCGCGCTCCAATCCTGCCACCTACACGGGGGTCTTCAATGACATACGCAACCTCTTTGTGGAGCTGCCCGAGGCCAAGATACGGGGCTACAAGCCTGGCCGCTTCTCCTTCAACGTGAAGGGAGGCCGCTGTGAGGCTTGTGGCGGCAACGGCTATCGAACCATTGAGATGAACTTCCTGCCCGATGTGCTGGTGCCCTGCCAGGAGTGCCAGGGAAAGCGGTACAACCGCGAGACGCTGGAGGTGCGCTTCCGTGGCAAGAGCATCGCCGACGTGCTCGACATGACCATCAACCAGGCGGTGGAGTTCTTTGAGAACCAGCCGTCCATCCTCAAGCGCATCAAGGTGCTGCAGGATGTGGGACTGGGATATATCAAACTGGGTCAGCCGAGCACGACCTTGTCGGGTGGTGAGAGCCAGCGTGTGAAGTTGGCCACCGAACTGGGCAAGAAGGACACGGGCAAGACACTCTACATCCTGGACGAACCTACCACTGGGCTCCACTTTGAGGACATTCGCGTGCTGCTCTCTGTGCTCAACCGACTGGTGGACAAGGGCAATACGGTGGTGGTCATCGAACACAACCTGGATGTGGTGAAGAGCGCCGACTGGATTCTTGACATGGGCCCTGGTGGAGGCCGCGAGGGTGGAAGGCTGGTATTCAGCGGAACGCCCGAGCAACTGGCACAGAATGGTGTGAGTGCCACGGCCCCCTATCTGCGTGCCATGCTCGGCATGCCTGGGGACAGCTGCAGTAAGGCCACACAACCATAGCACGGCACGGCCACCAGGCTGTATAATCAAACCAAGGTGCAGGTCGCATAACCGCACAACCGCACAACCGCACAACCGCACAACCGCACAACCGCATAACCGCACAACCGCACAACCGCATAACCGCACAACCGCATAACCGCACAACCGTAAAACCGCACAACCGCAAATGAAGAAACAAGTCACACTACTGATGCTGCTGCCTGTGGCAGCCACAGCGCAGCAGCGGCCCAACATCGTCTATATCATGACGGATGACCATACAGCGCAGATGCTCTCGGCTTATGGCAACAGCCCCATACAGACACCCAACCTCGACCGCCTGGCCAGCGAGGGGGTGCTCTTCAGGCACAGCTTCGTGGCCAACAGCCTGTCGGGGCCCAGCCGCGCCTGCATGCTCACAGGCAAGCACAGCCACAAGAACGGGTTCACCAACAATGAGCACGGAGTGTTTGACGGCAGCCAGCAGACCATGCCCAAGCTCATGCGCCAGGCAGGCTATCAGACGGCTCTCATAGGCAAGTGGCATCTGGTGAGCAAGCCCACGGGATTCGACTACTACGAGATACTGGGCGGACAGGGAGAGTACTACAACCCCACGTTTATCCAGATGGACGGTTCGCGCAAGCAGGCGCAGGGCTACTGCACCGATGTTGTCACCGACAAGGCCATTGACTGGATGGAGCATCGCGACCAGCAACGGCCCTTCATCCTCTTTGTCCATCACAAGGCTTGTCACCGCGACTGGCTGCCTCCTATGAAGTATCTGCGGGCCTATGAGGACCAGACCTTCCCGCTGCCTGCCAACTTCTGGGACAACTGGGAGGGGCGTGTGGCCGCCCAGCAGCAGGAGATGAGCATCGCCTCGCCTACCGACATGGACCTCATCTATGACAACAAGATATACCGCAAGGGCGACAAGAGCCACCTCAGCGGCGCCTATCTGGCCAACATCAACCGCCTGAGCGAAGCCGACCGCAAGGTGTATGACCAGTTCTACGACTCCATCACCACGGCCTTTTACCAGAATCCTCCCACAGGGCGTGCCCTCACCGAGTACAAGTTCCAGCGTTACATGCGCGACTATGCCAAGGTGACCCGTGCCATGGACGACAATGTGGGCCGCCTCATGGACTATCTGCGCGAGCACCATCTGCTCGACAACACGCTGGTGGTATATGCCAGCGACCAGGGCTTCTATATGGGTGAGCACGGGTGGTTTGACAAGCGGTTCATGTACGAGGAGAGCCTCAACACGCCTCTCATCATGCGCCTGCCCGACGGACTCAAGCGGCGGGGAGAGATTGACGACATGGTGCAGAATATCGACTATGCCCCCACCTTCCTCGAGCTGGCCGGCGCGCCCATCCCCCAGGACATGCAGGGAGTGAGCCTCGTGCCTCTGCTCAAGGGCAAGCGCAGCCCGCGTCATTGGCGACACTCTATCTATTATCACTTCTATGAGTTCCCGGCCGAGCACATGGTGAAGCGGCATTATGGCATACGCACCGAGCGCTACAAGCTCATCCATTTCTACAATGACATCGACACCTGGGAACTCTATGACCTGAAGAAGGACCCCATGGAGATGCACAACCTCTACGGACAGCCAGGCTACGAGAAGTTGACCAGACAGTTGCACCAGCAACTCGATGACCTGCAGCGGCAGTATGACGTGCGTCCCGAAGACTTGTGAGACCCGGGCGGGAAACCTTGCCCGCCAGGGCATGTCAAGACAGATGGCCAAGTATCCTAAGATACCTGGCCATCTGTCTTGAGATACTTGCCGAAGTGTCTCTGGGATACTTTTTGGGGGCTTCCCGCAGGCATGATACAGCCTATGCTCACGGGTGATGCTGGTGCTGTTGAACCCCAAGCGGGTCAGAAAGCAAGGACGGGACGCACAACGCAGCCGCAGTCCTTGGCAATCCTGACACAGACCATAAACCCGCCTGAGGTGACGCCCCAGTTCCGTGCGTAGCCTTCCGCGTCCTCCGATGAGGACCAAAACCTGTCGTCACTGTCGCTAAAAATGCTTTTGTTGTCTGCGGCAATTTTCTCCATCCATGCGTTTAAGGCAGCGGGGGTGTCGCCTTGACCTGTCCAATATAAATAATTGCTGTCCGATGAAGTTTGCTGGGCAGCGTCCGCCAAAGCCAGGCACCCCCCCAGATTCAGAAAGATGTCCCACCACTGTCCGGAAGAAGGAAGATACCAACCAGTAGTGGTTGCGGGAACAGGGCAGGTGGCGTTGTAGTCATCGGCAGCCTTGAATGCGGGGTAATTGTTGAAGTTGCCGTGATTGGCCTGGATATGTTTGCTATTTCCGTAACCGCTGTTGTCGTTGTAGTTGTCGGCTTTCGTCTTGCATTTTGTAAGCCCCGCGTCCTTATTGTCAGGATTCCACTTTTGGCCTGTCGATGCATTCTTCACGCACATCACCACCCCATGCGCCTTGTCTTCGCCACCCAGAGCATCCTTCTCAGCCCGTCCGATACGTCTCTTGTCTGTCTGGAACACGATGCCCACGACTGTGGCCGCCTGCACGGTGGCTTCGTCCGCCTCTCGGGGAATCAGATACCCCGTGGTGCCATTATCCTTTGTACAGTAGAAGTCCCCGATGCGGACAATGCCCGATTCGGTATAGGTGACGTTCCTTATAGTCGTTCCGCCGTCCACCTTGTACTTCTTGTACATTCCACTCATGGGGTAAGACGGGCTAATGGTAAACTCTCTGCTCCCCTCGGCATAACTTCCCTCGATAGCCGGTAGCGACATTGGCCACAAATAGCGGTAAGTGCCGTCGGCCATGCGCAGTGGTTGGGCGGCGCTGGTGAACTGGACTTCTGGTTGCACGGTGTAGTCGGGCACCCGCGCGTCGGTAAACTTATAGACGGTATTCGGCAGCTCGATCACGGCCAAGGTATAGGCATGTGTCATGACGAAGTCGAGCCGGAGCGTGCCATTGTCCCGTGTGGGGGTGCAAGAGGCGGTCATCAGGTCGGAAGCAGTGTAGGCCTCATGGGTGCTTTGGTCGGCCTTCACCTGCCAATCATTTACAAGTGGCCAAAAGAAATCCATGCCTGGATTCGTAATCACAAACTCAAGCATACTGCTGATGAGCTGCTCGTCCAGGTCGGGCTTGTAGGGGTGATAGAGGTGGTATTCCTCATTTGTGAACCCTCCCGCCAGTGCTGTGCCCTCCTCGGGCTTCCATACTAGCTTCCCCGTGGCAGCATCTCTCTCAGCAATCAGCTTCACATTGGAGTAAACCAGTTTTGTGTCAGAGCCCCATTCGCGCGTCACGAAGAGCCCGCAGGTGTCGCCCTCGGTGAACTCTGTGGTGTAGCCGTTCTCCACGGCACGGGTCGTTTTATCCTCAGATGAAGTATATCCCCCGTCGGTCACGGTAATGGCGAACTGCTGCGCCTTGTTGCCAGGTGCGTCTGGGAACTCTTCTTGCGTGCAGGAGGCAAGCAGCAGGAGCAGTGTGGCTTGCAGAAGTGTGTAGATGTTTTGTGTCTTCATAATCTTACTTGCGGTTAACGGATAAAACAGGTCAGAAAGCAAGGACGGGGCGAACTGCATGCGTGTAGTTCAACTTCCTATAGAAACAGCAAGACAGGTCATAGTAGCTGTTTATTGCCCAGCCCCTTGCTTCTTCGCCCGAATATTCCGAAGACGACCAAAATACATCATGGTCCTGGAACTCATCCTTGTTGCTGGCTGCAATCTTCGCCATCCAGGCATTCAGGGCAGCGGGCACATCGCCTTGGCCAGTCCATCTGAGGTCACCGCTGTCCGTCGAAGTCTGCTCGATGCTGTCGGCCAGGGCCGGGCAGCAGCCCAGGTTCTGCAGAATGTCCCACCACTGGCCGTTGGAGGGAAGATACCAAGGTGTGGCACTGTCCGGGGCTTTGTGGCCGCTTCCGGCGGCGTTCCAGTCGGCAACGGCCATGAAGGCGGGGTAATGCTCTTGCTCCTGTGACAGGTTTGTAATCTCCATGTAATAGTAAAAGCCACGGATGTCAGCATAACATTCAGCCTTGGTCTTGCAATTTTTGATAAACCTCAAATCTTCATTTTCATGACTCCAACAGACACTTGTCGCAGCATTCTTCACGGCCATCACAAGGCCGTGCACATTTCCGTCCAAAAAGGAACTCTCATGGAGGCCGATACGTCCCTTGTCCGTCTGGAACACGATGCCGATGACGGTCTTTCCCTCCTTGGGGGCGGGCTTGGGTTTCGCTATCGCCACGCTGCCGTCAGCGTAGCGCTTGCGCAGGCCGCCGTCACTCCATGTTCCGTCGGCGTAGAAGTAGTCGCCTATCTTCAGCTCGTCCGCCTTGAAGCACTGCTTTACTTCTTTGGAGGTAACGTTTTCCTCGCCCTGGAAAGCCCAGGTGCCAGCAGTTACCGCCTGCACATCGATACTATCCGGCTTTACGGTGATGCGGTACATGTGAGATTTGCCTGCCTCAAGCTTGCCTGCGGCCTTCGTCTCGGGAGTATAGACAAAGTCGTGGCCTCCTGTGCTTATCTTGATGAGCGGCTTGCCTGTCATATCCTGCGGCACCACCACAGCCCTGTATGAGGGTGTATGGCCAGAGGCGGTGTCGTGATACGTCTTTATCTCGCCGTCTGATTGGTCGGCCGCTCCCACCATGCCGCAGGAGAAGTAGGCTTCAGAGTCCCCGAAAATAGTGACAGAGGCATTCTCCAGGCTCTCAGCCGTCATGCCAGTTCCCGCCGTAAGTTCGATGATGACCTTTGCCATTCGGTGGGTGAACTTCAGCGCGACGGGCTGCCCATACTGCCCTGTTGCTGTGGCGTACAGCAGGTCATAGGCGGCAAACCCGCCACTTTGGTCGGAGATGTCCACATTGGGCTTGGCCGGATGCGGGGTCCATGCCGTGATACGGGCTGTAGCTGTGCTCTTCCAGTAGATGATGTTCTCGGCATCTGCTGGTTCTGCCTTGCCTGAGGCATCCATCACATAGGTCTTTGGCTCGAGCATGCCCTCCATCGTCACACCGATTTCCTCGCCACCAGTCCACGCGTTCTTGCCGCCAGTGCGCGTCTGCGGCTGAGTCACCTCGGCTGTGAGTTGCAGCGGGTACTTGCCTTCGGGCAGTGGCATGGTGTCTTCTGTGTTGCTGATGCTGCAGGAGGCAAGCAGGCTGCAGGCGAGCATTACTGCCTGCACCCGTTTGCCTGCGCGTGTCCTCTGCCTTGGATAACCTGTTCTTTCCATACCCTCATCTTATTATATTATATACGCTTCTTGTTTCACGTTTCCTTGTGTCCCTTTTTCTTGTGCCACCGCACTTGCGGTATGGAGCAGGCATGCTGCTCCATATTCGCTGTCAGGCTTTTGCTTGGGACAATCATTCCCACACATGCAGGTACGCTCCCATGCTTGTGCCAGGTGCTCGGCGATGCGGCTTGCCATTACTGCATCTTCGCGTCCCCAGTGACGCTGCCCCCATTGTTCCAGGGCTCGATGGTGCTCCCGCTGACAGTAAGGCCCGTCTTCTTCACCGTGATGGTGTAAGTATATGAGTAGCCTGCATCGAGCGCGGGCTTGATCATGTCCTTGTTGGCATAGGTCTGCGACTCCCCGTCATTGGGGACAATCTCAAAGGCCAGCGCGTTGGCGAGCGTCTGTGGCAGCAGTACCATGGAGAGTGTCATCACTCCCGTGGCGGCATCAAAGGAAGCCACGCACAGGTCGGCAGTTGTCGCCTGGGAACTGTCATACTGGCGCAGCATCCAGTCGTTCACGATGCTGCCTGTGGCTGTGGCATTGCCAGTGACCACATCAAACGTGCCCTCGTGAACCAGGCCTCCCAGTTGGTAGTTGGCGTGTTCGAGTACACCTGTATCGGCAAAGCCATCGGTGTTTGACACCTGCACCTTGAGTACAAGGCGAGCCATTCTGTGCTTGAAGGCGCAGTCGCTGCCGCCCTGGGCGGTGTGGTCTGTGAATCTGATGACAGGGCTGCTCTTGGTAGCCTTGGCTCCCGTGGCATAGATGTAGTCCACCTTCTCCTGCTCTGTGGCCGTGGGCTGGCTGCTTGTGTTCACCGCCACCTTCCCGTTGTTGCCGGGCAGGACCGAAGCACTTGCGCTTGGCGAGTAAGGCGCATAGGCGGCAAAGGTAAACTCGGCAGTGGCGTCTTCGAAGAAGATGCCGCCCCCCGCAGCTATCGGGGTGAAGTCGGCGCTGGTGCCCGTGCTTGTGGTCATGTAGCCCACATTCTGGTACTTGCTGCCCATTGTGGTGGTCGCTCCTGTGGCTTCCACCACCATCACACCTATCTGGTCAGCGTTCCACTTGTTGTCCACAGCGCGCGTCTGCGGGCCGCTCACGCCAGCCGTCACCTGTGCTGCCACAGGGCTATTGGTTTCCTCGTTGCTCTCGCTGGTGCATGCAGGTATCAGGGTTGCCGCTGTTGCAAGGATGAATAGTCTCGAATACATCTTCTTCATAATGACTTGTTTTTGCTTGTTGGGTAATTATATGTAGTGTTCTGTTTGCTCTGCTTGTGCTGGCCAGCATGCTCTTGCCGCCTTGGGTGCCGGTTCTCAGTTTGCCTCCACATTGCCGTTGTCGGTCTCGTTCCAGCCAGTGATGGTCGCTCCTGCCCCTCCTGCCTCTACGGGCAGCAGCAGGTTTCCGGCAAGCCGAATCGGTTCTTTGCCGCTGTTGAAGTCCCTCATGGAATTGGTCAGGTCGCTCTCTATCCGCTGCATGTCACCATTGTTGAAAGTGATGTCCACTGTCAGCCTCTGCGCATGCGCCTCGACTATGCCTGCCAGCCTGAAGTGGAGCGTGAACTTGTTGCCTTCTTGCGTGAAAAGTTCAGATGTCTGAGTTGGTACACTCCGCTCGCCAGTCACTATGTCCACGGCCGATGCCACTCCCGAGAGCGTGGCTGTGGCCTGCAGCACACGGCTGTAGTCACCCTCGGTGGCAATCAGTTCGAGATTGAGCCTGCGCACCAGCTGCTTCATGTGGGCTGTGACGCAGACCGTGTCGTCTGCCTGGACACAGATGTCCTGTACAGCGGCAAACAGATAGCCAGGCTGGGGCGACACACCCCCTTGCTGCGTGCTGTTGACCATAGCCGTGTTGCCTGTGACGGTCATCTGTTTGGGACGATTATACACGGCCAGTGTATATTGTCCAGGTGGCAGCAGTTGCCCTAACATGTTGGCGTCACCGCCTGCCTCCTGTTCCTGCTCGCCTATCCTCAGGATGTGTTGCTGCGGGATGCAGGCCTCGCTGCTCCTTCCGCTCCAGTCGGCCGTCACGACCACCGCTCCATGGCAGGGGTGCGGTGTGTCATGCAGTTCGTCCTTTACACAGGACGTGCATAATGTGCATAGTATAAGTGCCAGAATCGCGGTGCTGGCCATATAGATGTGCTGATTGCTCTTCATGCTGTTCTCTCCTTTCCCCCATGAAATTAGAAGACGTTCCATACAAGCGATACGCCAAGGTGGTTCATGCCCCAATAGTTCTTGCTCCCGCTGCCTCCTTTCACTCGCACACCATCGGTGATGGTATATTTGTCATAGTCGGCATGTACATAGCCCACCCCCACCGAGAGGTCCAGTGCCAGTGTGCTGCTTAGCCCTATCTGGTAGCCGCCCGTCAGTCCGCCGCCCATCAGGTCGCCTTGCTTGCCTGTTGCCGAGAACTTGTAGTTGAACTGTCCTGCCTTGAACATCGCGCCCAGGTAGCCCCGTTTTTCCTTACCTATATAATAGCGGAGCTCAGGCATCACTTCCCACAGGGCATATCTCCTGGCTTTGCTGTTCCATGACCAGGAAGTCCACGAGCCGTTCACCGAGATGCTGAATGAGTGGCTTACGCGCCATTCGCCCCCCAGGTCAGGCGTGAGGGTTGCCCAACGGGGCAGGTTGGCACGCAAGTACAATCCCGCATTGGCCTGTGAGCGGGACGTGCCGGCCTCGTGCGCGTTTCCCTGGCTGGCAGGCACCTTGGCCTCTTCAGATTGCAGGACCGTTCCTGCCACCTCGTCGTTCTTGGTGCGTGTTGTCGCTTCCTCCTCCTTCTCACGGGTAGGTGCGTCATCTTTCTTCAGAATGATGTGTACCGTCACGAAGTCGCCACCCGAGGTGTGGTTGTGGGTGATGAAGTTGCCTTCGTGCAACCCTTTTCGCGTAATCAGTTCCGATTTCACACGGTTGGAGCGTGCCTTTGCGATGGCCATGCTTGCCTGTTCCGTCAGGCCAGAGTCGCAGTATCCGTCCACATAGAGGGGCAGTTGCCCGTTCTTGATGTCCGTCTGGTTGCGCTCTATGCACTCCAGCAGGCGCGCCAGTTCGTGGCCGTTGCCCTTCCATGGCACATAGAACATGTCCTTCTGTGGCAAGAAGCGGAACGTGTAGGTGGTGTCTGTTCTCTGTTGCGCGAAGGTGGTCAAAGTCGCCATCGCCAGCCATGAGAGCACGATGAGGAGTATGATTCTCTTGGTCATGCTTGTATGCTTTACGGTTTCCGATAGGGAATTTACACATGCAAAGTAAGCAAAGAAAGTTTGTTCCGAGTTTAGCTGCGCCCAGGAAAAAATATTCTAATTGTCAGAAATGCACGCTTTTGTGGTTTAGTCAACCTGTCGTTTTGTCGTTTAGGCTATTTCCTGTCGTTTAGGCAAGAGGCATTGGCCATGAAGGCGCATGTTGCCCCGTACCTGTCTCCTTCCGCCTGGCAGGCATGTGGCCTGCGCTTTTGTGGAAGCCTGCGCGTGGCAGGTGGGTCAGATGAGCGTGCCAGGCAAGTCCCTCTCGCCATGGAACGAGAGCGCGAAGGTGGTGTGGTAGTCACTCACAGGCATGGGGAGCAGACTTAGGTTGCCTCCCTGTGCCATGATTGTCTGGTGTGAGAAGGACAGGCCAATGCCGTTGCCTGTACGCTTGGTGGTGAAGAAGGGGACGAATATCTCGCGGCGCACTTCTGCGGGGATGGGCTGTCCGTTATTGCTGATGAGCAGGGCATCGTGCCAGTGAAGCCCGATACGCGTTGCTCCTGCTTCTATGGCATTCTTGGCCAGGTTGATGAGTATCTGGTGCAGGAGGTGAGGGTCAGTCCGCACTGTGGGTGCGTCACTCAGATGCACCTGCCACGTCACCTGCGGGTACATGGCCTGCAGACTGCTTGCCGCCTCGTCCAGGCTCACCTTGCAGGGCACAGGTTCCTGCAGTCGGGTCATCTTGCGGTAACTCTCCACAAAGGTTGCCAGCGAGGCCGTGGTGTCGCCTATGGCTCTCAGCCCCTCCTCGTAAGGCGAGCCCTTGACTTGTGGGTTATTGAGCCAAGCCTGGGTGATGCAGGAGATGGGTGCGATGGAGTTCATAATCTCATGCGTGAGCACACGGGTCAACTTCTTCCACGACTCTACCTCATGCTTGTTCATCAGGATTCCTATCTCTTGCCCCATGTTGTTGAGCGCATCCATCAGCGCGCGCTCCCCAGCCGAGAGCCCCTGGCAGGACAGCTTGAACTGGAAGTCCTCGTTGCGCAGAGCCTCATTCATCAGCCATGCCTTGGTGGCGAGCGACTTCTGGTGCTGGTGACGTATGGCCAGCCAGATGGCCAGCACGGCTGCGGGAACCACCAGGAGCAGCCACACGGGCATAGCCACCTGGGTCTGCAGCAATGTGGGGATGGCCTCACTCCACTGGGCAAATGTAGGGCAGGACAGGCTCATGGGCGGTGCAGTTTGGCATAGAGCGTCTGGCGTGTGATGCCCAGCAGTTCGGCTGCGCGGCTGATGTTGCCATGGCAGTGGTCCACGACCCTCAGCACATGGTTGCGTTCCAGTTCGTCCAGCGAGGGAATCTCCTCACACTTGTCTATCGCATCCTTCAGTGTGCGCAGCAGTTCCTCGTTGTCCCAGGGTTTGGTCACGAAGTCGGCCGCGCCTGCCTTGAGGCACTTGACGGCCAGCTGCACATCGGCGTATGCTGTGATGAGCACCACGGGCAACTGGGGATGCAGGCGTTTGAGCGTGCGCAGCCAGGTGAGTCCCTCCTGCCCGGTGTTCATGCCCAGGGTGAAGTTCATGTCCATCAGCACCACAGATGCCTTCTCCTGCTGCAGCAGTGTGGGCAGGCTCTCGGGCGAGGACAGGGTAACCACTCGCTCAAAGGTGCCAGCCAGGCATATCTTGAGCGCGGTGAGGATGGCTGGGCTGTCATCCACGATGACTATCGTACCATATTGGGACATGTTTTGCGGTTATGCGGTTATGCGGTTATGCGGTTATGCGGTTTTACGGTTGTGCGGTTGTGCGGTTGTATGGTTGTGCGGTTGTATGGTTTTACGGTTTTGTGGGCTTGTGCTTCCAGGACTATACGTCCTTTCTGCATCGCATCTTATCCCGCGTACACATTGGCTCATCCGCCCTTTCATAACCTCCAAGCCTCCAAGCCTTCAAACCTCCCAACCTTCAAACCTTCTAACCTCCCAACCTCATCTCTGTGTGCAAAGGTACGTCAAATGTGTATGATAATCATACATCGGGGTGTGTGAATTTCATCCAATCGGACTCCTGGGAACATCCTGCGTGCGCCTCTTCTGCCAGGAAGTCCTACCTTTGTGCCTGTAAACAACGCAAAAGAGTAATCAGAATAAAGATACAGAAGGATGATCAAGGTAGAGAATCTTACCAAGGTGTTCCATACCGACGAGGTGGAGACCCATGCCCTCAATGGGGTGAGTATGGAGGTGAGCGATGGCGAGTTTGTCGCTGTCATGGGCCCATCGGGTTGTGGCAAGTCCACATTACTTAATATATTGGGTCTGCTGGACAATCCCACCAGTGGCCAGTACTGGCTGGATGGGCAGGAGGTGGGCAGCCTCAAGGAGCGTGAGCGCACCCTCTTCCGCCGTGGACGCATTGGCTTTGTGTTCCAGGGCTTCAACCTCATCGATGAGCTCAATGTGGAGGAGAACGTGGAACTGCCGCTCAAGGCACTGGGCGTTCCTGCCAGGGAACGTAAGGAGAGGGTAGTGGAGATACTGCGCAAACTCAAGATGAGCCACCGCAGCCACCACTATCCCCAGCAACTCTCAGGTGGCCAACAGCAGCGTGTGGCCATAGCGCGTGCGGTGGTCACAAAGCCCTCGCTTCTCCTGGCCGATGAGCCTACGGGTAACCTGGACTCCAAGAACGGCCTGGAGGTGATGGAACTGCTGGAGCAACTCAACCATGAGGGTGTGACCATCGTGATGGTCACACACAGCAAGCACGACGCAACCTTTGCCCAGCGCATCGTTGAACTCTTCGATGGTCAGGTGGTGGCTGGCTTGGAGCCCAATGTGCTGTAGTGGCTGTCCTGTGATTCTGCGTACCCATGCGGCAACACAGCCGTATGGACGCACAACCATATAACCGCATAACCGCATAACTGTAAAACCATACAACCATACAACCATACAACCGTACAACCGTAAAACCGCACAACCGTACAACCGCAAAATATGAAAACATTCTTCACGTTTCTCCAGAGGAACAAGCTCTATACCGCTATTGAGGCTTTCGGCCTTGCTGTAGCGCTGGGATTTGTAATCCTGCTGGGCTCCTATGCCCACACAGAATATACGGTGGGGCGCACCAGCCCCTCCTATGACAGCATCTATGCCATTGGCATGGGCAACAGTGTGGGCATGACGCTGGGTACAGGCAAGCACATCCTGGCCCAGATTCCGTCCATCACCTCGTGGACCAGGCTGTGCACGCTGGGCAGCCAGGACGTGCTGGTGGGTGACCAGTATTACAAGACGAAGGCTTCGGCCGTGGATGCCGACTTCTTCACTTACATGAGCGTCCCACTCTTGCAGGGCAGCACACGTCATGCCTTGCAGGATGCGGAGTCGGTGGTGCTCAGCGAGAGTTTTGCCCAAAAGGCATTTGGCACTGCCGACGCCGTGGGCAAGACGCTCACCTGGCAGAAGGACAAGGAGCACCGCCTGCGCTTGCATGTCACGGGCGTGATGCCCGACATGGACGCCTCCAGCATCTTCATGCCCCAGGACATGCTGCTGCCCATCGTCCAGGCCCAGGGCATGATGCCCGAGATGGACAACTTCGGGAGCGCGCTCACCTTTGTGCGCCTGGCTCCTGGCGCTGACCCCGCGCAAGTGGAGCGGGACTTGCTCAAGGGCTACAAGGGCTACTGGGACTGGTGGCAGGACGATTCCAGCAATGGAGGCTTCTTCTATGGCTCGTCGCTTGTGCGGGTGAGCGACCTCTATTTCTCATCCATTGACAAGTACGAACCGCTGCGCAGTGGCAACCGCGCCACGGTGCTCACCCTGATGGTGGTGGCTCTGGTGCTGCTGCTGTCGGCCTTGCTCAACTATGTCAACCTCACTGTGGCGCAGACTGGACGGCGCGCGCGTGAGATGGCCACGCGCCAATTGGTGGGGGAGACCCGCTGGAGTGTGCTCAGGCGTTACATGGCCGAGTCCCTCCTCTTCACCGCCTCCTGTTCCCTGCTGGGCTTCCTGGTGGCCTTTGCCTTTCGCCCGCTCTTCGATGGCTGGCTCACAGCCAGCATCAAGTTTCCCACTGATGCCGTATCGATAGCCGTGGCCCTGGCAGGAATCGCGCTCGTGTCGCTGCTCGCGGCTCTCGTGCCGGCCATGCAGGTGCTGCGCATCAAGCCCATTGATGTGGTGAGAGGCGACTTTCGCTTCCGCAGCAAGATGGTGCTGGGACGCGTGTTCATGGTGGTGCAGAGTGCCATCAGCATGGTGCTGGTGTCGGCTGGCTTGTGCATGGCCTTGCAGATGAGGCACATGCTGAATCGCCCAACGGGTTACCGCACCGAGGGCATCATCACCCTGAAGACCTGGGCATTGGGCATGGACAAGGACCGCCAGCGGATGCTGCATGACCGCCTGGCCAGCCTGCCTCAGGTGCGCCGTGTGGGCGTGGCCAGCTCGGTGCCCTGGGCGTGCGGACACGATGGCGTGCACAGGGAGGGCGAGAAGCAGTCGTGGATGCGACGCTCACGCCTTGACTCGGTGGCATTCAGCATACTGGGCTTCCGCATTGTGGACCAATACACGCAGCCACTGCCTGGCATGGAGTTTGTCAGCGAGGAGTCGCGCCGCCGCTATGGTGTGAGCCGCCAGAATCCCTATGTGGTGCCTGCGCAGGATGGCCAGGAGGCCACGCAGGTGTGTGGAGTAATTGCCGACTACAATGTGAACTCTGCCATGGACAACCCCATGGAGGACAGTCACAACTGCGTCGCGCTCATCCCACAGTACTATGACTACATCTTCAACATGGTCATTGAGGTGCAGGGCGACAAGGCCGGTGCGCTTGCGGCGGTGAACAAGACCTTCACGGCCACCGCCCAGGAACTGACTGGGTTGCCCTATGAGGGGAATGCTGAATACGTGCAGGACCACTTGCGCCAGGAACTATCGGGCACGCGCAACACCATGATGCTCGTGCTGGTGTTCATGTTCATCAGCATCCTTATCTCAGCCCTTGGCCTGCTGGCCATGTCGGTCTATTTTGCCACTCAGCAGGGCAGGCAGATAGCCCTGCGCCGTGTGTTCGGCTATGGCAAGTGGGCTGTGGTGGGCTGGTTGTCCCTGCGCTATGTGCTCACCACGCTGGTGGCCATCGTGCTGGCCACGCCTGTGAGCGTGTGGCTGATGCAGCGTTACCTGCAGGACTTCCACTATGCGATTCCGTTCCCATGGTATGTGCTTCCTCTCTCTGCTCTCGTCACCCTGCTGGTGGCCATGCTCTCCATCCTGTGGCAGACGTGGCGTGCGGCTTCGGCCAATCCTGTAGAGACGCTCAGGAGCAACGAGTAGGCAGGACCAGCGAGCCCCCTCCCAGCCAGCGAGCGAGCCCCCGCCCAGCCTCCCCCCGGGGGG
>JBNMJN010000065.1:0-14959 GCA_050873805.1 Prevotellaceae bacterium | reverse complement strand
GTGATGCACGCCGTGCAGAAGTACTTCGAGAAGATGAGCACCACCAGCATGGTCATGCACCAGCGCACCATGCCGGGCGAGAGCCTGTGCGTGGGCTGCGGGGCGGGCGTGTGGTGGCTGGTGCAGTAGGCCAGGCGCGCGCTGTACCAGCCGCCTATGCGCACCAGCAGCAGGCAGGCCAGCACAGCCAGCAGGGCCAGCGCGCTGATGCTGTGCTGCCCATAGGGGAGTACCAGCAGCGCGGCCAGCAGGGGCCCCAGTGCCGATCCGCCATTGCCGCCCACCTGGAAGATGCTCTGCGCCAGTCCCTTCTTGCCACCGCTGGCCATCTGCGCCACGCGTGAGGCTTCGGGGTGGAACACCGCCGAGCCTATGCCTATCAGGCACACCGCCAGCAGGATGGTGGCAAAGGACGCGGCCCAGGCCAGCAGCAGCAGGCCGGCCAGCGTGAAGCACATGCCCCAGGCCAGTGAGTAGGGGCGCGGCCGGCGGTCGGCGTACAGCCCCACAAAGGGCTGTATGATGGACGAGGTGAGCTGCAGCAGGAAGGTGATGATGCCCACCTGCACGAAGCTCAGACTGTAGGACTCCTTCAGGATGGGGTACACGGCAGGCACCACCGACTGCAGCATGTCATTGAGCAAGTGCGAGCAGCTGATGATGACCAGCACACTGTAGGCGGTGCGCTCCGTTATCTGATAGTTCCCCCTTAGTTTTCCAGCCAGCCTGCGGCTCATGTCCTTTCCTTTCCACTGCATCTTTCTTGCGTTTTCTGTTTCGCCTGCAAAGTTACGCCTTTTTCCTCGCATCACGCTGCGATGGCGGGGGCGGTGTGCTGCTCCATTCGTTCAGCCTGGGCTGGACGGTCAACGCAGCGCACTGCGATCGCCAATGCAGCGTGCTGCTCCATTCGTTCAGCCTGGGCTGGACGGTCAACGCAGCGCGCTGCGATTGCCAATGCAGCGTGCTGCGTTGGCCGATGCAGTGCGCTGCCTCAGTCATCCCACCGTGGTGGCATGTACAAGGTGGTGTGGAAACAGGCCAGCGGCATTCCCCCTCCCCCGCAAGCAGAAAGGCCATCCTTGCCCAGGAGGAGGGCAAGGATGGCCTCGCTTTCTCCCCCAAAGTGGAAGCACCCCTCCCCCTTGGGGGAGGCAGGGAGGGGGCTCGGATAGGCAGGGAGGGGGCTCGGATAGTCAGTGAGGGGGCTTGCAGCCCTTTGTGGCTTGCTACTTCTGTTGCCTGTCAGGCTGTGAGGGGGCAGGTGTGGCAGGCTTCTGCTGCTTGGACTTGCGGGTGCGGCGGAACACGCCCCGCCAGCTGTTGAAGTCGCGCTTGAACTGCAAGCCTATGCCCTGCGTGGTGAGTGACGACTGGATGAAGTATCGGTCGTTGGTCTGATTATATGCCTTGAGCGAGAGGTTGCCGTTGGGGGTGAGCAGATACTGCACATCGAAGTCCCCTATGAAGTTGTTGGTGCTGTAGTAACTCTCCCTGTAACCGAAGTTGCCGTTGATAAGCAGGCGGTTGTTGAGCAGCCTCCCGCTCAGTATGCCCTCGATGTCCAGTTGGTCCCAGCCCGTCTCTCCCGTGCGCAGATTGGCCCCAAACGACCAGTTGTGCGAGCCCATGGCATTGCTCATAAACTGGTTGAACTGGCTGCTCAGTGTGCTGCTGATGAGCGAGTTCATGGCCGTGCCGCTCTGTGTGCCCGCGTTCTGCATCTGCGCGTTCTGGTTGTAGAAGCGTCCGATGCCCAGCAGGTATATCACCTGCATGTTCCTCTCCTCGTCGGTGCTGAGCATCGAGCGCACCATGCGCTTCTCGTCCTCGTTGGCATTGGGCAGGTCGAAGTCAAAGGAGATGGTGGGCGCGAAAGCCTCCCCACCGATGTTCATCACGCAGTCCACCCTCGTGTTGGACAATCCCAGGCTGCTCGACGAGAGGTCCTCGAGCGACACGTTGGGCACGCTATACACGGCTGTGAGCTGCAGGGCAGCCTTGCCGGGGTCGCCGCCGAAGGTGACCGTGCCGCCCGGGCGGAAGGCAAAGTCCTTGCGGATGACATCCTGCAGCGAGAGCTTGTACAGGCCGTGGTCCACGCGGTAGGTGCCATACATCTGGAACTTGCCCTTGTTGTAGTAGTTGGCCAGTATGCGTCCGTTGCCGTAGAGATTGATGTAGTCGCCCGACTTGGCATCCATGAGCACCTGCATGGTGGCCTCTGGAGTGACGTCCAGGTCAAAGTTGAGGTGCATGTCGCTGCTGATGGCCGGGGCTTCCTGCTTGGCCGCCTGGGTGGCGGCCTGCGCGCTGTCGGCATGGGACACATAGGTGATGAAGCTGGCGTCGGTGACCGTGGTGGGCGATGAGGCATCATACACCAGGGTGGTTCCGCTCTGCGGCGTGGCCTTCACATCGATGTTCACCGAGCCAGGCTGCCCATACACATGCGCTGTGCCCGAGGCATATACCGTGCCGCAAAAGTTCAGGTCCTCCATCTGCGGGAAGTTGTAGCCCAGGATGTTGTTGGCATCCACATGGATGTCATAGGCCATGTGGCTCAGGTGGTGGTGCGTGAGCTCGCCCCTCAGGCGTGCCGCATGCTCCGAGGAGCCGGGCCCTCCCAGGTTGTCGTAGATGGTGGCCCCTGGAAAGCGTATGGTGTCGGGCACCAGGATGACGCTGTCGCCGGCCAGGTGGTAGTCAACCCCCAGCGAGGCCACGCGCACTGTGGCCTCCTCGGCCACCGCCTTGCCCTGCAGGTTGATGTTCTTGAAGGGGCCAAACACGCGGCATGCTCCCGTGACCCTGCCCTCCATCTTGCTGAAGATGGCCGAGGCGTAGCGGTGCAGGAAGTGCAGGTCCATGCGCCGGGTGTCGATGTCGAGGTCGAGCCCCGATCCAGGGCCATGCCCCACGGTGATGCTTCCCCGCACCGTGGTCTGCTGGCGGGCTGGCGGGTCCTGTATGTAGGCATCGAGCTGGATAGTCTTCGGGCGCGCGCCCCAGTTGACATGCACGTCCATCTCGCCCAAGCCGGCATCGTTGAACGAGAAGTCATGCACCTGCAGGAAGGCGTCGGCCTGCGGCGAGCGCATCAGCGTGCGCCCATACACCCGGCCTGTGGCAAACCCGCTGAAGTCCACTGCGTGGAAGTTGATGATATTGAACAGGTAGGAGAGGTCAAAGTCCTTCACGTCCACCGTGAGGGTGTCCTCCTCCTGGGCCGACACCCTGCCGTTGAGCGCAAAGTAGCGGTCGCTGTTGGACAGGCTCACGTTGCCGATGTCGGCCATGCCGTGGTGCCAGTGTATGGTGCCGGGATGCACTGTCCACACCGAGTCGCTGATGACGATGTCCGAGGGGTTGAGCCTTGCCTGTATGGCGGTCTTGCCATCGGGGTCCTTCAGGAACTGCGTGGCCAGGCTCAGGGCTCCCCTCTGTAGCGGGCGTGCCTGGTTGTCCCAGCCGAGCCTGGTCACCAGCCGGTCATTCTCGGTGTAGGCGGCCAGGTCAATGTCCACAGGCCGCCCCTTCATCATGCGCTGTGCGCGCAGGCTTGCCTGCATGTTGCGCGCGGTGCACTCCACGCGCAGACTTCCGTTGAGCAGTTGCTCGTTGCCCAGGTGCAGGCGGGGAATCTGCCCGTCCAGTTCCATCAGGCTCACCCCGCTGTGTATGTATCCGTGCACGACGGCCTCCTCGGGTATGGCCAGGCTGGTGCCGGTGAGCCGCGCCACCACTGCCGTGTCGCGCACGCGCAGGTTGAAGTTGAGGTCCACGTCCCCTGCCCCCTCGGCCTGGTGGGGGGCGGTGATGAGGCTGGGCAGGTGCTGGTGGGCTATCGCGAGCACGGCCCTGGGGATGGACTTCCAGGCAAAGGTGCCTGTGGCCTCCATGCTGGCCACGTCGCTCAGCAGGCTCACGCGCTGGAAGCCCGAGTCGCTGTGGCAGGTGAGGTCGATGTTGCCGATGTCGAGCCTTCCCTTTTCCTGGGACAGCAGCGACAGGTTGCCTATGTGCGCCTCTCCCTCGGGCTGGCCGGTCCTGGGCATGCTCACGCTGGCCTGTATCTGTCCTGTGATGCTCTCGCCAGGCAGGGCCTTGGTGAGATGGAGCGCCCAGGGGCTGAACTGCTCCAGGGCTGCCGTGAGCGTGATGTGACGGGTGCCCGATGGGGGGAGGGTGGCCTGTGCGTCCAGCGACACCTGTCCCTGCTCCTCGTTGGCCTGCAGGGCCAGGTGGTAGTCGTGTCCTGCCATGGAGCCCTGGAAGGGAATGTCGTGGAAGGTGTGCTGGCGCAGGCTGAGCGACTGCACGTTGCCCGTGGCATGCACCTCGGGCTTGTCCTGCGGCCCCCGCAACTGGCCCTGTGCCGACAGCGTGGCCGACATGGCCAGTGGCTGTGCCTGCGAGGCCGTGCTCAGGAAGGCGTCAATCTGTGCGTGCTCCAGTGTGAGGTGGGCCTGGAAGCGGTTGCGGTCGGCCAGGCTGCCCTTGACCTGCACGTTGCCCGCGTCGGTGCGGACGGCCAGGTCGGCCCGTGCCTGCCTGGGACTGTAGTATAGCAGGCCTGTGGCATGCACATCGCCCAGTGGCTGCAGCCGCTGTGGCAGCGAGGGAGGCAGCGAGGGCAGCCACTCTGGCAACTGTGCCCACAGGCTGTGGGTGACAGCCAGGTTGTGGATGTGTGCCGTGCATGAGGGCATGCCCAGGAGGTCATTGCCCTGCATGCCAGCCTCGAGGGTGAGCGTGCCATCGTCGGTGGACAGGCACACGCTTGCCAGACTCAGGCGGCCACCTGGGGCCAGCCGTGCCAGTGCCGAGAGCGACAGGGCCTTGCCTGCATGTCCCAGCGAGGGCAGCAGCGGGGCCAGGTCGGCAGGCGTGACGTGCAGGCCAACTTGCGCGCTGGCCTGCATGCGGCCTATCCAGTTGCGCAGGGAGTCTCCCTTGGCGGGCAGTCCGTGGTAGGTGGCAGTGAGCAGCGGGATGGCAAGCGAGGTGTGCGGCAACTGCATGTCCAGGTGCTCCAGGCGCAGGGAGTCGCGGTTGGCCTGGAGGTGGAATTGCAGTTTGCTCAGTTCCAGTCCGCTCTGTTCGCGGCATGCCATCCTCTCCAGGGTCACGTTGACCGAGTCGCGTGTGAGGCATCCCAGCCTGGCCGTCACGCTCAGGTTGGCGAGCGAGATATGGTTGCGGTCGAGCCTTCCCGGTGTGCGCGGCTCATACAGGCGGTCGTACCTGGCCTGGCAGCGGCGCACCAGCAGCGAGCGTATGCGCAGGTTGATGGGCGAGGATGTGGTGTCGTGGGGATTGCTGAAGGCATCAATGAGAAACTGCCAGTTGGGTGCGCTGTCGGGCACGGCATGGTAGAGCACGGCACGCGCCCCAAACAGCTGGGCGTTGCTGATGCAGATACGCTTCTCGAGGAGTGGGGCAATGTCGAGCTTGGCAGCCACGCGCGGGACATACAGCATGAGGGTGTCGCTGCGGTCATACACCTGCAGGCCATCCACGATGAGGCGGCCCGGCAGTCCCACACGCACCCTTTGCACCAGCACACGAGTGCCCGTGCGCTCGGCAAGCGCATTGGCCGCGATGCCCGCCAGCCGCCGCTGCACCCACGGTATGGCCGTGATTCCCAGCAGCATCAGATAGCCTCCGAGCATGACCAGCACGCAGAGGCGGAACAGGTATTTGAGTGCTTTGATGAGTCTTGTGGTTTACTTGTACGTTGCCCTTGGGGCAGGGGGCTGTGCATGACGGTGTGCCCCTGTGCCCGATTAAACGGGTCAAAAGTACAAATAAAATTCGGTTTGCAAGGGCAAATCGCTTTTTTTAAGTAATTTTGCAGCACTTTTAAGGTAACGTTATTTTGTTCTTGATATGACAAAGGTAATCAAATTAAGTAAGGGCCTTGATGTCAATCTGAAGGGAAAGGCGGCACTGCAAGCCTCTTCCATCCCCTGTGGTGGCGAGTATGCGCTGTGCCCCGATGACTTTCCAGGCCTGAAGCCCCGTGTGGTGGTGAAGGAAGGTGATGCCGTGAAAGCCGGTGACGCCCTCTTTGCAGACAAGCTGCACCCCGAGGTGAAATTCGTGAGTCCGGTCAGTGGAACGGTTTCCCAGGTAGAGCGTGGCGACCGCCGCAAGTTGCTGGCCATCCATGTGCAGGCCGGCGAGAAGCAGGAGGCACGCCAGTTTGACACCAAGGGCGATGTGAAGAGCCTGCTCCTGGAGAGCGGCCTGTTTGGCTTCTTCCGCCAGCGTCCCTATGATGTGGTGGCCTCGCCCGAGGACACGCCCAAGGCTATCTTCGTGAGCGCGTTCAACAGCATGCCCCTCAGCCAGGACTTTGAGTACATCCTCAAGGGCCAGGAGAAGGCCTTCCAGGCAGGACTGACAGCCCTCTCCCGTATGGCCAAGGTGCATCTGGGCGTGAGTGCCAGGCAGACGAGCGAGGCACTGCTCGGGGCCAGGGACTGCGAGGTGACCGTGTTTGACGGGCCCGCCCCCGCAGGCAATGTGGGTGTGCAAATCAACCATATCGACCCTGTGAACAAGGGCGAGGTGGTGTGGACACTGGGTGCCGAGGAGGTGATATTCGTGGGCAGGCTGATGCTCACCGGGCAGGTGGACCTCACACGCACCATTGCCCTGGCAGGCAGTGAGGTGAAGGCTCCCGCCTATTATCAGATAAAGGTGGGCCAGAAGCTCTCTACCCTGCTGGACGGACGCATCAACACCAGCGATGTGCGTATCATCAACGGCAACGTGATGACTGGCCTGAAGACCACCGCCGACTCCTTCCTGGCCGCGCATGCCACTGAGGTGAACGTCATCCCCGAGGGTGACCATGCCGATGAGTTCCTGGGATGGATAAGCCCCAGGCTGAACACCTTCAGCACGCACCGCAGTTACTTCAGCTGGCTGCTGGGCAAGAAGAAGGAATATATTATGGACGCGCGCGTAAAGGGCGGTGAGCGTCACATGATCATGAGCGGTGAGTATGACCGCGTGTTCCCCATGGACATCTATGCAGGCTACCTGGTGAAGGCCATCATAGCGGGCGACATCGACCGCCAGGAGGCTCTGGGTATCTACGAGGTGGCTCCCGAGGACTTCGCCATTGCCGAGTTTGTCGATAGCTCCAAACTGGAACTGCAGCGCATCGTGCGCCAGGGACTTGACATCCTCAGAAAGGAAAACGCATAAAGAAACAGTAATACAAATATGAAAGCAATCAGAAATTTATTCGATCACATAAAGCCCTACGTGGAAGAGGGAGGCAAGTTCCATGCCTTCCGCAGCCTGGTGGACGGATTCGAGACCTTCGCTTTCGTTCCCAACACGACCTCGCGTGTGGGCAGCGTGAACATCCACGACGCCATCGACAGCAAGCGCATCATGAGCTTTGTGGTGCTTGCACTGCTGCCCGCACTGCTCTTCGGCATGTACAACGTGGGCTACCAGAACTATCTGGCAGCGGGCACGCTGGACAGCGCCTCCTTCTGGGAGGTGTTTGGCTATGGTTTCCTGGCCGTCCTGCCCAAGATAGTGGTGAGCTATGTGGTGGGCCTTGGCATCGAGTTTGTCGTGGCCCAGTGGAAGGGTGAGGAGATTCAGGAGGGCTTCCTGGTATCGGGTATCATCATCCCCTTGATAGTGCCCGTGACCCTGCCCCTGTGGATGCTGGCCATCGCAGTGGCTTTCAGCGTGATATTGGCCAAGGAGATTTTCGGCGGCACGGGCATGAACGTGTTCAACCCCGCCCTTGTCACCCGCGCCTTCCTCTTCTTCAGCTACCCCTCGGCCATGACAGGCGACAGCAAGGTGTGGGTGGCTCAGGACCAGATATGCGGCCTGGGCAACAACCTTGCCGATGTGGCCACCTCGGCCACACCCCTTGGCGCGGCTGTGGAGGCTGGCTTCCAGGGATTTGACTGCCAGACAATCCACAATGCCATCGTGGGTCTCATCCCCGGCTCGGTGGGCGAGACCAGCATCATCGCCATTGCCCTGGGCGCAATCCTGCTGCTCTGGACAGGTGTGGCCAGCTGGAAGACCATGCTGAGCGTCTTTGTGGGCGGTGCCCTGATGGGACTCCTGCTGCAGGGCGTGAATGGCAACCACATCCTGTGGTACCAGCATCTGGTGCTGGGCGGTTTTGCCTTCGGCGCCGTGTTCATGGCCACCGACCCCGTGACCAGCGCGCGCACAGAGTGCGGCAAGTACATCTATGGTTTCCTGATAGGTGTCGTGGCCGTGATGGTGAGGGTGCTCAACCCCGGTTTCCCCGAGGGCATGATGCTCGCCATCCTGCTGATGAACGCCTTCGCGCCGCTCATTGACTACTGCTTCGTGCAGAGCAACATCAACAAGCGCGCCAAACGTGCAATTAAATAAGGAGAGGAAAGATATGGCAAAGAAATTCAAGTGTAATGTCTGTGGACAGACATTCGAGGCAGCCTCAATGCCCGAGAAGTGCCCTATCTGTGGCGCTCCTGCATCTGAGATAAAGGAAGTGAAGACGGGACTCAACACCAACAGCAACACCTACACCATCGTGTATGCCGCTGTGATGGTGGTGGTGGTGGCCTTCCTGCTGGCTTTTGTAAGCTCGGCGCTGAAGCCCACCCAGGACGCGAATGTGGAGAATGACACCAAGGGCCAGATACTGACGGCCATGGGATTCAACCGCGACTCGATAGATGTGAAGGCCGAGTTTGACAAGGTGCAGGACTTCGTCCTCGATGCCAGCCAGGCAGTCATGACTCCCTACGAGGGCCAGTTTGAGAGCAGCTACGGCAAGGCCATCAAGGAAGGCCGCCTGCATGTGTTTGTGGGCAAGAGCAAGAGCGGCGAGGAAGTGTATGTGCTGCCCGTCGTGGGCCGTGGCCTGTGGGGTGGCCTGTGGGGCTATCTCGCATTGTCCTTTGACTGCAACGTGCCCACCGTGAAGGGCGCTTACTTCTATCACGAGAGCGAGACTGCCGGACTGGGCGCCCGCATCGCCGACCGCGACTTCCAGGAGCAGTTCATCGGCAAGCCCATCTACGACGAGAGCGACCCCTCGCATGAGATAGCCCTCACAGTGGTGAAGAAGGGCACTGCCAGCAAGGTCACCGAGGTCGATGGCGTTACCGGCGCCACCCTCACCAGCGCAGGCGTGGGCGCCATGGTCAATGATGGACTGAAGGCTTACAGCAAGTTCATCGAGTCAAAGACTCCCGCACTGCTCGGCAGCGCAGCCGCCGGGGCCGACAGCTGCGGCGCAGCCGTGAATGACGTGGAGTGCGAGAACACATCAAACAACTAATCTTAGGAGGAACAGAGAATTATGAGTAATTTGTTTTCTAAGGAGAACCGTGAGGCATTGACCGGTCCGCTGAACCTCAACAACCCTGTGGCTGTACAGGTTCTGGGTATCTGCTCCGCGCTGGCTGTTACCTCCCAGCTGAAGCCAGCCATTGTGATGGGACTGAGCGTTACCGTCATCACGGCTTTCTCAAATGTGATTATTTCATTGTTGCGCAAGACTATCCCCAACCGCATCCGCATCATCGTGCAGCTGGTGGTCGTGGCTGCTCTTGTGACCATCGTGAGCCAGGTGCTCAAGGCTTATGTGTATGACGTGAGTGTAGCCCTCTCGGTGTATGTGGGCCTGATTATCACCAACTGTATCCTGATGGGCCGCCTTGAGGCTTTTGCCATGCAGAACGGCCCCTGGGAGTCCTTCCTCGATGGCATCGGCAATGGCCTGGGCTATGCCCTGGTGCTGGTGGCAGTAGGCTTCGTGCGTGAGCTCTTCGGCTTCGGCACCCTGCTGGGCTTCCACATCGTGCCCGCCAGCTGGTATGTGGAGAACGGAGGCTGGTACCTCAACAATGGCATGATGGTGATGCCGGCCATGTCCCTGATTATCGTGGGATGTGTCATCTGGGCTCACCGCTCGCTGAACAAGGAGGAGAAGAAGTGACACATACCTCATTAAAACAAGAATAGAATTATGGAACACATGATTAGTTTGTTCGTCCGCTCTATCTTTGTGGACAACATGATATTCGCATTCTTCCTGGGTATGTGCTCTTATCTGGCCGTATCCAAGAATGTGAAGACAGCCCTGGGCCTGGGTGTCGCAGTCACCTTTGTGCTGGTAGTCACCGTGCCTGTCGATTATGCCCTGCAGACCTATGTGCTGGGGCCTGACGCCCTGGTCAAGGGTGTTGACCTCACCTTCCTGGCCTTCATCCTGTTCATTGCCGTCATTGCGGGCATCGTGCAGCTGGTGGAGATGGTGGTTGAGCGCTTCAGCCCCTCGCTGTATGCATCCCTGGGTATCTTCCTTCCCCTGATTGCCGTCAACTGCGCTATCATGGGAGCCTCCCTGTTCATGCAGCAGCGTGTGCAGATGGATCCCGAGACCAGCACCCAGGCCATTTCGTGCCTTGGTGACTCCATCGCCTATGCCCTGGGCAGCGGCATCGGCTGGCTGCTGGCCATTGTTGGCCTGGCCGCCATCCGCGAGAAGATGGCCTACACCGATGTTCCCCGTCCTCTCCAGGGCCTGGGCATCACCTTCATCACAGTGGGTCTGATGGCAATGGCATTTATGTGCTTCAGTGGTTTGAAAATCTAAACGGGAGGAATATACAATGGATATGAATTTGATATTAGCGAGCATTGGTGTATTCCTGGTGATCATCCTTGTGCTGGTGATTATCCTGCTCGTGGCAAAGAAGTACTTGTCACCCAGTGGCAATGTGAAGATTACTATCAATGGCAAGGACACCGTGTCGGTGGGCCAGGGCGGCTCTCTGCTCTCCACACTTGCCCAGGAGGGCATCTATCTGCCCAGTGCCTGCGGCGGCAAGGGCTCTTGTGGCCAGTGCAAGCTGCAGGTGCCCGAGGGCGGTGGCGAGATTCTCGACTCTGAGAAGGGACACTTCACCCGCAAGCAGATCAAGGAGCATTGGCGACTGGGTTGCCAGTGCAAGGTGAAGGGCGACATGTCCATCAAGGTGGCCGACTCTGTGATGGGTGTCAAGGAATGGGAGTGCACCGTGATAGGCAACCGCAACGTGGCTACCTTCATCAAGGAGTACAAGGTGGCTCTGCCCGCAGGCGAGCACATGGACTTCGAGCCTGGCTCGTATGCGCAGATCAAGATTCCCGCATTCGACTGCATCGACTACGACAAGGACATCGACAAGGGGCTCATTGGCGACACCTACATGCCCGCATGGCAGAAGTTTGGCCTCTTCGGCCTGAAGTGTACCAACCCCACTGCCACCGTCCGTGCATACTCAATGGCCAACTATCCCGACGAGGGCGACATCATCACGCTCAACGTGCGTATCGCCACTCCTCCCTTCAAGCCCAAGGACCAGGGCCCGGGCTTCCAGAACGTCAATCCCGGCATAGCCTCGTCCTACATCTTCAGCCTGAAGCCAGGCGACAAGGTGATAATGAGCGGCCCCTACGGAGAGTTCCGTCCCGTGTATGGCTCAGGCCGCGAGATGATATGGGTAGGTGGTGGCGCCGGCATGGCTCCCCTGCGTGCGCAGATCATGCACATGCTCAAGGGTCACAGCGTGAGCGAGGAAGACCGCAAGCGTCCCATGCACTACTTCTATGGAGCGCGTGCCCTGGAGGAGATTCCCTTCCTGGACGACTTCCTGCAGCTCGAGAAGGACTTCCCCAACTTCCACTTCCATCTGGCTCTCGACCGTCCCGACCCCAAGGCCGATGCCGCTGGCATCAAATACACCCCAGGCTTCGTGGCACCGGTGATGGGCGACACCTACCTCAAGCAGCATGAGGCTCCCGAGGATTGTGAGTACTACCTGTGCGGTCCCCCAATGATGGCCAAGACCGTGCTTGACCTCCTGCACAGCCTGGGCGTGGAGGACGACATGATTCGCTTCGACAATTTCGGCGGATAAGTTCCCCGTCCCTTCATTTCCAGAGGGACACCACGCATAATCGCAGAGAGGGGAAGGGAGAGTGCCACAGACGGCAACTTTCCCTTCCCCTCTCCCTTTCTTTTCGCCCCTCTAAATCCTTATAACCAGTAAGCAGTAAGCGAAGCGACCAGCCCCCCCCCAAGAACCTTACCCCAACTTCTTTATTGTCCCTCCCCCCAAAGCCTTATAACCTCATAACCTTAAAACCTCATAACCTCAATTATAACCTGTAAGCGAAGCGACCTAAAAACCCAAGAACCTTCCCCCAACTTCTTTATTATCCCTCCCCCCAAAGCCTTATAGCCTCATAACCTTAAAACCTCATAACCTCAATTATAACCTGTAAGCGAAGCGACCTAAAAATCTAAAAACCTTACCACAACTTCACCCTTCCCCTTGACCGTGTCGTGGAAAAGTTGTATGTTTGCAAGGTCAAAGTAGCAAATCAACAAGAAGAACAGGAGGCAGAAGTATGATAGTATATGTGGCCAACCCGCTTTACGATGCGGTGTTCAAGTATCTGATGGAGGACGAGCGCATCGCCCGCACCATCCTCTCGGCCCTATTGAAGAAGAAGGTGCTGAAGGTGAAGACCCGTCGCAACGAATATGCCAATGTCACCCGCCATGAGTCCATCTCCATGTTCCGCATAGACTTTGCCGCCACGGTGGAGGACGAGGACGGCCAGCCCCGCCTGATGCTCATCGAGCTACAGAAGACCTGGCTGGCCACCGAGACTCTCCGCTTCCGCCGCTACCTTGCCCTGCAGTACAACAACGAGGAGAATATGGTGGGCGAGCCCCAGGCCCGCTATGCCATCCCTATGGTGGCCATCTACCTGCTGGGACACAGGGTGGGCGACATCAAGGCTCCCATCATCTACGTCAGCCACAAGGCATACGACTATGACAACAACGAGGTGCGTGAGGGAATGCCCGACCCCTTTGTGGAGAGCCTCCAGCATGACAGCATCATCGTGCAGATTCCCTTGTTGCACGGGCGGGTCAACAACAGGCTTGAGCAGCTGCTGAGCGTCTTTGACCAGGCAAATGTGGCCGATGACAACAAGGTGGTGAAGATAGACGAGCAGCAGTTTGAGGGCGACAGCGACATGGAATATGTGGTACGCCGCCTCCAGTCGGCCGCTGCCGACCCAGAGATGCGCTGCCAGATGAATGCCGAGGATGAGTTCTTTAGGGAACTGGAGGACCGCGACACGGCCATCATGGAGCGTGACAAGCTAATCAAGCAGAAGGATGCCCAGCTTGAGCAGAAGGATGCCCAGCTTGAGGCGCAGAAGGCCATGCTTGGCAAGGGAATCGCAGGCCTTCGGCAAAGTGGGATGGCTGTGGAGGCCATAGCCAGGATGCTGGGCATTAGCGAGGAGGAGGTGCGCGGCATGTGATTGACAGGGGTGGAAGCCTGGCAGGCAGTTTCCCCTCCTTGCTTACGTTATAATAAGTGGATTCGTTTAATTATAGAACATCTACTTGTTATTATGGCAACAATCAAACTGGGATTTCGCCCTTCGGGCATTACAGGTGCCGAGGGCACCATCTATTACAAACTCACACATCGCCGCCAGGTGCGTGTGCTGAGCACAGGCTATCGCCTCATGGCCGAGAACTGGAGTGCTGAGAGCGGAATGTTTGTTCCCTCGGGCGATGAGGGGCAGCAGGCACATGTGCGGCTCGTGGCCTCGATGGTCAACCAGGAACTGCGCCGCATGGCCGAGGCTATCGCAGGCAGGGAGCGTGCGAGGCTGGAATACACGGCCGACGAACTGCTGTGCGAGTTCCGCTCCTGGCCACCCATGCACACCCTCTTCTCCTACATGCATCGCCTGATAGAGGCCAAGCGTGCTGGCGGCAGGGCAGGCACAGCCTCGGCCTATAGCAATGTCCTGCACAGCCTCATGCAGTTTCGTGGCGGGTGCGACCTTACTTTTGACATGCTCACCCAGGACACCATTGTCCAGTACGAGGGATGGCTGCGCGCCCGTGGTGTGCGTGCCAATTCCTCGTCCTCCTATATGCGTGTGCTTCGCGCAGTCTATCGCATGGCCGTGCGCGACCAGCTTGCCCCCGACCGCAGCAGCATCTTCAGTCATGTCTATATGGGCTATGCCAGGACACGCAAGCGCGCCTTGCCAGCCAGGGATGTGTCGCGCCTGGCTCTCCTTCGCCTGGCTGCTGGCTCTTCCGAGGCTTTTGCCCGCGACCTCTTCCTCCTCAGCATCTACTTGCGTGGCATGTCCTTTGTGGATATGGCCTTCCTGCGCAAGGACAACCTTGTGGGCGGAATGCTCACCTATAGCCGCATGAAGACTCGACAGGCCCTCTCCCTGGCCTGGGAGCCCTGTATGCAGGAAATCGTGGACCGCTATGCTTCCCTTGCACCAGCTACCCCCTACCTCCTCCCCATCATCACCCGCCTGGACGGCAGCGAGCGCCAGCAGTATCTGACGGCCTTGCGCAACTCCAACCGCGCACTCAAGAGGGTGGGGGACAGACTCTCCCTCCCAGTCCCGCTCACCACCTATGTGGCACGGCACACCTGGGCCAGCATGGCCCAGGAGATGCATGTCCCGCTCCAGGTTATCCGTGAGGGTATGGGGCATGAAAGCCTGCGCACCACGCAAGTCTATCTCGCCTCTATCGACTCACGAGTGGTAGATAGGGCCAATCAGAGAATAATAGACAAAATCACAAGGGGAAAAGGATAGGGAACACTGCGGGCTGTTTCACCGCGTCTCTTTCTTCATAGGAAGTGGACAAGCACTTGCAAAGATACGCATATTTCTTAAAGCACCAAGTTTCCAGCGCGCTTTTTTGTCCAAGCCTGTCGGATAATATTCCCATGGCATGACAAGTGTGAACCAGAATGAGCCACAGGCTTTGTGTTTGAGATTGTTATAAAGCTTGTCCACTTCCTATGAAGTAGTGGACAGCGGTATCCCCCTGCGGGACACCTGTGATATTGTACAT
>JBNMJN010000064.1:0-15035 GCA_050873805.1 Prevotellaceae bacterium | reverse complement strand
TATTTGTACTGCTGGTCGTAATTTTGCCTCCCCGATGAGGTGCAGACAACCTTTCCGCTGCGCTTCAAGAACGTCTGCACCTCATCGGGGAGGGCCACTCTCTATTTGCTAAAACTGTGCACTTCTATCTTGAATGTTTGGAACCTCATATTCTTAACCCGCAACAGGCGAGGTGTCTGGGGAGAAATCATGCTGGTGGCAAGCGCAGGCTCGACTTGCACGCGCCTGCCTGGCTGAGCCAGCGTCTCCCCAGGCCAAGGGAGTGCTTGCATGCCCCCCCCCCGGAGAACTGCACGAGCATGCAAAGGCTGTTGCTTTGGACGCCAAGAGGGAAGGAGCATGGGCGGCCACAGCAAACTGGCCTACAATTCCACATAGGGCTGCAGCCTGTCTATATCCTTCTGCGTAAACTCCTTGAGCTGCAGCAGTTCGCCCAAGGAGCGGATATTGCCCTTGTCCAGCCTGCGCTCATAGATGGCGCGGGCCTGGTAGAAACTGATGTAGGGGTGCTTGCGCATGGATTGTACAGACGAGCGGTTGATATTCACTTTGTGCGTCTGCGTATGTGTGAGGCAAAACCAGTCAAGCACCTCATCGGGCAAGGGACACGACTCCATCACCTGTTCCACACTGACGAAGCCGCCCAGGCTCTCGCGGTAGCGCACTATCTGGCGCGCCCGATAGGAGGCTATGCCGGGAATCTTCTTCAGCTGGTTGGTGTCGGCCTCATTGAGGTCCACCTGTACCAGGCTCTTGTACTTCTCGGGGTAGCGAACCGTGTCACGAGCCACAGTCTGCGCGCCCGCAGTTGCCGACATGCCCGCAGAGGAGCCCAAGGCTGAATCTCTCCTCGCCCCTGCCCCTTGCACTATGCCTCGCGATGGCTCGCGCCCTGGAGCCGAGGCTGCAACGGCCTGGGCGTCCACATACCGGAATCGCTCGGCAATACGTATCATCGGGTAAAGCCGCTCCCACAGCTCGTTGGTCATACCTGGCAGCCGGGCAAAATCCTCAGGAGTGTGGTAGCGTCCGTGCTTGGCCCTGTAGCGATAGACGGCTCGCACCTGCCAGGGTGCCAGCCCAAGGCGCAGGAGTTGCGTGCTGTCGGCAGTGTTGGGGTCAAAGGGAAAAGTCTCCACTGGAGTCTCCTCGGTAGCGTAAGTGTAGGTTTTTGCTCCCTTGCGTGTTGTCTGCCTGTCTCTCACCTCGGTGCGTCCTTGCCTGTCCTTTCCTTCAGGCTGAGGCTCTATCCAGGTATAGACGAAGAAGCCCAGCATCGCAAACATGATTATCCATTCCAGTACGAGGAGTGCGCGCCGGTCAGCATTGGAAAGGAAGGGAAGCCGCCTCATCAGCCAAGGAGTTCGTGCAGGAATATGGAAAGGATGGCCACTGGCACCACATAGCGCACCAGGAAGAAGTAGGCGCGCAGGAAGCGGAAACGGAGTTTGCCACCATTGGTCACCTCATTCTCCACCAGGCGGCGGTCAAGTCGCCAACCCACAAACAGGCAGATGATGATGCCGCCCACAGGCAGAATGAGTTTGGAGGAGACGAAGTCAAAGAGTTCAAACACCGTCATCCCCATCAGGCGAAAGTCGCTGAGCAGGCCAAAGGAGAGGGCGCACAGGCAGGAGAGAGCCACACACGAGCAGGACACCCAAGTGGCAGCAGCACGGCGGGACATGCCTGTAACCTCGAGCAGATAAGCCGTTACAGGCTCGTGCAAGGACATGGCACTGGTAAGGGCGGCCAGAATGAGCAGCATATAGAAGAGGGTGCTGAACACATAGCCTACTGCGGGCACCGAGTGGAAGGCGATGTTGAAGACGTTGGGCAACGTCTGGAACACCAGCCCTGGACCTGCATCCACCGTAGCTCCCTCCACGCTGAACACGGCCGGGAAGATGATGAAGCCGCTGAGCACAGCCACGAAGGTGTCGATGCTGCACACGCTGAACACGGTCTTGGGCAGGTTGGTGTCGGCACTGAAGTAGGAGGCATAGGTACACAGGCAGCCCATGGCCAGACTTAGGGAGAAGAAGGCCTGCCCCATGGCACTAAGCACCACATCGCCTGTGATCTTGCTGAAGTCGGGCTTGAGCAGGAAGGTAAGTCCCTGGGATGAGCCTGGCATGCCGAATGAGCATACCACCAGGATGCCGATGATGAGCAGCAGCATGGGCATCATCACCTTGGAGAAACGCTCAATCCCCGACTGCACACCTCGCACAATCACCGCATGGGTGACAGCCATGAATGCTGCGGCGCACAGGATGGGCTTCCAGGGATGGGAGACAAAGGTGCCGAAGTACTCGCTGTAGTTACGGTCGGCAAGCAGGTTGCCCAGGAGCGACTCTACCATATAATAGAGTGTCCATCCGCTTATAATAATATAATAGGAGAAGATGAGGAAGGCCACGAACACCCCCTCCACTCCGCCTATGCGCCACCAGGTGCCAGGAGCCAGCCGTGCAAAGGCCGTGACGGTGTTGGCATGAGTGTGCCGTCCAATCAGAAACTCACTCAGCATGACAGGCATACCTATCAGCACCACGCACAGCAGATACACAAGGATGAAAGCGGCACCGCCATTGTTGCCCACCTCTGTAGGGAATCGCCACACGTTGCCCAGTCCTACCGCGCTGCCCGCAGCGGCAAAGACCACACCCAGTTTGCTGCCAAAGTTCTTTCTATCTTTCATTGTTTTGAGGTTTTGAGGTTGAGAGGTTGGAAGGTTTTGAGGTTGGGAGGTCTTGAGGTTTTGAGGTTGGAAGGTTTTGAGGTCTTGAGGTTGGAAGGTTTTGAGGTTGGAAGGTTGAGAGGCCGGCATGTATTTGGGCACATCGCCGCACAACCGTATAACCGCATAACCGCATAACCGTAAAACCGCACAACCATAAAACCGCACAACCGCCCCAAAAAAGACTACCTCATCAATTGATTGAGGAATACCGCGCCCACGCCCACGGGAGCTACCCAGCGGATGAGGAAAAGCACGACACGCGCAGAGCGGTTCCATCCAGTCCCCTCATTGGTCAGTTCGGCCAGAGTCAGACACCTGTCCAGATACCAGCCCACGAACACCGTAATGAGGATGCCACCCAGGGGCATCATAAACTTCGCCGTGACAAAGTCAAACAGGTCAAAGAACCCCATGCCAAACACCTTCACATCGGCCCACGCACCGAAGGAGAGCGAGCAGGCCGTGCCCAGCAGCATGGCTATACCCGTGACGATAATGGTAGAGTGCTGCCGGCTCACATGGTAATTCTCGTGGATGAAGGCTGTGGCAATCTCGTTCATCGAGATGCTGCTGGTCAAGGCGGCCAGCAGCAACAGCAGATAGAAGAGGCCGCTGAACACATAATTGAGCACCGGGGCGTGGGCAAAGGCGATATTGAACACATTGGGCAGGGTGATGAACACCAGCCCGGGGCCTGCATCTGGTGTCATGCCTGGCACACTGAACACGGTGGGGAAGATGACGAAGCCACTCAGCACCGCCACCAGGGTGTCTATCATGCACACATTGAAGGCCGAGGACACCAGCCGGGTACTGCGCCCGAAGTAGGAGGCATAGGTCACCAGGCAGCCAATACCCACACTGAGCGAGAAGAAGGCCTGCCCCATGGCACTAAGCACCACACTGCCCGTAATCTTGCTGAAGTCGGGACGAAGCAGGAAGGAAATGCCCCGCGCTGCTCCGGGCATCATGACCGAGAGCGCCACCAGCAGCAGCAGAATGACAAAGAGCAGGGGCATCATCAGTTTGGAATAACGCTCAATGCCATCCCTCACCCCTCGCGCCACCACAAAATGGGTAAGCAGCAAGAACACATACACATAGGCCAAAGGGCGGAAGGGATGACTGGAAAAAGAGGTGAAGTGGGAAGCAAAGTCCTGCGCGCCCATCAGCCGGCCAGCCAGCGACTCCACGGTATAGTTGAGCGTCCAGCCTGCCACCACCGAGTAGAACGACAGCACCAGCACACCGCCCAGCACTCCCATAAAGCCTGTAAGCACCCAGGGCTTTCCTGGAGCAAGCACCCGGTAGGAGTGAACGGTGTTGGCCTTCGAGGCACGACCGATGACAAACTCGCTCACCATGACGGGCATGGCCAGAAGCACCACACACAGAAGATAGATAAGGATGAAGGCGGCACCGCCATTCCGGCCCACCTCAGTAGGGAAACGCCATATGTTGCCCAGGCCCACGGCACTTCCCGCCGAGGCAAGCACCACACCCAGTTTGCTACCAAAACTGCCACGATTGTCCATTCGCTGCATTGATGAAGTTAAGTTACACAAGCGGGACTGCACTTTCGTCCCACTGGATTTGCAAAATTACAAATTATTTCCATACTTTTGTGTCGATAATCACACAAAACAGACTTGTATGCTTACACATTACATCAAAACATATCCTTTGTGCTTACTTGCCCTGCTGGTCATTCTGGTTCTCTCACTGGCTCGCATCCCTGAAGTTCCCGTGGCCGAAGAGGTGCCGCTGATGGACAAGTGGACACACATGGTGATGTACGCTTCGCTCACTCTGGCCATCTGGTGGCAGTACCTGCGCAGCCACAAGGAGGTCAACTGGCTGCGCCTTTCCCTGCTGGGTATTATTGCCCCTGCGGCATGGGGCGGACTGATGGAACTGGCACAGGCTTACCTCACCACCTACCGCTCAGGCGACTGGTGGGACTTCGTGGCCAACTGCATTGGGGTGGCTATTGCTGTCGTCATCGGAACACTTGCATTGCAAAAGCGTGCCAAGACCCGATAGCCCAGGACTTGGCACGCTCTCACCAGCAAGCCATCTTTTACTTGGCATATAGCACCTTCTCGGTGTGCTTCCCGTCTGTGACGAGATATGCACCTCGCTCGGCGAGCGGCACAAGATGGGATTTCTCCCCTGGCCGCACCTCATACCAGTGCAGCAACTGTCCCACAGGATTATACACACGCACTACCGCGCCCTCAACCAAGCCCTCGACAAGCAGTCCGCCTGGCTGACTGGTCACCGTGAACGGTGCCAGAACTGATGCCGCAGGCTTTTCTATGCCCACAGGATCTTTCACGGCAAAGAGGTTTACTGCGGTCACATTGTCAGATGGGTTCTGGTCTTCAATCACATTTCCATCCTCATCCACAGTGTGCGCCACCAGATAGAGCGTGGTGGGCTTCGCAATACCCGTCACACGGAAACCCACCGTGGCGGTATTGTTGCCTTCCTGGCTATAGAGCTGGCTCTGCGGAACGGTGCGGACAGTGGTTCCTGGATAGAGCGTCCTGCCCGTGGCATCCTCGTAAAGTCCCACCTTCACGCTCCATGACGCATCCATGGGCATGGGCGAGCAGTTGTCCACAGTAGCCGTGACGGCCACCACATAATCTCCATCGGGCACAGCGGCAAGTTTCCTGACTGCCATGTCGGTCACCTGCAACTTTAGGGTACCCATTCCCGTGCGATTAGCCTGCACCTTCTGTGCCCCTGCACGCCGCATGGCTGATGCGAAGGAACGCACACGCATGGGAGCCGACGAGAAATAGGGAGTGATGTCAAACGAGAGGTCGGCCGCAAGGTCGGCATTGGCAGGAGCAGGCGCAGTCACCTCGGCACTGTGTCCAGGCAGGATGCTCACCTGCTTCACGGTACTACGGCCATTCACGTTGATGTCCAGATAGTCAACAGCCTCATATCCCTCGTTGAACACCTGGAAACTGAGCACCACATCCTCGCCTTCCCTCACTTGGTCGGCCAGTTCCACATGCTCGCAGCGAACAGAGTTGGCAAACTGCGCCTTGCTTTGCAGGACGTTTGCCCCATCGTTGTCAAAGTCGGCCACGGTGACAGCAGCCGTCAGGGTGTTGTCGGCAAACGTAGCATCGTAATAAGTGATGATGAGATTCTCGGGCTGGTCAATGAGTTTCTGCGGGCAGGACAGGTAGATATAGCCATCCTCACTGCGTGCGATGCGCGCGCCATAGACCGAGGTACGCACGCTGCCTCCCTCGTCCGTGTCCTCCTCACTCTCCTTGTGCATCTCCTTCCACAGCACGGCAAGTCCATCAATGCCATCGGCCGACTCTGGGGCTATGAGCTTATAGTCTATCACCCCGCGGTTGCCCAGTCCGAGCAGCCCCATATCGGCCAGCGTGCCAGCCTCGGTTACACGGTACAGCTTGACATCCGTCTGCCCCATATCATTGACCACAAGCGCGCTGGCAAAGTACCCGCTCTTCATGGCCACCAGATGGGGCTGCGAGGCCACGATGTCCGTGACGGTAGTCTGCGCTGTCCGTTTCTGGTCAAGTGTGGCCGTGGCCAGTATGGAGCGCACGCTTCCATCGGCATTCCGCTTGCCCACGACACCAAGCACCATGGGCACGCTGTCACGCATGGCCACCTCGTAGTCGGTAAGCTGGACTTCAGTGTCCATGGCCATCAGTGCCACACTTTCCTGCCACTCTCCCGCGCGGCGCACGCTTGCCATCAAGGCTCCATCAATGGCACCTGCCGTGGAATCGCCATCCACGCTCTGTGGCACAAAGTCGCCTTGCTTCCAGGCCACCACAGCATTGCCTGTGGGCGAGACAGCCGTCTTGGGGTCGATGCTGCAAGTGTTGTCCGACAGGGTCAGCGGCTCTCCCCACTCATGTCCATTGCCCATGCTCACAGCCACACGTGCATTGGCAGCAGCCTTGGCCACGCCTGCGCTATCGGCTGCAGCAGGAGCGTTTGCTGTGGAATAGGTGTAGGCAATAGCACCCGTGTGCTGTCCGCCTACCTCACGCGATGCGGTATGGATGGCAAACACGTTATGAGCAGATGGCGCTGCAAATGTCATGCCCGACCCGAGTGCCACTTCGCCACTCGCCACATCGCCATTCTTGGGGCGTATGTATGCCATGTCCTTGCCCCCATACAGGTAGGAGGGCTGGGCATAGGCATCTATGTCCGTGAGCAGGATGGTGGAGTTCTGCAGGGCTTGGCGCAGCCTGAGTGGCTTATACACCGACGAGCGCAGTACGGTGGTCACCTTGCGGGCGTCGTCTTTGGCACGCAGCCTGAGTGGGTTCGAGTCGTTGTTGGGCGTGTACCACTCGCCTTTCTTGTCGAGAATCGTGCCTGTCCACGTTTTCTTGAAGAAGAGGAACTTGGCCGTGGCATAGGCTTGCAGCCACGCCTCCAGACTCATCCTGGCCCCCCGGTCCACCTTGCCCAGGTAAGGCTTGACTACTGCCATGCTCTCAAACGAGGCCGAGGCCGACCCTCGTATGCCTGCCTTTGCCGCAGCCACCCACAGGTCTATGCCCAACTCGGCATAGGCACCCACCGAGAGTGCGGTGTTGAAGTCCAGTGTGAGGTCCATCTTGAAGGGCGACGGGAGCGGTGAGCCCTTCGATGCCTCCAGGTCTTCGTCGCTCGGATGGTCGAGCGAGGCTTGCGCGCTGGCCTCTCCTGCGATGCTCGTTCCGAAAGAGCCGAAGCCAAAGGGAACCTTTGCCTTGAGGTAAGCCGAAGCCTCGGCGGCGATGCCCACGCTGTTGAGCACGAAATTATAGCGCTCCGTCTCGTAGTCAAAGCCTACCTTGCCCTCCACCCAGGCCTTGATGCCTGCCGATGCCGACGGCAGGGTGAGGGCCCGGTCATCGCGGTTGTACTGTGCTCTCATGCCCCTGACCGCACGCTTCAGTTCCCAGAAGGCCGCATCGAAGCTGTTGATGTAGTCGCCCTTGTCCAGCATGTCCACTATCTTGCCGCCCGGGAGGAAACTGTGTGAGTAGATGCCGCGCACGATATAGTCATTGTTCTCGTGCGTAATGCCCAGCGTGAAGGGCAGCGAGGAGGGCAGTTCGATGGAGAAGCCGTCAAACGACTTCTGCATCTTGCCCAGTCCCTTGCCACGCGACACGTCACCCACGTTTATCCGTGGAAGCTCCGGGCTGAAATCGACCCCGTCAATGATGAAACTGGGGTCGCTGTCGATATTCTTCATCTGGAACAGGGCATAATCCTGGCCGCCCTTGATACGCAAACTCACATCGCCCGACACCTCGGGAGCGAGGAAGTCACGCATCTCGCCCTCCACCTGCAGGAGAGTATAACTCACGCTCTGCCCATTCTCCAGGGCATCGGCACGGTAAATGTACTTGCGCCCTGCAGCCGTCCTCTCCAGTCCGATGCTCCTGCCCGATGTGACTTGGCTGGAGACGAGACTCAGCTTGTCATACCATCGGTCCAGATTCTGCGGGTCGCGCACCAGCAGGCGCATCCTTATCTTGCGTCCTGGCCTCTTCGAGCCATCATAGGGCAGCAACGTGGATGTGCCGGCATATTGCTTCCTCACCATCTGCGTGCCCTCACCCGTGGGGGCCGTCTCCTCCAGGTATATGTCCTCCACATGTACCACGTCACCCGCATCCGCCCTGGGAGTCAGAGCCACAGTGTGCAGCACCCGCTCGCCATCGAAGAAGGCCTCATCGCCATTGATGATGATGGAGCGGCGGCGCAACTCAGGATTGCGGAAGATACAGGGGAAATACTTTCCGTCGGTGCTGTAGGCGATGGCGCCCTCCAAACCGCTTCCCCACACCTTTATCAGCGTGCCGTCGGGCTCAAGCACCGTTTTTTGATAGGTAGTCTTGAGATTGGCATTCGGTATGGGCTCGCCTGTCAAGGCATCCACCACCTTGAGGTAGATGTAGTCCATGGTATGCAGGTTGGCCACATTGAAGTTGGCAGTCGCCTGTGTCGGGGCTGTAGCGTCGGCCTCGTTGTCAAAGAGCATGACAGCCGTGCCCGATGCGCCCGCAAGCATGGGTGTGGGCTGGTCGATGGTGGTGGGCACCAGCACGGCATGCTCCTCGCCCTCGCCCACATGGTCGGTGATGGATGCTGCCACGATGCCTTGAGGCTCACCTACAGTGAAGTAGTGCCAAGTGCCATGGTACTGGTCGGGGGTAGTGGTGGACACGGTGACCGTCTTTTGCTCGCCCGCACTGGTGGTGTAGGTCACATCCAGGTCGGATATGGTATGTTTGTTGCTGCCGCAATACATGCTGCGGAAGCGGTAGCGGCCAATCATGTCCCGCCCGTAGGCTGTGAAGGGGAAGTCCTTCTTGAGCCCCACCTTGGGCCAACTGAAGGTGACCGTGTGCGGCATGTCGTCAAAGGGGAAGCGCAGATAGAAGTTGCCCTTGCCGCCCGCCTCGATTACCTTGAGCACCTCCTTGTCATCGACTATCACCTCACACTCTCCCCACAGGGCATGGAGGCTGGGCAGGTAGAAGTGCACCAGGTTGCTGCCTGCGAACAGCGTGTAGTTCCTGTCGGAGGGGTCGTTCACAAAGGCTTCATACACAGTCTGGTTGTCCTTGACCCACTGCTCGTCGCCGAGCGTGCCTATGGCACTGAAACTCGTCCCGCTGAATCGGTTGGCAAACCGGGTATATGGCTCTATCATGCTCCACTCGGCACTGGGGTCTTCCTTCACCCATTGCTGGTTCTCCCCGGCATTCCAGTTCGGCTTGCGCGGGTCATACATGCCATAGGTGTTCTGCACATGTGCCGAGAGGGCATTGGTCTCGCCCTTCTGCATGGTAAACGGATAGTTGATGGTAGCCTCCACATATTTCCTGTCCCGCTGCATCCGCAGCACCACGCCATCGCCCAGGTCCCTTTCTCCCTCAAAGATGTCCAGGTCACCCGGCTTTATCTCCTTCTTCACATACTTGGCACCATGCGCCATGGCCTCGATACGCGTGCCATCGTTGGAGAGCACACCCTGGAAGAAACTCAGTTCGAAGCCTTCCTCGCGGTCCAGGTTCTTCATGCGCAGGGTGGCATGCCCGCTGCCATCATCCTGGAGCACCACTGCCCCACTGTCGGCAAGGCTGGTGGCAAAGGCCGCATTGGTCAACTTATGGTACACCCCATAGGTGTACTTATAGGTGTGCACCTCACCATCATACTTGTTGCGCACGGGCACGCTGAACACGGCCGTGCAGGTGGGCAGGCTTCCGTGCGTGTCGGGGTCGTAATAGCGCTTGCGCAGGAAGGTCTTGTCGTCAAAGGGGATGGTCACCGAGGCAAAGTACTTGCTTTCCACAGGCACGGTAAGATGCAGACTGGGATACTTGTCACTCTCCTGGTGTGTGATGGTGACCTCGGCCTGGTCGGCATCCACCTCCCATGCCTCAAGTCCCTCATTCTGGCCGCCTGGCACTAAGCGTAGCATGCCGAGCGTGGCGGTGAGGAGTACCTGCTCGTCATCGGAAGTGAAATACTTCTTGGCATACCCGTCATCGGGCAGATACTCCTGTACATCCAGGCGCACGGTAGAGAGCAGGATGCCATCGGCCGATGGCAGACCCTGTGCGGCCCGGTAGTCGGCCTCGCTGCTTCTGAAGGTGATGTCGGTAAAGCCCGAGCGGTGGAGCACTACCGAGCCATTGGAGTTGACAGTAGCCACCTGGGGGTCGGAACTGGTCCATGTGCCGCCCAGGAACGAGCAGTCGGCTGGCAGGATGTTGGCATGGAGGCGAAACTGCTGCTCCTTGCCCGTGAGGCGTATGGCATTGCCATCGGGCATCCCCTGGATGCTGACGGACTCGGTATATACGATGACGGGCTCGCCCTCCACCTGGTAACTGAAGAAGGCATCGGCCGGGAGCAGATAAGGCAGGCGCAGGTCCGAGGGCCAGTCGCTCTCATCGTTTGTGGGCAGTAGCACGCCCGTGAGCATCAGTTCCACGAATGCAGTGCACTGGGTTTGCCCAGGTGCGGGGCTGGCTGCATTGAAGGTGAACAGCAGTTCGCCCGTGGCTGTGTCGAGCGTGCCCTTCTGTGTGTTGAGGGCAGTCTTGCCACCATCGGCCGTGAGCGAGATGCACTCCTGCCATTCTGTGCCATATACAGCATTGAGTTGCTGCCAGTTGAGAATCTCCACACGCGCGGTGGCCTGGGCACGCGGGGCATAGGTTGGCTTGCCGGTGGTCATTTGCCCGAAGCGCGGACGCAGGATGCCATGACGGTCAGTATCATTATATATAAGGAATGGGCTGTCTTGCTCGCAGTCCCTCACCTGGGTGCTCCCGATGACATGCAGCCCCTTGATGGCTGTAAAGCCCAGCACGCCCGCAGGCTCTCCCGCACAGAGTGCGGCCACATCATCATCGGTCACGCGATAGGCAAAGGCCACGCAACGGCTTACCTCATCGCCCACTGCCTGCGCGGGCACGAGTTCCACGCTGCCCTTTCCCGCCTGCATGACCATGCGTGTGTCGTCACCTATGCGCAGTTGTGGCAATCCATGGTTCCAGCGATGTGCCACGCCCACCATATCCACATTGGCCATGAGCCACTCTCCTGCCTTGGGATGATAGCCATTGCGGATGTAGCCCATACTGTACAGCGTGAGTGCCTCGCCGTCGGCAATAGCGCCATCGGGCTGGTGTGTGTCGGCATTGTGGAAGCGCAGCTGCAGCAGGTCATACTCCATGGTGATGCGGTTGGGATAGCAGAAGCGGATGTAGGCACACAGGTCGCGCTCGTACTCCCCGTACATTGAGAAACAGCACTTCGTGGCAAACTTCACCTCCTTGTCGGTCTCGCCTGGCTGGAACACCACACAGTTCCAGCCATCACGCATATACTCATCAGTACTGGAGCTACCTTGGTAGAAGTCATCGGTATAGATGACGGGCACATGCACGTCAAACCCCTGCACCGATGCCAGCTGGTACCACACCGACACCGCATAGTTGGCATCGGCTCCTGCCGGGCGTCGCAGTGTGAATGAGTACTCCTTCCTCTCATGGTCGCCCAAGTCCTCGTCGTAATACTCACGGGTAGTGCCAAAGTCAATATAGCCCATCCCCTGGTTTCCCGGCACGGGCTGTGCCCCCACTATCTGCAATTGCTCGCCCCTGATGAGTATCGGCTTTTCTTGCGCTACAAGCGCAATGGCGGGGGACACGAGCAAGAGCAGTGTCCACATCACACGCATGATTTGTCTGGTGCTCATCGTTGTTCGCTTTTTTGGTGGTTTGACGCTTCCGCAGCACAGCCCCCACGAGCAAGAGTGAAGGGGATACCTGGCGCGGCGATAACATGCGCAAAAATAGCGAATACAGCGAGAAAAGGCCGGGAATGAGGACGTTGCCTGTGTTACATTTTGCCCGTATTGTTACCCTCTGGGGCATATTCCGAGGGCGAGACCCCCGTGGCTTGCTTGAATATGCGGTAGAAATGCACACGGCTTGAGAACCCGCACTCAGCCCCCAGGGCATCTATGGTGTGGTGTGCAAGCCAGCCTTCCCCGATGAGCCGGCATGCCTTGGCCACCCGGAACCCGTTCACATAAGCCTTGAAGGTAGTGTGCCTGCCATGGGATATGGCCGCCGACAGGGTACGGTGAGGCCGCCCCAGGGCTACGGCCACCTGGGCTATGGTCAATCCGGCATCGGTATAGAGCGAGGTGGTCTCCATCAGGCGGTCGGCCGCTGCCAGCAGTTCCAGTTCCTCGGGAGTGGGCAGGGTGGCCTGCTCCTGCGGCATGGGCTCCACTGGTTCGGCAAGGGCACTGGCCACATGGGGAAATATGTGTGCGTAGTTGATGAAGTGGATGCCATAGAACGTGTAGTAGGACACGGCGGCAAGCATGAAGGGCAGGGAGGTGGCTTCACAGGGAAACACCGAATAGAGCAGGGCGGCCACACCGATGCACAACGACCAGCGGAAGGAGTTGCGCACCCAGTGCAGCCGGTGCTGCTCCTCATCCGAGAAATAGTTGTCCATGCGCTGCTCATAGTAGGCATAATGGCTGCGGAAGAGGCGTATATAATGCAGCAGGAGCAGGCCATAGGTCACCTGGTAGGCCACGATGATGGGGGTGTGCCAGGCCACAGGGCACAGGACTCCGGCCGTGAAGGCTGCCACTGTGGCAAGCAGGGGCAGCACAGCCTCGGCCCGCAATCGCCTGGCCGAGAGAAACTCCACATCCAGGAGGGTGAGCAGCGTGAGGGTGAACAGGTAGGCCTGCGACATGGAGATGGCCACAATCACCAGCCGCGTCACGAGGTCGGCCACGAGGCTGGAGTTGACAAAGTGCTCGGCCACGAGGGCAAGGCCATACAGGACAAAGGTGGCTCCCACGATGCGCCGTGCCCGGGCATAGCAGGCCAGGGAATCACAGCGTGTGTAGGCCACGCCCCACACGGCTATGCCCAGCGCAAGCATCATGCCTGGAGCCAGGAAGAGGCTTACGACGATATTGGCGATGTGGATGAGATGTCCCATGGGCTACCCTGCGTGTTGTGTCCTGTCTTGCAAACGTTCCGCAAAGTTAATGATTTTTACGCAAAGGGAGAACCCGAATGCCGCTGAACAATAAAGATTCTGGCAGGCGACAGATGCCCGCCCAGTGGCTTCTGTGCCCGTCCAGGCAATTGCCACAGGCCAAGGACAGCACTGGCAGGCTCTTGCCAAAGGTCACCCAGGGCATCGCATCCCCGCCTCTGTCAAGAGTCTGCCAGCAGAGTCAAGCAGGTTGGCAGCCCCTCCCCCCTCACTCGACGTTGAGCACAGGGCGCACCGACCATCCCGCATATCGGTAATCGGTACTCACCGAGTGTGTCCTCGCGCTGAAGAAGATATAGTCAGCCTCACTGGAGGCACTTGGCTTTGTCTTGCCCCAGTAGCCACCCAGCATGCCCACATCTTCTATCTTTTCCTCGTCATAATCGCCCGCCGCCGGCAAGAAGATGCTGTTGCCGTTCACATCGCTTTTCACCTGGTAGCCATTGACACCGTTCAGGGTAGTCCAGGTCCAGGTGCAACTGTTCACCAGTTCCTTGAGCTCGTCATACGTGGGCATGCGCCATGCCTTGCCCAGGACTGCAGTTGCCACGTCGTCGTCACTGGACAATATCGTCTTGCCGTCTTCATCGCTATACTTCGAGAATGTGGACCTGCTCACATAGAACTTGTAGGACGACCACCCGTAATAGTCCTTGGTAGCGGTCTCGCCCCAGGCATAGAAGTTTCCGCCCTCCTCGGGCTTGCTCGCGCCCACGTTGCAGGTGGCCCACTTGACACTCAGCCCCAGGTCAACGTATGACGTGTCCGAGGGAAGCTCCACCTCTTCGGAGAATGTGATGCTGTCCACATTTTCCACCGCAGTCTCGTGCCCTGCTTTCCAGATGTGCACGATACGCTTGGTCTGTGCCTGGGCGATGGCCACGAAGGCAAATAGCAGAATTAGTGTAATGGTCTTTTTCATGTCGATATCCTTTCTTTTTTGTGTGACTTAATGCTTAATGCTTACCGCGCGCTTACCTTAAAGGTGACACCGCTATCCGTGCTCACAACGTAGATTGCGTGTCTGCCCTGGGGCAGAGTCACCTCAAGCGGCACATCGCCCGATGACACCCACGATGACACAAGCACTCCGCCCAGCGTGTGTACGCGCACTCGCTCTCCACAGGAGAGCCCTGCCACGGATATGCCCGATGGGGTAATGCTGAACGACACATCGGGCACCACACCCGCTGGACTGCCCTGGATGCCCGACGGAACCACCTGGTCAAAATAGAGACGCGCCACCTGGGAATAGTCATACGAGACCATGGTCTCTGATGTCCTCACCTCAACTGACGCTGCCGTAACCACAACAGGCTTCTCCTTGAAACTGAAACCTACCGTCTCTCCACTACGCAGCAACAAACAAATGCCACTCTCTGACCACGATGCCAGCGAAACGGCAAAAGCAATTGACAAAACAAGCAATCTTCTCCTCATACGCTATCACTTTGCTATATCCACGCCGCAAAGTTATAACAATATGCTTACATACAGCAAATCTATCGAGCAAAATGTGCTATTTCAGGTCATTTTTGTGGCAAATGTATATTTCCAAGCCGTTTCGGGAGAGCAAAAGGAAGGCTGCGGCCGCCCCTGCATGGGACACCACACAGGCAACAGGCGGCATACAGCCAGCCTCACACACCCCACTTACGAGTTGCGG
>JBNMJN010000063.1:0-15528 GCA_050873805.1 Prevotellaceae bacterium | reverse complement strand
GAACTACTTAAAAGCATAAAAAGAAAAAGTCCTGTAAATCTTTCGACTTACAGGACTCTTTGGCGGAGAGAGAGGGATTCGAACCCCCGGTACCTCTCGGTACGCCGGTTTTCAAGACCGGTGTAATCGACCACTCTACCATCTCTCCTGTCCCTCGCAAATCCTTTGCGAAGCACCTCACTCAAAAAGACTCTATCAACAAAGATACCCTGTCTTTTCCGAAAGGCGATGCAAAGGTACACACTTTTCTGAAAACAGCCAAATGCTGGAGACTTTTTCTTTCCCGTTCCTGCAAATTCGTTTTTCCAGGAACATTGGTCTGGCACACGGGAACACGCATCCATGAACGACGAGGCGAGAGCAACCACACGGCCACTTGTCCATGCTGGTGCTCTCGCCTCTCATTGTATATATATGTGTGCCGTTGGTGGGCAGGCATGCTCTGTCATCCCCCTCCCACATGCGGGCGCCGGGTTACCACTGACTGTCCCAGGGGTTGCGCTTGAACATGTCGGTACCAGTCATATCGCTGAACTCAATGTCGCCATTGAACTCATCCTTGACCCCATTGGTGGTAGTAGTACCAAACCCATTAGTTCCTTTCGACGAATCTGCCAGAAGGCAATAGTCATTCTCTGCCCCAGTCTCGTGCACCATCATGCGGGGTGCGATATATGTCTTTTTCATATTTGCATTGAATTATATATACGTTGATGTCACTTCACGATAAACTTGCGGCCGTTCTGTATGTAGAGGCCACCCCTCTGCGTGCGCGCCACTCTGCGGCCTGCGAGGTCGTAGATGGCATCGTTGCCATTGGCTGTGCTCTCGCTGCTAATGCTGCCTATGCTGGTGGGCTCGCCCTCGATGCGTATGGACACGCCCTTCACTTGCTGGACAGTCTCGCGGAGGAGGTAGGCATGGTTGGCCCCGAGAGAGACCACGCTGCCATTGGCAGCAAAGAAGCCCACGGCCTCACTTCCATCATCAGCCATGCCGAAGATGAGTTTGTCGGCCAGGTCGGCAGCCTTGATTTCTGCAGTAGTACCCTTCAGGTCATTGCCCTCCAAAGCCGGCGCACCAGCCACAGCCTTGAGTGTGACCGATTCGGCATTGCTGCCCTCAGCCATCAGCACCACACCCGCATTGGCAGGAGCGGCATCCACGGGGGATATCACGAGTTCCTTGTTTGCTGCATCCAATGCGCCCTTGTACATCTTGATGTCGTCACTCACAACTTTCACGTCGAAGGGAGCGGCAAAGGAGTTGTAGGTGTTGCTGCCCACAGGGTACATGGGGAAGGTGAACGTGGGCTCTACCAGGCGGAAGGCGAAGGATGCATCGCCTTCCTTAAACTGAGTAAAGTTTACTTCTTTGCCATTCAACTTCCATGAATAATTCTTCTTGTTGGAGTCGTCACACTTGCTTGGCCAATTACATACAGATCCCGCTATAGGGCAAACGGAAAATACCCCCAGACCTTCGCTGTCCGCAGGAAAAACATCCCAAGTGCATGTATTATCTGTCAGACCAGAAAAAGCCAAAGAGGCAGAATTAAGAAGGGCACTTGAACTATGCAGCAAATTACCCGCTGCCACACTTGAGAATTGGAAACCATCAAAAGGATTGCCCTTCACATACCACAGGTCATTGCTGACATCATTGACAGACGAGGCCTGCTCTGCTGTACGGAATTTCAGACTGCTGCTGGCATACAGGCGAGTGCCCTGCACATTCTCCAGGTAATAATAGATAGGTGCGGCATCTGTGCTTGTCTTGAAGGGGAGAGCCTCTTTCAGTTCAATGTCAAAAGTACCACCCTCTGCTGTCACCGTGCCAGCGGGCTTCTCTGCAGCCAGGAAGTCGGGCAGGCCACTGAGGTCAACATCGGGATATTCACGCCCCACCCTGGCACTGCTTTCCGTTGTGGTCTTCTTCACATCACCATTGTAAATGTAGTTGTAAACGACAGTCGCCAGCGAGCCAGGCTCTGGCATGTCATCCACAGCATATATCTGGAACTGGCATATATTTCTATTGTTGTCATCATCCCAATAACCAAGCATGTGATTAGTGTCGTTATTCAATCGCACATATGCTTTAACGCTTTTGTTTCCGATGATAGCCCTATATTGTTCTGCAGAAAGTGACAGATAGCACCACCCATCATTGATTTCAAAAGTGTAACTTGCCGCTGTAGTACCAAGTGAGAACGTCTCTTGTTCGGCAGGTTTCCTGTTGTTTGAAGTTGCCGCAGGAATGGCAGGCCAGTAATAGTTGGTGCCATAAGCCTTGATGCTTACCTTGCTGTCCGTCTTGGACACATAGAACACATACTTGAAGTCATTCTGGGCGAGAGTTGTTCCCCGCAGGTTGTGGTCAGCCGCCGAAGCCTCATCGAAGTGCACATTCTTGTCACTGTTCTGCCCATCGCAATACAGGAAATTGCCGTTAGTGTTGTCCGTACGGCTGTCAGCCGTGCGCATTACCATCACATAATAGCCATCCTGCATATCCTCGATGGCAGTGGGCGTAGTTGCCACCTGCTGCGCCATCGTGGTACTTGCGCAGCACAGCAGCATCAGCATCCATGTAGTAATTTGTTTTCTCATATTCATCTTACGTTTTGTTTGATTTCATTAGTTGCCATAGTCAAGGCGGCCGAATGGGCCGCCCTCACGTTTAGGCTACAAAGTTACGGAATAGTCGGTCTCATGAGAAGAATATTTGGCACAACCTTGCCATTCATGCCGATTTTACCGCCTGTGTTACCGTATTTGCGCCCAAGAAGAGCGCAGAACAGGCACTCTGTTTACCAACCGAAAGTGCCCCACCACCTCCCCCAAGGGATGGCGGCAGGGCACACACACGACAGTTTTATCAATGCGGTTTTACGGTTTTACGGTTTTATGGTTATATGGTTATGCGGTTTTACGGTTATATGGTTATGCGGTTATATGGTTATGCGGTTATGCGGTTATATGGTTTTACGGTTGTGCGGCTCTCTCTGCCACACAATCGTAAAGTACCGGAAAGACCGCTCAAGCACCCTCCACGATGTGGCCATCGAAAAGGCGAATGATGCGGTGGGCCATACGCGCGTCATGCTCATTGTGGGTCACCATCACGATGGTGGTGCCCTCCTGGTTGAGCTCGGTGAGCAGGGCCATCACCTCGGCATCATTCTTGGAGTCCAGGTTGCCGGTAGGCTCATCGGCCAGGATCATCTTGGGATTGAACACCACCGCACGGGCAATGGCCACACGCTGCTGCTGTCCTCCCGAAAGCTGGTGCGGGAAGTGCTTGGCACGATGGCTGATGGCCATGCGCTTCATAATCTCCTGCACACGCCTTTTGCGCTCGGCACGCGGCACACCCAGATAGGTGAGCGGCAACTCGATGTTCTCCTCCACATTCAGCTCGTCTATCAGGTTGAAGCTCTGGAACACAAAGCCTATCTCGCCCTTGCGCACATCCGTGCGCTCCTTCTCCTTGAGGTCCTGCACCTCACGGTCGCCCAGCCAGTACTTGCCGCTGGTGGGATTGTCCAGCAAGCCCAGTATGTTGAGCAATGTGGACTTGCCACAGCCCGAAGGCCCCATGATGGCCACAAACTCACCGTCCTTTACCTCAAACGACACCTTGTCCAGTGCCACGGTCTCCACCTCTTCCGTGCGGAAACTCTTGCTCAGATTCTCTACTTTGATCATAATATAAAATATAAATATTCCTACCATAAGCCCCCTCCCCAGCCTCCCCCGAAGGGAGGAGGAGTAATTACCTCCTCCACATATCCACATCGGGATTGACCCCGAGAGGCTTGCCAGAGGGCATCCTATTGATTATTGATACTAATTGTTTACCTGCTCACGATACTTGCTTACTCATTATATATATTATACAGCTCCACCCCCATCCCCCAGCAAGAAGAAACGGCAGATTCCACCTCAAGCAGCAACCTCCACGTAAAAGCCGCAAAAGGCAGGAGGTAACTACCTCTCCCCACTGGGGAGGCAAGGGAGGGAGGGGGCTTTGCATTGTCATGCTCACTCTTCCTTGATGTGGTTCACAGGATTCTCGCTGGCAGCCACCTGGCTCTGCATTACCACAGCCAGGAAAGAGGTGCCCACGCACACCACACCCGCTGCCAATACCATCGGCCACCACTGGATACGGTAACTGAAGGTCGTCATCCAGCGGCCTATGAGCCAATAAGCCAATGGCGCGGCTATCACAAATGCCGCCACAGCATAACTCAGAAACCCGCCCGTAAGCCTGCGGCGCACCTGCGCGCTGCTGCTGCCAAACACCTTGCGCACGGCCACCTCACGCTGGCGCTGCTGTATGAAGTAGGTGCTCATGGCCACCAGCCCCAGCACGCTGATGAGGATGGCCACCAGGGCAAAGAGCAGCACGATGGTACCCATACGCTGTTCCTGGCTGAAGTTGGCCTTCATCTTCTGCATGGCATAGGGACGGCTGTCATAGTCGGCAATGTGACGCTGGAATACCTGGAAGTACGCCTCGTCCACCTGCCCGAGGGCATCGGCCTCGTTGCCCCTCACCCTCACCAGGTAATGCCAGGGCACCCACAGTTTGCGGATGACCACATACACAGGATGCTGGTCGCTGGTGACGGCGCGTATCTTGAAGTCCTCCAGGATGCCGTTGATAGGCAGAGGCCCCTGGTTGAGCGCGGGGTCATTGAGAAAGCGGTCAGTCTCCTTCACGCCCATCTCTGCCAGGAACTGGCGGTTGACCCAGATGCCCTTTGTAGGGTCGGCCTGGTGGTTGTCACGGGCAATCTTCAGCCCCAGCGTCTTGAAGAAACAGCTGTCGCCATACATCAGCTGCAGGCTCACGGGGTGTCCGTCATGTGTGATGGTGTTGTTGTTGCCACCCTGCAAGGGGTAGCCCATCGAGAGCGACGCGCTCTCCACGCAAGGGAGTTTCCTCACCTCGTTCATGAAGGTCTGCACCTTGGTTGTGTCCTCCGACAGCGAGGGCAACACCAGCAAGCGCTCCAGGTCATAGCCCATGGGCGCATGGATAAGGTGGCGCGTCTGCATCCAGATGCTCAGGGCAGCCGCCACCATCACGATGGTGGCCACATTCTGCAGGACGATGAACACACGGGCAAAGGTCATGCGTGCCTTGAGCCTGAAGGTTCCCCTCACCACATCGATGGGATGCACCCGCGAGATAATGGCGGCAGGCACTGCACCCGACACGCCCCCCACCAGGAGCACCAGCGCCAGGATGCCCAGCATGAACAGGGGATCGAAGAGTCCCCTCATGTCAATCTCGGCACCAAGCAGCGAACTCACATACGAGCTGGCCGCCCATGCCATCACCGCTCCCAGTGCCATAGACAGGAGGCACAGGAGCAGCCCCTCGCCCATCAGTCGCAGGATGATGTCCCTGCGCTGCGCGCCCATCAGTCGGCGTGTGGCCATCTCGCGGGCACGCTTTCCGCTCTGCGCCGTGCTCAGATTGATATAGTTGAACACCGAGAAGAGCAGGATCACCAGTCCCACAGCCAGCAGGACCTTGACCAGGCGAAGGTCGCCACGCAGGCTCTGCGCCTCGTCATTGCTGGATGCCGGGATGCCCGAGAAGTAACGCTCGGCAAAGGGAAGGAGCCGGGTGCGGGTATTGCTGCCATCCATGGTGTATATCCAGAATCCCATGTCGCGATACATCTTGTCAAAGGCCGCGCCCTGCTTGCTCAGGTCGCAGCCAGGCTGAGCCAGGATAAACACCGAGCAGCAGGTGGCATTGCCCATGTGGGAGTCGGTGAGATAATCGTTGATGTAGCGCACATGCTCAAAGCGCATGATGAGGTCGGCCTGGCCAAAGGAAGTTCCCTCCATGCCCTTATAGACCCCCGTCACATGCAGGGAGAGTCCCTCCATGCCCTCCACCTGCAATCGCTTGTCCAGGGCATTCTCGCCCGGCCATGCCTTGCGTGCAAACTCCTCGCTCACCACCACGGCATCCTGGTCGTCCAGCGCGTGGGCGGCATTACCTTGCATGAGGGGAATGGAGAACATGCGGAAGAAGGTGCTGTCGGCAAAGGCCGTCTCGCAGTCCAGTGTCTTGCCATTGAGGCTCACCTCCACGGTGTTGTAATACAGGCCGCAGGTCATCTCCACCTGCGGGAAAGTTTGTCTGATGGTGCGCTGGGTGTACCAGTGGCTGCCCTCTATCGGGCCATCCTCGCCACGCCCCAAATCCATGCACACGGTGTAGATGCGGTGAGCCTTGTCGATACACTTGTCGATGCCGTACTCCTGACGGGCATAGAGCATGATGAGGATGACAAACATCAGGCTCACCGAGAAGCCCAGCACATTGACCAGCGTGTAAAACTTGTTGCGCGACAGATACACGCCGAATGTCTTGAAATCAATCATAACAAATAGTTTTCTTTATTAGTAATATCACCCCCCTTGTCCCAAAGGGTGTCCCCAAAAGGAGAAGTCGGGAGGAGGGGGCTGGCGCTCACTCGTCCTTGAGATACCTCACAGGATTGGCCATGGCCACACGCCGGCAGTTGAACATCACCGACAGGGAGATGACTGCCAGCACCACCAGCGAGACAGACAGGTAAATCCAGGGCGAGAGGCTCGTCTTCTGGCTGAACGAGGTGAGCCACTGTCGGGCGATGCCCCAGGAGAGAGCCGCCCCCACCAGCACCGAGGGCACCGCCACACGCAGGATGTCCCCGAGGAAGAGTCCCAGGATGTCCCTCATGCCAGCACCGTTCACCTTGCGCACAGCCATCTCCTTGCTTCGGCGGTTGACCTCGTCGGCCGTGTAGCCCAGGAGTCCGAAGAGGGCGATGCAGAGCGTCACCACCACACAGATGGCAATGGCGTTGCGGAAACTGAGCTGCTCACGATACTGGTCGCGCATCTCCGCTGCCCACGACTTCAGATGTACCGTCTTGCCAGGCATCATGGCCTCCACGCGCTTGAGCGCCTGGGCCATGTCATCGGCTGTCAGATGACGGAAGCGTATGAGCATATTGCTGCACGGCTGGGGACTGTAAGTGAAGAACTGCGGACGCTCCTTGAGTTGGCTTCCCTGGGTGCTGCACCCTCCCACCCTGATGTCGGGAAAGATGCCCACGATGGTCATGCCATCCGTATATGCCTTGTCAGCATGTCCCGTCACACGCACACGCTTGCCCAGTGCGCCATCCTTCCAGCCCGCAGCCTCGCTCACGCGACGGGCGAAGGACTCGCTCACGAGCAACTGGCGGCAACTGTCGTTGCGCTCGGTGAAGAAGGTGCCCTGGCTCAGGCGCATGCCCATGACCTCCAGATAATCATCACTCACATCATAGAAGTCCGAGGCGTTGAAGAGTTCGCGGTCGTCTCCTGGCAGCAGGACATTGTCGCCCGACACTCCATACTGCTCCAGTGGGATGGTCCAGGCCGAGGACACCAGCTGCACCTGCGACATGCGCGAGAGTTCCTGCAGGATGTGCTTGCGGTCAGCATCCGACGCGCCTTGTACGCTCAGGATAGCCACATCCTGGGCATCATAGCCTGGATTGAGGCTCACCATCAGGCCATACTGCGCCTGCACGGTGTAGAGCAGACTGGCAAACAGCCCCACGATGCAAAACTGCACAGCCAGCAAGGCCAGTTTCCAGCGGCGTCGGTTCTGGGCATACCCACGGAACACCACAGCCACAGGCACACGTCCGTAAAGCCATCCGGGCACTACTCCACCCAGCAGGACGATGCCCACACAGATGACAACCAGCACCCAGCTGCCCCGGTTGCACACAAGCGCGCTGAGGGGTGCCGAGATGTAAGTCTCGATAGTGCCACGGCAGGCGAAGAGCAGCAGCGCGGCCAGCAAGACGGCCAGCAGCACATGCACGAGCGACTCGGCAAAGGTGATGGCCGTGATGTCGCCATTGCCCGCGCCGAAGCACTTGCGCACGGCCATCTCGGCGGAGCGGTTCACCAGGTTGCCAATGGCAATGAGCAGATAGTTCATCACCGAGATGAAGAGCAGCACCACAGCCATGATGCCCAGTATCCAGCTCATCATGCGCACATAGCTGTCGTGGGTGTGTCGCTCGGAGAGCAGGTAGGGGACAAACTGCACATCCACTCCAGCCGAGCGCAGTCCGTCCAGGTCCACGTTCTCCTGCATCATCTTCTGTATATAGGGTTGCATGTCCCCGGCCGTGTGTCCCTTGGCCAGGCGGATGTAGGACTTGTATCGGTCGTTGCCCAACCAGTTGTCCGTCGAGCTCTCGTTCATGGTGGCCATGGAGAGCAGTATCTGTGTGCCGTGCAGCGATGCTCCCCAGGGGAAGTCCTCAAACACCCCTCCCACCTCGAAGGGCGTGTCGCCAAACTCGGCAATGGTAAACTTCTTGCCCATCACATCGCCCCCCATGGCCTCGGCCACGCTGCGGCTTACCATGCAGCAGTAGGGCTTGCTGAGCACCTCACGCTCCTTGCCCGAGAGGATGGGACGGGGAAAGACCTCAAAGAAACTGGTGTCCGCCGCTATGACATCCGCCTCCACCGAGCGCTCGGCATCCAGCCGGCACTGTGCCCCTATGGACACATTGGTGATGCGCGTGGCGGCCTCCACGATGGGCGCGTACCTCTTCATGCCCGGTGCGATGGCTCCAGGAGTCTGCCAATAGTCAGAGGGGGACTGCTCGCCGGTACGCGTCACCTGCTCCTTGAGGATATAGGTGCGGTCCCATGCGGGGAACCACTGGTCGTAAGTCTGTTCAAAGTTCAGCTCGGTGATGAGCACCGCGCTCACCGCCAAGCCCAGTGCCAGGCACAGCACCTTCTGCAAGTTGTGCTGCCCACGACGTGGCAGGCACTTCAACGCATTTATTATCTTGTTCATAATCATATTGTTTATTCGTCCTTCAGATGATTTACAGGATTCTCATTGGCCGCCATGTAGCTCTGCACCGAGACGGCCGCCCAGGACACCAGCAAGCAGAATCCGCCTGCAGCCAGGAACACAAGGGGGCTGAGTGTGATGCGGTAACTGAAGCCTGCGAGCCAGTGGCCACCCACATACCATACTACAGGCACGGCCATGACAAAGGCCACCAGGACATAAGCAAGGAAGGTGCGCACCAGCTGGCTGTACACCTGACTGTTGCGGCTGCCAAACACCTTGCGCACGGCAATCTCCCCCTGACGCTGCCTGATGAAGTACATGCTCATGGCCACCAGTCCCATGAAGGAGATAAGTATGGACACCCCGGCAAAGAGCAGTCTCATTGTATATATTATGATTCGTGTTATATCGCATGTCCCTCAATTGCCCCTGGCTGGGGGGCCTCCGAAGGCAGCGCGGTGCGATTTATGGGGCAGCCCCCGCCCCATATCCCCATTGCATTTCGAGGAAGGGGTACAGGGTAGCCTCACTCCAGCACAAGCACCTCGCTATCCTTGTAAGCCTCGTAGCCACTCACGATGACGCGCTCGCCTGGCTCCAGTCCTTCGAGCACCTCGTAGTACTGGGGGTTCTGCCTGCCGATGGAAATCTTGCGGCGGTAAGCCTTGTGCCCGTCCTTGTCCAGAACGAAGATCCACTGCCCGCCCGTCACGCTGTAGAAGGTGCCCTTGGGGATGATGACCGCTTCCTTGGACTCGCCCAGCTGCAGGTCCACATAGTAAGTCTGGCCTGTGCGTATGTTGGCAGGACGCTCGCCCCGGAACACGAAGTCGATGCGGAAGCGTCCGTCCCTCACCTCGGGATACACCTTGCGCAGACTCAGGCTGTAATCCTTGCCGTTCTGCCTAAAGGTGGCGGTAAGCCCCGTCTGCACACGGTCGATGTAATGCTCATCCACCCGCGCCTGCACCTTGTAGTCGCTCAGGTCATTGATGACCCCTATGCGCTGTCCTGCCGAGATGTGCTGACCCAGTTCCACGTCCAGCAGTCCCAGTTCGCCCGAGATGCTGCTGCGCACCTCCAGTCTGGCCTTTCGCTCGCGCACCAGCTGCACATTACGCTGCATGGACTCCAGGTTGTCATTCATCTGGTCCACCTGCGACTTCCTGAGTTGCGCGTCCTTGCGCAGACGCTCGGTGATGAGGTCGTGCTTCTTGCGTGCGAGCTCATAGTCCTCCTTGGCCTTCAGATAGTCCTCCTTGGCCACCAGCTGCTCGTCCCACAGAGCCTTCTGGTGCTCGTAGGCACGCTTCTTGGTCACCACATCCTGCGAGAGTTGCAGTTCCTCGTTGGAGTTGTTGAGCTTGTCCTGCTCCATGGTTATCTGTGTGTTGCGCAGGATATTCTGCTTCTCGGCCAGTTCACTCTCGGCATTGAGTATCTGCAGGTCGAGGTCGGAGTTGGAGAGGCGTATAATCACGTCGCCCGCATTCACATGCGCGCCCTCCTCCACCACCTTCTCCTGCACGATGCCGCCCTCCTCGCTGCTTATCTGCACGGTGCTGATGGGAGTCACCTGCCCATCTACCGACACATAATCGTTGAAGCGGTCGCGCTTGACCTCCCCTATGTTGAGTCCCTTACGGTCCACCCTGAGCGTGGCCGAGAAGTTGGTAAGTCCCAGTGCCACCAGTATGCCCACGAGCACGATGGCACCTGCCAGCCATCCCCAGTACTTGCGGGGGATGAGGTAATGTTTCTTCTGAATCTGTATGTCCATTGTTTTATGCGGTTTTGCGGTTATGCGGTTCTGCGGTTTTGCGGTTTTGCGGTTCTGGGGTTATGCGGTTCTGCGGTTTTGCGGTTTTGCGGTTCTGCGGTTCTGTGGTTACGCGGTTATGCGGTTTTGCGGTTATGCGGTTCTGCGGTTTTGCGGTTCTGCGGTTTTGCGGTTCTGCGGTTCTGCGGTTTTGCGGTTCTGCGGTTTTGCGGTTCTGCGGTCGTATGGTTATGCGGTCGGCTGCTTGTGCTGGTTGTGCTATCGCGCCATCTTGAGAGGATAGGAGCCGTACAACCATATAACCGCACAACCGTAAAACCGTAAAACCGCACAACCGTATAACCGCAAAAACCGCACAACCACCATCAATCCCTCACCAGCGGCTTGCCCTGATAATACTCCACCAGGCGGCGCTTCATCACCAGCAGCATCTGTATCTGCAGGGTCTTGATGCGGCTCTCGAGCAAGGTGCGTGCCGAGGTCTGCAGGTCAAAGGTGGAGAGCATCCCCTCCTCAAACTGGCGGTTGGTGGCATGATAGGCCACAGAGTCGGACTCCTGCTTGCGAGTCATCTGCGTCAGCTCGCGCTCGTAGCCCTGCATGTCCATCACGGCCTTGGCCACCTCATCGTGCACCTTGCGCCGCTGGTCGTCCAGGTCGATGAGCGAGGTTTGCCAGTTGTTCCTGGCCTGGCGAAACGAGTGCCAGTTTCCCGCGCTCAGGAAAGGCAGGGAGAGCGTCACCCCGAAGTACTCGCCCCGGTTGTTGCGGAACTGTGACCCGAAGGGGGTGGCACTCCCCGCGTAGGATACGTTCCGATAGTAGCTGGTGTAGATGCCTGCGCTCAGACTCACGCTGGGCATCAGGTAGCCCCTGCGGACGCGCACACCCAGGCGTGCCGTCTCGGCATTGAACTCGGCCTCGAGCAGCGAGGGGGAAAGATGCTGGAAGATGGAGAACACCTGCTCGGCATCCACAGGTTCGCCCAGGGTGGGCTGTGTGGCCGTGGCCTCCAGGCTGATTGCGAGGGAGTCGTCCCCGGGGTAGTTCATCGCGGCCTTCAGGTCAAGCAGAGCCTGCGCCGAGGCATTCTGCTGGTGAGTGAGGTTGTACTCGTCCTCGGCCACCTGCGACTCTATCTGCACCACATCGGGCCGCCCCTTCTCGCCCAGTTCGTAGAGCGAGCGCGTCTTGTGCAGCAGCCGGCGACTCTCGTCCAGCTTGTTCTGGGCAATGCCGATGCAGGCCTGGGCATAGGCAGCCTCGATGTACTTCTGCATCACATCGGTAGCTATCTCGTCGGCCACCTTCTGCTGGGCTGTCTGCGAGAAACGCTTGGCAAGCCGCGCCTGGCGGAAGGCATTGACTGTGGCAAACCCGTCGAAGAGGTCGAGCGAGGCGTAGAGCTGCCAGTAATTGTTGAACGTGGTCACATTATTATAGGTATTGGTCTCGGGGTCCACATTACGTCCCCACTGGTATTGCGCGCTCAGCTGGGCGCCCAGCGAGGGCAGGAAGTCCGAGACGGCCTTGCGGTAGTCCTGCTCACGCTGGCGGGTGGCAATACGCTGGCGCTGCACATTACTGGCATGCAGCACCGCATAGCGCATGCAACTGTCCATCGTCCATGCCTGCTCCTGTGCCCGCAGGGATGCGGGAGCAGCCAGCAGCAAGGCCGAGGCCAGGATGAGCGTGAGGCTTTTCTTTGTCATCTGCATAATCTTGTCTGTTTACACCCTATCTGTTGCAAGGGGTGTGCCAAAAGTCATCCGCACCACATTATCAGCAAGTTACTCCCGAAACGCGATTGACCGAGTGTCCAATTCCTGGACAATGCTGTACAAATGTTACACAGCCACGGCACTACTCTCGGCACAAATCCGTACTTTTGCAACATATTTGGCAGAAGGGAATCACTATATATGAAAAAGCAAGGAACACTCCTCATAGTGGACGACAACCGCAATATCCTCACCACCGTGCGCATGCTCATGGAGCCTGCCTTTGACCGTATCCTCACCATCGCCAATCCTGCTGGCATCCCCGCGCACCTGCGCGAGAACCGCCCCGATGTGGTGCTGCTGGACATGAACTTCAGCAAGGCAAGCGGCGGGGAGACTGCCGCACTGCCCGCAGGAGGCGAGCGTGCCCCACGCTTCAGCACCAACAACGGCAACGAGGGACTCTACTGGCTGAGGCAGACACGCCAACTGGCCCCACAGACCCGGGTGGTGCTCTTCACCGCATACGCCGACATCGACCTGGCCGTGCGCGGCATCAAGGAGGGAGCCACGGACTTTGTGGTGAAGCCCTTCGAGAATGAGCGGATGATGGAGGCCCTGATGGCGGCACGCGACAAGGACAAGCCTGCCATGCCCAAGGACAGACAGCCAGAACACTCGGCCATGTTCTGGGGCAACTCCACTGCCATGACCTCGCTCAGGCGGATGGTGGAGAAGGTGGCGGCCACGGATGCCAACATTCTGATTACAGGCGAGAACGGCACTGGCAAGGAGGTGCTGGCAAGGGAGATACACCGCCTGTCGGCCCGAGCGGGCGCACAGATGCTGCCCGTGGATATGGGGGCAATAAGCGAGACGCTGTTTGAGAGTGAGCTCTTCGGGCATGTGCAGGGAGCCTTCACCGATGCCAAGAGCGACCGCCCTGGCAAATTCGAACTGGCCAGCGGAGGCACGCTCTTCCTCGACGAGATAGGCAACCTGTCCTATGCCCTGCAGGCCAAGCTGCTCACGGCCCTGCAACGCCGCTGCATCGTGAGGGTGGGCGGAAGCACGGAGATACCCGTGGATGTGCGCCTGGTGTGCGCCACCAACCGGGACTTGCAGCAGATGGTAAACGAGGGAGCCTTCCGCGAGGACCTGCTCTACCGCATCAACACCATACACCTGCACCTGCCACCGCTCAGGCAGAGACCACAGGACACCGTGCCCCTGGCGGAAATCTTCATGCACAGATATGCCGACATGTATGGCAAGGAAGGGCTTAGGCTGTCGGGGGAGGCAAGCAGCAAACTGGCCTCAATGCCATGGTATGGCAACATACGCGAACTGCAGCATGCCATGGAGAAGGCCGTGATACTGAGCGAGGACAACTGCATAGGGCCTGATGACATCGACGGAGGTGGCAACCCACGCAGGGAGAAACCGATGGAGGAGGTGCAGACGCTGGACGAGATGGAATGCCGCATGATAGAGAAGACCATACGGGAGTGCGAGGGAAACCTGTCGGCGGTGGCCGTGAGGCTGGGCATCTCCAGACAGACCCTGTATAATAAGATAAAGAGGTATGGACTCTGAGACGATGCTCCTGGCAGTCCTGCTCATCCTGGCAGGGGCGGCCTACCTGAACCTGTGGCGGCGGCACAGGCGCGACAAGGCCAACCTGCGCCTGCTCTTTGACGCGGTGGAGAATGCCGACTACACACTACGATTCTCGGAGCGCACGCGCCGAGGCATGGGGCACAACAGCATCAACCACTGGCTCAACCGCATCAAGGAGGTGCTGCAGCGAGCCCGCGACGAGCAGATGGAGCGCGAGCGCTACTTCGAGATGGTGCTCAATGCCACCGACACCGGACTGATGGTGGTGGACGAGCGCGACAATATCCTGCTGCGCAACCAGGCTGCCCTGCACCTGCTGCATGCCGAGGCGCTGACTCACATGAGCCAGATACCGCCACGGATGCTGGCCGATGAGCGGCTGGCCAGGCACGAGACTACCACCACACTAAGGGGAAAGCGTGTGCGCATCATCGCCCTGAGCAATGTGGAGGGCGAACTGGACAACCGCGAGGTGGACTCCTGGATCAAGCTCACACGGGTGCTCACCCACGAGATTATGAACACCATCACACCCGTGACCTCGCTGAGCGGGACCCTGCAGGCACGACTGGAGCAGGATGAGCAGGAGGGGAAGGAGGTGGACGGGGAGCTGCGCACCGGGCTGGAGACTATCAGAAGGACAGGCGAGGAGTTGCTCAAGTTCGTACAGACGTACCGCCGATTCACGCATGTGCCCACGCCCGCACCCGCGCTCTTCTATGTGAGACCGTTCCTCCAGCGCATGGCATCGCTCTGTGCCAAGCCAGTAAGCGTGAGCGTGGAGCCGGCCGACCTGCTGGTGTATGCCGATGAGAGCCTGATGTCGCATGTATTGGCCAACCTGCTGAAGAATGCCGTGGAGGCCACCACGCAGGGTGGCGAGATAAGCGTAAGGGCATGGACCGACAAGGAGGAGGCCATCATCATGGACGTGACAGACACGGGTGAGCAGATACCTGCCGATGTGGCGGAGCACATCTTCGTGCCATTCTTCACCACCAAAGCCACAGGCTCTGGCATCGGCCTCTCACTCTCCAGGCAAATCATGCGCGCCTCAGGTGGCACGCTCACGCTGATACAAGACGAGGAGCAGGGCACAGTGACCTTCCACCTGCGCTTGCCCTGAGCGGTGGACTTATTCTCCATCCCTGCGGGAAGCAAGCATGGAGAGCACATCGTCCCTGGACAGCCCCAGGGACTTTGCTATAATCCCGGCATCGAGGCCCAGTGCCTGCATGTTACGGGCAGTCTCCAGTTTGCTCGCCATGATTCCCTCGGCGCGTCCGGCCTCCAGCCCCTCGGCGCGTCCGGCCTCCAGTCCCTCGGCACGGCCTATCTCGATGCCCTCGGCACGTCCCTCCTCGTGGGCGGTGTCGATGGAGTTCTTGATGTCGCGGTATGCCTTCAGGCTGTCCTCGTACTCGTGCAGCTCCTCCTTGGTGAAGCGGGCGAACTCGGCCTCGGAGAACAGCCTGGTGAAGATCTTCTCGGTGAGGGCCTTGGGGCGGT
>JBNMJN010000062.1:0-15695 GCA_050873805.1 Prevotellaceae bacterium | reverse complement strand
GCATCCGCCAACGCACCGCACTGCATCCGCCAACGCACCGCGCTGCATCCGCCAACGCACCGCACTGCATCCGCCAACGCACCGCACTGCATCCGCCAACGCACCGCGCTGCATCCGCCAACGCACCGCGCTGCATCCGCCAACGCACCGCACTGCATCCGCCAACGCACCGCGCTGCATCCGCCAACGCAGGCACACTGGCAAGGCTGGGAAGAAAGACGCGGCCACCCATTCATCGGGAAAAGGGGAAGCGTGGAAGTGAAATTTTCCTATGACCCAAGAAGTTTCGCAATTTCCGCAATGCCATTCACACGATTCTTCTTATCTTTGTCCGTGAAATAATCTTTTATCTACAGAGCCAAACATGAACAAGTTCTACACATTTCTCCTGACGGTGCTCATGGCACTGTCAAGCACTGCCCATATATGGGCAAGCGACGAGGACTTCTCGGGAAAGATACTGTCATTGGGCAGTGCCGCCACCAGCCTGGAGACAGGCAAGTGGTACTACCTGTACAACCAGTCCACCGGCCACTATGTGGTAGAGGGAAGCGGCAATACGCTCACCCTCTCGGCCACCAGTCCCAACGGGCTCGAGGCCATCAGCAACCTGGGCTACCTGGTGCAGCTGGAAAGCGCGGGCGAGGACGGCAAATACTATCTCAAGACTGCCCTGGGCAACTACTACAGCAGCGTGACCACCAGCAAGAACAATGGCACCGAGGCCACCAAGCAGTCCAAGGGCATCTACACCATCGCCAAGTTCAGCAACACCGCAGGACACTGGTCGCTGCGCAGCAATGGCATGTACTTCCTGCAGGACAACGGCGGCAGCCTGAAGGGCGCCTCCTCGCTGGGCTCGCTGGGCGGCGACCGCGACTGGGGCCTGCGTGAGGCCGTGCTCAAGAACGTGGCAGACCTCAACGGAACCGCCTACATCAAGTATGTGCTCGGCAAGGGCGGACTGGTGAGGCTGGCCAACCGCCGCCTGCCCAATGCCAACCTGGCACAGATAGGCGACCAGATGCAGGGCACACAGGCACAGGAGAGCGACCTGGCACAGGTATGGATACTGGCCAAGAACGGCGAGGGCTACACCCTGCGCAATGCCAGCACAGGCAGTTACCTGGACTCGGAGAACAACTTCCGCCAGCCCAGCAGCAGCGCGGTGAGGACGTACATCCAGGCCAGCCCCAACAACACAGGCACCTCCAGCTACATCAACATCTCCACCGAGGCCGACTTCGACGGCAATGTGTGCCTCAACCTGAACGGCGACGGCACCACCCTGTACAAGTGGACGTGCAAGAATGACCAGGGCTCGGACTGGAGCATCACGCTCGTGCAGAACTTCAGCCTGGAGGAAGTGGAGGCCGGGCTGCTGGCCAGCAGCAAGTACAAGACCCCCGTGGCCGGCAAGTACTACCGCATACAGAACCTCAACTACAAGAGTTACATGAACGAGGGCATCACCTCGCACGGCGTGGGCTGCGAGAGCCTCAACGAGGACAAGCTGGCCCAGTACTGGACCCTGGTGCAGGTGGGCAGCGGATATGCCATGCAGAACCTGTGCACACAGCGTTATCTGACCCGCCAGGGAGGCGCGCTCAGCCGCCAGTACACCACGCAGGAGGCCAAGCCTGGCCAGGGATTCACGCTCAAGCGCACCGAAGACGAGACCACCTTCACCTACTATGTGGTGGACAACGGACAGGTGGGACTGCACTGTGACCAGTCATCCAACGTGGTGGGATGGAACACCACAGGCATCAGCGCCAGCACATGGGGCTTCGAGGAGGTGGAACTCACCGAGGAGTTCATACAGAAGGGGCGCGACGAGCTCAACGCCTACACCAGCCTGGTGGCCAACATCGCCAGCTACAACACGGCTCTGGCCGGCCTGTTCCAGGACAAGGCATGCACCACGCTCAAGGAGGAGATACAGGCCCTGAGCGATGAGCAGCTGGAGGCCAACACCGACTACCAGGCTCTCACGGCCGACATGCAGGCCATGGTCAAGAAGGTGAAGAACAACACCTGGCAAACTTTCTCGCGCGCCAATGGCTACAGCCGCGACTTTGAGAAGTTCTTCCGCGTGCGCGACGACTACAAGGTATATAGCCACTACCAGAAGATGTCCTGGAACGAGTATGCGGGCATGAGCAACTCCTTTGGCAAGCTCTCGGGCCCCACGGGCATCGTGGGCAAGACGGGCGACATCATATATATATATGTAGATGAGGAGCCCAGTGCCGACTGCACCCTGCAGGCCGAGGTGGTGAAGGACAGCCAGTCGCCCGGCGACCGCCAGACGGGCACGACCACCAACCTGCATGCCGGACTCAACGCGGTAATCCTGGGCGAGCCCAGCACGCTGTACATCTTCTACCAGCTGGACGACCCCGAGAAGTACCTGGCCGACTACCCCGACATGAAGATTCACATCGAGGGCGGCGAGCTGCAGGGCTACTTCGACCTCACACGCGGCATGACCAACGAGGACTGGATGCTGCTGCGCGAGAAGTTGCTCGACAAGAACAACATCGTGAACCTCAAGGGCGAGCGCATCGTGCACGTCATGCGCAACGACCTCGTGCAGAGCGCGCTCAGCGAGAGCGGCAACGAGATGGAGGGACTGGTGCGCGTGTGGAGCAAGTATGTGGACTGCGAGGAGGACCTCATGGGATTCAAGGAGGACCTCAAGGGACGCTTCCGCAACATCTGGAATGCCTTCTCGGTGGACCACGGCTACATGTATGCCACCACCTACGGCACCTACTATAGCGATGGCACGCTGAGCACCGTGCTCAACTACAACACCATCACCACCAGCGGAGGCTCCATCTGGGGCCCGAGCCACGAGATGGGACACAACCACCAGGCTTGCCTGAACATCGTGGGAGCCACCGAGGTGTCCAACAACCTCTTCTCCAACGTCAACGTGTATCTGCTGGGCATCTCCACCACACGCGGCACCGCCGTGCACGACACCTTCAACTCCTTTGCCAAGGGGACGGGATGGTTTGACATGGATATCTGGATGCAGACGCGCATGTACTACCAGCTGTACCTCTACTATCATGCCCAGGGGCACAACCCCAACTTCTACCCCACCCTGTTCAAGCTCCTGCGCCAGGACCCCATCCGCAAGCGCAGCAGCGACTATGACGCATCGCTGGTGGACGGCGACGGCAACACCGTGGGCGGCTACAAGTCCTACGGCAAGCAGGACTACCTGCACATGGCCATGAAGATGTGCGACGCCGCACAGCAGGACCTGAGCGAGTTCTTCGAGGTCAACGGCATGTTTGTGCCAGTGAACAACAGATATGTGGGCGACTATGGCAACTACTGGGTGACCACCACGCAGAAGGACATCGACGAGGTGAAGGCTTACATGCACCGCTATCCCAAGGGGCCCAACATCTGCTTCATCGACGACCGCATCAAGCAGTCGCCCGTGCTGAAGGACAGTCCGCTCGAGGGACGCACATCCAGCGAGTACCGCACCGACTACGAGGACGTTGACGACCGCCGCATTGGCTATGCCGACGTGGGCCAGTACAGCGACTTCGTGGACGACTACACCACCACAGGCTATTATTACACCACCACCTACAGCCAGGGCGTGACCACTTATGCCATATCGGGCAAGGGGGCCGTGGGCTTCAAGGTGTATGACTCGGAGGGCAACCTGGTGTTCCTCTCCAACAAGACACGATTCTCCATCCCCGCCGACATCGCGGCCAAGCTGGGCGACGACTTCCGCATCATGGCTGCCGAGGGCAATGGCTACGATGTGCTCGTGCCCTTTGGCCCTGCCATGTACCGAGGCGAGATGACCGCCTACTACGAGGGCAGCGACACCCCGCACACGCTCTACTACTATGGCACAGGCACGGCTGGAAAGAGCCGCATCAGCGACCTGCCCAGCAACTCCATCGCCTACATCAAGGCTGGGCAGAGCGGCAAGAAGCAGCCCACAGCCGAACTGCTGGCCCAGGCCGGCGTGGTGGATGGTGACCTGCACGCCCAGTCCCTGGTCATCAACGGCGACAAGCCCCTCTACATCCCCACAGCATTCACGGCCGACAAGGTGGCATTCACCAAGAGCGGAAGCGGCAAGCAGGCACTCCGCCTGCCCTTTGACCTGTGGGAAGGTTTCCAGGGCGTGATTGAGGGAAGCAGCCTCAACACCCAGGTGGAGACCGCCCAGGCTGGCATGCCCGTGGTGGTGGAGGGCAAGGTGAGCCTCACCAAGGACAATGCCGAGGTGCAGGCAGGCACCTATGCAGCCAGCACCGGCGGCTATGTGCTCAATGCCGAGGGCACCGAGGTGGTGCCCGCCGAGGGCGAGAACAGCCCCTTCACCTATGTGTGGGACCACGCCTTTGCGATTGACGCCACAGCCATCAACGGCATCCTGGAGGATGACCTGCAGGGCCACACCACCGTGTATGACCTGCAGGGCCGCCGCATGACACGTGTCAGCCAGCCTGGCATCTACATTGTCAATGGCAAAAAGACATTGGTGAGATAATGACTAAGAAGACCCTCAAACCCAAAAGCGCACAGCAGCGGGGCGCGCGGCCGGCAAGCAAGCCAGCCGCCGCCCCGCGCGAGCGTAAGAGAATACTCCTGCCCGTATTGCCGCTCTTCATGGTGGCGATATGGGCTTGGGGCACCTTCTATTACGGCAGCGTGCTCCATGTGAGCCGCGAGTACAGTTTCTGGTCCTGCGACACCAGGCTCATGCAGTTTGTGCTCTGCCAGAACTTCGGCCCGCTCAGGTATGTGGGACGGCTGCTCCTGCAGCTCTACCAGTACCCCTGGCTGGGTGGCCTGGCCCTGTCGCTGATGCTGGGCCTCATCACCTGGCTCACGGGCTACTGCATGCGGCTCAGCCCCAGGTGGCGGCCTGTGCAGTACATCCCCGCGCTTGCCTGCCTGGCGGCTGTCACCCACCAGGGGCTCGACATCTTCTTTGAGGCCGAGACGGGCTACATCATGGGCATCCCCTTTGTGGTGCTGCTGGTGCTCGGCATCTGGGCTGTGATGATACGCAGTTTCAGCCGCAAGCCCATGCCAGCCCTGCTGCGCCTGCCCCAGGACGAGACTCCCAGGCAGAACCTCACCCAGCTGGCCCTTGCCCTGCTGGCCTTTGCGGCCATCCTGGGGTATGGCGAGTGGAAGCGTCCCTATGTGCGTGTCGTGTGCCAGGAGATGCACCTGCAGTATGAGCAGGACTGGGCAGGCATCGAGCGCGTGGCCCGCGCCCATGCCATCCAGAGCAACCGTCCCATGGCTGCCTACTATGCCATGGCACTGGTGCACACGGGACAGATAGCCGAGCGCATGTACGACATCCGCCTCGACTATGACTCCCTGTACCTGCACGGATATGGCGGCCAGCTGAACAACGGCAGCCCGCTGTATGAGCCCGAGGGCAACTTCCATGCCGGCTTCATCGAGCCTTGCATGCACTCCTGCATGGAACAGATGGTGATGACAGGCCCCACCCCACGCCTGCTCAAGCTGCTGGTGAAATGCTCGCTGGTGCGTGGTGAGTGGGCGCTTGCCCGCAAGTACCTGCGCATCCTGCACAGTGTGCCCTTTGAGACGGCCTTCACCGACAAGTACGAGGCCATGCTGGACGCGCCCGACAGGGTGAACGCCGACAGCGAGATAGCGTGCCTGCGACTCACCGAGCCCATGCACGACTGCTTCGAGAACCAGTTCCAGAGCCCCTTCTTCATGGGCTACAACCTCAACCTGATGGAGGCGCGCGGCATGGAGGCTCTCACCCACAGCCTGTGCGTGTGCCTCTACACCAAGCTGATGCCGCCATTCCTGATGCGCGTGCAGTTTATCAAGGGAAGCACACCACCCGAGATTATCGCCGACGGACTCCTGCTGGCCGAGATGAAACAGCCTGGAGCATCGCAGGGATATGGCAACCTGGACATGCGCATGACACGGCTGCAGAGCTTCGTGCAGGCCACGCAACCCTACATGAAGGACCGCCCGGGGAATGCCTACAAGCTGTTTGAGAGATACAAGGGCTACTACCCCTACTACTATTTCTTCGGCAACCTGAAGGCCACCAAGAAGGGCTACACGGGCGAGTCCAAGGCAAGCACCGGCGTAAACTGATATATTATGGAAAGAAGACACACACATCACATAACCGCCGCATGCCTGCTGCTCATGCTCGTCATCACGGCAGCATGCGGGCACAAGGCCAAGCTGCCCGCACAGGCAACACCTGTGGACACGCAGGCCAGCATATTCCCCGACTACAGGGACATCGTGATTCCGCCCAACATCGCACCGCTCAATTTCCAGGTGCAGGACAGCGGGGCTGTGGCTGCTGTGGCACAACTGCAGGGAGCCAACGGGCAGGAACTGCTGGCAGAGGCCAACGGAGACATGGCCGTGTGCATGGACACCGCAGCATGGAGAAGCCTGCTGCAGGCCAACAAGGGCAAGGACATCAGCGTGACGGTGTATGTGCAGACACCCGCAGGATGGCTCCGGCACAAGCCGCACACGCTCACGGTGGCCAGCGAGGACATCGACCCCTACCTGAGCTACCGGCTCATCGAGCCCGGCTATGAGCTGTACCGCCAGCTGGGCATCTACCAGCGCAACCTCACCTGCTGGGACGAGCGCGCCATCTATGAGAACAACCGCACCTACGAGGAGGAGGAGAACCACTGCATCAACTGCCACAACTACCGTGGGCAGAGCGCGCAGGACATGCTCTTCCATGTGCGTGCCCACCACGGGGGAACCGTCATCGTGCAGAATGGCAAGGCACACAAGGTGCAGGTCAAGGACAGCACCATACTCACCAGCGCCGTGTATCCCGCATGGCATCCCACGCAGGACCTGGTGGCCTTCTCCACCAACAAGACCGGCCAGACCTTCCATGCCTACCATGCCGAGAAGGTGGAGGTGATGGACGAGGCCAGCGACATGCTGCTCTATGACGTGAGACGCAATGAGGTGAGCCACGTGTTCCGCAGCCAGGATGAGCTGGAGACGTTTCCCGCATGGGCTCCCTCGGGCGACCGCCTCTACTACTGCAGCGCGCAGGTAGGGCATCTCATCCCGGCCGAGACCCCCGACAGCATGCGAGGCATGGAACTGATGTACCGCTATGACAGCATCTACTACGACCTCAAGTCGGTAGCCTTCGACCCCAGGACACGCACCTTCGGCGAGCCCCGCACCGAGGTTCCCGCCGCCATACACAGGCACAGCATCACCCTGCCACGCGTGAGCCCCGACGGCCGGTATGTGCTCTACACACAGGGCAAGTACGGGCAGTTCCACATCTGGCACAAGTCGAGCGACCTGTGGGTCAAGGACCTCAAGGCCGACTCATGCTATGCCCTGAGCGAGGCCAACAGCCCCGATGCCGACAGCTTCCACAGCTGGAGCAGCAACGGACGCTGGATAGCCTTCAGCAGCCGCAGGCTCGACGGCAACTACACCCGTGTGTTCCTCGCCTACTTTGACCGCCAGGGGCATGCCCACAAGGCATTTCCCATCCCGCAGGAAGACCCCGAATACAACACACTGCTGCTCAAGAGCTACAATGTGCCCGAACTGACCCGCGATGCGGTGACATCAGCCAGGCCGACCTGGACCGATGCGTGCGTGAGCAGGAGGGAGAGATGGCCAAGTACAGGAAGCAGCTGGCGCCCGCCCCTGGCAAGTGACCGGGAGACAACAAGCGAAATCAAAACATAACTCACTAAACAGATAAAGAACATGAGAGTCATTATCGAACCCGACTATCAGCAGCTCAGCCGTTGGGCTGCCGAGTATGTGGCTGCCAAGATCAACGCAGCACAGCCCACCCCCGAGAAGCCCTTCAAGCTGGGATGCCCCACAGGCTCCTCGCCCCTGGGACTCTACAAGCACCTGATAGAGCTCTACCAGGCCGGCAAGGTCAGTTTCCAGAACGTGGTCACATTCAACATGGACGAGTATGTGGGCCTGCCCGAGGAGCATCCCGAGAGCTATCACAGCTTCATGTGGAACAACTTCTTCAGCCACATTGACATCAAGAAGGAGAACGTGCACATCCTCAACGGCAACGCCGCAGACCTGCAGGCCGAGTGCGCTGCCTACGAGCAGGCCATCCAGGAGGCAGGCGGCATCGACCTCTTCATGGGCGGCATAGGCCCCGACGGCCACATCGCCTTCAACGAGCCTTTCAGCTCCCTGCAGAGCCGCACCCGCGTGAAGAGCCTCACCACCGACACCATCATCGCCAACAGCCGCTTCTTCGGCGGCGACGTGAACCAGGTTCCCCGCACGGCTCTCACCGTGGGTGTGGGCACCGTGATGGATGCCCGTGAGGTGCTCATCGTGTGCAACGGCCATGGCAAGGCACGCGCCCTGCAGCATGCCATCGAGGCTGCCGTGTCGCAGGAGTGGACCATCAGCGCGCTCCAGCTGCATCCCCATGCCATCATCGTGTGCGATGAGGCCGCTACCGACGAGCTGAAGCATGGCACCTACAAGTACTTCAAGGACATCGAGAAGGACAACCTCTGACCCTCTGCAAGGCCAGCCCCACCGCAGCCCGCACCCTTCCGCAAGGAATTGTGCGGGCTGCCGCGTTTTTCCCCTCACCCGCTTGTATGGCTGGGAGAAATTCATTACCTTTGCATTACCAGTACGCGCTTGTGGTGGAATTGGTAGACACGCCAGACTTAGGATCTGGTGCCTTCGGGCGTGTAAGTTCGAGTCTTATCAGGCGTACAACATGGCTGGCTACAGCTACCAGGCAGCTTCCCCTCCCGGCAAGCCGCCATCTGCTGCACACCGGCGCCACTCACTGAAACTACATCAATACAAACCATTATGAAGAGAACAACCCTGCTGGCTGCCACACTTCTCGTCCTCACCGCAGGAGGAGCACAGGCTGCCAAGAAGCCCACTGTGCAGAGAGTGGGCACCGTGAGCATGACCGGATATGTGGGACAGCGCTATGCCGACTGCATCAACCGCCGCGTGAAGCCCGAGAACATTGACACCCTCATCTCCGTCTATCGCCTCCAGGACGAGAAGCAGGGACTGTGGGCCAGCGAGTTCTGGGGCAAGTGGGTGCAGGGAGCCATTGGCATGTACCACTTCACACAGGACCCCGAGCTCAAAAGCATCGTGCAGCAGGCCGAGGACAGGCTCATGGCATGCCAACTCAAGAACGGCTACATCGGTGACTACGACAGCGAGCACCAGCTCACAGGCTGGGACGTGTGGGGCAGGAAATATACCCTGCTGGGCCTCATCAAGTGGTACCAGGAGAGTGGCGACAAGCGTGCCCTGAAGGCTGCCACACGCCTGCTGGACTACACCATGAGCCAGATAGGCCCCGGCAAGAAGTCCATCATCGACTGCGGAGCCTATGTGGGCATGCCGCCCAGCAGCATCCTGGAGCCCACCATGTTCATGTACCAGATCACCAAGCAGCAGCGTTACCTCGACTTTGCAAAGTATATCGCCCAGGAACTCAACAGGCCGGGCGGCCCCGAGCTCATCACCAAGGCCAACGTGCCTGTGGCCCAGCGCGTGCCCCTCAAGCCTGGCGACCAGTGGTATGGCAACAAGAACGGCCAGAAGGCTTACGAGATGATGTCCTGCTATGTGGGGCTGCTCGAGCTCTTCCGCGTGACCGGAGAGCCCGACCTGCTGCAGTCGGCCCAAGCCACCTGGCAGCACATCGTGGACGAGGAAATCAACATCTGCGGCTCGGGAGCCTCACATGAGTGCTGGTATGGCGGGCGTGCCCTGCAGACGCGGGTGTCGGGCCTCACCATGGAGACCTGCGTCACCTTCACCTGGATGCAGTTCTGCGAGCGGCTGCTGGAGTTCACAGGCGACCAGAAATATGCCGACCAGATAGAGCGCACCCTGTACAATGCACTCATGGCAAGCATGAAGGGCGATGGCTCACAGATAGTGAAATACACCCCGCTGGAGGGTTACCGCCAGGAGGGAGAGCACCAGTGCCACATCCCCATCAACTGCTGCAATGCCAACGGCCCCCGTGCCTTTGCCATGATACCCCGCGTGATGTACCGCCTGCCAGCGGCCAACCGCGTGGATGTGAACCTCTTCATCCCCTCGCAGACCACCATTGAGATGGGCGGACAGACCATCGCGCTGAGCCAGCAGACACGCTACCCCGAGGACGGCAAGGTGCAGATAAGCATTGACCCCCAGCATGAGGCCACCTTCACACTGGGCTTGCGCATCCCCGCATGGAGCCGCCAGAACACCGTAGAGGTCAATGGCCAGAAGGTGGAGGGCGTGAAGGCCGGGCAGTATTGCCTCATCAACCGTGCCTGGAAGGCTGGTGACCGCGTGACCCTGACCACGGATATGCGCGCACGTCTGGTGCGGCTGAATGACATGCAGGCCATCGAGCGCGGCCCTGTGGTGCTGGCTCGCGACTCGCGCTTCCGCGATGGATTTGTGGACGAGTCCTGCCAGATACCCACCCATGACGGCGACATCGTGGACCTGGAGCCCGTCAAGGCTCCCCAGGGAATGTGGATGGCCTTCAAGGTCACCATGCCCCGTGGTGCCTACGACACCGAGAAGTTCGCCACCCACTTCTGCGACTTCGCCTCGGCAGGCAACACCTGGAGCCAGGCAGAACGCTACCGCGTGTGGCTTCCACAGACCGTGGACCCCACCAAGGTGAAGTAAGGCAAGTCCCACAATAGCCCCCCCCCTGCAAGCCCCCTCCCAACCTCCCCCCAGGGGGAGGAGCGCATCCCAGCACACGAGGGTGGCACGACAAAGGCCCCCTCCCTGCCAGATCATGGCGGGGAGGGGGCTTTGCTGTATGTGGCCTCATCGTTACAGGCGCCCCATCTGGGCACCATACTGGAGCAGCTTGCCCAGCCTGTCTTCGCTGGCAACAAGCCAGCCATAGCAGAAGAATGCGCTTATCCTCCGGAACAAAGCCCACAGAGTCCATGCCCTGTCGCGCTCCCTCACAGCCCTATAAAGAGTTACTTAGCAAAAAGAGACAGCACAGGCAAGCCACACACAGGCTAATTGCCCAGAATCATCTTCTTACTACCTATTATATATATGTCACGCTGGGCTGGAGCATCCACCCTGCGCCCCAGAAGGTCATAGGCTGATGCCGAGTGTGTGGTGGCGCCTATGCCCGTCACGGCATCGGTGCCCCCATGGCTCACGCTGTATGCGCCAAAGGCGGGAGAATAGGCATTGGACACGAAGGTGCCCACGAGGTCTTCCCTCTCGCCACGCAGCGTCTTGGCCTCGGCAGTCTCCACATGCACCCCATCCAGCACTATCGGCGAGGGCAGCACATCGGCAGGACGGATGCGGCAGGGAATGCCGGCCTTTATCTCCTGGGCGCCCTCCAGTTCGGTACCCTTGCCGAAGATGGCCTCGATGTCTGCAGCTGTGAGCGAGAAGGGAAGGCACAGCCCCTGCCACTCCCCATTGGTGAAGGCCCTGTCAAGCGTCACCTGGCAAGCGTAGTCATGCGGGAGCACCTCGTTGACGGTGGCTGTCCCGTGGAATGTCACAGGCGAGTCGCACACCTTGCGCAGCCGCAGACAGTCAACGTAAAACTTGCCATGGTTGGCGCCATCCACGCGATTGGCCTCGGCCCCATACCCGCTCTTCACGCCCACCTCCAGGTCTTCCCCCTCGCGCAGCTCCACCTCGAGTGACATCTCGCTCACGCGTCCGTTGCTGGTGTTGGAGGAAAGGTTGGCATACGAGGCCGTCTCACCCTGTGTGAGCACCGCCTGCGGATACTTGGCACTGGTGCCATAATACTGCACCGAGCAGCGGTCGCCAGCCGAGCCATAGAGGCGTGTGATGCCCAGTTTGCCCTGATACTGCCACATGCGCGCACTCACCTCGTAGATGCCAGGAGCAAGGAGCCGGGCAGGCACCCTCTGGTACATCCTGAAGTCATTAGGGATGACACCGCCCGACGATGCCACATAGCCAGCCCACTTGCCCTCCAGGTTGGAACCGTCACTCACCCCTCCATAGTTGTCGGTCCATGCAGGTGAGCATTGCCAGCCATAGATGGCGCCGCGCGCGGCCTCGTTCACCACGGCCTTGGTGTTCCTGTCATAGAGGTTGCCCTGTGGGTCACGCTCAAAGTCGTGGTTGGTGAGCACGCTGTCGCTGAGCGCATCCTGCGAGGCAGGCACCGAGCCCACCCTCTGCACGCGGAAGTCATCCACGATGAAGTATCCGGCCCCGGCCTTGTCGGCGCCCTGGTTGGCACTGTTGGTGCGTATGCCCAGCATCAGGTCGTCGCCCTCGGCCAGGGTCACATACACCTCCATGCGCTGCATGTTCTGCGATGATGAGCCGGCCAGCCCGCCCGCATGCCCCGCAAAGGTGGTGCGGTAGTCGGTGTAGTCGAGGTTGTCATAGCCCGATGAGCCATTGCGGTAGTAAGGCTCTGTGCTCCAGTACTGCACGTTGCAGCAGGAACCGTCGCCCCTGGAGGCAAACAGGCAGCAGGTGCCATAGTAGTCCTTCTCCACCCACATGCGGCAGGTGACCCTGTAGGTGCCCGCACCCAGCCGCGAGGCCGGCACCTTCTGGTACAGGCGCAGGGGGGTGGCGATAGTCTGGCCCTGGGCAGGCTTGCACATGTAGGCATTCTGGCCATCCCGGCCTGTGGGCGTGGCAGTGAGCGACCTCTGCAGCGTGGTGCCTGCAGGAGCCTCCATCCAGCCCTGGGGCGGCCGGGAAGCCTGGGCCAGGGGCTGCTCAAAGGAAGGGTTCGCCAGCACGCGCCTTGTGATGTCCACCGTCACACTCCCCCGGTCGGCAGGCTGCACATCATACCTGTGCACGTCCAGCCCATGCTCCAGTTGCCTGAGACAGTCGGCGGGATTCACCTCCTGCACACATCCCTGGTGCTCGTCGATAGCCTGCACGGCGGCCAGGGCTGTGGTCTGGCCCAGTACCATATACACCGGCTCCATGCGTATGGAGCCATAGGCGATGTGCGAGGCCGACAGGCACACGGGCACCAGCACGTTGCTTGCCTCCTCCTGGCGGGGAGTGATGGCGCGGTAGGATATGCCATAGGGACCCTTGGTCAGGTGCCTCTGCACATCGCCCTCGTTCTTCACCATCCCATTCACCACATATCGGCCGCAGTTGTGCGAGTCCATGGTGTAGGCTCCCCAGGCTATGGGGTCGTCCACCACCAGGTTCTTGAGGCAATAGTCCTCGGTCATCACCATGCGTCCCAGCATGCGCCTGGCCTCGCGCACATACAGCTGGGGCGTGAAGTTCCCGTTGTCCTCGTACTCGTCCAGCGGGTAGCCCCACTTGCGGAACTCGGCCTGTATGCTGGCGGGCACACGCGGGTCGGTCCACAGGATGTACAGGAGACCCTTGGTATAGTCCTCGTGCAACTTGGCGATGGAGTCCCTCTGCTCGTAGGTGGCCTCGGGATAGTCCCAGCTGTAGCCTATCATGTCGGTCGAGAAGCCTCCCTGGTTGTTGTTGTCAGTCTTCATCGCGTTCCACTCATTGGGCCCCGACTTGTCCTTCATGTACGACCACTTGAGGCAGTCACCGTAGCCCTGCCACCCCTTCTTCTCCATCCAGCGGAAGAGCAGCTCGTATCGCGAGGGGTCGTAATTGTCGGGCACCTTGTCGGTAATGGCACGGAAGGGCTTGTTCTTGGTGAGCGTGAGGCGGTAGTTGTAAGCCTGGATATGATTGTCCCCCTCGCCCTGCCTGCCCATCGGCCCGGGCATGATTCCCCACAGCAGTCCGCTGGTGGAGTCGCCCGGCACCACATAGGGGTCCACCCCATCGCAGAACTGGTGCTTGTTGAGGCATTGCACGCCGTTCTCTGGTTCGCCATACTGCGAGGCAGGCTCCCTGCCCACGGTGTAGGAGATGCCCGCCCTGGCCATGAGGTCACCCTCGTAGCTGCAGTCGATAAACACCTTGGCATGCACCGTCCTGTGTGGAGTCTGGCCAGGGGCAGTGGCATCCTCCAGGGTGATGCTGCCCAGTGTGCTCCCTGCCTTGGAGGCACTCACGATGCGCCACTGGTACCAGATGTCGGTGCTGTCCTTGATTCCCGCCTCGGCCAGAAATCCCCTGAAGGTGGCCAGCGCCACCTTGGGCTCAAAGTAGAAGGTGGGTGAGGCCATCCCGTAATGCTGCCCAATGCGCCTGTAAAACTCGCGGGCATAGCCCTTCACGATGCGCCTGTGGCTGATGCTGTCGCCTATGTCGGTCCAGCCCAGCCCGCCCGTGGTCATCCCCCCCAGTCGCTTGGTGGGCGACACCAGCAGCACACTCTTCCCCTTCTGCCTGGCTGTGTAGGCGGCCATGATGCCTGCGGGTGTGCTGCCATACACGCATATATCCACATCGGCACTGACTGGCGTCTGCTGCGCATACGAGCACAAGGGCAGCACACACAGCACTGCGGGCAGGAGTCCACGAATGATAGTTCTTGCTTTCATGTTTGTACGATTTTGCTTGATTTTTATTGCTGATTATACTATTTTACCCTGCAAATATACAATTATGCGCATGAACGGCAAAAGGAACACCCAAGAAAATGAGAAGGATGACAGGCATAAAGACCCAAACAGGCAACAGAGAGAATGCAGGAAAGCAACAGGAAGGGGGGGGGAAGGAGATTACTGCGAAGGCGTGAGAAGGCGGATGCGAAGGCACGAGGAGACTATTGGAAAGGCAAGGGAAAGCGGCTGGGAGGAGAAAGGCACAGAACTGCCTCTTTCGTTCAGCCTGGGCTGGACGGTCAACGAAGTTATATTGCCTTGCAAAGTGAAGTATGCTTCCTTTACCGTCCAGCCTGGGCTGGACGGTAAAGGCTGTACGCTTGCCCCGCCCCTGCACCAATCTGGGGCGGTCAAGGAAGATATATGCATGTGCCTGGCAGCAGATTCTGTGCGCCCGGAAAGCATGCCTCTGAAGGAAAGCCAGGGCTATTCCTGAATCAGAACTACTCTGCCCGTGCGTATGTGAGTGAGTTTCAGGTAACGGGTGCCACTATTCGTGCCAAACAACATGAAGCGGCCCATGTCCCGACTATAAAACCAGCCCCAAAAGCCGAAAAGCCCTCCCGAGGCAAACAGACGCACGGCCTGATTCGCGGCAAACTCGCAATGGCTCACGCGATAATCATTCACCGAATACTTGACTTGCAGGCAAAACAGCCGCAAGGCCACCCCTTGCTCATCCTCCACATAATACCTGGGGGCCAGCAATGCTGCCGCAAGCAGGGGAATCCAGCATACCGACAGCCCCGTTGCCAGCATTAGAGGTGACAAGTGGCAGGCAATCAACCTCTGCGTCAAGACTGCGACCAGAACAATCACAGCGCAAGTGACAACCTTCACCTGCGTGGAATAGCGAAAATAGTGCCTCATACTTTTTCCAACCACAATCTTATGATTTGTTTTTGCAATTTATAAACGCGAGAACGAGCGCAGGGACCACCAGCATAAAATCCCATTATCCATGCCATCTACTTGCCCTGGTGCACCTCAATATCCACCCCATTGTCCATTACCATGCCCCCTATCACCAGCCGTCGCTTTTTGCCAGTCGTGTTTGGCTCCGCGGTGATGGTCATCTCCCCAGTCTTGCTGTTGAACTTGGCT
>JBNMJN010000061.1:0-16109 GCA_050873805.1 Prevotellaceae bacterium | reverse complement strand
TGCGGTCGATGGTCTTCTCGCGGGCCAGTTGCAGGTTGGCCTCGATGTCCTCGTCGGCCGGGGACAGCTTGAGCGCGCGCTCAAGCCACAGCACGCTCTGTGCCATCTGGTCCATGCGGTAGTAGGCGCAGCCCAGGTTGTAATACACGCTGGCCGAGGCCACGCTGTCGGCCACGCGGCTGTACAGTCCTGCGGCCTGCTCGTATCTCTCCCTGGCATAAGCCTCGTCGGCCTGTGCCTTCAGGCTGTCCAGCCTGGCCGTGCCCGCAGCCGCGCACAGGGCGGGGAGCAGGAGCAGTCCCAGGCATAGCATAATGATCTTCTTCATATATATATATCCTCTTTCTTCTCTTTCTCTATTCTAATATATATAATCTATCTCTCTCGCGCGTGGCCCTCTCGCAGGCTTTCCTGGCTCCCCTGGGGGGATGGCCAGCCTCTCTCTTACTTGTTCTTCCTGATTGCGGTATCCAGGCGGCCGATGCTGTCGGAGGCCTCGGTGTACATCTTCTCCATCTTGGCCGACGGCTCTCCGGGCGCAAAGCGCGCATACTCGCATTCGCCCAGCACGTCCACGTATTCCTGTACCAGGCCATCGGGCACGTTGTGTGCGGCCATCGCCTCGGCCACGTTGTCCCGGGTGAGCTCGCTCATGGGGATGCCCAGCTTGTCGGCGGCATAGCCCAGCAGGGCGCGCATGACCTCCTCGTAGAAGAGGTCGGCCTGCCCCTGCCGCATCAGCCGCTCGGCGTTGCGCAGCCGCTTGGATGCCACCTTGCTGGCCTTCCTGTGCCCCTGGCTTCCCTGGGCAAGCCTCCTGCCCAGCAGCAGTCCGCCCAGGGCCACAAGCAGCAGGGCAGGGTAGGCGAGCCAGTAGGTGCGGCTGCCGAAGGTGATGTGGCTGTCCTGGTAGGCGTCCACTCCGCCCATCTTGATGTAGCGTATGTCGTTGCCCAGCACTTTCAGGTCCTCCTGCTGGCTGCCTGTGCTGGCCGCGCGCCCGCTTCCCTTGGCCACGGCGATGGTCATGGAGTCGGTGTGGAGGGTCTTGTAGGAATGGCTCTCCAGGTCGAAGTAGGTGAACTCCACGGCGGGTATGTGGAATGTGCCGCTGTGGCGGGGGACAGCCACATAGTCGAATATCTTGTTGCCCTTGGCCCCTGTGGCCGTGTAGGTGCTCTTGTCGGTCTCCTTGGGGTCATAGAGCTCGAAGTCCTGCGGGAACTTCACCTTGGGGGCCGACATGAGCTTCATGTTGCCGTAGCCGCTCACCACCAGGCGCAGGGTGGCCGCATCGTTGGCCTTTATCTCCTGGGGGGTGAGGCTGCCCGAGATGGCAAAGTGTCCCACGGCTCCCGTGAAGCTCTCGGGCTTGGGCGTGGGCAGGGGCATGACCTCCAGCATGCACGAGGGAGCCGTGATGGACTTCCTCACCGTCTGCGTGAGGCTGCCTCCGCCAAAGAACACGTCGAAGGGGTCCATGCTGGTGTTCTGCACCTCGATTTGCGTGTCAAAGGTCACGCTGGGAATCTTCAGCCTGCCCGACTTCTGGGGGAAGAGCACGTACTGCCGCCAGATGGCCGTGCCGTAGTTGTGCCCGCCCACGCGCTCATACTTGAGTGACATCTGCTGCTTGGAGTCCAGTTCCTGCACATGGAAGCCATCCAGCTGGGGTATCTCGCCTGCTATCTGCTGGATGTTGACCAGGGTGTAGAGCTTGTAGGTGAGCAGCACGGCCTCCTGCTCATAGACCTTGGTCTTGTTGGCCGTGACGGTCATGTACAGGTCGCGGGGCCCGATGCCGGTGGCGCTGCCCGGGGATTGTCCCCGGCCCTGCTGGCCGCCCTGGGCGCGCTGTCCTCCCTGGCTGCCGCCATGGCCGCCGCCGCCTCCCTGGCCCGAGGAGGGCAGCACCTCGATGCTGGCGGTGTTGCTCTTGATGCTCTTGCCGTTGACCTTGATGGTGGCGGCCGGCAGCTTGTGCGTGCCCTCCTTGGTGGCTGTCAGCACATAGGTGAAGGTCATGGTGCTGCTGTGTGTGGTCTTGCCGTTGACCATCGAGAAGCTGTTGCTGCGGCTGGTGCTGGGGCCATAGACCACCTCGAATCCGGGGAAGTCCCCCACGTGGATGTCCTCCACGTCGGTCGTGTTGGCCACATACCTCACGCGTATCTGGTCGCCCGCCTCGGTCTGGCGGGGCGCCTCAATCCTGAATGTCACCTGTGCTATGGCGGCCGTTGTGGCCGCCATCATGCAGGCGAGTGTAAGTAGTAATGTCTTCCTCATGTGTGTCCTCGTGTGTGTGTCACCATTGTTTCTGTAGGTGCTTCTGGCTGGGCCTCTGCTGGGCCTTCTGCAGGCGTTCCTGCGTCTCCTTCTCGTCCTGCATGGCAGCCTTGAGCATCTGCTCGGCATTCTCGCGGCTCATCTGCTGCGGGTCGGGCTGCTGCTTGCGGTCCTGCTTCTGGTCGTTGCGCTTGTCCTGCTTCTCCTTCTGCTGCTGTTGCTGGTCCCGCTGCTTCTTCTGGTCTTGTCCGTTCTGGTCCTGCTTCTGGTCCTGCTGGTCCTGCCCGCCGCCGTTCTTCTTCAGCTGGTACAGGCACAGGGCATAGTTGTAGCGTGTCTCGGCGGAGTGGGGGTTGTTGCGCAGCGACTGGCGGTAGCATTGCAGGGCCTTGTCGGGCTGCTTGGCGGACTGCAGGAGCACGCCCATGTTGTGGTACATCTGTGCCAGCCTGAGCTTGTTCTTCTCCAGCTTGACCGCCGTCTCGTACTCCTTCATCGCGTCCTTGGCCTTGGACTGCATCATGAGCGCGTTGCCCAGGTTGTAGTGGGCGCGCGCGTTGGCGTTGTCGGCCTCGATGGACTTCTGGTATTGCACTTGCGCCTTGGCATAGGCGGTGTCACGCATCAGGCGGTTGCCCCTGCGTATGTAGTCCCTGCTGTTCTGCGCCATGGATGGGATTGCCGCCATGGCCAGCAGGCAGAATAGGAATGCTGACAGATGTTTCATGATTTCATCCTCCTGGTGAAGAGTCTTGAGAAATGGATGTGGCTGTTCTCCCTTTCCATCAGCATGATGTCCAGCAGGAGGAGCGCCAGCCCCAGGAGCACAAACCCTTGGTACTGCTCGTCATAGTCGTTGTACATCTGGCTCTCCATGCGTGTCTTGGCCAGACGGTTGACCTGCTCGTTGAGCTTCACCTGGGCCGAGCTGCTGTTATCGACATAGATGTAGGAGCCGTTGCCGGCCTTGGCTATCTCGCGGCACATGTCCTCGTTGAGCTTGGACACGACCACGTTGCCCTCCTCGTCCTGGAAATAGCTGGATGAGCCGGGCTGGGGGATGGGCGCGCCGTTGGGGTCTCCGATGCCGAGCACATACACGCGTATGCCCTTCTTGGCGGCTTGCTTGGCAGCCTCCACGGCTCCTCCCTCGTTGTCCTCGCCATCGGTGATGACGAAGATGGCGCGGCTCACGCCCTCCTGGCTGGTGAAGCTGCGTGTGGCCAGGTCGATGGCTGTGGCTATGTCGGTGCCCTGCACGCTGACCATGGCAGGCGAGATGGTCTCCAGGAACATCTTCGCGCTCACATAGTCGCTGGTGATGGGCAACTGGGTGAAGGCCTGTCCGGCATAGACAATCAGTCCCACCTTGTCGTCCTTCATGTTCTCCACCATGTTGCTTATCATCATCTTGGCCTTCTCCAGGCGGCTGGGCTTCACGTCCTCGGCCATCATGGAGTTGCTCACGTCCAGGGCGATGATGGCCTCGATGCCCTGCCGCTCCTGCTTCTCCATCCTGGTGCCAAACTGCGGGCGGGCCAGGGCTGTGACGAGGGAGGCGAGTGCCAGCTGGCACAGCCAGAACTTCACCTCGGGCCGCCAGCGCGACACACCCGCAAAGAGCTGCCTGAGCAGCAGCGGGTCGCCGTAGGTGCGCAGGCTTTTTCCCTTGAGATACACGGAGTAATAGTGTACCAGCGCAAGGACGGCTATGCCGGCAAGCAGATACAGGTATTGTGGATTCTCAAATCTGAACATATCTCTCTTCTCTTTCTACTACTACTACTACTATTCTTCTTCCTTGATGTTCTTCTACTTCTACTCTTCTTGATGTCTCGTCAGGGGATACGCCTCAATAGGGTGTTGCGCAGCAGGACCTCCAGCATCAGGGCCAGCACGGAGATGAGCAGGAAGGGGAAGAATGCCTCGTAGCGGCGGGAGTACTTCCTGACGTTCATCTTGGTCTTCTCCAGCTGGTCTATCTGGTGGTACACCTGGCGCAGCCTGCTGGTGTTGCTGGCGCGGTAGAACTCGCCGTCGGTCTTGGCCGCGATGGCGGTCAGGGTCTTGGTGTCAATCTCTACGGGGATGTTCTGATACACAGTCTGTCCTGCCACCTGGAAGGGGTAGGGCGCGCTTCCGTTGGTGCCCACGCCTATGGTATAGACCCTGATGCCGAAACTCCTGGCGATGTCGGCCGCCGTGCCGGGGCTTATCTGGCCGCAGTTGTTGGTACCGTCGGTGAGCAGGATGATGACCTTGCTCTTGGCCTTGCTGTCCTTGAGGCGCGTCACGGCATTGGCGATGCCCATGCCTATGGCTGTGCCGTCGGAGATAAGGCCGCGCTCGGCCATGTCCACCCTCATGCCGCCCAGCAGGTTGAGCAGCACGGCGTGGTCCACGGTCATGGGGCATTGGGTGTATGCCTCGCCCGCAAAGAGCGTGAGCCCGATGTTGTCATCCGGCCGCCCGTTGATAAATTCCATGGCTACCTGCTTGGCTGCCTCGATGCGGTTGGGCTTCAGGTCCTCGGCCAGCATGCTGGTGCTCACGTCCATGCAGAGCATGATGTCGATGCCCTCTATGTTCTTCGTGCTCCAGTTGTCTGACGTCTGGGGGCGAGCCAGGGCCACGATGGCCATGGCCAAGGCCACCAGGCGGCACAGGAAAGGCAGGTGTATGAGCCTTTGCCTGAGTGACTTGTGGGCATGGATGAAGGGTGCTGTGGTGCTGACCGACAGGCTGGGTGCCTGCCTCATGTGGCAGAGCAGATACCAGGCGATGTAGGGTATCAGCAGGAGCAGCAGGAATAGATATTCTGAATTGGCAAATGTCATAGTTGTGTGTGTGTTCTCTCTCTCTCTCTTCTCTCTGGCTTTTTCCTCTCTCTCTTGCGCGCGGAATGTGTGTGTCAAGTGGTGTCACATCAGCAGGTCGGCCACGCGCCATACCGCATAGCCCACCAGCGCCAGCGCGAGTACTGCCAGCAGGATGGCCGCCACTTGCATGGCGCGCACCTGGTTCATGCGCCTGGTGTCTGTCTCCTTGATGATTTCCGGCTCGGGCTTCGCGTTGGGGTCCACCTCCTGCTTGGTCTGGTTGATGTATTCCACGGCCGCCACCAGATTGGCGTCGTTCTCGTTGATGAGCGTGGTGTACTTGGCAAACTTCACCAGGTCGGCCGTATTGAAGATGTCGCGCAGCTCGCGCAGCGACTCCTCGTCGTTCTCCTGCATCAGTCGGCTGATAATCTCGGCCGAGGTCATCTCCATGGCGTTGAATCCGTAGCGGCTCTGTATGTAGGTGCGCAGGGTGTCGGTCAGCTGTGTGTAGTATTCCTTGCTGTCGCCGTCGGCCAGGGTACGGTCGCCCTTGATGCGCTCTATCTCGTTGATGGCTACCTGGTGTGGGGGCAGGTGCTTCTTGCGGCGTATGATGCGCACGATGGGCTTGCCCTTGCGCGCGTGGTCATATAATATATAGGCGATGCAGAGCAGCAGCACGAAGAGGAAGGAGCACCAGATGGCTCCCAGCCAGTCGTCCCAGCTGAACTCAGGCTCCATGTGGGGGTAGGGTGGGAAGAACTTGTCCAGGTGCACCGTGTCCAGGGGCTCCACGGTGAGCACCTTCAGGGCCAGGCTCTTTGTCTTGTAGGTCTTCCCATCTACTGTGGCCTCAAAGGGCGGGAGGCAGTAGAGCGAGGAGTCCCAGGCGGTCACCGTGAGCTTTTGTGTCACCTCGATGCGCTTTCCCTCATCGAGCAGGGAGGTGTCGGGCGCGTTGGTGGACACGATTTCCACGTTGGGCATCAGTTCGTCTCCAGCCTTCAGCGGGGGGAGCATCATCTTCTGTCCCTTGCTGCAGGTCAGGTCCAGGGTGATTCCTGTCTGCTCGCCTATCATCAGTTCCAGGGAGTCAATCCTGGCCTCGAACTGCACCTGCGCGCTTGCGGGCATGAGCCATGCACACAGGAGCAGGAGCACCAGGGCTGTCCTTCTCTGTAGGGGTAAATGTCTGTTCATTATCAGTTTCGTTTGGCAAAGAGCGACATCAGGGCCGACACATAGTCGCCGTCCGTGCGTACACTTACGGCATCCACGTTGCTGCGGTTGAATGTGTCGGCGAGCCTCTCCTTCTGTTTCTTCCACCACAGGGCATGCTCGCGGCGCACCTGCCGGCTGCTGGTGTCCACGATAATCTCCTGTCCTGTCTCGTTGTCCTTCATCTTCATCAGGCCCACATCGGGCAGCTCTGCCAGGCGGCGGTCATAGACCTGTATGGCCACCATGTCATGCTTGCGGTTGGCGATGGTGAGTGCCTGACGGAAGTCGCCCTTGTCCAGGAAGTCGCTCAGCAGGAAGGCCGTGCATCTGCGCTTGATGGCGCGTGTCAGGTATTCGATGGCTCCCTGGATGTCGGTACGCTGGCTTTCGGGCTTGAAGTCCAGCAGTTCGCGTATGATGTACAGGATGTGCTTCCTTCCCTTCTTTGGGGGGATGAATTTCTCAATCTTGTCGGAGAAGAAGATGACGCCAATCTTGTCGTTGTTCTGTATGGCCGAGAAAGCCAGCGTGGCTCCTATCTCCGTGAGCATGTCGCGCTTCGTCTGCCTCTGTGTGCCGAAGTTGAGACTTCCGCTCACATCCACCAGCAGCATGACGGTCAGTTCCCTCTCCTCCTCGAACACCTTGATGTAAGGCTTGTTGAAGCGCGCGGTCACGTTCCATTCTATGTCGCGTATGTCATCCCCGTACTGGTATTCCCTCACCTCGGAGAATGCCATGCCCCGTCCCTTGAAGGCCGAGTGGTACTCTCCGGCGAAGATGTTGTTGCTCAAGCCACGGGTCTTGATTTCTATCTGCCTGACGCGCTTCAGGATCTCAGATGTCTCCATCTCTCTCTCTCTCTCAGTATTCTTGATGGGTGGTCGCTGTGCCTTGGCTTAGGGCACCTCCACCTTGTTCACAATCTTGCTCACCAGTTCCTCGCAGGTCACGTTGTTGGCCTCGGCCTCGTAGGTGAGTCCGATGCGGTGGCGCAGCACGTCGTGGGCCACGGCGCGCACGTCCTCGGGAATCACATAGCCACGGTGCTTGAGGAAGGCATAGGCGCGTGCTGCCAGGGCCAGGTTGATGCTGGCACGGGGCGAGCCGCCAAACTCTATGTAGTCCTGGATGTCCTTGAGCCCATACTTCTCGGGATAGCGGGTGCAGAACACGATGTCGGAGATGTACTGCTCTATCTTCTCGTCCACATACACGCTGCGCACCACCTCGCGTGCGTTCTCCACATCCTGTGTGGTCACCACGGGGCGTACCTCGGCCTTCTCGCCGCTGATGTTCTGGCGTATGATGAGCTTCTCCTCGTCCTGCTTGGGGTAGTCGATCACCACCTTGAGCATGAAGCGGTCCACCTGCGCCTCGGGCAGGGGATAGGTGCCTTCCTGCTCAATGGGGTTCTGCGTGGCAAGCACCAGGAAGGGTTTGGGCAGGGGGAAGGTCTCCTTGCCAATGGTCACCTGGCGCTCCTGCATGGCCTCGAGCAGGGCACTCTGCACCTTGGCTGGGGCACGGTTGATCTCATCGGCCAGCACGAAGTTGGCAAACACGGGGCCGCGCTCCACCACAAACCTCTCGTCCTTCTGGCTGTATATCATGGTGCCTATCACGTCGGCAGGGAGCAGGTCGGGGGTAAACTGTATGCGGCTGAACTTGGCTTCCACCAGTTGTGACAGGGTCTTGATGGCTTTTGTCTTGGCCAGTCCTGGCACGCCCTCAAGCAGGATGTGGCCGTCGCTGAGCAGTCCTATGAGGAGTGATTCCACCAGGTGCTTCTGTCCCACTATCACGCGGTTCATGCCTGTCACCAGGTTTGTTACGAAAGGGCTTTGCCTCTCTATCAGTTCGTTCAATGCACGAATATCTACTGATTCTGCCATAATGTTATGTTATGTTTTGTTTTCTTCTTCTCTTTGTGATATTGCTCGCAAAAATACGGCTTTTAGTACGGATAAACCACACGCGAAGTGCAAAAAATGGTTACTTCGCCTGTGGCTTACTGTTAAATGTGTTTAACGTGTTGCACGTCCTCATTCTTCTTTCTTGGTGAGCTCGGGCAGCTTTACCTCGTAGCCGGCAGGGATGTTGTCGGGGTCGGCAAACTGGTTAAGGGCCTGGATGTACTCTACCATGGCTTTGCTGCCATACTCCTGGCGAGCCATGCGGCACAGATTGTCGCCACGTTGCATGGTGCGAGTCTTGCGTACTCCCGTGATGAGATATTTCCCTCCCTTCACCTGTGGGTAGTTGCTGGCAGCCTGCAGGAGCTCGCTCTTGCTGGCTTGCCTGGGCTTTTCTTGGGTGGCAGCGGTGGGCTTGCTCTCTTGTGCCGGACTTTCCTGGGTGGGTTGCTTGGCTTCTGCCTGCCGGGGAGCGGCAGGTTGTGGAGTCTCACTTCCAGCACCTTGCGTGCTTTCCGCTTGTGGTGTGGGAGCGGCGGGTTCCTGCTGTTCCTTGGCCGTGTCCTGACCCACAGGCTCGCTCGCCTGCGGCTGCCCGGCCTGCTCGTCGGCAGGAGGCATGCACAGCCAGCTCATGTTGATCAGTCTCATATAGCCGGCCATGTAGCATGCGAGCATCAGCAGTATGCCCACCAGCGTGAGGAACAGCGTGCGCCACACGTTGTGCTTGGGCGGGTTTTCCTGTTCTCGGGATGCCACAGCACAAGTGGCGGGTTTCCCTTCCTGTGATGCCGTGTTCTTGGGCTGGGCAGGCTCCTCGGCTGGTGCTGTGGCTGTGGGGGCTTGTGTGGCAGGTGCTGGTTGCTCCTCTGCGGCTTGGCCCTCATGTTGTCCTTCTGCGTGTGTGCTTTCGCCTTCGCTGGGAGCCTCAGAGCCTTCGCTGGAAGTCTCGTCCCCTTCACAGGGTGCCTCTGTGTCCTCTTTCTGATTTTCCTGCTCATCTGGCTGCATGCCGATGGCTGGCTCTTCCTTACTCCTGGGCGGGTCGTATGGCGACTCCACCGTGGCAGCCCCGGAAGCTGCCTCTGCAGGCATGGTGGGGGAGGCTGGTGTCTCTTCCCGCATGTCCTCCCCTGTCTGTCCGGGCAGGGAGGGAAGTGGCGTCTCTGCTTCTACCGAGGCGGCGTCTGCCTCTTCCTCGTCGAGCTCCTGGGATGGGTATTTCCTGTCAATCTTCTCCATATCCTCGGCGGTAGTCCCCTCGTTGAGGATGACCGTCTGGAAGTCGGCAAAGGGTTTGTTGACCAGTTCCTTCAGCGAGTTGTCGGGCAGGAATCCTATCTTGGCGTGTCCCGAGATGGTGAAACGCTCTCCTGTGTTCACGTTCACGCTTTCCCGTTCCTGCACCTCCACCATCTTGAAGGTGCCGAGTGCTTTCACCTTGACCGACTTGTCCTCGATGATGCCCTGGGCCAGCGTGTCAAAGAACGAGCGCACAAATGCCTCGGCTTCCTTGCGTGGGAGTCCCGCTTTGTTGGCCAGGTCATCAGCCAGGTCTTGCCAGTTTATCTTGTTTCCTGTCATTCCTTTACATTTTTCTGATTGATGCGCTCCTTCAGAGTCGCTCCTGGCTTGAACCCCACCACAATCTTTGGGGGTACCAGCATCCTTTGCTTGCTTGACGGGTTGATGATGATGCGCTCCATCTTGCGCTTGACCTCAAACTGTCCAAAGCCTGATATGGCTATCGTGTCCTCCTCGGCCAGGTGAGCCGAGAGGACTGATACCAGCGATGCGGCATAGGCCGATGTGTCCCGGGTGGAATATCCCGTCTGGGCACTCAGTTCGCTTATGAATTCCTTGTTGTTCATTAGTCTTGTCTTATGAGCATCGAATGCGTGCTGTCCTTGCTTCCCGATGCGTGGTGTGTGCCACAGCGGTCACTTGCAGTCCTGCGCCCCTTCATCCGTTGGTGGCGTTGGGCTCTGATGTGCAATGGCCATAGAGGTCAAAGTCATCGGCGCTGTCTATCCTTACCCACTGGAATGAGCCATTGGGCAGCGAGAGTCCCTCGTCGGCATGGATGAGCACTTCGGGGTCCACCTCGGGCGAGTCAAACTCGGTGCGTCCCACAAAGTAGTCGCCCTCCTGGCGGTCGATGATGACGCGCAGGGTCTGTCCCACCTTGTCCTCCTGCACCTGGGCACTTATAGCCTGCTGCAGGCGCATCAGCTTGCCCAGCCGTGCCTCCTTGACCTCCTGTGGGATATCGTCCTGGTAGTGCTTGGCGCTATAGGTGCCCTCCTCCTCGCTGTAGGCAAAGGCTCCCATGCGCTCGAAGCGTGCCCACTTCACAAAGGCGAGCAGTTCCTGGAATCCTTCCTCGGTCTCTCCGGGGTGTCCCACCATGAGTGTGGTGCGGATGTGTATGCCAGGCACCTCGGCCCTTATCTTCTCTATCAGGTCGTAGGTCTGCTTGCTTGTCACATGCCGGTGCATGGCCGCGAGCACGTCATCGGAGATGTGCTGCAAGGCGATGTCAAGATAGCGGCATATATTATGATGTTCGCGCATCACGCGCAGGAGCTCCATGGGAAAGTCGGTGGGGTAGGCATAGTGCAGGCGCAGCCATTCCACGCCGGGCACCTCGGCTATGGCCTCCACCAGTTGGGCGATGCGCCGCTCGTGGTACAAGTCCACTCCATAGTAGGTGAGTTCCTGTGCGATGACCTGGAATTCCCTCACGCCCCTGGCCACCAGCGTGCGCACCTCGGCCAGGATGGCCTCCATGGGGCGGCTGCGGTGTCTGCCTGTGATGATGGGGATGGCGCAATAGGAGCAATGGCGGTCGCACCCTTCTGAAATCTTGAGATAGGCATAGTGCGGTGGGGTGGTGATGCGCCTTTCATCGGCACATTCAGGATGGTATTGCTTGCCCAGGTCGGCGAGCAGGCGGGGCCAGTCAAACTTGCCATAGAAGTGGTCCACCTCGGGCAACTCACTTTCCAGGTCGGCCAGGTATCGTTCTGAGAGGCATCCCATCACATAGAGTTTCCTCAGTTTGCCCTCGCGCTTGCGCTCGCCCATTTCCAGTATCATGTTGATGCTCTCCTCCTTGGCGTCGCCTATGAATCCGCAGGTGTTCACCACGGCAATCTCGCCCCTGGGGTCCTCGCAGTCATGTGTGACCTTGTAGCCGTTGAGTTCCAGTTGGCGTATGAGCCTCTCGCTGTCCACCAGGTTCTTGCTGCATCCCAGCGTGATGATGTCTATTGTGTTCTTTCTCATTCCTTAGTTTTCTTGTTGGTATGCCTCATGCTTTCCTGCATCCGCCCGTGTGGGGTGGGGGAAGCGCGGGTGCTGCTTGTCCTCAGTCCTGGAACAGCGAGTCCACAAACTCCTTCCTGTCAAATGGCTGCAGGTCTTCCATGCCCTCGCCCAGTCCTATGTACCTTACCGGTATCTGGAACTGGTGGCTCACGCCTATGACCACTCCTCCCTTGGCCGAGCCGTCCAGCTTGGTGATGGCCATGCCTGTCACCTCGGTGGCGGCGGTAAACTGCTTGGCCTGCTCAAAGGCGTTCTGGCCTGTGCTTCCGTCCAGTACCAGCAGCACCTCGTGTGGAGCATCGGGAATCTGCTTCTGCATCACCCGCTTTATCTTGGAGAGCTCGTCCATCAGTCCCTTCTTGTTGTGCAGTCGGCCTGCGGTGTCTATCAGCACCACGTCGGCATCGTTGGCTATGGCGCTGGCCAGGGTGTCAAAGGCCACGCTGGCAGGGTCGCTGCCCATGTTCTGCTTCACGACGGGCACGCCTACCCGCTCGCCCCAGATGCACAGTTGCTCTACGGCTGCAGCCCTGAAGGTGTCGGCAGCGCCCAGGTACACCTTCAGCCCGGCTTTCTTGAACTGGTAGGCCAGTTTGCCGATGGTGGTGGTCTTGCCCACGCCGTTCACGCCGACCACCATGATCACATACGGCTTCTTTCCCTTGGGCACATCAAATCCGTTGTCGTCCTGTGTTCCACTCTCGGTGAGCATTTGCGCAATCTCATCACGCAGCACGCTGTTCAGCTCGGCTGTAGTCACATACTTGTCTCTTGCCACACGCTCCTCGATGCGGTGTATGATGTCCAGGGTGGTATCCACGCCCACATCGCTTGTCACCAGTATCTCCTCCAGGTTGTCCAGCACCTCGTCGTCCACGCGTGACTTGCCCATCACGGCGCGTGAGAGTTTGCCAAAGAAGCTTTGCTTGGTCTTTTCCAAGCCCTGGTTCAGTACTTCCTTTTTCTCGCGGGAAAAGAACTTAAAGAATCCCATGCAGTATGATTGAAAATGTTAAGTAGCCCTCAGTTGGGCTATATGATTCTGTGTGTCTCTAAGCGGATGCCCGTCCCTTATCCCTCATCATCTCCTGCCCGTTCTGTGTTCCTGCCCTTCCTGTGCCATTAGCCAGGCCGGCATGTTGCACTCCTCTCTCTCCCTCCCAGAGGCTGGTGATAGACCTCGCCATCGGGGCGAGATGTAATGATGTATAATTTCGGACACCTACTTACAAGGTGCAAAGGTAATGAAAAAAGTCCAAAGTATGAAGTGGAAATGCTTTTTCGCCATGTGCCCCTGCTGCCTGGCTGTCCTTTTATTTGCCTTTCTCCTCACATGGACACCGAGTCAATCCTGAGTTTTAGCACCCCTGCGGGGACGTGCACCTCCACCACATCCCCTGCTTTCTTCCCCAGCAGGGCTTCGGCTATGGGCGACTTGATGGATATCTTGCCTTCCTTGAGGTCGGCCTCGTGGGGATTGACAATGGTGTAGGTCATCTTGGTGCCGTTTGCCGTGTTGGTCATCTCTACCTTGCGGAACAGCCCCACCGTGTCCTTGTCAAGGTGGGATGTGTCCATGACTCTGGCATACTGCAGCACCCTTTGCTTGAAACGGATTCTGCCCAGCAGCTTGCCTTGTGCCCGCTTGGCGGCATGGTACTCGAAGTTCTCGCTCAGGTCACCCTTGTCCCGCGCTTCGGATATCTCGTTCTTCACTTTGGGCAACTCCACGTTTATCAGTTCGTTCAGTTCGGCCACGAGCTTGTCGTAGCACTCCTTGGATAAGTATTCCATGATGTATTCTTGTCTTGTTCTTAGTGTCTCATTCTCTTCTCCAGTTCGTCCCAGGCAGGAGGGTCTGTGCCCCACAGGCTTTTCACAAAGAAGTCATATCTCTTGTGCTCGCCGTAAGCCTCTCCCATGGTGTGGTGTGCTCCTGGTATGAGGATAAACTCAAAGTCCTTGTTTGCCTTTATGAGCGCGTTGGCCACCTGGTAGGACGACGAGGGGTCCACGTTGTCATCCATCTCTCCCACCACCAGCATCAGTTTTCCCTGCAGCCTGTGTGCGTTCTCCACGTTGGAGCACTCTATGTATGCGCTGTCCACGGGGTAGCCCATCCATTGCTCGTTCCACCATATCTTGTCCATGCGGTTGTCGTGGCATCCGCATGCGGCATAGCCAGCCTTGTAAAATTCGGGATGGAACAGCAAGGCTCCCAGAGCTTCCTGTCCGCCAGCCGAGCATCCGTAGATGCCCACGCGGGTGGTGTCCATGTATGAGTATCGCTCGGCGGCTGCCTTTATCCAGCGTATGCGGTCGGGGAATCCCGCATCCTTGAGGTTCTTGTAGCACACCTGCTCAAAGTCGAGCGTCCGGTACGAGGTGGTCATCGCGTCCAGTTGGACCACGATGAATCCCAGTTCGGCCAGTTCGGCCATGTTGTACAGCCAGGGAGTGAAGTCCTTGGGTACATACTGGCTGCCAGGCCCAGAGTAGATGTATTCTATCACCGGGTACTTCTTGCCGGGGTCAAAGTTGGATGGACGCTGTATGAGTCCCCACATGTCCGTCTTCCCGTCGCGCCCGGGAGCCACAAACACCTCGGGAGCCTTCCAGCCAGCCTGGAGCAGCCTGCTGATGTCGGCCTGCTCCAGGCTGGCTATCAGCCTGCCGCTGCTGGCAGAGCGCAGTACTGTGACTGGCGGCTGTCCAATGGACGAGTATGTGTCGATGAAGGCCTCCTTGCCTTTGCTGAAGGTGGCATGGTGATTGGCTTGCTCGGGTGTAAGCGCCAGCAGGTGCTTTCCGTCCAGGTCTATGCGAAAATAGTGGATGTTGTAAGGGTCTTCCTCGCTGATGGGGCCGTCCATGCTTGATGCCACCCTGCCCATGTTGGCACAGTTCATCCCGTTGGCCGAGAATATCACATATCCCTTGCCCCTCTTGTCCATCTCGCAATGCTCCACGTCCCTCACCCAGTAGTCTCCCCGGGTCACCTGGGTCAGCACATCCCTCTTGCGGTCATACAGGTACAGGTGGGCATGCCCGTCGCGGTCGCTTTTCCACAGTATGTACCTGGCGTTGATGTCCTGCCGCCAGTTGCGCGAGTAGGCCACATACTTGTCGTTGTGCTCCTCGATGAGTGTCCTCACATTGCCCTCAAGGTCCATTTCCAGTACCCTGTAGGTCTTGTGTCCGCGCTCGTTGAATTCAAAAGTGAGTGTCTGCCCTCTCTCGTCCCATTGCGGGGCCGACACATAGTATTGGCTCTGGAATAGGGCTGTGGACTTGGGCCTGATGGTGTTTCGTGCCAGCACATCCACCACCACGGGTATGCGGTAGTTGAGCGAGTCCCCTGGCTTGGCATACTCCTGCTGTGAGTAGATGGGCTGTACCTGGCTGTCGGGAGACGACCTTGTGTAGGTGACAAAGTGCTTGGGCGCGGGTTTGATGAGTACCGTGGCGTAGTATCTTCCGTCACTTGACCATTGTCCCCACGAGGAGTAGTAGCAGGTGTCGGTGCCATCGGTGGTGATGGCCGTGGGCTGCAGGCTGCCGTCCTCACTGGCCAGGTACAGGTTGTTGTCCTTGTGCATGATGTACTGGCCCTTGTTGGCGGGGTTTGGGGTTCGTCCGTCCTTTTCGTCCCTGACCACCATCCAGTGGATGCCATCGCCCCAGTACTCCTGCTTCCTGTGCCTGTCGGGGTTCTCCACCTGCTTCTTATGGCCGTTGTGTATGTTCACGCTATACCATACGGTGCCTTTCCCGTCAAAGGTGGAGTAGTACATGCTGTCGGCGCATCCCTCATGCACCGGCCGCACATACACCTGTCCGTGTGTCATCTTGCCCGAGAGCCTTTCCCTTGTGCCGAAGGCGTTGAGGTAGTCCTCTATTGTGCCTTGTGCCAGGCAGCAGTTTCCCATAAGGGCGGATAGTATTATGACGATTCCTTTCATGTTGCTCTGTTTTTATGAGGTTATGAGGTCGCTTCGCTTTGAGGTTTGTGAGGTTGTGAGGTTTTGAGGTCGCTTCGCTTTGAGGTTGTGAGATTATGAGGTCGCTTCGCTTTGAGGTTGTGAGGTTATGAGGTCGCTTCGCTTTGAGGTTTGTGAGGTTATGAGGTCGCTTCGCTTTGAGGTTTGTGAGGTTATGAGGTCGCTTCGCTTTGAGGGTAACCTTCAAACCTCATAACCTCATAACCTCCAAACCTCATAACCTCCAAACCTTCAAACCTTCAAACCTCAAATCCCTTTCAATCCGATTCCCAACTCGTCCAGCGCTTGCTTGTATTGCCTGGCATTCTCAAAGACGATGCCGTTCATGCCCATGGCTCTGCCTCCCTCTATGTTCTCAGGCTTGTCATCGGTGAAGATGCACTCCTCGGGCTTGAGGTGGAAACGCTCAAACAGGCGTTGGTAGATGGCAGGGGCAGGCTTGATGACATGCTCTTCCGACGAGATGACCTGTCCGTCAAGCAACCCAAAGATACGGCTGTAGCGCTCCATGACGGCATACACCTCCTGGCTCC
>JBNMJN010000060.1:0-16235 GCA_050873805.1 Prevotellaceae bacterium | reverse complement strand
TCTTCATTGTATGATATCGTGTCTCTCTCCCGCCACTGCCCAACGGGCCGCGGGGAAAGGACTTTCTCTGTTGCTGTGCAACGCCACATGAAGCGCTCGTCCCAGACCCTGTCTGTCTTATCCTTCATTCGAGGCAGGCAGGCACTTGGCCAGCCCGCCATGACGGTTCGCTTTCCTATACTTGTCTCTCTTGTACTACTCTCTCTGTCTATGTGAAATCTCTCAAAGAACCAGCCCCTTTCGGGGCGCAATTCCCAGCGGAACTCTCTTGAGGAGCGTCCCTCCCTGTTTGCGGTTGCAAAGGTACGATGACTTTCACCAACACGCAACACTCCACATGCCTTTTTTGAGCATTTTGGCGAACTTTTCTGGATACTCATTATATATTATATAGGGGGAGCGTGCACTCGCGAGGCTGATATGGGGGGAATGAGGCCTACAAACCACCCTTCTGCTTGGTCACCAAATTGTACAGCGTGCGGTAGTCCTTGACCACATCAAAACGCACATCCTGCTCGCTGATGGCAGCAAAATGCTGGCGTGCGCATGCTATCTTGCAGATTTCGGTTCCACGCAGGTCAGATGGCAAATCACCGGTTTCCTTTGTCTCGGCAACAAAATAGGCGTGCTTCACACTCCCCTCCCGGAAAGCCACAGCCCAGTCAGGGTTGTACTTGCCCATAGGAGTGTTGATATAGAAGCCACGGGGCAGTTTGGTATAGACCACCACATCCTGCTCACGCTCCAGCGACACGGCAAAGTTTCTCTCCACCCCTGGGCTGTCAAGCACCACAAGGTCGTAGAGCGACACGACTGTTGACTGGCTCGATGGCATTGATGCCCAACTTGCCACGCAAGGCATTCTCCGTGAAGATGTCGATAGAGAACTCGTCACTCAGTTTCTTGTAAGTGATGCCCTGGATTACGCTACTTGCCTTACAGTTGTTGATGATGCGCGCGGCCTTGCCTACCCTTGCCCCCCCTTTGCTCTTCTCCTCGTTCACACTGGACTTGAAGGCTTTGGCTTCTAAATACTTGTCAAAGCCTTAAAATGGAGTATGTGCATATCCGTCAACAGCCTCGTTTACCATCATACAATCTTGCGACTTGTCCAGTTCCTCAATATGGTGTATCAGATTCTCATAGTGTTCAATATTCTCCATTTCCTCACGTCTTGCCTTGCTCAACTCACAGAAATTTTCTTCTTGTTCCAGTCCTGCAAATCGCCGTCCACACAGATTAGCGGCAATACCTGTTGTGGAACTGCCACTGAATGGATCCAGAATCCAGTCGCCTTGATTAGTTGACGCAAGAATCATTCGGACAAGAAGGCGCAAGGGTTTTTGAGTTGGATGCTTGCCACACGTCTTTTCCCAGCGACCTATAGCAGGCATCCGCCACACGTCGGTCATCTGTTTCCCGCCATTCAAAGCTTTCATCAAGTCGTAGTTAAACTTATGCGGCACTTTCTGCATCCTCCTTGCCCAAATGACAAACTCTGTGGAATATTTAAAATAGCGGCATGATATGTTTACTGGCGGATTTGTCTTCTCCCAAGTGATGACATTCAGAATCTTATAACCAAGTTCTGTAAGGCAATTAGCCACGGAAAAGATATTGTGATAAGTACCACTTACCCATATCGTGCCGTTGTCCTTCAACTTATCACGACACAGGCGCAGCCACTCCATATTGAAAGCCATTATGTCTTCTTGCGACTTCCCTTTGTCCCAATCACCTTTATCTACGCACACCACCTTACCGCTCTGCAACGATATTCCACCATTGGAGAGGAAATAAGGAGGGTCGGCAAATATCATGTCAAACCTGAAGTCAAACTCTTTAAGAAGTTTGAAACAGTCGCCATTAGCGAGGATGAAATCCTTGTTGTATGATTTATAATAAGCTTTTAGATTCTGATTTACAACGATGGAACTTACATCTGTAAAACCTTCAGAATCAAGTATTGTTTTTTCTTCGTTATGATATTGACGCACCGCTTCTGCAGCTTCTGCAGCTTCTGTTTCTGAAGCTGCAGAAGCGGTTGCTCCTCTTTGTAAACTTCCTGTTATCTGTATCTGATAATCCATCTGGGGTGCAAAAGTATATCATAATACTTTGGAATTCCCCAAAAGATCATTGTTTGACTTTTGTGATCAAAAAAGATCATTCCTAAAAAGTCACAAGCACATAGGCTCTAAACATTTAGACAATCTTGGCAAATTATTGCATTGTTAATTATTGATCTCAAAAATCAGATAAAGCCGTCACTTGCTCTTGCTATACACATGAGCTCATATTGTTTACAGATGCTCTCATAGCTATGGAATACGACACGTTCTTTCACATCCCTAAAAGCAGTTCTGCTCATCACTTTATCAAACTCCCCCTGCGACTCTGAGGTGCGACAATAAGAAAGCGACTGTGGAAGTCTTGCAAATCACAGAACTTGGTTACTGAATTTTGAATGTCTGTAGAATGCTCAACTTCGAAGAAGCTATTTGGCATATTGCGTTCGTTAAACCAAATGACATCTACCGTCCTTGCTCTTTCTGTCAGATTCTTGTACGAAAATTCTGGAATATGGATTGTGGTGCAAATATCTTTCAAAGGCTTTTCAAGAAACCTACGATTTTGGTCTTGGGCAGGAACATAGGTTGCATAATGCCTCATGTTGCCTATCTCAATAATAAGCCCTTGATAGTATCCATGTGTAAATTGCTCAACGCTATTTTCTTCCTTAGGTTGGATGTCAAATCTGCGCATCACCTCTTCACGACAGTCCTCCAATGCCCAAAGACCAGGTTGTATTCTAAAAATCTCACCTGATTGCTGTACGATTCTTCGAATAGATTCGTTAGGGGTCTTTGTTGCCCACGATTTTGTATCAACGAGATGATACAAATCACCAAGAGTTGCATACCCTCCTATTTTGCGAAGAGTGTCTATTACTTGTTGGGTTTGCGTATATTTCTGTTGCGTCATAATCGTTTTCACTTTAATAAGTTCTCGCCTCCTGTATCTTCGGAGATTCTCATTTGTTGCTTATCATTCTCAACTACTACCTTCTCCTTAGGAGACTTTAGAATACTTGCGGCATTGCCCAAGTTGAGCAAGGGTTGACCACCACCAAGGGGGCCAATGAAGCGGATGCCATTCGCGCCGTGAGGGCTGTATTCCCATGCAAATATAAGCAAAAACTCAGTAAGCACCCCCAAATGGCTGACCAAAATTTGCCCACATGCCACCACTGGGATGGCATGGCAGCAGACTGCACAGCCCGGGGCAATGGCTTGAGGGCGCAGCCGGATGCTGCACATGCGGCAGGAGAAAGCCACTTCTGTATTCGTTCAGCCTGGGCTGGACGGTCGATGAAAGCATATTGAAAGCGCAACGCATATATACTGCGTTCACCGTCCAGCCCAGGCTGAACGAAAAGAGGAGACTGCTGGCCTGCCCTGAGCACACATGTGACACGGGTCACGGAGCATGCTTCTGTGGCCAAGCCAGTTGACTGCGGGAGAGTGGAGAAATGGGAAATCAGAAGAGCATGACCTGGGAGAAAGCCTCGTAGGACGTCTCTATACGCCCCAGTTGCCAGGGAGCCAGCTGCAGGGAGAAGGTGCCCTTGAGCTCGTTGAGACCAAAATAGGCCCTCATCAGACTTGCCAGGTTGAAGGAGACAGAGTCACCCTGGCGCACCAGCGAGGCAGCCACGCGCACCAGCAAGGCGTGGTCGTGCTCCACATATCTCAAGGTGCGAAACAGGACAAAGGCACATGCCACCGTGCCCACAGGAAGCAGCAGGCGAATGCGCCTCATAGTGTCGTCAACTTTCATGCACGAGAGCAGGCGCGCGACAGACTCTGGACTCTGCTGCAAGGGGAGCAGATGACGGAGTGCCTTAGTTGCATCCGTCTCCGTAAAGATAGCGACAAGACGCTCAAAGCCATCATCATACAGACTCACATCACCCTTGCTTAGGCGCAGGGTAAGGGCATGCAGCATGGTGACCAAGAAGGCACGGTTGTCCATAGACACCAGCGTAAGGAAAAGTTCCCAGAATCGTGAGGGCTCCATCTCGATGGCTATACGCTCGCCCAGGATATATCCTGCCGTGCGGAACTGTGCCACGCTGAGTGAGCGCAGAAAGCCCGGCAAAGCCGCACAGCCACCCCCGCCCAACGTGGCATTGAGCCTGGCATAAAGGACTGTGCTGAAGTGTACTTCCTTCATATCGTAGCTGCAAGAGACGGGAAAAGGGATGACACTACATTGCGTCACCCCTTTCCACTCTCTCCTGGTGAGCCTCTTGTCGGATTCGAACCAACGACCCCGAGATTACAAATCACGTGCTCTGGCCAACTGAGCTAAAGAGGCGGGTGGGGAAGCTTGCCATATCGCGCCGCTACAACCTCCTGCCCTTGCTGCGATCAAGCCCTGGGGGATTCAGAGGGAGCATGCCGTATGGGACTTCCCCATTTCGGTGTGCAAAGGTAGGCATTTTCCCCTTCACCGCCAAATATTGCGGGAAGTTTTTGAGAAAGGAACTTTTCTCTCACGCGCGCATATTTTATTGGAGAATAAGTGGTACATTTGCACAAATAAACAGACACGATGGAACAAAACGAAATGGAAAAGGAATCCCCCCGCAGCCGCACGGACTATGCGGGACGGTGCGGGCTGCTGATAGGAGCGATGTGGGCCGTATCCTTTGTGTGCTCGGCACATAGCCTGAGCACCCCCCTGCTGGGCTATGCGGGCAACACGGTGGCCCTGCTCTCGCTCTATGCGCTTTATCTGACCGTGGTGCGCTACCGCGCCTTTGTGGCCCCACTCAACTGGTGGGGCTGCTGCAAGATGGCATGGCTCACCTGCATCTTTGCCGGACTGCTCACCACGCTGGCCCAATACCTCTACTTCCGCTTCCTGGATGGCGGTCACCTGCTGGCGGCCATGACAGGGCTGGTACACAACGAGCAGTATATGCAGGCCATGCAGCAGCTGATGCCTGGGGTGACTCCCGATGACCTCACGCGCATGCTCGGCAGCATCACCATAGGCGACATGACGCTGAACCTGTGGATGTTCAACCTGATGATATCCCTCCCCATGAGCATGACGGCCGGCATCCTGGCCTCGCTGAAGAACGTGGAGAGGTTTCAGCAAAAGCAGTAAGAATTGTACCAGAAGACAAGCAAAGAGATGAATATATCCGTTGTAATACCCCTCTTCAACGAGGAAGAATCCCTGCCCGAACTGTTTGCATGGATTGAGCGAGTGACCAATGCCCACCATCTGAGCCACGAGGTGATATTCGTGGACGATGGCAGCACCGACCACTCCTGGGAGGTGATAGAGCGGCTCAGGGCCGAGAACCCCGATGTGGTGCGCGGCATCAAGTTCCGCCGCAACTACGGCAAGAGCCCTGCCCTGTACTGCGGCTTTGCCAAGGCAGCGGGTGACGTGGTCATCACCATGGACGCCGACCTGCAGGACTCGCCCGACGAGATACCCGAGCTGTACCGCATGATACGCGAGGACGGCTATGACCTGGTGAGCGGATTCAAGATGAACCGCAGCCAGGGTGACCCGCTCTCCAAGACCATTCCCACCAAGCTCTTCAATGCCACGGCACGCTGGGTGAGCGGCATACACAACCTGCACGACTTCAACTGCGGGCTCAAGGCTTACCGCCACGAGGTGGTCAAGAACATCGAGGTCTATGGCGAGATGCACCGCTACATACCCTACCTGGCCAAGAATGCCGGCTTCGCGCGCATTGGCGAGAAGCCCGTGCACCACCAGGCCAGGAAATTCGGCAAGTCGAAGTTCATGGGCTGGAACCGCTTTGTCAACGGCTACCTGGACTTGCTGTCGCTGTGGTTTCTCAACAACTTCGGCCTGAAGCCCATGCATGTGTTTGGCTTCATCGGCACGCTGATGTTCCTGCTGGGATTTGTGGCCGTGATTGTGGTGGGAGCCACCAAGCTCTATTACCTCACCACAGGCACCGCACACCCGCTGGTGACCGACAACCCCTACTTCTACATCGCGCTCACAATGATGGTCCTGGGCACCCAGCTCTTTGTGGCAGGATTCCTGGGCGAACTGGTGAGCCGCAACTCCGCCGAGCGCAACAAGTACCAGATAGAGGAGCAATTCTGAGCCGCCATGAGCAAGATACATCCCACACGCGCACTGGCCGCCCTGCTGGCCGCATCCGCCCTGCTGGCTGCCTGCGACAGCATCGACTGCACGCTGTACAATACCGTATCGCTCAGTTGCTCGTTCTACTCCGAGGGGAAGGCCGTAAAGCTGGACGACACCCTCACCGTGAGCGCGACGGGCACCGACTCGGTGCTGGTCAACCGGATGCTGGGGGCCTCCACGCTGGAACTGCCACTGAGCTATGCCCAGAGTGAGGACACACTGGTGCTGCATGTGTATGGCCCCGAACTGGACGTGCGCGACACGCTGTGGGTGGAAAAGACGAACACCCCGCACTTTGAGTCCCCCGACTGTCCCACCAACATGTTTCACCAGATAAAGTCGGTGCGCCACACCAGCACCTTCATTGACTCCGTCACCATAACCAGAAGCCTCGTAGATTATGACCAGACTGAAAACCTTCGCATTCACCTGTAGCCTGCTGCTGGGCCTGTACGCCAGCCCAGGCGCCCTGGCCCAGGGGAAGGCACGTCCCGCGCAGACACCCCAGGAGGAGAAGGCCCCGGTGTTTGGCGGCGTGGCCGTGGGAGGCGACCTTGTGGGCTTTGCCATGAAGGGAACGGGACTGAAGTTTGCCAACATGGAAGTGTGCGGAAGGCTCAATTTCCTGGAGAAATACTACCCCATCGTGGAACTGGGCATAGGTGACTGCACACGCGAAGGCGGTGAGAACAACAACAAGTTCAGCGCCACCTCGCCCTACTACCGCGTGGGCATGGACTACAACTTCAACAAGAAGGTCAACGGCAACCGCTTCTTCGGTGGCCTGCGCTATGCCTTCACAAGCTACAAGTTTGACTTCCAGGACCCCGACTTCCAGGATCCCGTGTATGGGACAGGCGAAGCGATGGCATTCCATGACCTGAAGGCCAAGAAGCAGTGGGTGGAAGTGTGCCTGGGCGTGGAGTGCAAGCTGTGGAGCATAGTGCGCATGGGATGGAGCCTGCGCTACAAGATAAAGGTGAAGGACAGCAACCCCGCCTATGGCCAGGCATGGTATGCCCCAGGATTTGGCAAGAACGGCAGCTCCACCTGGGGCGGCACCGTAAACCTGATGTTCGACATAGGCAAGTCGGCCAAGCGCAACGCAAGCAAGAAGAAGGTGCCAAGCCTGCCCACCACCACCGGGACAAGAGAGATGCCCGTGGAGGTGAAAGACACGCCCATCGAGGCAAAAGACACCCTACAAGCAGAATGAACACGCTGGAGATATGGCTCATAGGACTCGCGCTCGCCATCGACTGCTTCACAGTGAGCATCGCGGCAGGACTGCAGGCACGCCAGGTGATGGCTGTGCCCATGGCAGCCATGGCCTTGTCCTTTGGCATCTTCCAGGCTGGCATGACCTGGCTGGGCTACCTGGGGCTCTCTCTCTTTGCCCACCAGCTGGAGCAGGTGGACCACTGGATAGCCTTCGGCCTGCTGGCCTACACGGGAGGCAGGATGATATGGGAGGGGATGCACCACCCCAGCGATGAGCCATCCACCTCCACCCCACTCCTGAGTGCCCGCAATATCCTCACCCTGTCCGTGGCCACCAGCATCGATGCCCTGGCTGTGAGCATCTCGCTGGCATGCCTGCCAGCAGGCAGCAGTACCGGCATGGGCTACACGGTGGGTGTGATAGGACTATGCTCCACGGCCCTGAGCCTGGCGGGAATGGGCATCGGCATCACCATGGGACGCAAGGTCAACTGGCATGCCGAGGTGCTGGGCGGTAGCGTGCTGCTGATAATAGGAATCAAGATTCTCATAGAACATCTGACATGAAACAGAACAACAGATTCAGACTTTGGAATATCCCCGTACTGGTCATCCTCACGCTGGGCACCATCTATATCATGAGGACCAAGGACCAGGCACAGGTACCCTATCAGAGCGAGGAAGGGGCCATATTCGGCACCGTATATCATGTGAAGTACCAGTATGGCAGCAGTCTGCAGGCCGACATTCTGAAGCGTCTGCAGGCCGTGGACTCATCCCTGTCCATGTTTAACCCACAGAGCACCGTGAGCCGCATCAACTCTGGCAGGAGCCTCCAGGCCGACTCCCTGCTGGAGATTGTGCTGCAGCAGTCCTCGGCCATCAGCGAAGCCACAGGAGGAGCCTTCGACGTGACCGTTGCCCCGCTGGTCAATGCCTGGGGATTCGGCTTCAAGCACGGGCAATGGCCCGACTCGGCCACCGTGGACAGCCTGCGCCTGTGTGTGGGATGGCACAAGGTGAGCATCCGCGACCACCAGATAGTGAAGCAAGACCCACGCGTCATACTGGACTTCAGCGCTGTGGCCAAGGGATTTGGCGTGGACCAGGTGGCCTCGCTCTTCCGCAGCCACGGCATCGAGAACTTCATGGTGGAGATAGGCGGCGAGATTGTCTCGCACGGGCAGAACCCCAAAGGAGAGCCCTGGCGCATAGGCATCAACAAGCCCGATGACGACCCCAACAACACCGGGGGTGAACTGCAAGACATCATCGAGCTGCACGACTGTGCCATCGCCACCAGCGGCAACTACCGCAACTACTACATGCACGAGGGCAAGCGTGTGGCTCACACCATCGACCCGCACAGCGGCTATCCCGTGCAGCACAGCATCCTGAGCAGCACAGTGATGGCGCCCACCTGTGCCATGGCCGACGGCTTTGCCACCTCATTCATGGTGATGGGACTCGACAGCGCAAAGGCTGTGCTGCAGAGGCACCAGGAACTGCAAGCCTACTTCATCCTGTCCACACCCGGAGGGAAATATGCCACATGGTGTACACCAGGACTGGAGAAACTGCTCTCGCGAAACAAGTAAGGCCGCACTACGGCTATCAGCACCCAGGGAGATACAGGCAATGGACATCAGCACAAAATACAGGCTACTGACACGCATGCCGCTGCTGCAAGGGCTCAGCGGACAGGACCTGGCACGCCTGGAGGAGGCACATGGGCTGGACGTGGAACGCATCCCGCCCAGCCGCGTGCCCCTGCTCAACCAGGGAAACACCTGCAGGCAGCTTATCCTGGTGGCCAGCGGAACCCTCAGGCGTACCCATGCCACCAGCGACGGGCGGCTCACCCTGTCGGCTCTCATGCACCCGCCTGTGGCCCTGGAGCCAGAGAACCTCTATGGCCTGCATTGCCACTACAGCGACTCGTACTATGCCGAGAGCGAACTGCAGGTAATCAGCATCAGAAAGGGCGACGTGGGGAAGTTTCTCATGAACGTCCCCATCTTCCGCCTCAACCTGCTCAACTACCTGTCGGCCGTGTCGCACAAGCAGAGCCTGCTGATGGCTCCCTGCCCGCCCCGCCCTGTAAGGGAGAAGTTTGTGCATCTGCTGGAGACACTCTGCCACGAGGACGATACCGACATCACCCTGAGCATCAGGATGACCGACCTGGCCCTGTACCTGGGAGAGACACGGCTCACCATATCGCACATGCTCAACTCACTGGCCACGCAGCAGGCCATCAGCCTGGCACGCTCGACCATCAGCATCCCCTCGCTGCACACACTCAGGACACACATCTGAGACACACAAGCCCCGCGCGGAATTCACATATTATATATATAAGGTATAGAACACATAACAAGAAAGAGACATACAATGACAGACGCAACGAGAAAGAATCCACTGCTCGATGGCGAGTATGGCACCCCACACAACACTGCTCCCTTTGACAGGCTCACACTTGCCGACTACGAGGAAGCCATCATGGAGGGGATGCGCCAGGAGGAGGCTGCCATAAGGGAGATTACGGACAACTCCCAGGAGCCCACCTTTGAGAACACTATCCTGCCACCTACCGACGAGCTGCTCAACCGCGCCACCACCATATTCTTCAACCTGCTCAGTTGCTGCACCTCCGACGAGGCCGACCAGTTGGCAGAGAAGCTCTCGCCGCTGCTCACCGAGCATTCCAACAAGATTCTGCTCAACCGCAAACTCTTTGAGCGCATCCAGCATGTCAAGGAGCACGCCACTGGCCTGACTCCCGAGGAGCAGAAGGTGCTCGACAATGCCTACGACGGATTCCAGCGGGGGGGCGCGTGCCTGAGTGACGAGGACAAGAAGCGGCTCACGGAAATGCGTGTGGAGCTGTCGGGGCTCACGCTCCAGTTTAGCCAGAACTGCCTGAAGGAGACCAATGCCTACAGTCTGCACATTGAGGACAAGGCCCAACTGGCAGGCCTGCCCGACACAGCCCTGGAGGCTGCAGCCCTCGCTGCCAAGCAGAAGGGACTTGCAGGGTGGCTCTTCACCCTGCACCAGCCCAGCTACGGCCCCTTTATGACCTATGCCGACAACCGCGAGCTGCGCCGGCAACTCTATACGGCCAAGAACACCATCTGCTGCAAGGGGGGCGAGCACGACAACCGCCAGGTAGTGGCCCGCATCGTCAATCTCAAGCGCGAGATAGCCCAGCTGCTGGGCAATGACACCTATGCCGACTATGTGCTCAAACGCCGCATGGCCGAGAACACATCCAACGTGTATGCCCTCATCAACCAGCTGATGGACGCCTACATGCCCAAGGCACAGGAGGAGGTGACCGAGGTGGAGGCCCTTGCCAGGAGAATGCAGGGAGAGGACTTCACACTGGAGCCATGGGACTATTCCTACTACGGACAGAAACTGAAGAAGGAGCGGTTTGACCTGGACTCAGAGATGTTGCGCCCCTACTTCCGCCTGGAGAATGTCAAGCAGGGCATCTTCGGCCTGGCCACGAGACTGTACGGCATCACCTTCCACCGTCGCGAGGACATCCCTGTATATCACCCCGATGTGGAAGCCTACGAGGTGCATGACCAGGACGGCTCCTACCTGGCCGTGCTCTATGCCGACTTCTATCCCCGCGACAACAAGCAGAGCGGTGCCTGGATGACCAGCTATGCCGAGCAGTATATCGACCGCGAGGGGGAGGACCACCGCCCGCATGTGAGCATCACCATGAATCTGACGAAGCCCACCGAGGACAAGCCCTCGCTGCTCACGCTGGGCGAGGTGGAGACCTTCCTGCACGAGTTTGGGCATGCCCTGCATGGCATCTTCTCGCATGTGCGCTTCATGTCGCTCAGTGGCACCAATGTCTATTGGGACTTTGTGGAACTGCCCTCGCAGTTCATGGAGAACTATGCCACACAGGAGGAATTCCTGAGCACCTTTGCCCACCATTACCAGACGGGCGAGCCTATGCCTGCCCAACTGCTGCAGCGGGTGAAGGACAGCGCCAACTTCCAGTGTGGCTACCAGTGCATACGCCAGCTGAGCTTCTGCCTGCTGGACATGGCCTACTATGACCGCCGCGAGGAGTTTCACGAGGACGTGCCCTCCTTTGAGAAGAAGGCCTGGGCCAGTACCCAACTGCTGCCGCAGTTGCCCGAAGCCTGCATGTCGGTGCAGTTTGGGCACATCATGAGCGGAGGCTACGCAGCAGGCTACTACAGCTACAAGTGGGCCGAGGTGCTGGATGCCGACGCCTTCGGCCTGTTCCTGCAGAATGGAATCTTCGACCAAGCCACAGCCGCCCGCTTCCGCCACGAGATACTTGAGCGTGGGGGCACCGAGCCTCCCATGCAGCTCTACGAGCGATTCCGTGGGCAGAAGCCCACCATCGACGCCCTGCTCAGGCGCAACGGTATCCAACAGGCTCACATCAAATAAACCACAAGACAATGGACAAGCAGAAGGAACTGGACAGCCGCTACCTGCGCATGGCGCGCATCTGGAGCGAGAACAGCTATTGCCGGCGTCGCCAGGTGGGCGCGCTCATTGTGAAGGACAAGCGCATCATCAGCGATGGCTACAATGGCACGCCATCGGGATTTGAGAATGTGTGCGAGGACGACAGCAACCTCACCAAGCCCTATGTGCTGCATGCCGAAGCCAATGCCATCACCAAGATTGCCCGCAGCAACAACAACAGTGACGGCAGTACGCTCTACGTCACCGACTCCCCCTGTGTGGAGTGTGCCAAACTCATCATACAGGCTGGCATCCGTCGGGTGGTATATGCACGCGACTACAGGCTCGCAGATGGCATCGAGCTGCTGCGCAGAGCCGGCATCGAGGTAGAATTGCACGAACTTAAAGATTGACAAGGATATATGGACAACAACATCAAAGGGCGCATCACGCCGCTGCTCATCTCGCTGGGAGTCATCGTGGGCATACTCATTGGCACGTTCTGCACCAGCCACTTCTCGGGCAACCGCCTGAGCATCATCAACACGGGGAGCAACAAACTGAGTTATCTGCTGCAGATTATCGACAACAACTATGTGGACACCGTGGACATGTCGCAACTGGTGGAGGATGCGATGCCCAGCATACTCAAGGAACTGGACCCGCACAGCAGTTACCTGAGCGCACAGGACGCACAGAAGGCCGATGATGACCTGCGTGGCTCATTCAGCGGCATAGGTGTGAGTTTCGTGATGCAGAAGGACACGGTCAACGTGATGTCGGTCATCCATGGAGGCCCAGCCGAGAAGGTGGGACTGCTGGCAGGAGACCGCATCGTGACGGCCAACGGCAAGTCGCTCGTGGGCATGGAGTCGGAGGAGGTGATGAAGCACCTCAAGGGAGCCAAGGACAGCAAGGTCAAACTGGGAGTCGTGCGACATGGCACCAAGGGGGTGACCACCTTTACCGTGGTGAGGGGCGACATCCCTGTGGAGAGCGTGGATGCCTACTACATGATCAATGACAACACGGGCTACATACGCGTGAAGAACTTCGGCGAGCAAACCTATGCCGAGATGCTGGTGGCTCTGGCCGAACTGGGTCTGAAGGGCATGGACGGACTGGTCATTGACCTGCGCGGCAACACAGGCGGATACATGCACATCGCCATACAGATGGCCAACGAGTTCCTGCCCAAGGGGCGCCTCATCGTCTATACACAGGGACGCAAGAGCCCGCGCGAGGAATTTCGCAGCGATGGGCGAGGCACCTTCCAGACCATGCCTCTGGTAGTACTCGTGGATGAGGGAAGTGCCAGTTCGAGCGAGATATTCGCAGGAGCCATCCAGGACAATGACCGAGGCACCATCGTAGGCCGCCGCTCCTTTGGCAAGGGACTGGTGCAGCAACCCGTGGAGTTCCGTGACGGAAGCGTGGTGCGCCTTACTATTGCACGATACTACACACCCAGTGGCAGGTGCATACAGAAGCCTTATGTGAAAGGGCACGACGAGGAGTACGAGAATGAGCTCCTGGCCCGCTACGAGCGTGGTGAGTTCTTCTCGCAGGACAGCATCCACCAGGATGGCCCCTCCTACAAGACACGCCTGGGACGCAAGGTATATGGCGGGGGCGGCATTGTGCCCGATGTGTTCATTCCCGAGGACACCACTGCCGTCACCTCTTACTACCGCGAGGCACTCTTCACGGGACTCATCCGCCAGTATGCCTTCTCCTACACCGACGCCAACCGCGAAAAGCTCCAGGACTACCCCACCGCCGCCCAGATGGAGAAGTACTTGCGCAGCCAGGGACTGCTGGAGCAGTTTGCGCGCTTTGCCGAGCAGCATTCCCTGCGCCGCCGCAACCTCATGCTGCGCAAGAGCCGCTCGCTCTTTGAGCGTGCCATATACGGCAACATCATCTACAACGCCCTGGACATGAGCCAGTACATCCAGTTCCTCAACGAGGATGACCCCACCGTGCTGCGCGCTGTGGAGATACTGGAAAAGGGGGAGTCCTTTCCCCAGAAGCCCAAGAAGTAAGAATACGGGGAGCTGACCGAAAGCCCAACCTGCCCATCATCCAGGCCTGCTCCTGGTACTATGGACGGGTTGGGCTTTCTGGTGTGGGCTCTGCCGCTACGGGCAAAGCCTCATCGGGCATGGAATAGCGATGTACCGGCTGGTGGTCCTGCAGATAGATGAGGTTGAGCGTATAAGCCAGCGACTGCAGAGTCTGCTGCCTGACAGAAGGCTTCAACTGGCATTCCCACACGGTGATACAGTGCCAGCCCATCTGGGCCAGGCGTACCTGCACGGCATGGTCACGATTCCTGTTGCGCTCAATCTTTGCTTGCCAAAACTCGGTACGCGTCTGCGGCAAGCGAAACAGCGCACAGCCCTCATGCCCATGCCAGAAGCAGCCATTGACGAAGATGACCGTGCGGTAACGCCTCAGTACGATGTCGGGATGCCCAGGCAAGCGGGGATGACAGAGCCTGTAGCGGAAGCCCATGGCAAAGAGATAGCGGCGCACCAGCAGTTCGGGCTTGGTGTCCTTGCTCTTGATGGCAGCCATGCAGCGGTGCCGCTGCTCACTCGTCATGCGGTCCATAGGTAACAAGAGCCGTCTATGCCCCGAGTGCCTCAGTCATCGGCACCCGCATTGTCCTCTGCATCCTGTGTGCTGCTGAGCGTGGAGGCGGGCTGCTTTCTCTTTCCAATAGCCTTGGCAATAGCCTTCTTCACCTCCATGGGCTGGGCAATGTAAGTGAGCTTGTGCGTGGTGCCGCCGCTGCCCACCAGCTCTATGTCGCCTGTCCCCAGCATACGCTGGAGGAGAGTCTGCGAGAAGTTCACGGTCTCGACCTTGAACAGAGGAATCTCCTTGATTTCAATGTCAAGGATACCATCCTTTTGCACAAAGCGAGTGTCGGTGACTGCAAACTCGGTGCGCGAGCGCAGGATATAGCCCCACAGAGCCAGCACCAGGGCTACAGCCAGGGATGCCCATGCGGTGACGCTCAACGATGTTCCATGCTCGGGAAAGAAATAAGAGGCAACCAGCAAGCCCACACAGAGCAGCCCGAAGATGTAACCCCAGATAACCTGCCATGCGGTGAAAGTCCAGTGATAATGTCCACGCAAAACGATTGACTCGCCCTCCTCAAGGCTCTTGGTGATGTAGCTGCTCATGGTTGTTCCTCCTTATAATATATATAGTTGTTCTACCTGGACAAAGGTACAACTTAATTTACAAAGAGCCCTTCCGTATGCACAAAAAAGTTCCTTTCCCAATATGGGCTACCACCGGAGGCACATCCCTCGTGCCCACAACCTGCTGTCATCACCTCATGGCGGCTCGTGCCCGCCTGCTGTAAGAAGGAGGAGACAGGCATGACGGCATGACGTGAAATAGCCCAGAAAAAGCATCTTGGTTTACTTGGGCAAGTATCCCAATATACTTGAGAAAGCAAAATGAAGATACCAGGGCAAGTAATATAAGGAAACAAAGAACAGCCTTTCCCCCTCTCGGCATCGAGGATTTTCGTACCTTTGCATTTGCAGGAATGCGCTGACGACACATTGAGAACAAGAAGGCAAGTTATGGAAACAAGTATGTGGGGCAAGGTGATTGCCGTGTTTGTGGGTTCGGGATTAGGAGGCGTATGCCGCTGGAGCATTAGCCAGATGGCTCACACATCGTGGCCTGCCGGCACCCTGGCCGTGAATGTGGCAGGATGCTTCCTGCTGGGACTGCTCAGCAAGATGGCTCCAGGCAGCGAGACGATGCGCCTGCTGCTGATGACGGGATTCTGCGGAGGCTTCACCACCTTCTCTACCTTCATGAACGAGAACATGACCCTAATGCGTACAGGCCAGGCACTCAGCCTCGCGCTCTATGCAGGCGGCAGTCTCGCACTGGGACTTGCAGCCGCAGCCATTGGCTACAAGTGTGCATGACACGCACCAGGAAAAAACGAGTTACTTATGGAAAAGAACAATATAGAAACCATACCACAGGGAGTCAGCACCATTGTGTTTGACTTCGGAGGGGTGCTAATCGACTGGAACCCGCGCTACTTCTTCCGCACCTATTTCAATGACGACGAGCGCATGGAGTACTTCCTCAGCCAGGTGTGCAGCCCCCAATGGAACGAGAAGCAGGACGCGGGACGCTCTATCGCCGAGGCTGTGAGCGAGGCCAAGTCGCTTCACCCCGAGTATTCAGAAGCCATCGACTGCTACTACGGCCACTTTGCCGAGTGCCTGGGCGGTGCCATCGAGAAGAACGTGGCTCGCCTGCGGCTGTACAAGGAGCAGGGC
>JBNMJN010000059.1:0-16359 GCA_050873805.1 Prevotellaceae bacterium | reverse complement strand
CGGGAGGGCCAAAGAGGGGGAAAAACGCGGGAAAGGGAGGGGCGGGAGAAAGGGCGCGACAGGAGCATGCCTGACAGCCTCTGGCACCCGCAGCAAGCGGGCGGGAAAAGGGATGGCAGCACTGGCACAACGAGCAAGGAGTCCCGGAATGCAGGGAAACGTTCCATGGATTGACCAGACCTTCGTCTCTGGGCGCTTTGACGTGTGCCAACACAGCCTGCTCCCAGAGCCGGCCTACCTGTCGCGCCGGAGGCTTTACCGAGACACGAGTTTGGGAGTTTTCCACACAGCATAAGCGGAAGCTGTTGACATACTATGGAAAGGAGGCCTTGCGAAAACACGAATACCATCTGGAGCAGACAAAGATACGCCCAAGCATGCAAAATCATGCGCCAAGACATTTTTTATGCCAGATTGCCATTTTCTCTCGAGAAATAAGAGTAACTTAGCGGATGAAACAGGGAAGATGCATGCTTTCCTCCTTCCGCAAGACTGCAACCAGAACCAAAGACAAAACTCAAGACTAAAACAACAATGAGAGTCGCAAAACTGACTGTTATAAGCACATTGCTCGCCACCATCACGCTGGTGGCATGCAAGGAACACATTGACATGGGCGCGCGCTATGTCATGAAGGAAGAGACCGCCTACAGTTATCTGTGCAAGCACAACCAGTACAGCACCTATGTGGACTTGCTAGAGAAAGTACCCGTGAGTCGTCTGTCCTCATCAAATGTGGGCTCACTGCTTTCCGCACGGGGCAATTTTACAGTATTCGCCCCCGACAACGATGCCATCCAGCAATACCTGGACACCCTGGCGGGCAAGGGCATCATCGACTCCCCCTGTTGGGAAGGGTTCAGGGACAGTTCCACACTGGACTCCATCCGCAAGGTCATTATATAACAGCGTCATCAATGGGGGCGACAATCTGGCAGCCTACGACGTGGCACAGTTCCCCATCAACGACGGCGGCGAGTTTCCGCTAAACAACATGTATGACCGCAAGCTGATAGTCAACTACTTTGATGACCCCGACAGCATCACTATCAACGGTGCGCTGATAGACGAGCGCAACAACAACATACGCGTGCTCAACGGCTACATCCACAATGTGCACTCGGTGGTGGCCCCCACCAACAACACGCTGGGCACCCTGCTCAACACCATCTTCACCGAGAAGCAGTCGGGCTATTACGTGTCCTCAATGTTGGTACACGCAGTAGGACTGCTTGACACCCTGCAGGCATACAGGGACGAGGCTTACGAGATGGCCTACCAGACAGGGCAAGTGCCCGAGATGATTGCTCATGAGTCTGGTGTGGGCTACACCACAGGCAAATTGCCAGAACACAGGTACATAGGTTTCACTTTCTTTGCAGAGACCGATGAGGTATGGGAGAAGGAGATAGGCAAGAGCCGCTTTGACATCACCGTGGAGGATGTGGTGAACTATCTGAAGAGCAATGGCTACTACTCCACCGCCAAGACAGACGGCAACTACAAGAGCGAGGACAACATCCTCAACCAGTTTGTCACTTACCACTTCCTGCCCATGCGCCTTGCCGCCGACCGCCTGGTGCTGCACTGGAACGAGAAGGGCTACTCGTCACAGAAGAAGCAGCCCACTGTGGTCCAGTATGAGTACTACACCTGCATGGGCAAGCGCAGGCTGGTGAAATTCCTGGAGAGCGCCGAGAGCGGTGGTGTGTGCATCAACCGCTTCCCGAAGATTGACAATGCCCGCCGTGGCACCTACCATGAGATAAGTTGCGATGCCGACAAGGCAGGCATCAAGGTGCCCGTGCCCGAGACCGATGGCGAGTTCAACGTGCGCAATGGCATCATCTACCCCATCGACCAGATAATGGCCTACACTGATCAGGTGAGGGACAACCTGCACAAGGAGCGCGTCCGCTTCGACATAGTCTCGGCCATGCCCGAGATGATGAACAACGACATCCGCCTCCAGTACTATTCCCTGGGACAGAGGTGGGGATTCCCCTTCAGCAGCCAGTACCCCTACTTCAACGATGTGTTTATTGGCGATGAGAGCTGGTTCTTCTATTACAACGGCTACAACGAGACGATGAAGAACTACCAGGGCGATGAGCTAAACGTGCGCGGCTTCCTGGACGTGACCTTCCGCCTGCCACCCGTGCCCGCCGACGGCATCTACGAGATACGCTTCAACATCCAGAGCGAAGGCTACAACCGAGGCATGGTGCAGTTCTACTGGGGCGAGGACAAGGACAACCTCTCGCCCATGGGCATCCCCCTGGACATACGCATGAGCGGGCTCGAGCGGCGCACCACCAGCGGCACTTTCCCCAGCAACGTGGGCTGGGAGAAGGACACCCAGGACGATGACTACAATGCCGAGGTGGACAAGAAGATGCGCAACAACGGCTTTATGAAAGGAGCCGAGATATACTGCGATGGTGGCCAGGGCCTCTCGGTCATGGCACGAGCCGACCCCGTCATCGTGCGAAGGATTATCGTGCGTGAGCCGATGAAGGCCGACAAGACCTACTACCTGCGCTTCAAGAGTGTGCTGGACGACCAGACGCGCGAGTTCTACATGGACTACCTGGAGTTCTGCCCAAAGGAGGTATATGACAACCCCGAGACCCCCGAGGACATCTGGTAAATGCCACCAGCCCGCAAGCAGAGAAGGCAAGAGACAACCCACAGCCCCCGAAAATGAGAACGACAAGAGCCACACACAGGAGCACACGCGCCACAAGAGCATGCAAGCCAGGCACAGCAGTGTGCCTGGCCATCCTGTGCCTGTGGCTCGGCATGCGGGGAGCACACGCCCAGGACACACACACACAGCTGACCACCTTGCCCACCCTCTGCATCGAGACCCTGGACCACCAGGAGGTCACCGACCATGACCACTACAAGTACTGCCGCGTCATGATGGTCAATGGCACCGACACCACCTGCTACGACTCGGTGAAGATACGCGGGCGCGGCAACACCACCTGGACTCTGCCCAAGAAGCCCTACCGTGTCAAGTTCCCCAACAAGACTCGCCTGCTGGGCAAGCAAGAAGCCAAGGCCAAGGACTGGGTGCTACTGGCCAATGCCGGCGACAAGCTACTGCTCCGCAATGCCCTGGCCTCGCGGGTGGGCGAACTGATGGGAATGTCCTTCACCCCCTGCTATCAGTTTGTGGACCTATACATGAACGGCCGCTATGATGGCAACTACCAGCTTACCGACCAGATAGAGATACACAAAGGCCGCATAGGAATCGCGCGCCAGGACACCGCCGTGACCGACCCCCGTACCGACATCAGCGGCGGTTATCTGCTGGAGCCCGAGGGCAACACCGCAAGCGACGGACTCTACTTCACCAGCAGGCAGGGCTGCCACATACGCATACACGACCCCAAGCCCGAAGTTATCAACAGCAGGCAGAGGAATTACATCGCCGCCTATATCAACAAGTTTGAGACGGCTCTCTACGGCACCGACTTTGGCCATGAGAAGCGGGGCTACAGGCAATACACCGACACCCTCTCGCTCATCGACTGGTACCTGATGCAGGAGATAAGCGCCAACCCCGATGGCTTCTGGTGCTCCTATATATACAAGGAGCGCGATGACGAGCACTTGTACTTTGGCCCCATATGGGACTTCGACATCTGCTGGAACAACTGCTCGCGCATGGGCGACGTGACCAAGAGGCTCGCCATACAGTTTGGCTACGGCAGCAACTACACCATCAAGGGGTGGTACACTCGCATGTGGGAAGACCCGTGGTTCAAGCAGGCTGTGTGCCGCCGATACGAGCAACTGAGAAATCAGGGGCTCGACAGCCGCATGCTTGCCTTTGTGGACTCCATGTCCCAGGTGATACGCCCCTCACGCATCGAGAACTACAAGCGGTGGAGCCTCAACAGCAAGACCTACGATGAGGTGTTCATCTTCAACACCTACGATGAGTATGTGCAGAACATCAAGTCCTTCATCCTGGCCCACAACAAGTACCTCGCCAGCGAGTTTGCCCGCAGGCGAGGGCTGACGCCCACCCAGGAGTTCCTGGCCCAGGAGGAATATTCCTACAAGATATACAGCAAGGCTTTCCCCTCCATGGCCATTGAGGAGGCAGGGGATGGCGTGGGCATCGCCAGGGTGAGGGATGAGAGCGACGAGCCACAGAAGTGGAACATACATGCCACAGGCAGCCATTTCATGATAACCAATGCACACACGGGACTGGCCCTGGCCGACCAGGGAGACTCAGAGGGTGACCTGCTCGGCACCACCGAGCCCGACAGCACAGACAACAGGCAACTGTGGCTGTTCGTGCCACAGGGGGTGGGTGGCTACTACAACATCGTGAATGCCCACACTGGCCGCCTGGCCTACAACCAGGACGGAATGGCTATGGAGGGCAATCCCATCTGCAGTGTGCAGAGTGACAGCCGCGACGCCACCAGCGGCAACCGGCAATGGCAACTGATGACCGTGGGCAAGAGCGAGCTCACGCCAGTGGAGGCCATCGAGGCGCAGGCCGACTATGCCCTGGCCTACAGCACTGACTCACAGTCGCTGCGCTTCCTGTGCGACCAGGCCAGCCGCCAGGTGGTCCGCTTCACCGCCAGCCTGCACGATGCCTCGGGCAGACTGGTGGGCCAGATGTCCTCGACAGGCACCTACAGCACTGCCGCCCTGCCCAGGGGGCTGTACATCGTCAGCTGGAAGTTCGGCGGTGCCATGCACAGCTGCAAATTCATCAAGCAATGAGAGTTCAACACGACATAATTACTAACCTAAACCAAAGAACGCAATGAGAAGAAACGCTTTCTCCTCCATGCTGCTGCTGTTGCTCAGCATGGTGTGGAATGTGCAGCCTGCCTCGGCGCAGCTCTATCAGCCCGATGAGGAGCACCCGCTCATCACCAATGTGGTAGCCGACCCATCGGAGAGCCAGCTCACGAGCAACTGCACATGGAAAATCACCGACCCCGGCAACGACAACTACTCCTACAACCAGGTGTATATCGATGCCGGCAACGAACTGGGGGCTCTGATAGACAACGACGAGACCACCTACTGGCACTCCGACCCCACTGGCCCCAACCTGAACATACAGGACCTCTACATCCAGGTGGACCTGAAGCGTACTGACATCCAGCGGTTCTACTATCAGTACAACCGCCGTGGCGACGTTTACAATGGCAGCGTGCGCCGTGGTATCCTGTGGACAAAACTGGAGATCAAGGCCACCAACACGCCCGAGGACAACACCTCGTGGGTAACCGTGGCCCTGCACAACGACCTCCCCCTGCAGTCGGACGACAATGCCACCTGGCCCTACACACCTCCCATGGTGGAGATGTCTCAGGCCTACAGGTACCTGCGCTTCTATGCCAGGTATGCCAGCGGCAACGGGTACTGGTGCATGAGCGAGTTCCAGATGTACCCTGCCCAGGAAGTCACCGACCCCTTTGCCAAGCTGACCTCCCTGCTCGACAGCACCGACCCAGGAGCCTTCGAGGTGGGCACCGATCCCGGCTACTATGCCGAGGACAAGGCGAAAGTCTTCGAGGAGGAATGGACAAAGGCATACAACCTCTCCAACAATTCATCGGCCACCGCCGCCCAACTCGAGGCCGCAGAGAAATCGCTGCGCCAGGCACTTGAGGACGTGAAGGCCAGCCGCATCCCCGTGACCGATGGCTACTACCGATTCGTGAGTTCCTACGCAGGATTCATGGAGCAACAAGGCGTGGAGAAGGCCATCATCTCCAACACCCTGGAAAAGCGCATGAACTGGGGCGACCTGGACGAGGACAGCCCCTACCAGGTGTTCAAGGTGACGACACTGCCTGGCGGCACCTACAGCATCCAGTGCGTGGGCAACCAGAAGTATATCGACTGGGTGGCAGGCGATGCCTGCAACACAGCGGCTGCCTACAACCTGGCCATCACCGACGAGCAGAAGACCGGCCAAATAATCTTTGCCGACACCGAGCACCTCAAGCCATGGTTCTCCCTGTACAACGAGAAGAACAGCTGCACCTACCACATGCTCTCCCATGGCAATGGCGCGGGCACCAGTGGCTACCTGTGCGCTGCGGGTGTGGGCTACAACGAGTGCAACTACTGGTACATGCGCCGCGTGGACGATGCCACAGCCGAGGCTCTGGGCCAGGAAGGCATGAAGACCACCTACGCCAATCTGCTCGCCCAGGCCATAGAGAAAGCCGAGAGCGTGCGCAAGAAGGCCAATGACTACGAGGCTCTCATCTATGAGGCCAACGACGAGGACGATGAGCACAACCAGTTCTCAAGCAACGCACGCTGGACCTACAAGGATGCCGCCACAGGCGGACAGGGCGCCTACGCCAACCTCATCGATGGCAGCAGCGACACCTACTTCCACTCACGCTACCCGGCCAGTGCCGTGGCAGGCTACCACTACCTGCAGGTTGACCTCAAGCGCACCGACATCAGCGAGTTTATCTTCAAGATGCTGCGCCGCGGCGATGGCGGATGGCGCGACAGCTGGAACCAGCTCCCCAACGACATTGAGGTGTGGGTGACCAACGACGCAAGTGCCGTGGAGGAGCCCACTCCCACCAGCGACGAAGAGGCCGCCGCATCGGCATGGAAGAAGGTGGTACACCTCAACAGCGGATTCCCTGCCATGAGCAGCCACGAGTACTACACCTCGCCCATCGTGAACATGAGCGGCTCATACCAGTATGTGCGCTTTGTGATGCTCAACACTGTGAATGGCCCTGGCTACTTCAACATGAGCGAGTTCCAGATGTACGCCACCACTCCCACCCAGTCATCGGAGTACTACACGGTGAAGGGCATGAAGGAAGTGTGTGACCAGATGGACACCGAACTGGCCAAAGCCAAGGAGAAGGTGGAGAACCTGACAGCCGAGAAGGGCGACACAGCCATCCTCAACGAACTGGCACGCCAGATCAATGCCCTGTATGTGGACCGCGCAGGCATCAACAGGGTGCTCAGCAACTATCTGACCACCGCCACCGCCACCTACAAGACCGCCTTCAGCTACGACAACCTGCTCACCGAGGCCAGCCAAATCACGAGCAACGCCCCCATCAGCGGAACGGACTACGCCTGGCTGATCGACAACAACCTGGGCACCTACTATCAGAGTGACCAGACTGGCGAACTGAACAAGAGCAGCGTGTATCTGCAGGTTGACCTGGGCCGCGACGACCTGAGCGAGGTCAACTTTGAGTTCTACGGCATCTCCGCAAACTGGTGGAACCCCAACTCGCTGGACATCTATGTATCCGACCAGGCCGATGACGAGAGCAGCTGGAAGCGGCTCACCGGACTTACCGAGGGCTTTGACACCAACAAGCCCAACGCCCACTATGTGAGCCCCAACCTCAACCTGGGTGCTCCCCACCGCTTCATCCGCCTCTACCCCCTGGGCAGCGACACCGATGACTTCAACATCAACATGGCCGAACTGCAGTTCCACAGCACCACCCCCAGCACCGAGAAGTCGCAGTACTACTATGTGGATGGGCTGAAGGCTGCCGCCGACAACCTGAAGGCCGTGATTGACCGCGTGCAGGAGAAGGTGAACAAGGGCATGGCCGTGGACCTGAGCGACACAGCTGCCATCAGCGCAGCCACCGCCGCTGTGAAGGCTCTGGTGTTTGACCCCACAGAGTACAACTCCCTGGCAAGCGATGTGGCCCTGCTGCTGGCCGACACCTACAACGTGGGCAACTGCGTGGGCCAGTACCCCGCAAGCGCAGTGGAGACCCTCAAGGGCACGCTCGACAAGGCCAATGGCATGATTGACTACGACAAGGTGGACCGCCAGGCATTCGAGGCAGCCACCACACTGCTCACCGAGGCCAAGGCCGCATTCCTGGCCACACAGGTGGGCGTGGACACCCACACCTGGTACAACATAAAGTTCCCCAGCGAGGAGTACTTCGAGAGCCGTGGATGGGACGTGCCCTCATGGTGGGCTATAAGCAACCCCTTCTACGACCAGTACATCGCTCCTGGACTGCGTGGCGAGGATATGGCCGAGATACTCTCCTCCGAGGACGTATCGGCCGGTGACCACATCTACTACTTCAGCCAGGACGATGTGGCAAGCGAGCCCACAGCCGCCCAGTGGCGTTTCGTGGAGGTGAGCAAGGGCAAGTATGCCCTGCAGAACCGTCTGAGCGGACTCTTCATCCACTCTGGCACAGGGTCAAGCTCTACCACCATGCAACTGACTCCCTCGCTGGCCACCGTCAAGCCCCTGGGCTACGGACAGTGTGCCATTGACCTGTGCGACATCACTGGCGCATCACTGGGCACCTACCACTATCTCAACGGACAGGGCAACGAGGTGGCCAACCAACTGGGCACCTGGAGTGCAGTGAGCACCGCACAGCAGGACAACAGCCTGTTCATCATCGAGCCTGTGGAGGCCATCGACGAGGCCAGCTACGCTCCCTCATTCGTCCTGAGCCAGTTCACTGGCGACCACACGCCCCTGTGCTTCGCCACCGAGATCAAGGCTATCGACGGAATGACTGCCTACACCGCAGCAGGCACCCTGGAGAAGGACGGCACCAAGTATATCGCCCTCACCGAGGCCGAGATGCCCATCAAGGCAGGCCAGCCCTTCTTCCTCATCTCCGACGAGGTGTATGACGGCGAGTGTGCCGAGGACGTGCATGTGACCCCAGGCTCCGACATCGTCACCAAGCCCGGAAGCAAGAACGGACTCACTGGCGTGTTTACCCGCACGCTGCTCGACGAGGGACTGGTGTGGATAGGCGCCACCGAGGCCAAGGCTGTGGACAACGTGACCACCGCCACCGAGGCAGGCTCTGCCTACATGAAGTACGGCTACCGCATGCTCAGCGCAGAGAACGAGTATGACAAGCTGCTGCCCATCAGCGGCACGCCCCGCGACTTCAACGACTACGACCTGGACCAGCACGAGGGCACCAAGGACGATCCCTATCCCATCTCCAGCGCCATGGAGCTGATGGCCCTGCACAGCGCGATGCGCACAGGACAGATGACCTATGCCATCCTGGACGAGGACATAGACATGAGCGGCGAGGACTGGGAACCCCTCAACTGGGAGAACAACAGCGTGGCCGGCGGCAAGAGTTTCATGAACTGGATTGACCTGGACGGACGCGGACATGTGATAAGCAACCTCACCAGCAAGGGCCACCGCTATGCAGGCGTGTTTGGCGTGCTGTGCGGAAGCCTGCGCAACGTGGGCTTCGAGAACGTCAACGTCAACTGCACCGAGACTGGCAGCGGCGTGCTGGGCGGATATGTGGGGCATGGCAACTTCACCGACGCTGCGGGCAACAAGCAGACGACCACCGTGGAGAACGTGTGGGTGACTGGCCAGCTGCATGTGGCCAGCTCTTACTGCGGCGGCATGTTTGGCAACGTGGGCGGCCCCACTGTCATCAAGAACTGCTACACCAATCTGGAGGTCAGCAGCGAGGCTTCGCTGGTGGGCGGACTGGTGGGCCGCGTGAGTGACGCACTCACCGTGGAGAATGTGTATGTGGCAGGCACCTGCACTGGCGCCGGTGTCACGGGCGGATGCAAGGATGGCGCCCCTGCCAGCAAATACCAGAATGTGGTGGTGTGGAACAACACCGAGAGCAACTTCGGCAGCACAGCCGCAGCCGACAGCAAGAGCGGCATCAGCTTCTACAACGGCAGCAACTTTGCAGCCCTGCAGGAGACTGTGGTAGGCTGGGGACGCGAGTGGTACTGCGACATGCAGGAGGGCAGTTATCCCACCCTCATCGCCAATGGCATGCGCCTGCTGCTGGATGTGGTCTTCAACGAGGACGGAACGGCCAGCGACGCATCCCCCCTGCACAGCAGTGTGGAAATCCTGGGCAGCACACCCACCACTTACTGGAGCGATGCCTTCAACCGCTATGTGGCCAGGTTCGGCGCCCAGATGGGAGCCACTCCCGAGGGTATCTACAAGGTTGACTTCGAGAACAACAGCACCTTCAGCAAGGCACTTGCCAACGGCCACTCCCTGGAGATGGTCATCAAGGCCGAGTACGAGGGCGATGCCATCACCTCCGTCACCAAGCCCTTCTCTGCCATGCAGGCCGGCGGCACAGGCTTCGAGACGGCCAACGTGGGCGGCCAGTACATCCTGCGCTTCAACCCCAATGTGTCCACCAACGGTGAAAGCAACTGGGGTCGCGTGGACAGCCACCTCTCTCCCAAGGCCAACGTCTTCTACCATGTGGTGGGCGTGTGGGACAAGCAACAACAGAAAGCCTTTGTGTATGTGAATGGCCAGAAGGACGGTGAGGCCGAGCTGCCTGGCTCCTTCCACTTCCCCAACAAGGGCTGCGGATGGTTTGGCATCGGTGGCGACCCCTCACCCGGCAACAAGTCAACCAATGCCTGGCAGGGTGACATCGTGATAGCCCGTGTATATAACGACGCTCTCACAGCCAGCGAGGTAAGCACGCTGTACAATGACATGAAGGGTGGCACAGGCCTGGACGGTGTGAAGGCCAGCGCAAGCCAGGACGATACCATCTTCACCATCAACGGCATACGCGTGCAGAAGACCCAGAAGGGCATCTACATCATCAATGGCAAAAAGGTGATGGCTAAGTGAGTGGAAGGCTCCGGAAGGCCGAAAGGACTTGCGGGAGCATTCCCGAACGGAAATCACCTCGGCGACAGCCAAGGTGATGGTTAAGTGAGAGGAAGGCCCCGGAAGGCCGAAAGGACTTGCGGGAGCATTCCCGAACGGAAATCAGCCCTGAATACATCAAGGGCAGGGAGTTACGGCTTCCTGCCCTTTTCTTGTGCCCATTCGTCCCATGCCCACGGCAGCCCCCCCCGAAAAACGCAGCCGCATGCATGTGCCGATGCAGCGGCATGCGTTGGCCAATGCAGCGGCATGCGTTGGCCATCGCAGCGGCATGCGCTGGCGAGCACGGCATAATGACATGTGTTCAGGAAAACCGGCAAAGCCACAGCCCAGGACAACCATGTGATAGAATCAGGCTGCTGGCACCATGCCCCGAAAGGGCAAAAGCATTGCTTTCCTACGGCTCATGTGGACAGGGGAAGAGACTTTTTTCGTAACTTTGCGAAGCAAACACAAACACACTTACGATATGACCCACACACTGGAATCCATTTTCGCAGCCAAGTTGCTGAACGTGAAAGCCATCAAGTTGCAGCCCGCCAATCCCTTCACCTGGGCAAGCGGCTGGAAGAGCCCCTTCTATTGCGACAACCGCAAGACGCTCTCCTTCCCCGACCTGCGCACCTTTGTCAAGGTGGAGCTCACCCGCACCATCCTGGAGAACTTTCCCCAGGCCGAGGCTGTGGCTGGTGTGGCCACAGGTGCCATCGCCCAGGGCGCGCTGGTGGCCGATGCCTTGGGCCTGCCATTCGCATATGTGCGTAGCAAGGCCAAGGACCACGGGATGGCCAACCTGATAGAGGGTGAACTGAAGCCCGGCACCAAGGTGGTGGTGGTGGAAGACCTCATCAGCACGGGCGGAAGCAGCCTGAAGGCCGTGGAGGCCCTGCGTGCTGCCGGCTACGAGGTAGTGGGCATGGTGGCCTCATATACCTATGGCTTCCCCATTGCCGAGCAGGCATTTGCCGATGCCAAGGTCAAGCTCATCACGCTCACCAACTACGAGGCTGTGGTGGCAGAGGCTCTGCGCACAGGCTACATCTCTGAGGACCAGGTGCCCATGCTTCATGAGTGGCGCAAGGACCCCGCCCACTGGGGAGAATGATTTCGTGCGGTTATTTGTGCGGTTATGCGGTTTTATGGTTGTACGGTTTTACGGTTTCTGTCCTCTGACGATGGCACGACCGCAGAAGTGTACTACCGCACAACCGCATAACCGTAAAACCGCATAACCGCAAAACCGCAAAACCGCAAAAGATGACAGAATACAAGAGCACGGTGCATGTGTCACCGTTTCCCCAGCAGAGAGTATATGACCGGCTCTCCGACCTGACATTTCTGTCGGTCATCCAGAACCAAGTGGACAATCCCGATGCACGGCAGCGTATCCTGGACCAGGCTGGCGACAAGGTCACGCCTGAGCAGTTGGACAAGGTGGCCGAGAAGATACGGCAGATGCAGTTTGACCGGGACAGCGTCACGGCCGACTCGCCCGTGGGCAAGATCACGCTGCGCATCATAGAGCGCGAGGAACCTAAGTGCATCAAGTTTGCCCTGGAGGGCGCACCCATCCAGGCCAACCTGTGGATACAGCTTCTACCGCAAGCCGACCTGTGCGCCATGCGCCTGACCCTGAGAGCCGACCTGAACTTCCTCATCAAGCAGATGGTGGGCAAGAAGCTGGAACAGGGCGTGGAGGGGCTGGCACAGATGCTGGCACAGATACCGTATTAGCGGTTTCATTTCGCGGTTTTTAGGTTATGGGGTTTTAAGGTTATATGGTTATACGGTTATATGGTTATATGGTTTTGCGGTTATACGGTTCCTGTCCTCTCAAGATAACACGATAGCAGAACCACACACAGCCATACAACCGCAAAACCATACAACCGCAAAACCATACAACCGCAAAACCATACAACCGCAAAACCGTACAACCGCACAGCCGTACAACCGCAAAACCGCAAAACCGTACAACCGCAAAACCGCAAAGAAGACAATGCCAAAACTATGGGACAAGGGCTTCAGCACAGCCCAAGAGATAGAACGCTTTACCGTGGGCAGAGACCGGGAGATGGACCTCTACCTGGCCGAGAGCGATGTGCTGGGCAGCATGGCACACATCACCATGCTGGAGAGTATTGGCCTGCTCACCGCAGACGAACTGAAGACATTGCTCGCCGAGCTGCGTGCCATACGCGAGGAAATCCTTGCGGGCAACTTCAGCATCGAGGAGGGAGTGGAGGATGTACACTCGCAGATAGAGCTCATGCTCACCCGACGACTGGGCGACATTGGCAAAAAGATACACTCGGGACGCAGCCGCAACGACCAGGTGCTGGTGGACCTGAAGCTCTTCACACGCCGCCAGCTGAAACTGGTGGCCGAGGACGTGCTCACCCTCTTCACCGAACTGCAGGCACAGAGCGAGCGCTACAAGCAGGTGCTCATGCCTGGATACACACATCTGCAGGTGGCCATGCCCAGCAGTTTCGGCCTGTGGTTTGGGGCTTATGCCGAGAGCCTGGTGGATGACATGATGTTCCTGCAGGCAGCCTTCCGCATGACCAACCGCAATCCCCTGGGCTCTGCCGCCGGCTACGGCAGCAGTTTCCCGCTCAACCGCACGATGACCACAAGGCTCCTGGGCTTCGACTCCATGGACTACAATGTGGTGTATGCCCAGATGGGACGCGGAAAGATGGAGCGCAACGTGGCCTTTGCCCTGGCCAGCGTGGCGGGCACGCTGAGCAAATTGGCCTTTGACGCCTGCCTGTTCAACAGCCAGAACTTTGCCTTCGTGAAACTCCCCGATGAGTGCACCACGGGCTCCAGCATCATGCCACACAAGAAGAACCCCGACGTGTTTGAGCTCACACGCGCCAAGTGCAACAAGATACAGGCTCTGCCGCAGCAAATCATGCTCATCATGAACAACCTGCCCAGCGGCTACTTCCGCGACCTGCAGATTATCAAGGAGGTGTTCCTGCCCTGCTTCCAGGAGTTGCGCGACTGCCTGTCGATGGCCACCTACATCATCCAGCGCGTCAAGGTCAACGAGCACATCCTGGACGACCCGCGCTATGACCTGATGTTCTCAGTGGAGGAGGTCAACCGCCTGGCTACCGAGGGCATGCCCTTCCGCGATGCCTACAAGAAGGTGGGCCTGGACATCCAGGCTGGCAACTTCCAGCCGCGCAAGGAAGTGCACCACACCCACGAGGGCAGCATAGGCAATCTGTGCAACGCCCAGATCAAGGCTCTGATGGACGAGGTGTGGGGCGGTTTCCACTTCGAGCGCATGGAGGAAGCCGAGCGCAAACTGGCTACTGGAGAACCACAACCCTGACCATACCCAAGGGGGGAAGGCCGATGGGCAATGCCCACAAGCCCCTCCCCCCCATTTGTTTCACCCCCATGATACTCATCCTATGAAAGAGCGGCTGCTTGCCATCCTCATACTTTTGCTCGGCATGGTATCTTGCACCGAGACCGACAGCCTCTACTGCGACTTCCCTGCACGGCTGGTGATAGACAACACCTACCAGGCTCCCGCACTCTACACGGCATGCAACAGCCTGGGAGAGTTCTGCTACACTACCATCGACGGGCAGAAGATATATTTCCATGGAAGCAAGGAGACCTCACCCATCAACCTGGTTGCGCTAAACAACTACAACAGCATCGTGCTGGGGCTGGGTGGCCTCATCATAGGAAAGCCTTCGCTGCCCGAGATAGGGAAAAGCGAGAGCCAGGTGGTGTGCTTTGACCTCAACTGCCCCAACTGCTACGAGCAGTACGGAGGCATCACCAAGCGTCTGCAACTTGAGAGCGCCACGGCCCGATGCAAGGGATGCGGACGCACCTATGACCTTAATGGAATGGGCATCGTGTCACAGGGCGAGAGCGGACGGCCACTCTTCCGCTACCGTGTCTCCTATGTAGGTTCGGCACTGGTGGTCAGCAACAGATGACAGCCGATGGCATACTACCTGGCCACGAAATACTTCACCTTGAGGTCATAGACATACACGCCCTCCATGAACTCTGTACCCTTGGGCATAATCACAGTCTGCACTGCGGGACACTTGTAGAACATGTCATACGATGCCTTACCCTTGCGCAGGCTTACGGCCAACAGGCATGCTCCCGAGGTATCAAGAGTCAGTTTGTGCGCCTTCAGCCTGGTCAACCATCGGTTTCGCACCTTTCTCCACCCCTTTCTGTCCACAGGCTTTGACAAGTCCACAAGTTCCCCCTGCAAGCCCTTTACGCCATAAGAACTCTGGAAGTGCAAGTCCTTACGACCGGCAATGAGCAGAGAAGACTTATAGAATGACGCGCCTCCCCAGGACTTTGTGGTGGAGCCGTTCAACCCCGGATGACTGATGACAATCTGATCCTGGAAGCCCGAATAGTAACCAGGCATAGCCCAGCCATAAATGGCATCCTCCACACTGTTAAGCGTCATATAGGGGCGTTTGTCTGTAACAAAGGAGGCGTCACTCATGTCTAACTGTCGAACTTTCCCCACAAGCCCTTTGTGGCAGTCCGCCTCATAGCCACACAAGTGCCGCAGAACATGTATATCCTCAGAGTCGAGTTTTCCACTGACAACAAGATCAGGACAAGAGCCTACAGAATCCGTCTCAACAATCCGTAGTAATTCTCCAGGCGCATCCACCCGAATAACCTGCTGTGCCTCAGAAAAGGAAACGGCAAACACAAGCCAAGCAATACACAAAAAAAACCTTTTCATACGCATTTCTTTTATCCTGCATGCGGGCACGCCGTTACTACTGCGTGCCCATTTTTTACTGACCAGCCATTAAGCATGGCGATATACCTACTTGTCCAGGCTTCTCTCATAGAAGAAGCGCCACAGGGGAGCGACCATGAGAGCCTGGCGGAACTCGCCTGCGAGCAACATCTGCCACACCTCCTGGGGCTTGAAAAAGTGTACCTCCAGGTATTCCGTATGGTCAAGATGCTGCGTGCCCTTGCGCTCCACATCTGTGGCCAGGAAGCAGTGGCACAGGTTGGTCATCGTGCTGGGATTGGCCGAGACTTCCATCAGGTGCTTCCACTCCCCGCCACCGAAGCCGGTCTCCTCCATCAGTTCACGCCGAGCGGCCTGCTCAGGGGTCTCTCCCTTCTCCATCACACCCGCCACTATCTCGTAAGAGGTCTCCCCCAAGGCATGCCGATACTGCCGCTCCAGTATCATCTGGCCATCGGTAGTGATGGCGATGACATTGATCCAGTCGGGATATTCCAGCACATAGTATTCATCCTGCACCACTCCATTGGGCAGGCGCACAGCATCCCTGCGGGCTGTGAGCCAGGGACGCTTGATAAGATACTGCGAGGAGAGAGTCTCCCACTTGATGTCCTTTTCCATAGTCACATACATTTCTCAGAGCACAAACTTACGACTTTTCCCCGAACCACGCGCCATGAGCAGGCCAAAAAGAGGGTGGCCACCATCAAAGCCAGGGGGAAACGAACTAACAATGCCATCTGCACAGCCCTGGCTGCTGAATGCTCTACATGTGGCTGTGGAAACCAAACATTCAAGATAGAAGTGCACAGTTTTAGCAAATAGAGAGTGGCCCTCCCCGATGAGGTGCAGACGTTCTTGAAGCGCAGCGGAAAGGTTGTCTGCACCTCAT
>JBNMJN010000058.1:0-17003 GCA_050873805.1 Prevotellaceae bacterium | reverse complement strand
GCCTCCCCCAAGGGGGAGGAGGTCATTCCTGTCGCGAGCCTTGTCCAATGCAGCGCGGTGCGTTGGCAGATGCAGCGCGGTGCGTTGGCGGATGCAGTGCGGTGCGTTGGCGGATGCAGTGCGGTGCGTTGGCGGATGCAGCGCGGTGCGTTGGCAGATGCAGCGCGGTGCGTTGGCGGATGCAGTGCGGTGCGTTGGCAGATGCAGTGCGGTGCGTTGGCGGATGCAGTGCGCTGCGTTGACGGATGCAGTGCGGTGCTGTTTCGCCCCTCCCCCTTGGGGGAGGTTGGGAGGGGGCTTGTCTCCCTGTGTCGTCAGGGAAAGGTATATACTCCTTCCCCTCGGGGAAGGCTGTGGAAGGGGGCATGCTGGCTGTGGAAGGGGGCATGCTGGCTGTGGAAGGGGGCATGGCCAAAGAATGCGGTGCCTTGCGCGTTAAGTGGAAAGGGCTCCTCCCCCTTGGGGGAGGCTGGGAGGGGGCTCGTTCCTGCCTGGGAGGGGGCTCACATCTAAGCAAGGAGGGAAGCATTCCTGTAGTGGCTGCTTCCCTCCTGTGACCATTATGCTCATGCCCTGGCAGGAGCACAAAGTGCTGTCGGTGCCTGTATCTTAACGCTCGTTAGCGGCTGTGAAGCTGTAGGGTGCGTCCTTCTCCGACGTGCCACGCTTCTTGTTGGGCTTGGCCGACATCTGGAACTGGATGCGTGCACCTGCGGTGAGCTCATCGTGTCCGAGCCAGGTGCGTGTCACACTCTTGCCATTCACCTTCACATCGTTGATGTAGCGCGTGTCCTTGTTGTTGCCAGCGGCCTGTATCTGGATGGTCTTTCCGTTCTCCAGCTTCACCCTCACGCTCTGGAAGAGGGGCGAGCCCATGGCATACTGCTTGGTGCCCGGGCACACGGGGTAGAAGCCCATGGCCGAGAACACATACCATGCCGAGGTCTGCCCATTGTCCTCGTCGCCGCAGTAGGCATCGGCATTGGGATTGTAGAGCTTGTCCATGATCTCGCGTGCCCAGTACTGCGCCTTCCATGGCTGGCCTGCCCAGTCGTACAGGTACACCATGTGCTGGATGGGCTGGTTGCCGTGTGCGTACTGACCCATGTCCATCACCTGCATCTCGCGCATCTCGTGTATCATGCCACGGCTGCGCATGCCCAGGTAGCTGGGCAGCACAAACACGCTGTCCATCATCTGCGCCATCTGCTCGCGCCCGCCCATGAGCCTGCTCAGCCCCATGGGGTCGTGGAACACGCAGAAGCTCCAGTGCCAGCTGTTGCCCTCGCAGAACTCCCCGCTCCAATCCTCGGCCACGAAGTCCTTGTTGAAGGCTCCCTTCTCCTCGCGTCCACACATCAGCTTGCGCTCGGGGTTATACACGTTGGCATAGTTGAGGGCAGCCTTCTTGTACGGTGCCAGTTCGGCCTCGCTCTTGCCCAGCGCCTTGCCAAAGGTGTAGATGCTCCAGTCATTGTAGGCATACTCCAGTGTGCGTGCCACGTTCTGCCCGATGCCCACGTTGCAGGGCACATAGCCCAGGCGGTCGTAGTACTCATGTCCCAGGCGGCCCGATGCCGAGCGGTCGAGGTGGTGGTGCGCTCCATAGGTGACAGCATCCCACAGCTTCTCCTGTCCCTCCACGCGGATGCCCTTGATGTAGGCATCAGCAACCACCGAGGCAGAGTTCTGGCCTATCATGCAGTCGCGGTGGCCGGGGCTGCTCCACTCGGGCAGATAGCCGCTCTCCAGGTAGGCATTGACCAGTCCGGCCTGCATCTCCTCGTTCATCGAGGGATACACGAGGTTGAGGAAGGGGAACAGGCAGCGGAAGGTGTCCCACACGCCCGTGTCGGCAAAGAGGTAGCCAGGGAGCGTCTTGCCGTTGTAGGGGCTGTAGTGGATGGGCTTGCCGTTGGCATCCAGCTCGTAGAAGCGGCGGGGGAAGTGGAGTGAGCGCCACAGGCAGGAGTAGAAGGTGCGCATCTGCTCATCGCTGCCTCCGCTCACATCGATGCGTCCGAGCACGTCGTTCCAGGTCTTGCGTCCGGCAGCGGCCACCTCGTCAAAGGACTTGCTGCCCAGTTCGCCCAGGTTGCGCTCGGCCTGTTCCAGGCTGATGAAGGACGAGGCCACACGGGCGGTGACCACATCGCGGCGGCTGGTGCGGAAGCCCACGATGGCACCGGCATGGTCTTCCTTGGCCTCGGTCTTGCCCTCACGGATGTCCTTGCCATCGGTCACAGCCACATAGTCGAAGGCGCGAGTGCCAAAGTCAATCACAAACCAGTTCTTGAAGTCGGGGGTCACGCCGCCGCTGTTGCGGGTTGTGTAGCCCACGATACGGTTCTTGTCGGGCTGCACCTGCACATACGACCCACGGTCGAAGGCATCCAGGATGACGTAGGACATGTCCTCCTGGGGGAAGGTGAAGCGGAACATGGCCGCACGCTCGGTGGGCGCAATCTCGGTGGTGATGTCATAGTCGGCCAGATACACGCGGTAGTAGTAGGGCTTGGCTACCTCTGCCTTGTGCGAGAACCAGCTTGCGCGCTTCTCCTGGTCAAAGGTGACCTCGCCGGTGATAGGCATCAGGGAGAACATGCCATAGTCGTTCATCCAGGGACTGGGCTGGTGAGTCTGCTTGAAGCCCTGTATCTTGTCGGCCGTGTAGGTGTATTGCCAGCCGTCACCGTTCTTGCCGGTCTGGGGGGTCCAGAAGTTCATGCCCCAGGGCATGGCAATCACCGGATAGTTGTTGCCAGTGGACAATTCAAACTTGGAAAGGGTTCCCGTAAGGGGATTTACCAGGTCCACAGGGTCGGTCACCGCCCATGCGGATGCAGCACACGCACACGCGAGCACTGCCGGGAGAAGTCGGGTCTTCATTTGAGTATGATATGGTTTGTATATATAAAATGTATCTTAAAGTGAGTTATTCTGATGCGTGACTGTCACAATCACGCTTGCAAAGTTAGCAAAAAAAATCCCACGGACAATAGCGTGTCCGTAGGATTTTCGTCTCTCTGTGCCAAAAAGTCCTTGTCTGGCGGGCAGGCATCCCCCGTGTGGGGCTTTCGGCAGGCGGGCAGGCGGGCGTGAAGCATGTCCCACTGGCTACGGACGCGCCTGCATGATGCTGTCGGCCAGGTGCTCGCGCATGATGCTGTCGGCCTGCTGTAGCGCGCGCACCCGCTTCAGCTCGATGTCGTGCTGAATGGCCTCCTCCACCTGGCGGGTCTGCCTCTGCTGCTTGCCCCAGGTGAGCTCGTAGTAGCCCTGCCCCAGCATGCGCTTCTCGGCACTATATATAAAGGTGTAGGCATAGAGGTAACCACTGGCAGGGTGCATGTCGCACTCCGAGAAGGGGGCTGACGGACAGAGCACGGCATAGGCAGTCTGCTGGCCCTTGGCCTTGGGGTTGACGTGCACGAAATAGTATTCGTCGCCCTTCTGGGCATAGGCGTTGGTTATCTGCAGGGTGCTGTCGGCCTGGTTTACACGGAAGCAGAGCTGGCTGCCTGGCACGCCAAACCAGTCGTTGACCACATACGAACTGTCATCGAATGCCGTCAGGCTCACCTTGAAGGTGGAGTCCAGGCTGAGGCTGTTCCACCCACAAGCCTGGGTGTGCCACTGGGGCGATGGGGCAAGCAGGGCGCCTACGGCAGCGATGGCCACGTAAAGCCAATGGGCAATGATGCCCGCACAGATGCCGCCCAGTATCTGGCTCAGGAAGTCGCGGGTGAGGAATCGTCTGTAGCCCATGGCATCGAGCATGGCCGTGTGCGTGGAGATAAATCCGCTCCAGCACATGCCCATAGCGGTAAACACGGCCACGGCATTGTCGTCCATGATGCCCTTCTGCGTAAACTCGGGTATGAGGCTCAGGGCTGCACCCACTGCTCCGAGGGCGGTGATGGGAAAGGCTATCAGCTCGGGGGCGGTGAAGCCAAAGAGCCAGCGGAAGAGGAAACTCAGCTGCTGGGCCAGGTGGGGAAGCAGGGCACAGCCCTGGTATGCCTGTCCCGAATACACCACTATCTCGTGTCCGTTGACATCCACGCCCTCGCTGCTGCCGCCAAAGGTGAGCATCATCACCAGCGTGCAGATGATGAGCACGCCAGGGATGATGGCCAGGCCGATGTCAACGCCCGACTTGCCGCCCTCGAGCAATGCGCTAAGCACGCGGATGAAGGTTCCTGTGCTTTCGGCATCATTCCCTTCCCCGGCCTGCCCTGGCAGAGCCTGCTGTTCGTTGCTGGCCGGCTGGCTGTCTGGCACGGCATCCTGTTCGCGGTATTCGGGATGGGCACGGCACACGAAGTACTGCATCAGGCGGGTGGCGATGACACCACCGCCCACGGCACCCGCGAGTCCCACAAAGGGCGCGGAGAAATATCCCTGTCCCACCATGAAGACAATGACAAGCAGTCCCATGCCAAAGGAGGTGCCGAAGTTGGCCAGGGAGATGAACTGATACTTCTTGAAGTAACGGGCAAACTGGCGATTCTTGATGAGGGTGATGATGGCGGGGTTGTCGCTCAGGAAGGTCATCACGCAGCCCAGTACGGCCACTCCAGGCAGATTGTAGAGAGGGCGCATGACAGGGCGGAGCAACTTCTGCAGCAGGCTCACCACGCCAAACTCGCTCAGCACCTTGCCCAGCGCGCCGGTGATGACGCACATGGCCATGAGGTAGAACACGGTATTGAGCAGCAGGCTATGGGCTGTCTTCATGATGGTGTTGAGCATGTTGGTCAAGCCCATCACCGAGGACAGGTAGCCGAAGAGCAGGAAGAGCGCCAGCAGGCAGGGGATACCCTGGGGTATCTTGGCAAGGAGACGTTTCATTGGAGGTATTGCTGTGGATGGGGCAGGGTCAGTCGGTCACCTGGAAGTAATTCTCCAGTTCGGCCTGTGCCTCGCCATGGGCATTGTCTATCGAGCGTATGATGTGGCCATGCTCAAGCAGGGCTATGCGTGGGCAGATGTCCACGGTGTGCTGCAGATTATGGCTGGAGACCAGGATGGTGGCACCTGTGTTGTCGTTGTACTGGGTGAGCAGATGCTTCATGGCACTCTGGCTGCTGGGATCGAGGAAGTTGAATGGCTCGTCGAGGATGAGCAACTGGGGCTTGAGAAGCATGGCCGCCACGATACCCACCTTCTGCTTGTTGCCTGCCGAGAGGTTGCGGATGAGCTTCTTCTGCCCCAGAATCTCACCGGCCAGGAAGGTATGGAAGTTCTCGAGGGTTGCCGTGCACTCCTGTGCAGTCATGCCCGAGATGCTGGCGATGAACTGGAAGTACTCGTCGGGGGTGAGGTAGTCAATGAGGAACCTCTCGTCCACATAGGCTCCAGTCCAGTCCTTCCAGAGCTCGGTCTCGGCCACGTCCACATCGGCATCACCACATTGCATGCGCACATGTCCAGTGTCGGCCTTCAGGAGGTCAAGCATGAGGCGGAACAGGGTGCTCTTGCCCGCCCCGTTGTTTCCTACCAGTCCCAGTATCTCGCCGTCGCCCACATGGAACTCTTCTATATCAACGGCCACCTTGGGGCCGAATGTCTTCTTGAGATTATTGATGTGTATCTTCATTGTGAATGTCTCTTTGTCTTATCTGTCAATGGTTTGCGATTGCCGTTGGGCATCTGTGTCTTGAGCGTCACAGGGGCTGGTGCACGTCCCTGCTAATCGTTGCGCGTGGCTCGGAAGTTCTCCATGTTGGCATATCTCCTGGCCATCATGTGCCTGTAGGTGCTGCGAAGCCACAGGGGCATGGAGGCTATGCCTGCGACTCCCATCAGTATCATGGGGGCATAGCCCCACACTGGCCCCAGGACCAGTCGCCCCAGGTTCTCGATTCCGATGGGCAGGAACAGGGCCACTATCGACACTATCTGCTGGGTGGTGTTGCCTTGCTTGCTGCCCGTGAGCTTGGTGTTGAGGGGCAGGGTGTTGTTGTTGAAGATGGCCAACTGGAACAGCAAGGGCACCACAACGCCCTGCGTGAAGAGCATATAGCCCAGGTTCATCCACACGGATATCTTTCCCGTGACCATCAGGGGGATGAGCAACAGGGCAGGGAATACGGTCATGCAGGCATTGAACACATACTTGGCACGGAGCAACTGGTAGATGCTGTTGCGCCGGCTCATCAGACAGTCGATATAGTTGCCCTCGTGGCACATGATGCACACCAGCGTGATGGTGCTGGGCACAAGGTAGTCGTACAGGCAGATAAAGGACTTCATAAAGGGCGCGTCATAGATTTCGGTGAAGAAGAGTATGCCACTGAGCAGTAGCACGGCCACCACTGCCATGATGAGTTGGTAGCGGAGGGACTTGTTGCGCAGGCGAAGCTTGACCTCCAGCTTGAGATACTCGCCCAGCTGGCCATAGCGGTTGAGGAAGTTGAACTGTGTGGTGCTCTTCACCGTGGTGGTCTCTTCCTTGCTTATCTCGCTATAGGCCACCAGTCCCTGCAGACGGTAGCAGGCCCAGTACAGAAGGGCTATCACAGCGGCGGCCAGAACGAATGCCCATGCATGGCCAAGCGCAAAAGCATACAGGAGCTGCGTGCAGGGCATGTCGAGGCAGTTCCTGCCGGGCACCAGCATGAGGCACAGAACTCCCACATGCACAGCCACCGGCAACAGCCACCATGCCCAATGGCGCAGGCACAGGGTGCGCACCATGAGGTAGAGGAAACTGTCGATGACACACAGGAGCCACCAGCCCACCAGCCAGCCCAGCAAGCCTCCCCAGCCCAGCAGGGGGTGTACAGCAAGGAGGCCAAAGGGAACCAGCATGAACATCCAGTAGAGTGTGCCCAGACTGAAGCCTGACCGCACCATGTGGATATGCAGCAGGAACGAGCGGGGAATGGGCAGCAGGGTGTAGGGACGAATGCGCTGTGAGGGACTCTCCACCAGGAAGGCACGCGCCCAGAAATCGGCAATCAGCACATACACGAGTCCGCCGTCCAGCACATGGAAAGCAGCCACGCCATTGTAGGCTCCGCTCATGCCCATGGGGAGCATGACTCCCAGGAATACCAGGATGGCGGCATAATAGAGCCACATGAACACACCCAGGAACTTCATGAAGCGGTTCTTGTCAAACATCGGATTGCGCTCATCCTTCAACTGCTCTTGCCTGCGCAGCAGGCGGTACAGTTTCCATTTGTTCATCTTAGGATAGTGTTGGATAGTTGTACAGAATGATGTGGCATGCCAGGCATGTGCATGTCACATCTCTCTTGGCCCCCTCTCAGGAGTGGGACTTCAGGTATTTCTCTGCCTCCATGGCGGCCTTGGCTCCCGAGCCTGCCGCGATGATAGCCTGACGATAGCGCGGGTCGGCCACATCTCCTGCGGCATACACACCCTCGATGTCGGTACAGGGCGTGTCGCCATGGGTGTGGATATAGCCAGCCTCGTCAGTGGAAAGCCACTGGGCGAAGAGGGTACTGTTGGGGTGATGGCCTATTGCCAGGAAGAAACCGTCAACGTCCAGGTCATACTGCTGCTCGTCCTCCTTGCCTGCACGGTAGGTGAGATGCACCCCCTGCAGCCCGCCCTCACCATAGAGTCCGGTGGGTGTGTTCTCAAAGAGTATCTCGATGTTGGGTGTATGCATCACTCTCTCCTGCATGATCTGGCTGGCTCTCAGGAAGGGCTTGCGAACTATCATATACACCTTGGATGCCAGGGAAGCCAGATAGGTTGCCTCCTCGCAGGCCGTGTCACCACCTCCTACCACAGCCACCACCTTGCGGCGATAGAAGAATCCATCGCATGTGGCACATGCGCTTACGCCCATGCCCATGTATTTCTGCTCATCGGGCAGCCCCAGGTATTTGGCGCTGGCACCGGTGGCGATGACCAGCGTGTCGGCGGTCCAGGCCTCGTCCTCATCCGTCCAGATACGGAAGGGACGCTCATCAAGGTTGACCCTTGCCACCGCGCTGGCCTTTATCTGGGCGCCAAAGCGCTCGGCCTGCGCACGCATGCTATCCATCAGTTCATTGGCATCAACGCCTTCGCTGAAGCCAGGATAGTTGTCAATCTGTGTAGTGATGGTCAGTTGGCCACCTGGCTGCATTCCTTCCATCACCACAGGATTGAGCCCGGCTCTGCCTGCGTAGATGGCTGCGGTGTATCCAGCGGGACCGCTGCCTATAATCATTATCTTTGTATGTGTCATTTTTTGCGGTTTTGCGGTTTTATGCGATTGTACGGTTGTACGGTTATATGGTTTTGCGGTTTTATGCGGTTGTACGGTTACATGGTTTTGCGGTTGTACGGCTGTGCGGTCGTGTGGTTGTATGGGTTATGCTTGTGGTTGTGCGGCTATGGTAGGGAGGGCTGTTGGACGTTTGCAATTGGGCTATGCAGTGTCTGCGCGGCAGCATCCGTTGGCAGAGGTGCCTTCATGTCTCCTCCTCCTTGGGGGAGGGGAGGCCTCTCCTTAGCGCAAGTCTATCACTTCGGCTTCGGGATGCTTTGCAGGGTCGAATCGGAAGTTCTCGTCACCGAGCTTCATGCCGCTCTTGAAATTATGGATGGCTATTCTGCTCCAGTTGCCGTCCTGCTTCACACGCACACAGAGCGGTGTGTAGTCGGCCTTGCGGATATCCAGAAACACCTCCTGCGCCATGTAACCTGCATACCGGGCGGTCATGTGTACCTCGTAGGTTGCCTGTCCGCGCAAGTGCCCTTCCTTGATGCTCAGTTTGTACCCCTTCTTGTAGGTGTTGAGAAACGAGTAAGGATGCATTGCCGCCATCTCCTTGCTGGTGGGGGTGGTCATGTTCACCTCACCACTTTGTGACATATATGACCATAGGGTAGTGCCATCGTACCAGGTTTTCATCTCGGGCGTGTCCATCTGCATCTTCTTGCCCTTGAGCAGCATGGTGCCCTCGGTCTTGCCTTGCTCTGTGGTCCCGTTGAACGAGGTGGCAGTGAAGGTCACCTGTATGTCCCCGGCCTTTCTGATTCTGGAGGCTGTGGCGTCCAGCACCTTGCGGGCATCTTGGGCATAAGAGGCCATGCACAGAAGCCCCGCGATGAGAATTAGAAGTCGTCTCATTGTATTCTTATATTATGTATATATTGGAAAGGTTACTTGTTCTTGATGCTGTCCAACTTGTACTGGAGTTCTTCCATCGTGGCACAAAGTACCTCGCGGGGCTTGCTCCCCTTGGATGGCCCCACGATGCCAGCCATCTCCAGCTGCTTCATGATGCGGCCTGCACGATTGAACCCGACCTCCAGCGCCTGCTGGATGTAGCTGGTACTGCCTCGCTGGGAGGAGACTATCAGTTGGGCTGCATCCTCAAACATGCTGTCGAGACGTGTGGAGTCCATGCCCGAGTTGCCAGCCTTGTCGTCACCCTCCTCGGGCACTTCGGGCAGGGGGAAGGGGGAGAGGTAGCCCTGCTGGCTGGCAATATAGGAGACGATATTCTCCACCTCGGGCGTGTCCACAAAGGCACATTGCACGCGCACGGGCTCCCCGCCTGTGATGATGAGCATGTCGCCCTTGCCCACCAGGTGGTTGGCTCCAGAGCGGTCCAGGATAGTCTTGCTGTCAACTGCGCTGCTCACCTTGAAGGCAATGCGGGCAGGGAAGTTGGCCTTGATGGTTCCTGTGATGATGTTGGTGGTGGGGCGCTGGGTGGCTATAATCATGTGTATGCCCACGGCGCGCGCCAACTGGGCAATGCGGGCTATAGGCAGTTCTATCTCCTTGCCTGCGGTCATTATCAGGTCGCCAAACTCATCAATGATGACTACGATGTAAGGCAGAAAACGGTGCCCGTTGTTGGGATTGAGCTGGCGGTTGCGGAACTTCTGGTTGTACTCCTTCAGGTTCTTGGCATGCGCCACCTTGAGCAGGTTGTAGCGCTCGTCCATCTCTATACATAGCGACTTCAGCGTCTGCACCACCTTGTTCACGTCTGTGATGATGGGCTCATCGGTCTCCTCGGTGCCCTCCACCTGAGCCAGGAAATGCTTGACCATAGGGTTGTACAGGCTGAACTCCACCTTCTTGGGATCCACCATCACCAGTTTGAGTTCGGCAGGATGCTTCTTGTACAGGAGCGAAGTGATGATGGCATTCAAGCCCACCGACTTACCCTGTCCTGTGGCTCCTGCCACCAGCAGATGCGGCAACTTGGCCAGGTCGGCCATGTACACCTCGTTGGTGATGGTCTTTCCCAGGGCGATAGGCAACTCATAGTCTGTGGTCTGGAACTTGCGGCTGTTGATGATGCTCTCCATCGACACTATCTGAGGTTTGGCATTAGGCACCTCGATGCCAATGGTTCCCTTGCCAGGAATAGGTGCTATGATACGTATGCCAAGCGCACTCAGGCTCAAGGCAATATCATCCTCCAGACTGCGCACACGGCTCACACGCACTCCTGGGGCTGGCTTTATCTCGTAGAGCGTGATGGTGGGCCCCACGGTGGCCGTGATACTCACTATCTCCACGCCGAAGTTCTTGAGTATCTCCTGTATTCTCTCCTTGTTGCGCCTTTGCTCCTCCATATCCACGCCTGTGGTGTTGTCGGGATAGTGCTTCAGCAAGTCCACGGTGGGGTACTTGTAGAACTCCAGGTCTTTCTTGGGGTCATACACCTCCAGCGCGCCATCATGCTCGAGCACGGCCTTCTCTGGTTCCTCGCCGATGACAATCTTCATGTCAGCAGGCGCATCCTTGGCCTCTTCCCCCGATGGGGCATGCACATTAAAGGCAACATCCTCCCCAGGGGCAGGTTCATCCGCTCCAGCCTCCTCGTCAGGCTGCTCGCTGGCTGTGTCCTTGCCTTGGGAGTCCGTGTCGCTGGCAACATCAAAGGTGAGCACAGTTGCGGTGGTTTCAGGATTATCAGAGAATGGCTCGTCCTCTGCATCCTCGGGAGTCTCCTCCTCAGAGTCCTCACCTTCGGGCATCTCGGCGTCATCCGTCTCTTCGTACTCGTCAGCGGAAGCATCTTCCACACCTGTCTTGGCTGTGCGTGTCACCATATTGCGGAAGCCCGTGGCCGCCTCCTCACTCAGATAAAAGAGGTAGAGCAATGCACTCAGTGCCAGCACCACCAGGCATCCAAGCGAACCTACCTGCTCTGATGCCATCGCGTACTCCTGCTTGCCTATGCTGCCATCCCAACTGAGGAAACTGTCCTGCATGGATGGAATATAGTGTGACAGGCAAGCAAGGAATGCCGAGCACCAGATCATGATTACCATGCAATTGATAAACCACTTGTGCAGCCTGACCTTCATAATGCCTGTCACGCGCACACCCGCAGCCAGCATGAAGATGGGAATCATAATGCCCGACACGCCAAAGGAGTCGTCCATCAGCCAGCGTGAAAGCCTCCAGCCCAGTTTGCCAAGCCAGTTGGCAGCAGGCAGCGAGGGGTCGTTCATCAGGGGCTGGTCGGCCTTACCCGTAAAGAAGGAGGAAATCATGGCCACAAGCAGGCAGAAGGCAAGCACAAGCAGGAGTAATCCCCACATAAACCTGCGGTTGGCCTTCCTGTCGAGCCGCTCACTTTCCTTTACCTCGCTGTCTTCTGTTCCCTTTTGGTAAATGATGCTCGTGCCGTTCCAAATCTTGCTGCCCCAACCTGTCATTTTGTCAAGCAGACTGGTCTTCGGCTTCTTGGATGAGTCTTTTCTCTTATTATTTTTTCTGGGAGTTCCCATGCTTGTGTGCTGTTCTATTAGGTCTGCAAATATAGAGCAAAATATTCGAAACGCAAAGGATTTGGCCTGACGAAAAACTTTAGGCGTGCCAGGTAGCATGTGCATGGCATAGCGTGTGCGTGGGACGCACCGACAGGGTTCCCAGCCCAACAGGCAACCCTGGATGGCAGATAATGACAGGGGGGCAGGCTCAAAGCCCGCCCCCCTGTCGTTGTATGCTGATTGGGTATAGCAGCGTTGGCCATTGGCCTGCTTCCGATGCAGGGTTTCACTTCACTCTGTCCAACAGAGCCGAGGCAACGATATTGCTTATCAGCGCACGCAGGCGAACCATGCGGCTCTTGCCGTCAACAGGATGCACGGCATTGACCAGCAGAATGATGCTCACGTCATTTACAGGGTCGATGACGATGCTCGTGCCCGTGTAACCTGTGTGCCCATAAGTTTGCGGCGAGAGCAACTCTCCATTGCAGGAGGCATAGGGACTGCACACGTCCCACCCATAGGTGCGTCCTATCTTCTTGACCCATTGGGGCACGGTGCGCATGGTGCGCACGCTGCTTGCCGAAAGGATGCGCGCTCCCTTCCACTTACCCCCATTCTGCAATGCCGCGCACAGGGTGGCTATGTCGTCCACAGTGCTGAACACGCCTGCGTTTCCACTTATGCCTCCATTCATAACTCTTGCCAGGGGGTCGTGCACCTGTCCGCGCAGCACACTTCCGTCTGGCTGTCTGGTGGTTGGTGCAATCAGGTTGCCCCATCTGTCGAGGTTCTCTCCCACGGGCAGGTAATCGGTGTGCGACATGCCCAATGGGGTGAATATGCAACGCTGGGCATACTCCCGCAGCGACACTCCGGTGCACCTCTGGATGATATGCTGCAGGGTGATATAGTTGAGACAACTGTACTGGAAATCCGTGCCAGGCTCAAAGTCGCGCTTCACCTGGCAGATGTGCTCCAGGAGTCCTTGCGGGTTGGGCGAACCATACTTGCGGGCAAGTGCCTCTACAGGAGCATATGGTGGAAGTCCCGAGGTGTGTGTGAGCAGGTGCTGGATGCGTATGGTGGACACATTGCCAGCCTGGTCCTTCCAGTCCTGGAACTCAGGGATGTAGCTCGACACAGGGTCGGTGAGCCTGAGTCGGCCTGTCTCACACAACTGCATCACGCAGATGGCTGTGGACATGGACTTGCTGCACGAGGCCATGTCAAAGACCGTCTCGGTGGTCATCGCCTCTATGGTGGGGTACACCTGGCGGTTTCCGTAAGCCTTCACATAGGCCATACGGCCACCACGCACAATGCCAAGCACGGCACCAGGTATCTCCTTGCGCGCTATGGCATCCTGTATGGCAGAGTCGGCCTTGGCCAGACGCTCCACGGACAGGTGCGCCTTATGTGGCGACACACGCTTGAGGCTGGCCTGCATGCCTGCCGGTATGCAGGCCAAGGCCACACATATTATATATATAAGATGCCTCCCCGTCATTTCACTATCTCCTTGCGTCCATCTATCACATAGCAGCCTGCGGGAAGGCGGCTCTTCAGCTTGCTGTCCTGTCCTATCCGCTGTCCCGACAGGGTGTAGATGCCCTGCTTGCTATCCTGGACACTTGCCTGGGGGGCCTCCACCGCCTCGGGGATGTCAGGAGTGGTAATCTCCTTGCACATGCGCGCACAGTTCTCGAGCAGCGAGGCTCCGCTTGCCATGGCCCCCATTGAAGCTGTCTTGCTCGTGTCATAGGGCTTGGTCCAGTCGCATGGGCAATACATGGCCGGGTAGGAATCCTTGTCAAGAGAGTTCCACAGGGTGTTGGCATTCTGCTGGATGTAGTTGCACAGCCTGAGCCTGCTCGAAAGCGACATCTTCTCGTCCAGCACATAATTCACGGCATAGGGAATGAGCACCGCCTTGAAGATGCTCTGGTCCATGCTCGAGCCCTCATCCCTGAGTATGTACTTGCCATTGGTACACCTCTCGCTGGTGAAGGCATACTCGATGTACTGCTGCGCCTTCATGCGGTAAGTGGCTCTGCCTGTGATATGGTACAGCATACGGCATGCCTCGCCAAAGGTGCCTTGGGTGTAGGTGAGAGGCGGCTCCTCCACACGCCCGTCGCTCTTCACTATCTTCTTCTGCATGTATGTGTAGAACTTCTCGGCATACTCCAGATACTGTTCTGCTCCGTATTTCTGGTACAGTTTGGCCGCTATCAGGCACGCCGGACTCAGGGTGCAGGCATTGGGGCCCGCTCCCTGGTCGGTGTTCCAGGGAAGCCACAGTCCCGTATCATCCTCCACGGCACGCTTCATGATGGAGTTGTCAAACAGCTTGCGCGCGGTGGTGGCATACGGCTCCATCCCTGTAGCCTCTGTCATGTGCAGCAGCGTAAGGCATATCCAGCACATGTCATCGGTATAAGGGTTCTCAAATCCCGTGGCGCCGCCAGAGTAATTGTTGGCATGATTGCTGTACCACAGGCGCATGTATGCCTTGTAGCGGGTAGCCAGCGTCTTCACCGAGTCGTTGGCATGTCTCTCACAGGCATACACCAGCACATCCATAGCATGCGCCTGCTGCCAATATATATAGGTGCTGGAATGTTCAATGTCCTTAGGGGTGGACCAGAATGTACCTTTCTGCTTGTACATGAACTGGTCCACGAGCACCTGGGCCAAGCTGTCGGCCTTGCCGCCATAGTCTCCCCTCACAGCATTGGCCAGAGTGGAGTTGTAGGCTTGCGCTCCTGTGGCTGCACAAAGGGGGAGCACAATACCCATGAAAAGTCCTCTCATCACTTACTTCTTCTTCAGCAGGTCGCGTATCTCAGTAAGCAGTTTCTCCTCGGCCGAAGGCTGGGGGGCAGGTGCAGGCTCGGCTGGCTTCGTCTCCTTCTTGCGCGACAGGGCAGCAATGCCCTTCACCATCAGGAATATGCAGAACGATATAATAAGGAAGTCAACCACATCCTGGATAAACTGCCCATAGTTGAGCGTGACGGCCTCGCTCACCACCTGGTCACCCTCGGTCACCGCGTCCTTGAGAACCAACTTGAGGTCGGTGAAGTCCACGCCCCCCGTGATGACACCAATAGGAGGCATGATGATATTGTTCACGATGCTCGTGACAATCTTGCCGAATGCACCGCCGATGATTACACCTACGGCCATATCGACCACATTACCCTTCAGGGCAAACGCTTTGAAGTCCTGGATAAATGACATAATTATCTTTTTTTGCTTTAATTCGAGTGCGAAATTAAAAAGAATATCGTAATTTTGCGTCCACAAAAAGGAAAAAGTTGATGAGAAGATGGGTTTACATACACTTTTGGCTCCTATGCGCCTTCCTCATGGCAGCGTGCAAGTCCTCTCATTACTGTAATTGTGGATAATCAGGCTATTATTTCTAACCCTTTAAATACATTAAAGAAAATGGCAACAAAAGTAGGTATTAATGGTTTCGGTCGTATCGGCCGTTTCGTGTTCCGTGCCGCTCAGACTCGTGATGACATCGAGATCGTAGGCATCAATGACCTGTGCCCCGTGGACTACCTGGCATACATGCTGAAGTACGACACCATGCACGGTGCATTCCAGGGCACTATCGAGGCTGACGTTGAGAACAGCCAGCTGATTGTCAACGGCAAGAAGATCCGTGTAACTGCTGAGCGCAACCCCGCTGACCTGAAGTGGAACGAGGTAGAGGCTGAGTACGTGGTAGAGTCAACTGGCCTGTTCCTGACACAGGAGAAGGCTCAGGCTCACATCGAGGCTGGTGCCAAGTATGTGGTGATGTCTGCTCCCTCTAAGGACGCTACTCCCATGTTCGTTTGCGGTGTGAACTTCGACAAGTATGTGAAGGGCACTCAGTTTGTGTCTAACGCTTCTTGCACAACCAACTGTCTGGCTCCTATCGCAAAGGTTCTGAATGACAAGTTCGGCATTGCTGACGGTCTGATGACAACCGTTCACTCTACAACTGCTACACAGAAGACTGTTGACGGTCCCTCTATGAAGGACTGGCGCGGTGGCCGTGCTGCCTCTGGCAACATCATCCCCTCTTCAACAGGTGCTGCCAAGGCTGTGGGCAAGGTTATCCCCGAGCTGAACGGCAAGCTGACAGGTATGTCTATGCGCGTTCCTACTCTGGATGTTTCTGTGGTTGACCTGACTGTGAACCTGAAGAAGCCCGCCAAGTACGAGGAGATTTGCGCTGCCATGAAGGAGGCTTCTGAGGGCGAGCTGAAGGGTGTACTGGGCTACACTGAGGATGCTGTGGTTTCTTCAGACTTCCTGGGCTGCACTCTGACATCTATCTTCGACGCCAAGGCTGGTATCGCTCTGACCGACACATTCGTTAAGGTTGTGAGCTGGTACGACAATGAGATCGGCTACTCTAACAAGGTGCTGGAGCTCATCGCCCACATGAAGAAGGTGAACGGCTAATCTGTATATACGCATACAGCCAAAAATTCAACTTCCATGGAAGGCTGCCCTACATACCGGGCAGCCTTCTCTTTTTGTATGAACCAGGTAGGGCAGGGGGCTTCCGTAGATAATATACTCTGTAGTGAGAGCACAGGGAAGAGATTTAGCGTATCGAGATTCTCTAGGCTGTGTACCTCCCCCCCCCTCTGATTTCCCAGGGGGGCGAGAGCTTCCGTGCTGAGTGAATTCATAGGCAGGCAAGGAGACTCGCGAGGAATACATGGTCTAAGAGAAACCTCCATGCAGAGTGAGCCTTCTGGTGGCTGGCAGGCAAGGGGGCATCGCCTCGTGCGGTGGCAAAGAGGGATGCACGTCCCAAGAAACTGCGACTGGAAGAGAATGCTGCATGGAAGCCTGATGCGCGAGCATAGAGATGGGCGGGGAAGCATACTCGCTCTTTCGTTCAGCCTGGGCTGAACGGTCGAAGAAGCATACTTGCTTTGCGATTTAATATACATTACTTGACCGTCCAGCCCAGGCTGAACGCAAGCACAAGCATAGTGGCTCGCTCCTTGGGACAGGCAGGGAACGCAATGTCAGTATATACAAAAAGAGCGGGTGACATAACCTTCTGTGTTACGTCACCCGCCTGCCTTCACTTGTAAGTGTGCCCAGAACAGGACTCGAACCTGCACGCCTCGCGGCACACGCACCTGAAACGTGCGCGTCTACCAATTCCGCCACCTGGGCTCAAAAATATGAAGATTAGAGCGGCAAACGAGACTCGAACTCGCGACCCCGACCTTGGCAAGGTCGTGCTCTACCAACTGAGCTATTGC
>JBNMJN010000057.1:0-17172 GCA_050873805.1 Prevotellaceae bacterium | reverse complement strand
CCCCAGAACAACCTGGAGAAGACACCGCGCGTGGAGTGCACCGACCCCATCGACCGACTGGAGGACAGCCTCAACGAGATTATCCCCGAGAACCCCAACCACCCCTACGACATGTACGAGGTCATCGGCGCCATCGTGGACAACGGCGAATTCATGGAAGTCCAGCCCAACTTCGCAAAGAACATCATCGTGGGCTTCGCGCGCTTCAACGGCGAGAGCGTGGGCATCGTGGCCAACCAGCCCAAGCAGCTGGCAGGCGTGCTCGACTGCAACTCCAGCCGCAAGGCCGCACGCTTCGTGCGCTTCTGCGACTGCTTCAACATCCCCATCGTGACCCTCGTGGATGTGCCCGGATTCCTGCCCGGCACGGCTCAGGAGTACAATGCCGTCATCCTGCATGGAGCCAAGTTGCTCTACGCTTACGGCGAGGCCACCGTGCCCAAGGTGACGGTGACCCTGCGCAAGTCGTATGGAGGCAGCCACATTGTGATGAGCTGCAAGCAGTTGCGTGGCGACATCAACTATGCCTGGCCTTCTGCCGAGATAGCCGTGATGGGTGCCAGCGGTGCAGCCAGCGTGCTCTATGCCAAGGAGGCCAAGGCCCTGAAGGAAGAGGGAAAGGCCGAGGAGGCAAAGGCATTCATCAAGGAAAAGGAAGAGGAGTACACCAAGCTGTTTGCCACCCCCTACCAGGCTGCCAAGTATGGCTACATCGACGATGTGATAGAGCCGCGCAACACGCGCTTCCGCGTCATACGCGCACTGGAGCAGCTGGCAGGCAAGAAGCAGCACAATCCTGCCAAGAAGCACGGCAACATCCCCCTGTAATCCGTTGTACATATAAATTAAGGAGACAATATGATATTACTTACCGACTGGCCTACGGCATGGCTGATGACAGGCATGGGCGTGGGCATCGTGTTCTGCATACTGGTCATCCTGGTGCTCATACTGCAACTGATGGGGCGCATAAGCAGCCACCTGGGCACCGGCACCGGCACTGAGGCCAAGGCTGGAGCCGAAAACTGCGGCTGCACAAGCGAGGGGCCCTCGGAAGCCGACCTGGCTGCCGTGGCCACCGCCGTGCACCTGTACCAGAATGACTTGCACGACATCGAGAGCGGTGTGCTCACCTGGCATCCCACCGAGACAGGCTGGCACAGCGAGCTGAACCCCACTCTCTAAAACTTATTTACCTATCACAAACAGACACAACAAGATGAAAGAATACAAGTTCAAGATAAGTGGCCAGGACTACGCAGCAAGCGTGGAGGAAATGGAGAACGGCACCCTGAGCGTGACCGTCAACGGCAAGACTTATCAGGTGGAGCTGCCCGAGAAGGCCCACCATCCCGCCCACTCTGTGGTAAGACCCGCAGCGGCTGCCGGACAGGCTGCAACTGCTGTGGCACGCCCGGCCGCATCGGCTCCCGGCAACATCGTGGCTCCCCTGCCTGGCACCATCACCGCCGTGAAGGTGAAGGCCGGGCAGAAGGTGAAGCGAGGCGACACCCTGGTGGTGATGGAGGCCATGAAGATGGCCAACGAGATTACCGCCGAGGCCGACGGCACCGTGAAGAGCGTGTGCGTGAGCCAGGGACAGAGCGTAAACCAGGGCATGACCCTGGTGGAGTTTGTGTCCGACGCACAGCCCGCAGCCGCTCCCGCACCCTGCGCAAAGGCCGCTCCCGCACCCGCTGCCGCTGCAGCGCCTGCCCCGGCACCCAAGCCTGCCGCAGGCTCCAACTGCATCACGGCTCCCCTGCCTGGCACAGTGACACGGGTGCTGGTGAAGGCTGGCGATGCCGTGAAGGCTGGCGACACCGTGGTGATGCTGGAGGCCATGAAGATGGAGAACAGCATCTGCGCCGACGCCGCAGGCACGGTAAAGGCCGTGAAGGTAGAGAAGGGCGCCCAGGTACAGGGCGGCGATGTGCTGATAGAAATGGCCTGAGGATATGAAGACACATCTGCGCGCCATGTGCCTCTTGGCACTGCTTCTGCTGGTGGCATCGCCCTTGATGGCCGCCGACTTCAACCTGGGCACAGCCCTGGAGAAGTTCTACAGCGAGATGGGATTCACTTCCTTCTTCGTAGGTACAGGATGGAAGAACCTGGTGATGCTGGGCGTGGGCTGCGTGCTGCTCTACCTGGCCATCAAGAAGGAGTATGAGCCGCTGCTGCTGCTGCCCATCGCCTTTGGCATGATACTGACCAACCTGCCCGGGGCTGGACTCTTCCACACCGACATGTGGAACAATGAGTTTCTCAATCCCGACAGCCCCTACTACCACAGCTACCGCCATGTGATGGCCGAGGGTGGACTGCTCGACGTGCTCTACATCGGCGTGAAGGCGGGCATCTATCCCTGCCTCATCTTCCTGGGAGTGGGTGCGATGACCGACTTTGGCCCACTGATTGCCAACCCCAAGAGCCTCCTGCTGGGTGCCGCAGCACAGCTGGGCATCTTTGCCACCTTCATGGTGACGCAGATGGACTTCTTCGGGTTCAATCCCCAGGAGGCCGCCTCCATCGGCATCATCGGCGGAGCCGACGGCCCCACCGCCATCTTCCTCACCACCAAGCTGGCTCCGCACTTGCTGGGACCCATTGCCGTGGCTGCCTACAGCTACATGGCACTGGTGCCCGTGATACAGCCGCCCATCATGCGACTGCTCACCACCAAGAAGGAGCGCATGATACGCATGAGCCAGCTGCGCACCGTGAGCAAGAAGGAGAAGATTATCTTCCCCATCGTGGTGGCTATCCTGGTGTCGCTCATCCTGCCCTCGGCCGCTACCCTGATAGGCTGCCTCATGCTGGGCAACCTGATGAAGGAGAGTGGCGTGGTGGAGCGCCTGAGCAAGGCCGCGCAGAATGAGCTGAACAACATCGTGGTCATCTTCCTGGGTACCACAGTGGGCGCCACGGCCACGGCCGAGGCTTTCCTCAACTGGCAGACGCTGAGCATCCTGTGCGTGGGCATCGTGGCCTTTGGCGTGGGAACTGCCGGAGGCGTGCTGCTGGCCAAGCTGATGAACCTGTTCCTGAAGGAGAAGATCAACCCGCTCATCGGTTCGGCCGGCGTGAGTGCCGTGCCTATGGCCGCACGAGTGAGCCAGGTGGAGGGACAGAAGGCCGACCCGGGCAACTTCCTGCTCATGCACGCCATGGGCCCCAACGTGGCAGGCGTGATTGGTTCGGCCGTTGCAGCAGGCATCCTGCTCAGTTTCCTGGGCAGCTGACAGCCGCCCTGACAACAGCGGGACTCTGCTGCCAACGACAGCAAGACATATTATTTTTTAGTTAAGGAGAAAGCCGGCAAGACTTATCCACACATCAACGACAAAACATGCAGAGCAAGAGACTCTACACATTCATAATGCTGGCAGCCGCAGGGGCTGCCAGCGTTGTTTCTGCCCAGGACAACAACTGGACAGAAGCCAGGCAGGCCATTCACCGCAACATCAACCTGTGCGGCAGCAACTACACGGCCTACCCCACTCCCACCAAGCCGCTCACACCCGCACCCAAGGGGTATGAGCCTTACTACCTCACGGGATACGCACGCCACGGAAGCCGATGGCTGTGCAGCGACGGCCAGTACCAGGATGTGCTCAAGCCGCTCAGAAAGGCTCACGGGCAAGGCAAACTGACAGCCGAGGGCGAGCAACTGCTGGCCAGCGTGGAGCAGTTCTACCCCACCGCACAGGGGCGCATAGGCGAACTCACCAGCAAGGGGGAGGACCAGCACCATGGCATAGGCAGGCGCATGGCCAGGAACTTCCCGCAGGTGTTCAATGCCAAGAACTCGCGGGTGGATGCACGCAGCACGGTGGTCATACGCTGCATACTGAGCATGGAGGCCGAGTGCGAGGAACTCACACGGCACTTCCCTGGCCTCGAGATGCACAACGACGTGAGCACCAACTACCAGCGCTACCTGGCTCCAGGCACGCCCGACTATGTGAGCAAGGCCGAGAAGGGACGCGCAGGGCTGGTGGAGAAGTGGCGCGAGGAACTGGTGCATCCCGCACGCTTCAGCAAACTGCTCTTCAACGACGATGCCTACAGCCGCGACAGCGTAAACTGCGGAAGGCTGATGAGACGGGTGTTTGACGTGTGCTGCAATATGCAAAGCCACTATGGTGCCCCAAGCCTGTGGAAGTACTTCACCGAGGACGAGGCTTACGACCTGTGGACACTCTACAACAGGACACACTACACCGAGTTTGGAGCCTCCAACTACACACAGCGCAAGGCTCCCTTCAAGGTAGAAGCCCTGCTGCGCAACTTCCTGGAGACGGCCGACACCATCGTCACACGCAAGGATTACCACGGAGCCACACTGAGGTTCGGGCACGAGGTGTTCCTCATGCCTCTGGCCGCGCTGATGGAACTGGGCAACGTGGGGACAACCGTCGAGGACCTCGACACGCTGGACCGCGTGTGGGTGAACTCGGACATATTCCCCATGGCAGGCAACATCCAGCTCGTGTTCTACCGCCCCAAGAAGGGCAAGCAGGGGGACATCCTGGTCAAGGCACTGCTGCAGGAGCAGGAAATGACACTGCCCGTGAAGCCCGTGAAATTCCCCTACTACCGCTGGGATGACCTCAAGGCTTACTACGAGAGCAAGCTGGCCAGCGCACGCAACTGAATGCACACACACCACACGCCCCGCACATGACAGGCAACGAATACACGCTATACGAACTCAACAACCTGGTGCGCTCCGTACTGGAGCAGTCCCTGGACGGGGAGTACTGGGTGGTGGGCGAGCTGAGTGATGCCACCCAGGGCTACGGCGGACACTTCTATGGCGAGCTCATCGAGAAGGAGGAGGATGGCAAGCGCATCCTTGCCCGCGCCAGGGTGAACTGCTGGGCCCGAACCTACAACCTGCTGCGGCTGCGATTCCAGCATGAGACAGGACAGACGCTGCATGCTGGCATGAAGGTACGGCTGCTGGTGAGAGTCACCTTCCACGAGCAATATGGCTATGCGCTCAACATCGTGGACGTGGACTCACGCTTCACCCTGGGCGACCTGGCAAGGCGCAGGCGCGAGATACTCAGCCAGCTGGAGGCCGATGGCATCCTGCATGACAACCAGGCTCTGCCACTCCCCAGGCTGCTCACACGCATCGCTGTGGTCTCAGCACAGGGGGCTGCAGGCTACGGGGACTTCTGCAACCAGTTGGCCCACAACGACTACGGCCTGCGCTTCCACACGCGCCTCTTCCCTGCCGTCATGCAGGGAGCCAGGGTGGAGGAGACTGTGGCAGATGCCCTGCAGGCCATTGCCGATGAGGCCGAGCACTGGGACGTGGTGGTCATCATACGAGGTGGCGGGGCCACGGGAGACCTGAGCGACTTCGACAGTTATCTGCTGGCCTCCTGCATTGCCCAGTTTCCACTGCCCGTGATTACAGGCATCGGGCACGAGCGTGACGAGACGGTGCTCGATTATGTGGCACACACACGCGTCAAGACACCCACGGCAGCGGCAGCCTTCCTCATCGACCACCAGGCACAGGAGGCAGCCTCGCTCGACAACCTGTACAGCCGCATCGCACGCTCTGCACGCGAGCGGCTACTGCGCGAGCGGCAAAGGCTGGACAGGCAAGCGACCCTGCTTCCACTGCTCATACGCAGGAAGACCGACCGCATGCGCACCAGGCTGGAGCAGATGCAGGCAAGCCTGCAAGCCTTGCTGCACCAGCGCATCGAGCGAGAACAGCACCGGCAGGAACTCCTGGAGCACAGACTGCGCGCCTGCGACCCCGCACTGCTCCTCAGGCGCGGCTTTACCATCACCACCTGCCAGGGCAAGGCCGTCACACCCATCACCCACATCCGGCAGGGCGACACACTCACCACACTCACCCTGGACGGAGAAATCCAATCTACAGTAACATCATGCAAGAGGAAAAACTGACTTACGAAGAAGCCATGCAGCGGCTGGAGCAACTGGCCGCACGCATGGAGAGCGGCGAGATTACCGTTGACCAGATGGCCGAGAGCCTCAGCCAGGCACAGAAGTGGATGAAGCAATGCAGGGAGCAACTCTACGAGGCGGAAAAAAATTGCAATTCCCTGCTCGAAGTCAACGAAAAGGAGTAACTTTGCAGTACCGCTGGGAGGCATTATGCCTACAGCCTGCAACAAAAGACAACCAAAGAATAACGATATGGAAGAAATCGACTGGAGTAACCTTTCATTTGGTTACATGAAGACAGACTACAACGTGCGTTGCTACTACCGCAATGGTGCATGGGGCGAGATAGAGGTGTGCAGCGAGGAGACCATCCCCCTGCACATGGCCGCCACATGCCTCCACTACGGCCAGGAAGCCTTCGAGGGACTCAAGGCTTACCGCTGTCCCGACGGCAAGGTGCGTGTGTTCCGCCCCGATGAGAATGCGGCCCGCCTGCAGAGCACCTGCCGTGGCATACTGATGCCAGAGCTGCCCACCGAGAAGTTCATCGAGATGGTGGAGAAGGTGGTACGGCTCAACGAGCGGTTTGTGCCTCCCTACGAGAGCGGAGCCACCCTCTACATCCGTCCCCTGCTCATAGGCACCAGCGCACAGGTGGGCGTGCATCCCGCCACCGAATACCTGTTCATGATATTCGTGACCCCCGTGGGCCCATACTTCAAGGGCGGTTTCGCCACCAACCCCTACGTCATCATACGCGAGTATGACCGCAGCGCGCCTCTGGGCACAGGTATCTACAAGGTGGGAGGCAACTACGCTGCCAGCCTCAAAGCCAACAAGATGGCACATGACCTGGGCTACAGCTGCGAGTTCTACCTGGACGCGAAGGAGAAGAAATACATCGATGAGTGCGGTGCGGCCAACTTCTTTGGCATCAAGGACAACACCTATGTGACACCCAAGAGCACCTCCATCCTGCCCTCCATCACAAACAAGAGCCTCATGCAACTTGCCATGGACCTGGGGCTGAAGGTAGAGCGCAGGCAGATACCCGAAGAGGAGCTGGCCACCTTCGAGGAGGCCGGTGCCTGTGGCACAGCAGCCGTCATCTCCCCCATCGAGCGCATCGACGACCTGGAGAACAAGAAGAGCTACGTCATCAGCAAGGACGGCCAGCCTGGCCCCATCAGCACAAAGCTCTACCACATGCTGCGTGACATCCAGTATGGAGTAGCCCCCGACACCCACGGATGGACCCGTGTGGTCATCGACTAAGGCCCCACAGGAATCTCCGCTCCACCACACACCCAGCAAGCCTGGTCTCCACAATACGAGGCCAGGCTTGCTGCCTTTCTGCCCACTTCACCTCATGTTCCGCGCCAGCCGTCTCCACCGCGAGAGCCCTGGCCTACCGTTTTCAGTCCGTCCCGCCCCATGTTCCACGTCAGTGGCCTCCACTTGCGAGAGCCCTGGCCTGCTGCCTCCCAGCCCACTTCACCCCGTGTCCCACACCAGCCGTCTCCAGCGCGAGAGCCATGGCCAGCTGCCTCCCAGTCCACTTCACCTCGTGTCCCACACCAGCCATCTCCACCGCGCCACCCATGGCCTGCATCCCTTCAGCTCAGCAGCGAGCCTCAATCCAAGCCCCCCCCAAAAAACACCCCAAAGAGCCATACCGCCTCTCAAGCCAGTAGCCTCTCCCCCAGCAAGCCCAATCCTGCCATCGAGAGCAGAGCCACGCGCCCTATCAAGCCAAGAAAGCCCACTTCCCGCACCAGGAAAAGCGGATGCCTCGCGTAACGCAGCACACTTGCCTATTCGTCCAGCCCAGGCTGGACGATAGTTTAAGTTAACTTAAACTCGCGAGCAATATAATATACTTGACCGTTCAGCCCAGGCTGAACGAATGAGCAAGCCACATTCCCCTTTCCCCACACCACCTTTCCCTCCCCCATCCAGTTATTTTCTGTACCCAAGGAAAGGCAATGCCATACACGCGTTATCAAATTCTGTAACCTTGTCATCCTTTTGCAAAAAAAGTCCACCAAATATTCCCCCACGATATTTACACCACAAAAAGATTTATTAACTTTGCATGAGAACCAAGACAAGAACGCACCAGCACCCATACAAGAATGGAAGAGCTCATCTCACATATATACCAGGACAAACAAGGAAATTGGGTAATCCAATCTAACGAAAGGCACACGGCAGGAGTTGCAGAGCGGGCCTCACGCTTTGCGAGTGAATTCGGTATGGCCGCTTGGGGCAAAGTGCTAGGCATGCTGCATGACAAAGGTAAGGAATCAATTGCTTTTCAGCAGCATATCCGAAAAGAAAGTGGATATGCCCCTGAGACTAAAGTCTTAGACGACTACCATCATGCATATATAGGTGCTATTATTGCAAGAAACCTCTACGGAAAAACCGCAGACAATTTCTTTGTCAACCAAATCTTGTCGCACCATTCGGGTTTGCACGACACAAACGAACTGGATGGAGAGAACAGCGAGCTCAGAAAGAACATACCTGCAGAGGTTGACACAAATGTAGATAGAATCGCTTTGAACAAGCAGTCTTTCAAATGCGAAGCAAGCGACATCCATCATTTATCTCGAATGTTATATTCTTGCCTTGTTGACGCAGACTATCTTGACACAGAGGGCTTCATGGACAAGAACAGCTCTGAAATGCGCTTAAACAAGACTTCGCTAAAGGGCTTGCTGCCGAAACTGGAGGCATTCCTTCTACACTTGAAAGCCAACGCAAAAGCAACGGAAGTAAACCATACCAGAAACAAGGTACAGCAACAATGCATCAAGACTTCACTCTCGCCTATAGGCTTTTACAGTCTGACTGTTCCTACAGGTGGAGGAAAAACACTATCATCTTTGGTTTGGGCGATAAAACACGCTATCCATAATGGCCAAAAGCGAATTATCATAGCAATACCTTATACAAGCATCATCGTACAGACAGCCGCTATATTGCGAGAAATCTTTGGGGCAGAGAATGTTTTGGAACATCATAGTAATGTTGACCCAGAGCTAATAAAAGACGAAAAGCTCAGGGAACGAATGAAGTTAGCGACCGAAAACTGGGATTACCCTATTGTGGTCACTACCAATGTGCAACTGTTCGAGTCAACGTTTAGCAACAAGCCTTCTACTTGTCGCAAACTGCATAACATTGTCAATAGTGTGCTGATTTTGGACGAGGCGCAGACACTCCCAGTGGATTATTTGCAGCCGATTGTTGACTCTTTGAAAACCTACAACAGGTTATTCAGGGTCTCCGTATTGTTCACCACAGCAAGTCAACCTGTTTTGAGCGGTCTTATAGAGGGATGCAACCCAAAGGCTTCGTTTCAAGGAATAAAAGCAATCAAGGAAATCATTCCAGAAGACTTTAAACTCCATGAGAGATTAAGAAGGGTAAAACTTAATATAGACAATTCGGGCAAGTCATATGATGAAGTAGCAGAGATGTTGAAACAACATAAGAGAGTACTTTGCATTGTAAATACCCGAAAGGATGCCAAAGAACTCTATGAGCGTTTGCCCCATGAAGGAATCACATTACATCTTTCAAAGATGATGTGTCCTGCTCATATCAGCGAGACCATAGAGCAGATGAAGGATGCGCTCAAAGATGACAATAATGAAATCATTCGTGTGGTATCAACCCAATTGATAGAAGCTGGAGTAGATATAGACTTCCCGGTGGTGTTCAGGCAAGAAGCAGGACTGGACTCCGTCTTGCAAGCGGCAGGTCGGTGCAACAGAGAAGGAAAGAAAGACATCTGTACTGCATACGTTTTTAGCCTTGCCAAAGAGCACAATCTTCCTAAAGGTGGAATACAAGATGGCAACAATGCGAGGCTTAGCTTGGACACATCATCAGACTGGTTTGCTCCAGAAACAATGAGTAGTTATTTCCGTCAACTATATTGTCGAAATGATAGTTTCGACAAAAAGGATATGAAGCATTTCTTATACGATGCTAAGAATATAAGCTTTGCTGCTGCCGCAAAGGAGTTCCGACTTATAGAAGATACAGGGAAGACGGTTGTCGTATGTTGGAAAGACAGTATGAAACTTATAGAAGAGCTTCTGCAATACGGTCCTTCATATCTGCAAATGAAGAAAATCTCAAAATACTGCGTCAACATCCACCAAGGAGACTTTGATGCATTATGCAAGATGGGACTTATAACAGAGAAAAGAGAAGGACTATTTGTGGTTGATTACGCACAACAATATGATGAGCACGTCGGTTTGCGCATTGACAACAATTGGGCAAATGAATCGTTGATAATATAAATGGAATATGATATGGTTAAGAAGAACTCAATAAAGCTTTTCGGCGACGACATGATTCGCACCGTGTGGGATGGCGAAAAAGAGAAATGGTATTTCTCCATTGTTGATGTTGTAGCGGTATTAACGGAGAGCACTGATCCATCTGCATATTGGCGTAAACTAAAACAACGCCTGAAAGCAGAAGGGAATGAAACCGTGACAAACTGTCACGGCTTGAAAATGCGAGCCGCAGATGGCAAGATGCGCATGACGGATGTTGCTGACACGGAACAACTTTTACGCCTCATACAATCTATACCATCGCCAAAGGCTGAGCCATTCAAAATGTGGCTTGCCAAAGTTGGAGCTGAGCGACTAGACCAGATGCAAGATCCAGAATTGAGCATCCAACAGGCAATGATGGATTATAAGCTGTTGGGCTATTCAGATAACTGGATTAACCAACGACTTAAAAGCATTGAGATTCGTAAGGACTTGACAGACCAATGGAAGTTGCACAATGTAGAGGAAGGTGTCCAATATGCGACTCTTACCGATATTATTTACCAACGTTGGGCTGGTCTTACAGCTAAAGAATACAAACAGCACAAAGGATTGAAAAAAGAAAATCTGCGTGACAACATGACCAATGAGGAACTCGTTCTGAATATGTTGGCAGAGCTTTCAACTACAAGTATCACAAAGTCTAAAGATCCACAGACTCTTGAAGAAAATATGCAATGTGCGGCTGATGGAGGTGATGTAGCCAGAGTGGCTCGTGAAGAACTGGAAGCAAAGACTGGTCGAAAAGTAGTCTCTCCGCTTTCTGCCAAAAGATTTTTCGAGTCTCAAAGTGCCAAAGGTGAAATAGAGGACAAAGACAATAATAAAGAAAAAGAATAACAATATGGAATATACAGACAAAGAGTATTGTTTGGAGGTATGGGGCGACATGGCTTGCTTCACCCGGCCGGAACTAAAAGTGGAGCGGGTAAGCTATGACGTTATTACGCCATCTGCAGCCCGTGCTATCTTTGAGGCTATCTTTTGGAAACCAGCCATTCATTGGCAGATAACAAAGATAGAAGTGTTGAATCCAATCAAATGGACATCAGTACGCAGAAACGAAGTAGGAGCTGTTGCCAGCAAATCTCCTATATATATAGAAGAGAAGAGACAACAGAAGAACAGCCTTCTACTGAAAGATGTACATTATCGTATTTGGGCAAAAATGGAATTTCGTTCTGCTGTCAAGCGAAAAGCGGAAGGTGACTTGTTTGCCCACGAGCCTGGCCGGGATGAAAATCCCATGAAATATTACCAAATGTTTGAACGACGAGCAAGCAAAGGTCAATGCTTCTACCAACCATATCTTGGCACTCGTGAGTTCTCTGCTTCATTCCGTCTTGTCAATGTCGATGCTGAAGACTTGAAACCAGCCATATCGCCCGAACAAGGCGGTGATAGAGATTTGGGTATCATGCTCTATGACATGGATTTCTCAGACCCAAAGAATATTCAAGCTATGTTCTATCGTGCAGAGATGAGGCATGGAGTAATCATTGTTCCACCTTTAAATAGTGAGGAGATTTTAAGATGATACTAAAGGCATTATATGACTATTATAACCGATGTGGAAACCTTCCTGTGCAAGGAATGGAAGAGAAGGAGATAGGTTTCCTTATCGTCATATCACAACAAGGCAAGTTCTTACGTTTTGAAGATTGTCGAATTGACAACAAACATGCACGAACTTATCTTGTAAAGAAACATGTAGGAAGGTCAAGTGCAGCTGTGGCGAATTATCTTTATGACAATAGTGCCTACGTCTTTGGTTTCTCGGACAGGAAAGATGTTGAAAAGAAAATCTCTATAGAAGAGGATGATATAGAGAAGACAAAGGAAAACTTAGAAAAAGAGATAGAAGAAGCAAAAAATAAAATTGAGCAACAAGACACAAATGTATCAGATGAAGAGAAAGAAGAGTGGCACAAAACACTGGAGCGACTTGAAGAAATCAGAAAATCGCTGAAAGAATGCAACGATAAAGAACAACTCTATTTTGATACTTTCAAAGAAAAGATTTTTCAAATTGGCAGCTCGTTTCCGCAAAGTGTGGAGATTGTGGCAGTCTGTGCTTTCTATGGACAAAGTAGAACAGCTATAATCGGAGAGATGACCAAAGACCCATTATGGGTTGATATCAAGAAAAATCTTTCAAAGAAATACTCAACTTTTTCTTTCAGAATTGAAGGCGACATCAAGATTGTTGCAGAAAAGAAGGAGCTGCTGATGCTTGGGCATAATGATGATAAAGATGAAAATCAGCAGTTATGTCTGATTACTGGTTTTCACGGGGAGTCCGTAGACACGACAACGGCTACTATGATACCAGGAAGTCAAGCCACTGCAAAACTTGTAGCTTTTCAGGTCAATTCTGGTTATGACTCGTATGGTAAGAAAAAATGCGCAAATGCTCCAATCTGCAAAGAAGCAGAGTTTGCTTATACTACGGCACTAAATGCAATGTTGCAAAATGGATCTCATAACAAGTTCATGGTAGGCAATCGTACCTTCGTGTTTTGGGCATCGTCAAACAACGAAGCTGCAGAGGAAGTGGAAGAGAGCCTCTTTGACTTGTTGGGTTACACTGAAACAAAAGAGGATAATCCTAACGCTAAAATAGAGCAAGTTCGAAAAGTCTTCACTTCAATTTATTCTGGTGTACTAAAGACAAACCTGGATGACCGCTTCTATATTTTAGGATTGGCTCCAAATGCAGCACGAATAGCAGTAGTGTATTGGTCCGAAACCTCCCTGAAAGAATTTGCAGGTAAGGTGCTTCGCCATTTCAACGATATGGAGATAGCTGGCACTCGAAAAGACAAAAAAAACTATATGGGCATAAGAGAAATGCTCTCAGCGGTCACTGTTAGTGGTAAGCTATCAGATGTTACTCCTAATTTACCAGAAGCCGTCATCAAGAGCATCTTCCAAGGTATTCCATATCCTTACACTCTACTCTCTTCATGCATTGGCAGAATCAGAGCAGAAAGTGATGGAGCTAATCGTATTGCCCGCATGGCAATTATCAAAGCATACTTGAACAGAAAAAATGACAATAACAAAAAAATAGAAGTTATGTTAGACAAAAGCAACACAAATCAGGGCTACCTTTGTGGTCGTCTCTTTGCAGTTCTTGACAAGATTCAAGAAGATGCAAACAAGAATCACAGTATTCGTGAACGCTACATGAATGCTGCAAGTACAACGCCTTCATCGGTGTTTGCAACCATCCTGAACCTTTCCTCTCATCATTTGGAGAATCTTTCCAATGAGGGAAAGAAAGTATTCTACGAGAAACTAAAGCAAGAGATTATAGACAAGATTTCAGCTGATGGTTTCCCTGCGCATCTTGACTTGCAAGACCAAGGACGTTTCTTTGTGGGATATTACCATCAAAGACAGGATTTCTTTATGAAGAAAGAAGAAGAGAACAAAGATTAAAGCAAAAACATTTTAAATATAAATATTATGGCAACATTGAATAATCGTTTGGATTTCGTTTACATGTTTGATGTACAGGATGGCAACCCTAATGGCGATCCTGATGCAGGCAACCTCCCTCGTGTAGATGCAGAGACAGGCATGGGGTTGGTAACAGATGTGTGCTTGAAGAGGAAAGTACGCAACTATGTGCAAACTGCCAAGGAGCTTTCTGATGGGTTTGATATTTTCGTCAAAGAGAAAGCCGTTCTCAACGACGAGATTGACAAGGCACATGATGACTCAGAAGTTAAAGGCATCAAAGATGCGAAGGAAAAAACTGCCGCTGCACGTCGTTTCATGTGCAAGAACTATTATGACATTCGCACATTTGGTGCTGTGATGTCAACAGGTAAGAACGCTGGCCAAGTAAGAGGGCCTATACAGTTGACTTTTGCCCGTTCTGTGGATGCTGTCGCAACTGCTGAGCATTCCATCACGCGTATTGCTGTTGCGACTCCAGGTGAAGCAGAAAAGCAAAATGGAGAGAACCATACCATGGGACGCAAAGCAACCATTCCTTATGGCCTCTACGTTTGTCATGGTTTTATCTCTGCCAACCTGGCCCAGCAGACAGGCTTCTCTGAAGAAGACCTCCAACTCTTTTGGGAGGCTTTGAAGAATATGTTTGATATGGATCGTTCTGCGGCTCGCGGACTGATGAGTGCTCAGAAACTTATTGTATTCAAGCATGATTCTGTACTGGGCAATGCTCCTGCAAACAAGTTGTTTGATTTGGTTAAGGTAGAGAAGAATACAGACTCAGCGCCAAGATCTTTCAAAGATTACAATGTGACTATTGACAAAGATGCCTTACCATCAGGTGTGACTGTCGAAGAACTCATTTAGTATCCGCATGTATACTGAAGATGAGATGCTCATGTTGTCGGGGATACAGCACTTTATGTTCTGCCCCCGACAATGGGCTTTGATCCACATTGAACAGCAATGGGCTGATAATAAGCTGACAACAGAAGGGAATATCTTGCATGAGAATGTGGACAATCCTTTCTACCGCCAGAAGAATGGCGATGTCATAACCCTCCGCTCCTTACATATCGCATCCAGGGAGCTGGGGCTTTATGGCATAACCGATGCCGTGGAACTTCTACCTTCAGATACTCCAGAAGACTCTATCACTCATCCTCGGTACAAGGGATATTGGAAACCTTATCCCGTGGAATATAAAAGAGGCCACAGTAAACCTGACGAGAGAGATGAAGTGCAGTTGGCGGCACAGGTGATGAGCCTTGAGGAAATGTACGGCATCCATATTCCTTATGGCGCGTTGTATTATCATGAGGACAGGCACCGTGATGTGATTGCCATCTCCAATCAATTGAGAAAAACGACCAAGCAATGCGCCATTCAGATGCACGATATCTTCAAAAGTGGCAAGTTGCCAGGTGCAATCAAGGAGCGCCATTGCAAGAATTGCTCACTTAAAGACATCTGCATGCCAGAGATGAGTGATTGCACGCGAGTCTCCACCTATTTAAACCAAAACTTATATGAGGGTATTACTTAACACATTATATATAACAACTCCAGAGGCATACCTAAGCAAAGATGGATTGAACGTTGTGGTATCTGTTAAGCAAAACGAGATATTTCGCATACCGATTCATAACATAGAGCAAATTGTGACATTTGGTTATATGGGGGCAAGTCCTGGAGTAATGAAATTGGGTGCCGACTATGGCGTTTCGCTGACTTTTCTCTCACCACAAGGAAGATACATCAGTCGCTCACAAGGTCCAACCAAGGGGAATGTATTGCTTCGAAAAGCGCAATACAAGAATTCCGATGAACAGAACTATTCGTTGCATCTGAGCAAACTGTTTATTGCTGGGAAGATTCAGAACTATCGCAACATCCTGCGAAGATTTATTCGAGACAACGGAGATGATGAAGCAATAGCGAACGCAGCAGAGGATTTGTTAAAATGCAAAAGAAGAGTACTAAATGCCGATAACATTGATAGCGTTAGAGGTATCGAGGGAGATGCGGCAACCTGCTATTTTGGAGCGTTTCCCCATTTGATACTAAATCAAAAGGATGACTTTGTCTTTGAGGGGCGCAACCGAAGACCACCAAGGGATGCCATAAACGCTATGCTTTCTTTCGTATATACCTTATTGTGTAATGACATGACTTCGGCTTTGGAAACGGTAGGCTTAGACCCTTACGTCGGCTTCATGCACACGCTAAGACCAGGAAGAGCATCCTTGGCATTGGACATGATGGAAGAATTGCGAGCTTATCTTGGAGACAGATTGGTATTGTCTCTCATAAACAGAAAGCAAATTACCATTAAAGATTTCATCAAGCAAGGGGATGAGGGAATCGTCATGACTGACTCTGGCAGGAAAGTCATTATTTCTGCGTGGCAAAACAGAAAGAAAGAGCAAATCACTCATCCCTATCTTAATGAGAAAGTCAGCATTGGACTTCTACCATACATTCAATCCATGCTTTTGGCAAGGTTCATTCGTAAAGACTTAGATGATTATCCTGTATTTCTTATCAAATAGCTTATGTTCGTATTGATAACTTATGATGTAAATATAACCTCCACGCAGGGAGCCAAACGATTGCGAAACGTGGCCAGGGCATGTTTGAATCATGGAAAGAGAGTGCAAAATTCTGTCTTCGAATGTATCTTAACTGAAGCACAATTCGTAAAACTGCGAAACCAGTTGGGAGAAATTATTGATTCAAAGCAAGACAGCATCCGCTTTTATAATTTGGGGAACAACTGGAAACGTAAAGTGGAAACGCTTGGTAAAGATATGGGAATTGATTTTACTAGCGAGTTAATCATATAGAGCAAGAGGAATGCGAACATACAGCATTGCACAAAAAGCGGCATCATTCGCACCACTTGCAAACCAAGCACTTACAGCCCAACAACAATTTTATTCTTTTTAGACAACACTATTTGGTCATCTTCCGCAAATAAACTACTTTTGCATCTTGCTATTCAGACATTTACTGAATATGCAGTCGCACCCTACACGGGTGCGTGGATTGAAACTGAAAAGCAATAAGCGTATCACTCTCAAATGAGGTCGCACCCTACACGGGTGCGTGGATTGAAACTTTCTTCTGTTCAAGAGTGGCAAATACGGCAAGTGTCGCACCCTACACGGGTGCGTGGATTGAAACTTCTGCCATAGCGTACTAAGTTTTTTGCCTTTTGGTCGCACCCTACACGGGTGCGTGGATTGAAACTTTATAGTAAGATACGTGGCCTTATAGTCCCTCGGTCGCACCCTACACGGGTGCGTGGATTGAAACTGCAAACACAGATAGCAACGATGGTGTGCATCTCGTCGCACCCTACACGGGTGCGTGGATTGAAACAGACATGGCTGTAACAAAT
>JBNMJN010000056.1:0-17221 GCA_050873805.1 Prevotellaceae bacterium | reverse complement strand
TACCATTCACAAAGTAGTAAGTTCCATTATCATCATATAAAGGAGTGGCATGAATACCATCCCCTATTTCTGTTGACAAGTTCTCCAATGCACATTTTTCCCACTCTCCTTCAAACTCCTTGAATCTGAGATTTGGGACATCAGAGGTTGATTTTCTCTAATTATTATGTACACCTTCAAAATTAAGGATTACAATGACAACAAAAACGATTAGAGAAATTGCGTTGGCTTGGAAAAATGACAAACAACGCTATGTTAAGCAGTCCACATATGCTGCTTATGTGTTAGTTTTTGAGAACCACATTCTGCCATCATTTGGCGATTGTGAGGCTCTGAGTGAGAAACTTGTGCAGGAGTTCGTTTTGCAGAAACTGAAGGGCGGACTCAGCATTAAAACGGTAAAAGACATTCTGATTGTCTTGAAAATGGTGATGAAGTTCGGGGTAAAGAACGAATGGATGAACTATTGCGAGTGGGACATCAAGTACCCTACAACAGAGACCAATAAGGAAATAGAGGTGCTGACGGTGGCACACCACAAGACGATCCTCGATTTTATCAAGCAGAACTTCACGTTCCGCAACCTCGGCATCTACATCAGTCTGACTACAGGTTTGCGTATCGGAGAGATTTGTGGTTTGAAGTGGTCGGACATCAACACCGACAACGGCACAATCACCGTGAACCGTACCATTGAGCGCATATACATTGTAGAGGGAGAACGCAAGCACACAGAGTTGGTCATCAACACTCCCAAGACCAAGAATTCATGCCGTGAGATACCGATGAACAAAGAACTCTTGGCTATGGTAAAACCTCTGAAAAAGGTGGTAAACACAGACTTCTATGTACTGACCAACGAGGAGAAACCGACAGAGCCACGCACCTACCGCAATTACTATCATCGGCTGATGAAACGCCTTGACATTCCTCGGCTGAAATACCACGGACTACGCCACAGCTTTGCGACACGCTGCATTGAAAGCAACTGCGACTACAAGACGGTAAGTGTTTTGCTCGGTCATGCCAACATCACAACAACCCTCAACCTCTATGTTCACCCGAACATGGAGCAGAAGAAAAAGTGCATCACCAAGATGTTCAAGTCTTTGGGAAAATAACTCATTATATACAGGGGCAAGAGAGTATGTAATAAACACACACTCTCTTGCATCCGTATTATCTACTACGGAATTTTCTTTTTATGACAGTTTAGCGCATCATCGCAGACGACACGGCAATGCACCTGCGCCACCAATGATCATCATCCTCATCTTTGTCACGTCCCCAGCCAACGCCTGGCGAACCGCCACCACCACACGACTCTGCATAGCTCGTGGCCTCACGGATATAGCCAAGCGAAAGAAGCATGGTGCAGTTGATGATGGGGCTGCTGTCCTAAGGCCGATAACCTTGACGAGCACCCCGAATCTTTTGCGGACACAGAGTGCCTTGTTCTTGATGCAGGCGCGGCAGCTATATAAAGTCACACACTGACAGCATACCAGCACAGGGGGGGGGGGGGGCAAGAAGCGCATTGTGATGACTGACCGCCAAGAGGAGAAATCCGCCATTGACCTGACACAGGATATCGTGTATCTGCGTGCTGTGTGCGACTTTACCACAGATGCTGCCTTCTTCTCCTACTCACTCGACGGGCGCAACTGGCAGCAGTTGGGCGGCGGATTCCCCATGGTATTCTCTATAGAGCACTTCACGGGCAACCGCTTTGCCCTATTCTACTACGCCACACGCGAGGCAGGCGGACTGGTGGATATAGACCGGTTCCATTTCCGCAAATAAGGCACAAGCCTGGTGAGGCCAGGCGCACGCCTCAGGCCATCACAAGGATAGGCAGTCAACCTGAGAAAAGCGTGGAAAACAAGAAGGAGCGTGGGGATGCGATACTGCATATCCCCACGCTCCTTGGCTTTGTATGGGCAGGACAGGCTGATGTAGATTACTCAGCCTTGCCGCTCTCCTTGTCCTTCATCTGCTCGTCCACAGCCTTGATTTTCTGTGCCAGCAAGTTCAGTTCCTCGCGCAGCTTGTCGGCCTTCTTCTTGGCCAGCTCCACCAGGCTGTTGCCCTTCTTGCTGTTGCTGGTGAGGAAGCAGAGGTTGTTCTCATAGGTCTTGAGCTCCTCCTGCATGCGCTCATAGGCACGCGCCATACGCTGGCGCTCTGTGTCCATCGTGCTGGCGCCCTTCTCTATCTTCTGGGCCAGGCTGGTGCGGAAGTTGTTCATCCTGCGCTGACGCTGGTTGGCGCTGAAGGCTCCATATATCTTGTCACACACCTCGCGGTACTCCTTGTAGAGGCGATCCTTGTCGCGGAAAGGCACATGCCCCACACTGCTCCACTGCTGCTGCAGTTCCTTGACCTGCTGCATGATGTCCTCGCCCTCCTTGGCTGCAAGCTCCTTCAGGGTGGCGATGATGTTCTGCTTCTGCTCCATGTTGGCCTTCTCCTCGCCGTGCGACTCGGCATTGGCCTTCTTCTTGGCCTCGAAGAACTGGTCGCATGCGCCCACGAAACGCTTCCACAACGCATCGGAATACTTATGTGGCACGGAGCCAATCTCCTTCCACTGCTTCTGCAGGTTGACCAGTATGTCGTTGGTGGCGCGCCAGTCTGTGCTGGTGGCCAGAGCCTCGGCCTTCTCCACCAGTTCCTTCTTCTTGGCCAGATTGCTGTTCAGCTCCTCCTTCAACTGGCGGAAGAACTGGGCCTTCTGCTCAAAGAATGCATCGCATCCCTTGCGGAAGCGCTCGAATATCTGTGCATTGACCTTCTGCGGAGCAAATCCTATCTTCTTCCACTCGGCCTGCAAGCCGATGATGCGCTGCGTCACGGCATCCCAGTCGGCAAAGGTCTTGAGCCCATCGGTGTGCTCTGTCTCAAGCTGCTCACACAGGGCCGTCTTCTTGGCCAGGTTCTCTTCCTCGGCCTGCTTGAGAGCCTCGAAATGTGCCTGGTGACGCTTGTTGACCACTGTGGATGCATTCTTGAAGCGTGTCCACAGCTCCTCGCGCAGTTCCTTGGCCACAGGCCCTGTCTCCTTCCATTCCTGGTGCAGCTTCTGCAACTGGTTGAATGCCTGTATCACATCGGGCACATCAGCCAGAGCCTCGGCCTGCTCGCACAGGCGCGTCTTGGTCTCCAGATTCTTCTTGAAGTCATAGTCGCGCAGCTCATGCCCCAGCTTCAGCAGGTCATAGAACTGCTCCACATAGAGCTGGTAGTTCTTCCACAGTTCGGTGGCCTGCTCGGCAGGCACCGCCTTTATCTCCTTCCACTCGGCCTGCAGAGCCTTCAACTCATCATAAGCCTGGTTGGCTTCCTCGGGTGTGGAGGCCAGTTGCTGTATGCGCTCCAGGATTTGCAGCTTGCGCTCCAGGTTCTTCTTCTTCTGTTCCTCCTGCTGCTGCAGCAAGGCGGCACGGCGCTCGCGTATAGCCTGCATGGCAGCGCGGAACACAGGCTCCTGCGCGTCAACAGGCGGCATGAAGGTCTCCTCGGTGCCGCCATTGGCAAAGTGCTCCTCGCGCGCCTTCTGTGCCTCGGCATTGTGGAACTTGTAGAAGAGTTGCTTCAGCAGGTCGAGTTCCTGCTTGTCGGATGCCTCGCCGCTCTGCACAATCTGCTGGGCGCGCGCCACCACCTCGTCCTTGGTCTTGTATATATTGGTGGCAGGGGTAGCCTCGCCATCGGCGGCGGCATCGGCGGCATTGCCCTCCTGTGTGGCTTCCGCATCGGCCCCGGCCTGCTGTGGCGCAGTGTCCTGGGCTGCCTGTGACGCCTGTGACTCGTTCTGCATTACTTCTGCATTGATCTCAGCGGACTGCTCCATGGCAGTGGTCTCGTTAGTCTCAGATGACTCCATCGTACTGGTTTTTGAGTTGAAAACTTGTTTCCTTATCGCTCCGCAAGGGGCTTATGAGATACAAAATAAGTCAAAATATCTCACTCTGCCTAATGACCGGGCGTTTTTTTTCACATTCAAGGGTCACTTCGCCCTAAATCCACGTCTTGCGCCTGAAATACCATGTGAAAAGCATGGTCACCCCGAAGGATATCACCAGTGCAAGCGGGAATCCCCACCACACGGTCTCCATGCCATTGATGAGGTTCATGCCAAGCAGGCTGGCTATGAGCGTGGGAAACATCATGATGATGCTGATGCTGGTGAGCATCTTCATCACGCTGCTCATGTTATTGTTGATGATGTTGGCATAGGTGTCCATGGTGGAGTTGAGGATGTTGGAGTAGATGTTGGTGGTCTCCCTGGCCTGGCTCATCTCGATATTGACATCCTCGATCATGTCGGCGTCGAGCTCATCCACAGGGAGCTTGAACTTCAGTTTCGAGAGCAGGTTCTCATTGCCACGGATTGAGGTCACGAAGTAGGTGAGGCTGTCCTGCAGGCGGCTCAGCGCGATCAGGTCGGCATTGCTCACGTTGCGGTCAAGGTTCTGCTTGGCCTTGTCTATCAGGGTGCTTATCTGCTTGAGCCGCTTCAGATACCACACCGCGCTGCACAGGAACAGGCGGAAGATCATGTCCACCGAGTCGGTGAATCCCAGTCCGCGCTTCTGCTGGTAGGTGACGAAGTCAATCATCATGTTGGTCTCGAAGTTGCACACGGTAATGAGCACATCGCCCTTCATGATGATACCCAGCGGTATGGTGGTATAGGGAGTGCGGCTCTTGGTCTCCTTGACGTAGGGGATACGCAGGATGATGAGTATCCAGCCCTCGTCGATGTCGTATCGGGCTCTCTCGTCGGTATCGGCAATATCCGAGATGTAATAGTCGGGGATACCCAGGGTATCCTCCAGAAAGCGTGTGTCCTCCTGCGTGGGGCAGGTCACCTGCACCCAGCAGTTGGGCTGCCACTCGTCTGTGGCACGCAGTCCATTCTTTGTGTTCCAGAATGTGCGCATTGTTCGTTCCTATATTTTAAAAGTGGGGATAGCATAATCAGGGCTTGCCTCCCGGGCAGGATTACGAACCATGCTCATCGGGGGGACTTTCACTCAGTCATGTTCTCCGCGTGATAGTCGTCCATTTCTGTTCTCTGTGTTGTATTCTTGTTTGCTGCTGCAAAGGTATGAAAAATATGCTTGCCGCACTCACCACGCACCCGCTTTTTATTCTAAATTCTTGATGTCATTTGCTTGCAAATGCGCCTGGGGCTTGCTACCTTTGCAGTCGGCGGGCGTGTTTGGTCTGCCGCAGCGTGTACGTATATAATATAAGGTATATGATAAGGAAAATGATAGCCGACTGCCCCATACGCAATGTGCTGAGCCGTGTGGGCGACAAGTGGTCGCTTCTGGTCATGCTCACCTTGCGCGAGGAAGGGGTGATGCGGTTTGGCCAACTGCAAAGGAGCATGGAGGACATCTCGCAGAAGTCTCTCTCGCAAACTCTTCACACCCTGGAGGAGGACGGGTTCGTATCGCGCACCGTCTATCCCGAAGTGCCCCCGCGTGTGGAATATGCACTCACGGAGCGGGCTTGTTCCTTCCTGGACTGCGCAGGCCAACTCATATTCTGGGCTCAAGACCACATGCAGGAGATACTGGCCGACCGAGCACACGCGGCAGAGAGGTAGCCGCAGGGTTAAGGTATGTTAATCCCATGTCTCCAACCACTTGGCAATGCCATTACTAACCTACAGGTAAGCAACTGACGCACAAGTACCTACTTGCACACACAAAGTTTCTCCCCTACCTTTGCAGCAGCAAACACATAAAACGCTAAAGGTTATGAAGAACTACTCTATCAAGAACCTCGGCCCCTGGAGCGGGATTGAGGGCAAGCAGTTCCTGGGCGAGGAACTGCAGTTGACAGGCGCGCAGGTATCTGTGCAGAAGTTGAAGGCAGGCGAGGATGCTCCCTTCCTGCACAGCCACAAGACGCACGAGGAGGTATATGTCATCCTCTCGGGCAAAGGGGACTACCAGGTGGACGGCGAGGTGTTTCCCGTGCAGGAGGGCAGTGTGGTGCGCGTGTCACCTGCTGGTGTGCGTGCCCTGCGCAACTCGGGCGACACCGACATGGTGATGATGTGCCTGCAGTATGAGCAGCACCCCATCTCCTCCTTCATGGAGGATGCCAATGTGCCCGACACACCTGTGCGCTGGTAAGGGGAACTTGTCGTGCGGGACAAAGCACGCTACGAGGCCATTCCAGGCAAGCCCCAGTATGCCCTGGGTGCATACGCCCAAAGGAAATGGGCTTCCGTGTGCGACTGGCTTCGCGCATATAGTTAATGAGTAATAATGGGGAGAGCAGGCCACTGGGGGGAAACTGATGTGCGGCTGGCAGGGATGCTTGCACGGAAGTTCGGAGTGGAGTGAGCCAAGGGTGCTTGCCTTATGGAAAGCAAGAGTTGGAATTGCCCAGATAAGGCATGTAGTATTATGAGCCAGAGGGCACTTGCCCTATGGAAAGGGCTGCTGACCGCGCTGCCGGTCCCTTATCACAGCGAGCTGCCGCTCCTTGGCCTGCTCTCGGAACTCCCTGGGCGAAAGTCCCACATACTGCTTGAAGTATTTCCCGAAGAAGCTCTGCGTGGGGAAATGGTACTCGGCCGCAACCTCCTTGACACTCTTGCCCGAATAGAGCAGAGTCTGCTTGATGCTGTTGACCACCATCTGCACTATCCATTCCTTGGGCGGCTTGCCCGTCTTCTCCCTGATGATGGAGGCAAAATAGCGCGGGCTGAGCCTTTGCTCGCTGGCATAGTAGGCCACCTCACGCTCACGCTTATACCTTTGGGTAAGCGATGCGAGGAACGTCTGGAACACCACATCCTTCATGTCCATCACGGGGCGCGCCACAGGCTGGTTGGCAAAGAAGTAATAGAATATCTCATGCAGTATCACCTCGCCCAGCTTGGAGAGCGACTGCTGCATGATGGCCTTGCTCTCATCGCTTGCCTTCAGCGTGCCAAACAGTTTTGAGCGGCGGTCAATGGCCACCAGAAGTTCCTCGAGCAAGTCACGCTGCAGGGGAGCCAGGCTCACGCAGGGATTCTCCTTCAGGGCCAGGATACTGGAGGTGTAGGGCACATTCTCCAGCATCTCCAGCGCGTACTCCACGCTTGTCTTGTAAGTCACGCCGTCCAGGTCGGGCGACATGCTCACGATATACACATACGAGGAGGGCAGATAGATATACACATCCCCAGGCTTGATGCGCAGCGTGCAGCCATTCATGCTCACCACAGCCTCGCCCTTCTGGCAATAGAAGAGCCCGCACAGGTCGGAGTAGAGAAGTGCATGACTTTGGGCACCCACAGCGTCCTGCAGCAAGTCCAGCGTGAAACGCTCAAACGGCAAACTTACCTTGTCCATGCGACAAAGGTAGGGAAAAGCACACAGCAGAAGTACAAAAAGGGCACAAAAAACACCATAAAACATCTTAAAAAGTACATATCGAACAATATTCAGCACGTTTCAGCCTTTGCGTAAAAGCTTATTCAGCATAACTTTGCAGCCGAAAACAGACATATACAGGGAACAAGCTATGAACATCAAGTTTTATCTCAGCATCCTTCCGGCACTCCTGCCGTTATTTGCATCCTGCAACTCCTCCACCAAGCCCGCAGCCAACGAGGAAGCCGTGGTACGCATTGACACCGTGACCGCGCCCCTGGGAGCCGTGGAGCTGCAATATCCTGGCCATGTGGTGGCATCCACCGAGGCCAATGTGTCCTTCAAGGTAGCAGGCACGCTGAAGCGTGTGCTGGTGGACGAGGGCGACTATGTGAAGGCCGGGCAACTGCTGGCCGAGATAGACCCCGTGGACTACCAGGTGCAGCTGAGCGCGACCGAGGCCGAGTACGCACAGGTGAAGGCCGACGCCGAGCGCGTGATGGGACTCTACCAGGACGGGGGCACCACAGCCAGCAACTACGACAAGGCCCGATATGGGCTACAGCAGATAGAGGCCAAACTGCGTAACCACCGCAACCAGTTGGGGTACACACGTCTCACCGCGCCCTTCTCGGGACGGGTACAGAAGCGGTACTTCACGGGCGGCGAGAACGTGTCGGCCGGGCTGCCCATCATCAAGATGCTCTCCGACAACGCCTTGGAGGTGCAGGTCAACCTGCCCGCAGCCTCTTACCTCGACCGCCACAACTTTAGCAGCTACTCCTGCACCTTCGATGTCCTGCCTGGCGTGCAGGTGCCTCTCACGCTGATTGGCACCCTGCCACAGGCCAATGCCAACCAGCTCTACACCATGCGACTGGCCCTGCCCAAGCAGAGCGAGCGTGTGGCCCCTGGCATGTCGGCCTGGGTGAGCATCGCCCTCAACGACTCCACCAGCACCACCTCGTGCGTGCCTGCCACAGCCCTGCTGGAGCAGGACGGCAAGAATTATGTGTTTGCCTACACACCCTCGGCCGGCAAAGTGAGCCGGGTGCCAGTGAACATACAGGCACTGCATACCGATGGCACCGCCGAGGTGGAGGGCACACTGAAGCCTGGAGACCTGGTGGTATCCACAGGTGTGCATCACCTGAAGGACGGACAGAAAGTGCGACTGATGGCTCCTGTGTCAAAAACTAATGTGGGAGGACTGCTGTGATGGACTTGGGCAAATGGGCATTCAACAACCGCCTGCTGGTGTATTTCCTGGTGGCGGTGTTCCTGCTGGGAGGCGCATACGCCTGCTATGACATGAGCAAACTTGAGGACCCTCAAGTAAAGGTGAAACTCGCCATGGTGGTCACCACCTACCCTGGAGCCTCTGCTCACCAGGTGGAGATGGAGGTCACCGATGTGCTGGAAAAGCGCATACGCACCATGGGAGACCTTGACAACATAGAGAGTTACTCCTACGACGACCTGTCCATCATACAGGTAGAGTTGCGCAGCACGGTAAGCAATGCCGATGTGGAGCAATGCTGGGACAGGCTACGGCGCAAGGTATATGACGCCCAGAGCGCACTGCCGGCCGGCGCAAGCACATCGGTCACCAAGGAGGACTTCTCGGCCGTGTATGGCATGTTCTATGTGCTCACCGCCGATGGGCTGAGCGACCGCGAGCTCAACGACTATGCCGAACTGATGAAGCGCGAACTGGCCAACGTGGACAATGTGGACCGCGTGGATATCTATGGCGAGCAGAAGGACTGCATACACATACGCCTGCTGCAGGACAAGATGTCGAGCCTGGGGGTACTGCCCGCCGAGGTGCTCGCCACACTCAACGGGCAGAACAAGACCTCATACGCAGGCTACTACGACAATGGCGACCAGCGCGTGCGCGTCACCGTGGACGACAAGTTCCGCCAGGTGGAGGACATACGCCGCATGATTATCCAGGGACACGAGGACGACCAGCTGCGCCTCTCGGATATCGCCGAGGTGGAGAAGAGCACCGAGAAGCCCGTACGCAATGCCATCACCTATGACGGGCAGCATGCCCTGGGCATCCTGGTGGCCTCATCCAGCACCGCCGACATCGTGAAGGTGGGCAAGGCTGTGGAGAAACGCATCGCCGAGCTCAAGGCCGACCGCTTCCCCACCGGGCTGGACTGCCACAAGGTATTCTACCAGCCCGAGCGCGTGACCGAGTCACTGGGCCAGTTTGTGCTCAACCTCATCGAGTCGGTGCTCATCGTGGTCATCGTGCTGATGTTCACCATGGGTTTCCGCAGCGGCCTCATCATAGGAGCCAGCCTGGTGGTCATCGTCTTTGGCTCCTTCCTGGTGCTGGGCAACATGGATGGCACCATGCAGCGTGTGTCGCTCGCCTCCTTTGTGCTGGCCATGGGCATGCTGGTCGACAACGCCATCGTGATAGTCGATGGCATCCTGGTGGACCTCAAGCTGGGCAAGCCACGCCTGCAGGCCATGACCGAGGTAGGGCGCAGGACAGCCATGCCACTGCTGGGCGCAACCGGCATCGCCATACTGTCCTTCCTGCCCATCTTCATGTCGCCCGACACGGCTGGCATCTACGTGCACGACCTCTTTGTGGTGCTCGCGGTATCGCTCCTGCTCAGCTGGATTCTGGCACTCACTCATGTGCCCCTCATGAGCAACCGCCTGCTCAAGGCTTCCGCGTCCGGCGTATCCAAGGAGAGCGAAGGCGACCTGTACAGTGGCAAGGCATACCGCCTGCTGGGCAAGTTCCTGCGCTTCTGCATAGCCCATCGCTGGAGCACCACATCGGTGATGATAGTCCTGCTCGTGCTGTCGGCCCTGGGCTACCCCTACGTTCACCAGGGCTTCTTCCCCGACATGGCCTACAACCAGTGCTACATGGAATACAAGTTGCCCGAGGGCTGCAACAGCACCCGGGTGGAGAAGGACTTGCAGAGCATAGAGGCTTACCTGCACACCCGCCCCGAAGTGACTCATGTGACAGCCTCCATCGGAGGCACTCCCGGCCGGTACAACCTGGTGCGCACGGTGGCCACGCCCTCGCTCTCATACGGCGAGCTCATCATCGACTTCAAGTCGGCCAAGGACCTGGACCAGAACATCGAGGACATACAGGAATATCTCACGGCCCACTACCCCGAGGCTTACGTCAAGGTGAAGAAGTACAACCTGATGTTCAAGAAGTACCCCATCGAGCTGCAGTTCCAGGGCCCCGACCCCGCAGTGCTGCATGCCCTGGCCGACAGTGCCCGCACCATCATGGAGCACAGTGGCAAGGTACGCCTGGTCACCACCGACTGGGAACCCAAGGTGCCCGTGCTGCATGTGGACTACGACCAGCCCGCAGCCCGCAGCATTGGCCTGAGCCGCAGCGACCTCAGCCTGTCGCTGCTCACGGCTGGAGGCGGCCTGCCCGTGGGCAACTTCTACGAGGGCATATACCCCAACACCATCTATGTGAAATGCGTGAACGAGAAGGGCAAGGCTGTGGACAACCTGCAGGACCTGCAAGTGTTCTCGGCCATGCCCTCGCTGATGGGCCTGGCCAACGAGGACAACCTGATGCGCCTGCGCACAGGCACGCTCACCAAGGACCAGCTGCTGGCCGACCTCCTGAGCACTACCCCACTGCGCCAGGTGAGCCGGGGCGTGCGGGTGGAGTGGGAAGACCCCGTCGTGCCCCGCTACAACGGGCAGCGCATGCAGCGTGTGCAGTGCTCGCCCTGCCCTGGAGAGGAGACCGAGAAGACCCGCGCCGCACTGGCCCGGGAAATCGAGAAGATAAAGTTGCCAGCAGGCTACACGATGAAGTGGCAGGGCGAGAAGGCCGCGAGCGACCGCAGCATGAAGTACCTGTTTGCCAACTTCCCGCTGGCCGTCATCCTCATGATAGCCATCCTCATCATGCTCTTTGGCGACGTGCGCAAGCCGCTCATCATCCTGTGCTGCCTGCCCATGGTGTTTGTGGGCGTGGTGCTCACGCTGCTGCTCACGGGCAAGACGTTCACCTTCGTGGCCATAGTGGGCGCGCTGGGACTGATAGGCATGGTGGTGAAGAACGGCATTGTGCTCATGGACGAGATTTCGCTCCAGCTCAGCCAGGGAGTGGAACCGGTGCAGGCACTGGTGCAGAGCAGCCAGAGCCGCCTGCGCCCCGTGATGATGGCATCGCTCACCACAGTGCTGGGCATGATACCCCTGCTCACCGACGCCATGTTTGGCAGCATGGCCGTGACCATCATGGGCGGCCTGCTCTTTGGCACGCTCATCACACTGCTGTTCATCCCCGTGCTCTATTCCATGTTCTTCAGCATCAAGAATGGGGGCAAGGCCAGCAAATCCCGACCGAGAGTCTGAGTAACTTACACTATTCGCGCCCGTGTGGCCATGTGGCCGCCACAGGCCCATGGCCACATGAGCGCACAAACACATAACCGCAACATACGCATGAAGAAGAATGTCATCCTGTTGTTTCTGTCCCTGCTGGCCGTTCCAGCAGCCGCCGAGACACTCACCATAGAGGCATGCAGGCAGATGGCCCTGCAGCACAACCACGCCCGCCAGTCGGCCTCACTCAGCACACAGCAGGCCCTGCACACGCAGAAGAGCGTGTGGGGCATGTTCTTCCCCGACCTCTCCCTGCAGGCAGGAGTCCTGTACGACACGGGCGACGGCACGCTGGGCATAGAGGGAGGCATGCTGCCCGTAGGCTCAATGGGCCAGACGGGGTTCGTCCCCTCGGGCACCTATGCCTACTTCCCAGGCGTGAGCATGAAGTACGACATCAACACCATCTTCTCAGGAGGCGTGATGCTCAAGCAGCCCCTGTACATGGGCGGCAAGATACGGGCTTCCTACCAGATGAGCAAGATGGCCGTCGAGATCTACCGCCAGGGGGAGCGCAAGACCGAGGCCGAGGTAATCCAGTCGGTTGACGATGCCTACGCCAAGGTGGTGAAAGCAGGCGAACTGGTGCTGGTGGCCCAGAAGTACAAGGCATTGCTGCAGGAACTGGACAGGAATGTGGAGAGTGCGGTGCGCCACGGACTGCGCATGCAGAACGACCGCCTGAAGGTGGGCGTGCGGCTCGACGAGGTGGAACTGCAACTTCGCAAGGCCGAGAACGGGCTGCGCCTGGCACGCATGAACCTGTGCCATGTGACGGGACAGCCACTGGACACACCACTGGAGGTGTCCAACCAGTACCCCGAGGCTGAGTCCCTGGGACAGGTGCAGACCACCGATGTGTCGCTCCGCCCCGAGAGTGCCATGCTGGAATACCAGACCCGCATCGCCAGCGAACAGGTGCGCGTGGCCAGGAGCGCCATGCTGCCCAGCCTGGCGCTGATGGCCAAGTACGGCTACACCAACGGCATCGAGTTCAACGGCAGGCAGTTGCTGGACGGATGGAACTTCGGAGGCGGCATTACCCTGAGTGTCCCCCTCTACCACTTCGGTGCCAACACACAGAAGGTGAAGGCTGCCAAGGTGAAACTGCAGCAGGCTCAGGAGGAGCAGGCCGACAAGCGCGAGATGATGCTGCTGGAGCTCCAGCAGGCGGCCAACAACCTCGATGAGGCACAGCTGGAGGTGCAACTGGCCGAGAAGTCGATGGCCCAGGCCGAGGAGAACATGCAACTCAGCCAGAAGCAATACAAGGCTGGAATGGAGACGCTGAGCGACTGCCTGGAAGCCCAGGCTGCATGGCAGAAGGCCAGCGAGTCGCTTGTGGATGCACAGTTCCGCCGCTACCTGGCTACTGTTGACTACCGTCGCTCGGCTGGCCTGCTTGCCCAGTAGGCCGGGCAGGCGACTTGCTGGCGGCAGTCCCGCTCTTGGCGGCAGGCTTCCCCTGGGATTCGGCGGACTTTCCGGGCTTGTCGCCAGTCTGTCCTGGCTTGCTGCCACCATCCACCGTCTTGCCGTCAGCCTTCCCCTGAGGCTCAGCCTCTTCCACGGGAGTCTCCTCCCCGGTTTCCTTCCTCTTTTCCCATTCGGGATGATTCCAGGTACGCAAGGGCCTTTGGGCGCTGAACTCAGGCTGCGACAGGTCGTACTCGGTCTTCTCTGAGCGGTACGGCACCTCGTCCTCATGCCATGGAGTAATCTCCACGATACTGAAGCCCGAGCGGATGATGTCCAGCTCGCGCGCCGCCGCATAACTCAGGTCTATCACGAAGCGCCTGGTATGCGGCCCACGGTCAGTGACCTCCACCACCACCTCCTTGCCATTCTTGGGATTCTTCACCTTGAGCAAGGTGCCCAGTGGATACTTGAGGTGCGCACAGGTCATGCTGTCGCGGTGATAGCGGTCACCGTTGCTCATGCGCCTGCCATGCAGCCTGTTGGAGTAATAGGAAGCGTGCCCCTTCTGCACCGCCTGTCCATACACGAAACTTGTGCAGCAGATTACCGCTGCCCAGAAAAGTACTGTATGGAGATATTTGCAACTGATGTTTTTACCCTGTATAGTTATTGTCGGATAGAGGAGACTCGAACTCCCGACCCCTACGTCCCGAACGTAGTACGCTACCAACTGCGCTACTATCCGATGGCCCCGCTGTGCGAAAACCGATGCAAAGTTACGCAAAAAAACGCGAATGCCACTCCCCTTTTACATTTTTTTTGCTCTTTGCTTGCCTGTATGGGATTTTCTGCCTACCTTTGCACCCGCATTCAAGCGATGGTGCCATAGCTCAGTTGGTAGAGCAAAGGACTGAAAATCCTTGTGTCCCCGGTTCGATTCCTGGTGGCACCACGATAAGCAGGAAATCTCTGAGGCTTGCCTCGGAGATTTTTTTGTGCCATGACACGAAAGCCAATACTTTTCCTTAACTTTGCAAATGGCTTCTCCCCCCTTGGGACAAGCTCGCAAACCGACACATTATATATATGCACACATCCACTCTGAGGCACCTGCTGGCTGCAGACACACTTGCCCTTGCCACATCCCCTGGCGCACAGGCGCAGGTTCACAAGTCAATAACCCTACGCGAGGGATGGACCTTCTCCAAGGACGGAGCACCCTTCCAGCCCGTGACCGTCCCGCACGACTGGGCCATCGCGGGCGACTTCGACCGCACCATCGACCTGTGGACAAGTGAGAGCGTGGTCAATGGGCAAACCGTGGTACACGAGTCGGCGGGCAACACAGGCTGCCTGCCCTGGCCGGGAAAGGGAGAATACCGCACGAGATTCGAGGTCCCGCATCCCTACACGCATGCCGAACTGCTCTTCGATGGCGCCATGGCAGAGCCCGAGGTGTACGTCAACGGCCAACTGGCCGGCAGGTGGGCCTGCGGCTACAACGCCTTCAGGGTAGATGCCACACCGTACCTAAGGAGTGGGTACAACATGCTGGAGGTGAGGCTGACCAACGTGGAGAAGAGCAGCCGCTGGTATCCCGGCGGCGGACTGTACCGCCCCGTGCAGCTCATTCTGAGCGGCGACAACGCCATCGACACCTGGGGCGTGAGCGTGACCACCCCGCAGGTGTCGGCATCGCAGGCCAACGTGAAGGCGAGCGTCGCTCTGCGCGAGGGAGCCGCCGAGGGGCTGGTGGCCAGGCTCCAGGTGCGTGACAGCAAGGGGCAGGTGGTGGCTCAGGGGCAGGCACCATTCGTGCAGGGGCAGGCCCAGGCCACCCTCACGCTGGAGCGCCCCGCCCTGTGGTCGCCCGAGAGCCCCAGCCTCTACTCCCTGGTGAGCACACTCACCACCAGACAGGGCGAGGTGCTCGACGAGCGCCGCACGCGCTTTGGCGTGCGCAGCATCTCCTTCAGCAGGGAGAGGGGGTTCCAACTGAACGGGCAGACACGCAAGTTCAAGGGCGTGTGCCTGCACCACGACCTGGGCCCGCTGGGGGCTGCGGTCAACAAGGCTGCCCTCATCAGACAGATAAGGATAATGAAGGAGATGGGCTGCGACGCCATACGCACGTCCCACAACATGCCCTCCACGCTGATGATGGACCTGTGCGACTCGCTGGGAATGATGGTGATGGCCGAGTCGTTTGACAGCTGGATGACCGGCAAGACGGCCAACGCCTACAACCGCTTCTTCAGCGAATGGGCCGAGAAGGACCTCACCAACCTCTGCCGCAACCACCGCAACCACCCCTCGATAGTGATGTGGAGCATAGGCAACGAGATTCCCGACCAGGCCACCAAGGCCGGCGCCGCTAGCTGCCACCGCCTGGTGGAGCTGATGCACAGGCTCGACCCCACACGTCCTGTGACAGCAGGAGTGGACAAGGTGGAGGACGCGACACGCAGCGGATACCTCAACTACCTGGACGTCCCGGGCTTCAACTACCACACCCACTGCTACGAGACCTACATCGACTCGCTCTCCCAGGGCTTCCTCATCGGCAGCGAGACGGCCTCCACGCTCAGCAGCCGTGGCGTGTACCACTTCCCCGTGGTGCTCACCACCAACGGCAGCAAGCATGCCGACAGGCAGGTGTCGAGCTACGACCTGTACAGCGGCGACTGGAGCAACGCGCCCGACTATGATGCCTGGTACCAGGACCGCAAGCCCTGGCTGCTGGGCGAGTTTGTGTGGACGGGCTTCGACTACCTGGGCGAGAACTATCCCTACAACGCCGAGGGCATGTGGCCCTCGCGCAGCAGCTACTTTGGCATCGTGGACCTGGCGGGCTTGCCCAAGGACCGCTACTACTTCTACCGCAGCCGCTGGAACACCTCGTCGCCCACCCTGCACCTGCTGCCCCACTGGACCTGGCCAGGCATGGAGGGGCAGGCCATCCCGGTGATGTGCTACACCTGCTACCCCGAGGCCGAGCTCTTTGTCAACGGCAAGAGCCAGGGACGTGTGCGCAAGGACTCCACCAAGATGTTCAGCGCCAACCGCCTCAAGTGGATGGACGTGCGCTATGAGCCAGGCGAACTCAGGGTGGTGGCCTACGACGCGAGCGGCAGGCAAGCTGCCCAGGAGGTGGTGCACACGGCCGGCGAGCCTGCACGGCTGGTGCTCACGCCCGACCGTGAGGTGATAAAGGCCGACGGGGACGACATCTCCTTTGTGACAGTGACCATGCTGGATGCCGACGGCAACGAGTGCCCCAATGCCGACCAGGAGCTGACCTTCAGCGTGAAGGGCGCCAAGTACCAGGCCGCATGCAACGGCGACGCCTCATCGCTTGAGCCTTTCGAGCAACCGCAGATGCGCCTCTTCCACGGCAAACTGGTGGTGCTGGTGCGCTCCACGAGCAAGCCGGCCCAGGCTGTGCTCACTGTGACCTGCAAGGACCACCCGCGCCTGTCGGCACAGACCACCATACGGGTGGTGAAGTGAGTTGCTCCCGCCATCGGCCATCCTCATGCCTTGCCCCGCATACAAGCACCGCTCCACGCACACGGGAGGGCGCGTGAGTCGCACGGCTGGACTGACCGTCAAGGCGACCCGATGCGATTTATCCGCGAAATATTTGCGGGAATGAAATCTTTGCCTTACCTTTGCACACGCTTACAGAGAGCACATGGTGCCATAGCTCAGTTGGTAGAGCAAAGGACTGAAAATCCTTGTGTCCCCGGTTCGATTCCTGGTGGCACCACTCGCAAGAGGGCTTCCGAACATTCGGAAGCCCTCTTGCTTTTCCCGCCCCACAGGCACGCATTGACCAGCGGAGCCACCCTCCACCTGCCTGCGAGCCCCCTCCCAACCTCCCCCCAGGGGGAGGGTGATCGTCACCGCACCGCACTGCAATCGCCAACGCACCGCACTGCAATCGCCAACGCACCGCACTGCAATCGCCAACGCACCGCACTGCAATCGCCAACGCACCGCAC
>JBNMJN010000055.1:0-17416 GCA_050873805.1 Prevotellaceae bacterium | reverse complement strand
TGTGGTGTATGACGAGAGCAATGCCGCGAACTGGCGTGGCTACATGCTGACGGTGGCGGCCCTGTTGAGGAAAGACGCTTCCAGTCTGTACGACTACTGGACGAAAGGTAGCGAACGCTGCAATGGGCTTAGTTATGCGGCATGGTTCAAGTCGCATAGGTTGTGATCCCGACAGGTGCGGCAGGGATGTGGCGTGTGGGAACAGCGCAGTTGTAGCCTGTAAGGGATAGGCACTGTCCCATAGAGTGTGGCAAAATGCTGGCGATGCGCCCCGAAGGGGCAATCTGCTCGTGGCCCTAGGCAACGCCTTGGGCTGTGTGCTTTCGGGGCTTTCAGCCGCATAGCTTCTTCTTGCACGTCACCATTGTAATTGTCCCCTTGGGGGTGGGTGCATTGTCAGCAACCCCATTCAGAAAGTTCCCTTGCGCAGTGGCACCACCACCGTGACCACGCTCCCCGAAGGCACTGTGAGCAAAAGGCTCTTGCCTTTACAGGTCTTTACCGTCCCCTTAGGCAGTTCTGCCATGTCCTCGTGGCTGGAGGTTCGGTATGCCCTTATCCTTCCCTTGCCGCGCTTTCCCACCTTGCTCAGGTCTATCCTCATTATCTTGTCGCTCTCCCCACGGTTCACGGTCACCACTGTCAGTGAGTTGCCCTCGGCACCCAGGGCTGCCAGGGTGTGCTCGTCTCCACTCTCCACCAGGTGGCTGCCCTCGCGCAGGAAGCGGCTAAACTGCTGGCGCACATAGTAGTTCTTCACACGGTGAAACTCCTGAGTGCCGCCATAGAAGTCGCCCTGTACCAGGCACCACTGGTCGTTGTTGTCCTCCACATACTGCCAGTCAATCCAAGCCGATGGCCGCATCAGCCGCATGTCGCGTATGAGCCGCTCGGCAAGAGCCAGGTTGCCGTCGAGCCCCCTGCCTCCTGCGCCCACCTCGCTCATCCACAGGTGCATGCCATGCTCCTTGCACAGGGCATATAGCTGGGCGCGTGCCTCATCGTTGGCCTCGTAAGTGTGCGTGTTCCATTGGCCCACCAAAGGTAGTGCGCCAGCCTTGTCGTAGGCTTGGAATCCCTTGACCGAGGTGATTACGCTCGTCTCATCGGATGCCGAGATGACCGTCTTGAGCCCCGATGCCTGCAGGATGGGGTGAAGCACGCGCAGCAGGGCTATCTGTGAGGAGAAGTCAAAGTGGCATCCCTCCTGGCTTCCGCTCGCATACCAGTAGTTTGTGTTTGGCTCGTTGAAGGGGTCAAGCGTCTTGAACTCTATGCCGTACCGCTCCTTGTAATGCTTGCACACATCCACCAGGTAGTGGGCAAACTCCTCGTAGCATTCCGTCCGCAGGTTGTCCTTCCAGGCATCCTGGTGCCCGCCGCAGCATCCGCTTACGGTCATATAATAGGGCGCCGAGTTGCTGAAGGCTTCAAAGATGGCATCGGGCCGGCGTTCCTTGATCTTGAGCATTATCCTGCGCTGGGCGGCATCGCGGTCCCAGTGCCAGCAGTCGTCGCTTGCGTCCTTGAAGCCTTCCATCTCGGCACGAAGTCCCTTGCCCTTGCCCATGTGGTGGGGTGTGCAATGGCGGTTCTGCGGGTCATCGCCACCGCCTATGTTGTAGCGGAAGATGCGGAAGTTGAGCCCTTGCGGACTCACCAGCCAGTCCACCAGGCTGTCCACGCGCTCCTCGTTCCATGTGCCGCACATGTTGGCCCACCAGCACAGCGATATGCCCCATCCCTCAAAGGGCTCGGGGCTGTCTGCGTAGGGGCGGATGCGGATATGGGTGGTGTCATTGTCGCTTGTGCGCATTGTGGTATTGGCAGGCGCACCGTTTGCCGCGAGGCTGCAGAGCAAGCCACATGCAGGCAGGAGTCTTGTGATGAATGTGAGTTTGTTCATGTGTCGTGTAGTTTTTGGTCAGTAGGAAAATCCCCTTCGATTATGGCCGCTCATGTTACTTGCCCAGGTATCTTAGGATACTTGGGCAAGTAACATATAAGGGTCAAATAGTGGGCCAGGATGAGTGTGCCCTGTGCTCAGTCCAGGTATTCAATGTCCCAGTCGTAGCTCCACTGGTCGAAGTAGAGGTTTCCGCCTCGCCATTCCACCTCGCCCCGCTGGAAATCCACGGTCTCGCTGCGTGGGTATTTCTTCTTGGGTGAGAGCGGCATGCCATAGTCGGTGTTGACCACCATGCGCCAGGAGTCGATGCCACCCAGGAAGAAGTATCGCTCGGCTTCGTTGCGTGCATAATCGGGAATGCCGAAGGACTGGTCAACGGGTACCCATCCGATGCCCTCGAAGTATATCTCTGCCCAGTCGTGCAGGTTGGCGGCTCCCGGATGCATCATAAATCCGCTCTGGAAATGAGCGGGGATGCCAGCCAGGCGGCACAGGGTGATGAAGAGCAGGCTCACCTGTCCGCAGTCGCCGTGGCGGTTCTGCAGCACATACATGGGTATGCAGGGAATGGTGGAGTACTCGCGTGCCGAGGCCCAGGGATAGTGGTCGTTGATGTAGGTGAAGATGCTGCGTGCGCGCTCCACAGGGCTGCTGATTCCCCGTGTCAGGCTGTCGGCCAGGGCACGCAACTCGGGTGTGAAGGCAATGTGTGGCAGTCTCTCGGCCGTGTAATGCTTGTACATGGCCGACTTGGTGTCGTAGGGCTGGATGGAGTCGAGGCTGAACTTCTGCCCATGGCTCACATATTCAAAGGTTTCGGAGAACACTGTGGCCTTGCCTGCCACTGCCTTCTGCTCCATGTAGAGGGTGCTGTGCGTCTCGCCAGGAGCCGACATCTCATACTTGGCAGGTGAGGTGGAGAGCAACTCAATGTCCGTCTGCCTGCCTATCTTCCTGTGCGGGAAGGGCAACCAGCAGCGCACCTTCTCGCCTGCAGGTACAGCATCGGCGGGCACTGTGAGTGTGTAGGTCACGCGCATGTGGCGGGCCTGTGCGGTGTGGTAGGTGGTATGTGGGGCATCTCGGAGTATCTGTGGCAGGTTCTTCATGTCGGCCAGTTCCACCTCCGAGTATCCCTCATCGGGGTGAGCCTTGTGCCATATCTGCCTGCACTTGGGGTCAATGCGGAAGAGGTTGCGTCCAGCCGCGTGGAAGTACATCTTCTGGCCATTGAGTTCCATGCACTCCAGTGCGCCCGATGCTTCCCATCCTGCCATCTTCTCATCGGTGATGGTGGGGATGTAGCACTTGATGTAGTTGAGCACTTCCTCGCGGGTCTGTGTGAAGTCACACTGCAGGCGGTGATGCAGGTCATCCTGCCAGTTGTACTTCTGTGCTGTGGCCGGCACTGCCATGAGCAGGCAGTAGAGTGATAGGACGGCCTTTGTGTAAATGGATGTGTGTGTCATGTCTTTGGCTTGCTTGTTGATGCGAATGTCTTTGCTCAGATGAGTTCCACTCCAATGCCCGGGGTGGTGGGTAGCCACAACTTGCCCTTTCTTACCTCCACACCACGGAAGCGGTCGTTGGCGATGAGCAGATTGCCGTCGAGGTCGGCAAAGTCCACAGCCGGTGACAGTTGTGCAGCGGCCGATATTCCGCATGAGGTCTCGGTCATACAGCCTACCATCACCTTCATGCCCAGCGCGCGTGCCGTGCCCACCATCTTCCAGGCCTCGCGCATGCCGGTGCACTTCATCAGCTTGATGTTGATGCCCGTGAATGCTCCCATGATGCCGCGTATGTCAGCGAGCCTCTGTATGCTCTCGTCGGCAAAGATGGGCAGTGGCGACTGCTGGCTCACCCATGCGATGTCGTCCAGCTGTGTCTTGGGCATAGGCTGCTCTACCATCACCACTCCCTGCTCGTGCAGCCATTGTATCATGTCCAGGGCCTGTTGCTTGTCCTTCCAGCCCTGGTTGGCATCCACGGCAATGGGGAGTTGGGTGACTGAGCGTATGGTCTCTATCATCTCCTTGTCATTGTCCCTGCCCAACTTGACCTTCAGGATGTTGAACTTGTCGGCACACTCCCTGGTCTTCTGCTTGACCACATCGGGCTTGTCAATGCCGATGGTGAAGGTGGTGGAGGGAGTCTTTTCAGGATTGAGTCCCCAGATGCGGTGCCAGGGCTGTTCCATGATGCGGCCCACCAGGTCGTGCAGGGCAATGTCGATGGCGGCCTTTCCTGCCGCGTTGCCCTTGTCCAGTTGGTCGATGGCGGTGAGGATGTCCTCCATGTGGAAGGGGTTGTCAAACTGCCTGAGCACCTTGGCTGCCTGTGTCAGGAACTCAGTCACGCTCTCGGTCGTGCCCAGCTCGGCTGCCAGGTAAGGCGGCATGCTGGCTTCTCCATATCCCGTGTAGCCGTCGCAGTCGATGCGCACTTGTATGTCGGGAGTGGTGCTGCGCGAGTAGGTGGCTACGGTGAACACATGGCGCAGTTTCAGTTCGTAGGGCTCAAAGCTGAGTTCGAGCCTACGGCGTGCCTTCACCTTGCGGTTTACGGCAAACATGGGTAAGGAGTTGGTGGCAAGTGCCGCTGAGGCAAGTGCTGTATTGCGTAGGAATGTTCTTCGTGTGGTCATAGCCTGTATAGTGAAATTCTGTCTGTTGTCTGAATCTGTGCATCCTGGTTGACGTAGGGCAGGATGCGTACTGCGTAGAGCAGCCGGTGCAGCTCGTATTCGTCATAGTCGCTGTCGGCAGGGTCGAAGCTGCCTGTATGCACCCAGCCCAGGGAGTGTATGAAGTGCTTCCCGCCCTTGCTGAATCCCACATGCACCACGCGCTTGGGGCTGCCGTCTGCATTCTTTGAGCCGAAGAAGAGCAGGTCGCCAGGCAGGAGGTTGGAGAAGTCGGGGGCTATGTCGATGTGCTGTCCCACCCGTGCCTGTTGCGAGGCATTGCGTGGGATGACAATGTCGTGCAGATAGAGGACTGTGCGAACAAATCCGCTGCAGTCCACTCCCTTGGGTGATGTGCCTCCCCACATGTAGGGCACGCCCATGAGGCTGTGGGCTGTGGCGAGTATGGAGGGCGCGTCCTGGTGTGTCTCCTTTCGCCATTGGTCCAGTGGCATCGCGTCCCTTTTGCTGATGAAGCCTTGCCTCCCATCAGGGTATTCCACCTGATAGAATCCCTTCTTCTTGCCTAATAGTTTCATGCGGTCGCCTCCCACGGCATCGCTCACGGTGGAGGAGCGGGTAGATGGCTTGCTGTGTATCCAGGTGGTGAGCGATGTGACTACCACCTGCTGGGAGTGGTTCCACAGTGAGAGTTGCTCCTGGCTCAATGCTTTCAGCGTGGAGGAGAGTGTCCAGTGCTCATATCCCTCGGGAGTCCTTATCTGTGTCCACTCGTTGTGGTGCCCCAGAATTTCCACGGGCATGCCCAGGAGAGCCTGCGATTCCTGCCCGGCGTTGTAGTCGGCATCAGCGCGTGTGTTGCATACCGACACGTTGACCAGGGCATACCTGGCTTCTTGCCCTCGTGCCGCCATGGGCATCAGCAATGTGAGTATAATCAGAAGTGTGGCTCTCATTCTTTTTGCGGTTTTGCGGTTTTACGGTTTTACGGTTTTGCGGTTTTACGGTTTTGCGGTTTTACGGTTTTGCGGTTTTGTGACTTTGTAATAAGGTAGTCTGGCATTTCGGTGGGTGTGTTCGCCATCGCAGGGTGACTACATTGCATAGCCGCACAATTGTGCCACCGCTCATCCTCACTTCACGGGGAATAACTGCAAAAGAGGGGAGGGAACCTTGGAGCATGTTCCTTCCCCTCTTGGGTTATGATGGCCTTGTGGCCTGATTAGTCATTCTCGGGGCGGAGCTTGCGCACGGTCACGCCTGCCTGCCACATCTCGCTGTCGCGCATAGCCTTCAGCTCGGCATTGAGCTTCTCGCGATAGTCGGGCTTGGAGTTGCTGTCGATAGAGATCTGTGCCTCGTTGCCAGTCTTCACTGAGTAGTACAGCCACTCCATCACAGGCTTGATGGCATCGTGGAAGCGGGGAGCCCAGTCCAGGGCACCGCGCTGTGCGGTGGTTGAGCAGTTGGCGTACATCCAGTCCATACCCTTGGCGCCGAACAGGGGGCCAAGGCTCTGTGTCAGCTCCTCTACTGTCTCGTTGAATGCCTCGGAAGGTGTGTGGCCATTCTCGCGCAGCACCTCGTACTGTGCCAGCAGCAGTCCCTGGATAGCACCCATCAGAGAGCCACGCTCACCTGTCAGGTCGCTGGTGGCCTCACGCTGGAAGGTGGTCTTGAACAGGTAGCCGGCACCGATGCCGATGCCGAAAGCCAGTGTCTTGTCCTCGGCATGGCCAGAGGCATCCTGATATACGGCGTATGAGCAGTTCAGTCCACGGCCTTCCATAAACATGGTACGCAGTGATGTGCCCGAACCCTTGGGCGCAACCATGATCACGTCCACGTCCTTGGGAGGAACCACGCCTGTGCGGTCGTTCCAGTTGATGGCGAAGCCATGAGAGTAGTAGAGGGTCTTGCCTGCTGTGAGATAAGGCTTGATGGTGGGCCAAACCTGAATCTGGCCAGCATCAGAGAGCAGCATGCAGATGATGGTTCCCTTCTGGGCTGCCTCTTCCAGTGAGAACAGAGTCTCACCTGGCACCCATCCGTCGGCCACGGCCTTGTCGTATGTCTTGCCCTGGCGCTGGCCCACAATCACATTGAAGCCGTTGTCGCGCAGGTTGCAAGCCTGGCCAGGACCCTGTATTCCGTAACCCAGAACAGCGATGGTCTCATTCTTGAGCACTTCGCGTGCCTTCTCCAGGGGAAACTCCTCGCGTGTCATTACCTCTTCGATAACGCCACCAAAATTCATCTTTGCCATTGTTGTAAATATTTATAGCTTAATGTTTGTTCCTTAATCCTTTGTCCTCTTGTGTCGGGACGTGCGTTCATGTGCCTTGGGCTCTATGCTCGCTTGTCCTTTCTCCTTTCGGGTGCAAAGTTACGAATTATAATCCAAATACGGGTGTTTAGAAGCATATTTTTGCTTGGCAGGCGATTTCGCTTTCATTTTTACGCACTTCCACTTCCATCTCATTACTCTCCTCGCCCTCTTGGACGTAGAAGGAGAGGCGGTCGCCCATGTGTGCTTCGGTCTTGTAGGCAATCTCGAAACGCTTGGGATGCTGGCGCTCGAATCGTTCCTTGGGCAGCAGGTCCAGGATGTGCTCGATGTACTTGATGCTGTTGATGTGCCCGTTGATGTCGGTGTCGCTGTAGTAAGTGTCGATGGTGCGCGCCAGCCGTGGCTCTCTGAAGCGGAAGCGTCCGTGTCCGGCTATGGGGCACACGTTCTCCTCCTCGCTCACCACATAGTTCAGGATATCCCCATTATATAAGGTAAGCAGGTCGCAGGGCTTGCGGCTGTTGACGTCAATCATTGCCCATATACTCCGGGCATATCCGTAAGGCGTGCCGTCGGGGTGCAGGATGGCGAAGTTGCGGCTGGTAAACAGTTTCATCACGCCCTCCACCCACGTCTTTACCTGGATAGTCTCGTATTGCTTGGGCATCTCGCTCATCTCTATGCAGAGGCGTGACAGCACCCAGGTGTGCTGTGTCTCGTTGAGTGCGCCTATGCCCCATCCCCTCTTCTGCGAGTGCTTGCCAGCGGCATTCAGGAGATGGTTGCCCAGCACCCCCAGGAAGATGTGTCCGGTGAAGTCCACATGAAATGGTTCCACCAGCACCTCGTAGGAGTCAGTCTTTGGTAACCTGTTGTTGCTCATTGCTCTTTCTCTCTTTCTTCCAGGTATCTGTCCAGTGTCTCCACCATACTCTTGGTGACGGCAATACGTCCTGAGCGTACAAACTGCAGCACCACATCCAGTTGGTTGAGCTTGTTGTACAGGTTCAGAATCTCGGTTGTGTCACCCTTCTTCTCCACGATGGTATAGGTGGGGTTCACCTCCACGATGCGCGCTCCATGCTGCCTGATAATCTGGCCCACGGTGGCATCCTCCAGCACCTTGGGTGTGCTGAGTTTCAGCAGGCAGGCTTCCAGGATGAACAGTTCGGTATCGGTGAAGTAGTTGGCCTGCAGCACGTCTATCTTCTTCTCAATCTGCATGGTGAGCATCTTGGCCATCTCCTCGGTGCAGTAGCAGGTGATGGTGTACTTATGCACGCCTGGCGTACTGCTGGCGCACACGTTCAGGCTCTCGATGTTCACCTGCCGGCGAGTGAATACGGCGGTGATCTGATTGAGGATGCCAGCGAAGTTCTCGCTATAGATAATCATGGTGTAGAACGTCAGTCCCTCGGGGCATTCCGTGCTTCCGCACTTCCCGCAGGTATTGCAGTCCCCGCATTCAGCCGCTCCTATCTTCTTGTTTGTCTCCATGTCTTTTCTCTTGCAGTCGGTCGGTTGGGTGTTACTTGATGCTCAGCATCATCTCATCTACGCTGGCTCCTGGGGGAGTCATGGGCAGTACGTTGTCCTCTTCCTTGATGGCACATTGCAGCAGGAATGGGCCGTCGGTGTCCAGCATCTCGCGTATGGCGCTGGCCAGGTCGGCACGTTCAATCACGGTGCGTGAGGGTATGCCATAGGCTGTGGCTATCTGCTCATAGTCGGGGTTCAGCATGGGGGTGAACGAGTACCGCTTCTGGAAGAACATGTATTGCCACTGGCGCACGTTGCCCAGGAAGTTGTTGTTGAGCAGGATAATCTTTACAGGCGACTTCTGCTCCATGATGGTGCCCAGTTCCTGTATGGTCATCTGCAGGCCACCATCGCCGCAGAACATGCACACGGTGCGCTCTGGAGCACCGAAGGTGGCGCCTATGGCGGCTGGCAATCCGAATCCCATGGTGCCACATCCACCGCTTGTCACCACGCTGCGTCCCTCGCTGAACTTGAAGTAGCGGCAGGCAAACATCTGGTTCTGTCCCACATCGGTCACCAGCACCGCCTTGTGTCCGGTGGCCTCGCTCACGGCTCGCACCACCTCGCCCATCAGCAAGGGCCCCTGGGTGGGATGTATGGCAGGCTCGATGACCTTGTAGTTCTCCTGGTCCTCATACGGCTTGAAGCCATCCACCCACGCCTGGTGCCTTGCCGGTTCCAGCAGGTCACCCACACGCTTGAGCGTCTCCTTGCAGTTGCCCACCACGGCCACGTCCACCTTTACGTTCTTGTCAATCTCGCTGGGGTCGATGTCGAAGTGTATGACGTGAGCCTGCTTGGCATACGTCTCCAGTTTGCCTGTCACGCGGTCGTCGAAGCGCATGCCTATGGCAATGAGCAGGTCACACTGGTTGGTCATCACATTGGGGCCCAGGTTGCCGTGCATTCCCAGCATGCCCATGTTCAGGGGATGGTCAGAGGGCAGCGCGCTCAGTCCCAGCAAGGTGCATCCTGCTGGAATCTGTGCCTTTTCCAGAAAGGCTCTCAGCTCCTCCCTGGCCTCGCCCAGTTCCACGCCCTGTCCCACCAGTGCGAGAGGCTTCACGCTGTTGTTGATCAGGTTGGCGGCTTTCCGTATGATGTCTTCCGAAGGGATGTGTACGGGCTTGTAGGAGCGGATGAAATCCACCTGTGCGGGCTTGTAGTCCACCATGCCCGTCTGTGCGTTCTTGGCAAAGTCAAGCACCACTGGGCCAGGTCGTCCGCTGCGTGCTATGTAGAAGGCCCGGCTCACAGCCCAGGCTATGTCCTCGGCCTTTCTTATCTGGAAAGCCCACTTGGTGATAGGCTGCGTCACACCTATCACGTCCACCTCCTGGAAGGCATCTGTTCCCAGCATGGCAGCCCCCACCTGTCCGCAGATGACCACCATGGGCGTGGAGTCCATCATGGCATCGGCCACACCCGTGATGGTGTTCATGGCGCCAGGGCCGCTGGTCACGATGGCACATCCCACCTTGCCCGACACGCGGGCATATCCCTGTGCCGCATGCACAGCCCCCTGCTCATGTCGCACGAGGATGTGGTGCAACGTGTCCTTGTGGTCATAGAGCGCGTCATAGGTGGGCATTATCGCACCTCCAGGATAGCCAAACAGCACATCCACGCCCTCGTGTTCCAGTGAGCGCATCATGGCCTCGGCACCTGTTATGCGCTCAGTTACCTTCGCTTGTATGTTCTCTTTCATATTATATATATAATCCTCATGTATGGTAGCCCTCCGCCCGTTGGGCAGACGGTTTTCTGTGCAATATGTCCCAGGCGTCAGCCCTCCTCCCTTGAGCCTCATGCGCCCTCTTGGGCAAACGGACTCTCCCCCTTATGGGGAAGCCAGAGGGGAGCTTGCCCTTAGTCAATAATCCTCACGCCACCCTTGTCGGCACTTGACACACTCTGTGCATAAGCCCTCAGGGCACGGCTCACCTCGCGCTTGCGTGTCATGGGGCGCTGGTCGCGTGCAGCCAGTTCCTCGTTGGTCAGGCGCACGTTGATGCTGCGTGAGGGGATGTCAATCTCGATGATGTCCCCGTCCACAATCTTGCCGATGTTGCCACCGCTGGCAGCCTCGGGCGAGATGTGTCCTATGCTCAGTCCGCTGGTGCCGCCGCTGAATCGTCCGTCGGTTATCAGCGCGCACTCCTTGCCCATGTGCATGCTCTTGATGTAGCTGGTGGGGTAGAGCATCTCCTGCATGCCAGGGCCTCCCTTGGGGCCCTCGTGTGTGATGACCACCACGTCCCCCTTCTTGACCTTTCCGCCCAGGATGCCCTCGCAGGCATCCTCCTGCGAGTCAAATACCACGGCCGGGCCCTCGAAGTGCCAGATGCTCTCGTCCACGCCGGCCGTCTTCACCACACATCCGTCCTGTGCGATGTTGCCAAAGAGGATGGCCATGCCGCCGTCCTTGGTGTAGGCATGCTCGATGTCGCGTATGCATCCCTTCTCGCGGTCGGTGTCGAGTGTGGGGTAGGTGTTGCTCTGTGCGCCCAGCTGGTTGCAGAACTTGCCGCCCGGCGCGCTGCTGTAGATGCGCTTGGCCTCGGGGTCCACCTGTGGCTTCAGGATGCTGTAGCGCTCGATGTCCTGGGCCAGGGTGGCGCCGTCCACGCGCCTTACGCTGGTGTCCAGGAGTCCCCCCTTGGCCAGTTCGCCCAGCAGGTTCAGCGTGCCTCCAGCCCTGTTGTATTCCTGTATGGAGTACCGCTGCGAGTTGGGCGACAGCTTGCACAGGAAGGGCGTGCGCCTGCTCAGCGCGTCGATGTCCTTCATGGTGAAGTCCACCCCTCCCTCCTGGGCCACGGCCAGCAGGTGCAGCACCGTGTTGGTGCTGGCTCCCATGGCGATGTCCAGGGTCATGGCATTGAGGAAAGCCTGCCTGGTGGCAATGGCGCGGGGCAGTACGCTCTCGTCGCCGTCCTCGTAGTAGGCCAGGGCATTCTTCACTATCAGGCGTGCCGCATCCTGCATCAGCCGCACGCGGTTGGCATGTGTGGCCAGGATGGAGCCGTTGCCAGGGAGTGACAGGCCGATGGCCTCGGTGAGGTTGTTCATGGAATTGGCGGTGAACATGCCGCTGCAGCAGCCGCATCCTGGGCATGCGCGGTCCTCCACCTCGGCCAGTTCCTCGTCACTCACGGTAGGGTCGGCTCCCTTGATCATGGCCGTTATCAGGTCCAGGTTCTCGCCCTTGTGCTGCCCGGCCTCCATGGGTCCTCCGCTCACAAACACCGCCGGGATGTTGAGCCTCATGGCCGCCATCAGCATTCCCGGTGTAATCTTGTCGCAGTTGGATATGCATATCATGGCATCGGCCTTGTGCGCGTTGACCATATACTCCACGCTGTCGGCGATGATGTCGCGGCTGGGCAGGCTGTAGAGCATGCCGTCGTGTCCCATGGCGATGCCGTCATCGATGGCAATGGTGTTGAACTCTGCTGCATAGCACCCCAGTTTCTCAATCTCCTGCTTGACAATCTGCCCGGCCTCGTGCAGATGGGTGTGCCCGGGCACAAACTGTGTAAAGGAGTTGACGATAGCGATGATGGGCTTGCCAAACTGCTCGCGTTTCATTCCATTGGCTACCCACAGGGCGCGTGCACCTGCCATGCGCCTGCCTTGAGTGCATACGGCACTCCTGAGCGTGTGTTTCATATCCTGATGCTTATTTGGTCTTACTCTACTTGTAGTACTTTCATTTTCTGCATCCAAGCCCCTGTGGACTTATACGAATGTAGATGGAATTGCAAAATTACTGCAAAAATGAAAGATAAGCAAGCCTGCGCGCTTTCAATTTGCCTTATACGCGCATTGCGCCGCGTGGGGTGAAAGTAGGTGGGTGTCACACATGGCAGTCTCGCGATTTATGCGTAACTTTGTGACAATTATGAGAAAGTTAGTCTTTGTGTGGCTTCTGCTGGTAGTGGCGGTTGCCTTTGCGGGAAACCCTAAGAGGGAATTTCGCGGAGCCTGGATCCAGAGTGTGAACGGGCAGTTTCAGGGGATGGGTCGTGAGCGCATGCAGCAGGTGCTCACCAGTCAACTCGATGACTTGCAGCGCGATGGCATCAATGCCATATTCTTCCAGGTGCGCTGTGAAGGTGATGCCCTCTATCCCAGTGAGCTGGAGCCCTGGAGCCGTTATCTCACCGGGCAGCAGGGGCTGGCCCCCAACCCCTATTGGGATCCCCTGCAGTGGATGATAGACCAGTGCCACGCGCGCCAGATGGAGCTGCATGCCTGGATCAACCCCTACCGTGCCAAGACGAAGGGCACCACCGAGATGGCCAGCACGCACGAGTACTTCCGCCATCCCGACCGTTTCTTTGACTATGACGGTCTCTTGCTCTTTGACCCAGGCCGTCCCGAGAACCGCGACTACATCTGCCAGGTGGCCTGCGATATTGTGCGACGCTATGACGTGGATGGCATACACATGGATGACTACTTCTATCCCTATCCCGTGGCGGGCCTGGCCATCCCCGATGATGCCTCGTATGCCCAGTATGGCAATGGCATGGACCGTGGCGATTGGCGCAGGCAGAACGTGAACCTCTTTGTGCAGCAGATGTGCCGTGAGATACGCAAGGTGAAGCCCTGGGTGAAGTTTGGCGTGTCGCCCTTTGGCATCTACCGCAACCAGCGCACCGACCCCGACGGAAGTGCCACCACGGGCCTGCAGAACTATGACGACCTCTATGCCGATGTGCTGGAGTGGGTGCGCCAGGGATGGGTCGATTACAACCTGCCACAGATATACTGGGAGGTGGGCAACCGCGCTGCCGACTACGAGACACTCATCCGCTGGTGGAGCGCGCATGCCGAGGGGCGTCCCCTCTATGTGGGCCAGGATGTGGAGCGCACCGTCAAGTTTGCCGACCCCACCAACCCCTCACAGCACCAGATGGCACTCAAGTACAACCTGCAGCGCACCCTGCCGGGCATCTACGGCAGCTGCCAGTGGTATGCGGCTGCCGTGTGCCGCAATCCCCAGGGCTATCAGGACATGCTCAGGCAGGTGTATCACAGCACGCCCGCCCTGCAGCCCATCATGCCCTGGATAGACTCTAAGCGACCCAGGAAACCACGCCGCACCACCGTGCTGTGGACTGAGGATGGCCCCGTGCTCTTCTGGAAGGCGTCGCGTGGCAGGAAGGAGATGCAGAAGGCGCGCCAGTATGTGGTGTATCGCTTCATGCGCGGCGAGAAGGTGAACCTGGAGGATGCCTCGCACATCATGGGCATCACCAGCCAGACGTTCTTCCCGCTGGCCTACGAGGGTGGCCATACCGACTATGTGTATGTGGTGACGGCTCTTGACCGACTGCAGAATGAGTCGAAGGCTGTGAAGAAGAAGGTGCAGCTGTAAGGCGGGTGCTTGGGAGCACCTGCAGGCTCCACACTGTGAGGGCGACTTGTGGCTCGTAGCGAGGCCGCAGGTCGCCCTCACTCCGTTTCGGGGCACCCTCTCGCCAGTGTTCACGCTGCCAGCTGCTGTCCATGCAGGCGCTTGTCTGGCGCCTGGCTGCCCGCTGGGTCTCACGCTGTGGCCGCGATGCTTGGGGCGCATCGCAAGCCTCCCTGGGCCGCGAGGGCTGATGGGGCAGGACGCTATTGCAGGTGGGGGAGGGCCTATGCTCGCGGCCAGCACAGGGGAAGCCAGCGTGGCATCACAGTCCTGACCAGTTCGGATTGTCGTCCCATGCGGCTCGGACGACAGTCCGAGCGCACTCGGACTGCAGTCCGGGATATGTGGTACTGGAATCCCGGACTTTTGTCCTCGCCGGCATATTGGACTTTGCCCTTCCTGCTCTCCCTTCTGCTGGCATGCCTCCTCCTGCCCAGTGGATGCGGGGGAGGCTCATTGCCCGTGCCGCATGGAATGTAGTGCCGCTGGAAGCGTCCAGGTAGGGATAAATGTTGTAACTTTGTGGATGCGCAGCCGGATGCCAGCCTTGCGGGTATGGCTGTGGCAAAAGTGTTTTATACCAATCAACTAACGTGCAGAGGACATGACAGCAAATCTCTATCAGAAAGGCAAGTTCTATACCTTGCCAGTCAGTGCCATCAGGGATGAGGGCGGCAACTCATTCTTCATCGTAAGTGCCAACAACCGCGAGTATGCCATTCGCATGTTTGACTTCCAGCGCAGGGAACCCTCGGTGCGGGACATCAGGGAACTCCCGTGCATGGTCAAGGAAGTGCATGGCGACAACATCGTCTTTGTGCAGAATTTCGCCTTGATGTTCCGTGACAGGTATGTGGCGGGCAGGAAATACCCCTTTGTGGTGAGGGATGAAGTGGGCAGCTCGGCAGATGGCACCAGGTATTACGACGTGAGGGATGCCAATGGTGTCCCCTTCAGGATAAAGTGCGACGACGGCACGCTGCTGCTGCCCAACCAGAAAGTGACCTGCATGGTGCTGAGGCCTACGGCCAACAGGATGATGCTTGTGCTCGACAGGGAGAAGGGGCAGGCCACAGCCCAGAGCATCAGTCCCCGCGAGCTGATGGAGAAGGTGGGTGTGGAGGCAGGAGTCCTGCGCCTTGTCCTGCGCCTGTTTGCCCATGCCGAACCGTTTGCCGAGGCCAGGCAATGCCTGGCCCAGGATAATGCCGAGTGGGTGGTGAAGGCCGTGACAGCCGTGCCGGCCGTGGAGGACTGGCCAGGACTGGCCAACAGCAGCCGTGAGCGGCTGCTCAGCGCCTACTACCACCTGTGCCTATATCTGCTCGAGGACTCCGACTACCTGCTCCAGTTCTCAGAGTCGGACCGGGACAACTACCAGCAGTGGATAGCCGACCGCGTGGCTGTGGCCGAGACCTGCCAGCACTGCCTGACCCTCATGCAGGAGGGACGCTGCGGCGAGGAGACCGACACCATCCTGCGCAAGATAAGGAATTCGGGCTACATCTACCATCCTCACCACAGGATGCAGCTGCTCATAGCCATGTTCTCCATGCAGCCCGACCTGCTCGAGGAGAAGATTGACCCGATACTCGACCTGGTGCAGGAGTGTGCCAAGGACTGGAAGCAGCCTTCCTTCTACGACGCTTTCTCCAGTTTCCTGCGCTTCTATGTCATGTCCAACAGGGACAGGGCCAACCGCCTGGCCGTGGTGGACGACAGCCAGAGCCGCAGCCTGCTCGTGCGCATGGTGCGCTCCATCTGCTATCTGCTGCTGATGACCGATGGCAAGGAGGCCAATGCCCAGCTCTACAAGTCCATGCTCTACCACTACCTCTCCTTTGTGCGCACAAGGTCGGTGCTCGGCAACAAGGACGCGCGCAGGAGCCTGGCCGAGACCCTGGTGGAGCAGGCCTTCACCACGCTGCTGCTCTCGCAGGAGAAGACACTTGACTTCACCTGGGGCAGGGACTTCGGCAGCACCGAGGTGCTGGCCTACCAGATGGCCAATGCCAAGCCGGCCAACACCACCTTCATGACTCGCTCCTACGAGGCACGCAATGTGAGGTTTACCGTGAGTGCCGACGGCATCACCCTGGCGCGTGCCTCATCGGCCGGGCGGGAGAAGAATATCCTGCCACAGGATTTTCCTGGCTGGCACAACCTGCAGGTGTTCCTTGACTCGCCTGCCAAATACACCATAAGCCGCAACTGCAAGAGCATGCGGCAGTGGAGGGCTTACTGGAATGATGTGGAGCAGGGGCTCTTTGAGGAGCGCGCCAGCGGGGTGGCGAAGAAGCTCAAGAAGATTGCCCCCGAGGTGGGGACTGACCTCATCATACGGGTGCTGTGGAAGGATGAGTCGCACCCCAACCGCTACTATTGCCGCATAGAGGACCCCGTGTACGAGGGCGAGGGATGGATAGACACCTACCAGCGAGGTGGGGCGATGGGCATGTTCCACTACGACCCCTGCCTAGATATTGACTCCTTCTATGTGGATGGCAGTCCCATGCTGTTCAGGGTGCGCGTGAATTCACTGGGAAGCCCGCTGGAGGAGCAGCGCACCTACACCTTTGACTGCATGGGATATATCGACAACATGATCAGGGAGCAGGTGGACTTCGGCGAGGAGTCCGATGCCACCATCGTGTATCTCGATGAGAAGAAGCATGACTTCTATGCCATCACCGAGTATGGCTATGGCATCTTCCTGCCTGCTACGGGGGGAGACGTGCAGTACAGCGTGGGCGACTCGGTGAGGGTGAGGGTGGCCGACGCCACACGCCCCAATATCATCAAGGGCGAGATAACGGGGGTGGCCAGCAAGGAGGTGGATGTGCGCAAGGCCGCAACCAGCGTGCTCAGGGACTATGCCGAGGAGGAACTCTATGAGGAGACCGAGGAGGAACTGGAGGAGGAGGCCATGTCCATGTCCGAGGACCTCTTCGACGATGACTACATGCGCGAAATCATAAGCATCATTGACCACAAGGCGGTGCTCGAGACCGACAACGTGAGGGCTTACGCCTTCCTGGCCCTGGCACACATCCTTGCACGCATGACGGGCGACCAGGCCATGCAGGACTATCTGGAGCAGCGGCTACGCTTCCTGTGCATACTGGACGAGTATGCCACCAACGGCAGGGTCAACGATGAGGAACTGGAGGCACTGGGCACCAGGAACGGCGACATGGCCGACAAGTTCCCCCTGCTGGGGCAGAGACTCAACGAGATGAGAATCGTCAACTGCCTGGGCATGGCCGAGAAGAACGCTTTCCTGTGGGAGATGAGCGGTGCCTATGACCATGACCATATCCTGTCCAAGCTCTCGCGGCTGATGCTCAGCTACAACATGGCCGAGGGATTTGGCCTGCAGGACTTCCAGCAGGCCATCATCGCCAGGATAAAGGGACTGCTCAACGTGAATGTGGAGTTGCCCAGGATATACTCCTTCGGGGAGGAGGACCAGCAGACGGAGTTCAAGTCCTCTATTGTGTTCCCCCCAGGCAACAATATGAGGGAGGACATGAAGCAGCAGACGTTCAACATCATGAGGGTCATCTGCGGAATGGTCAATGCCTATGGGGGCACTGTCTATCT
>JBNMJN010000054.1:0-17860 GCA_050873805.1 Prevotellaceae bacterium | reverse complement strand
GGTGTGTTGGCAGATGCAGCGCGGTGCGGTTTCGGCTCCTCCCCCTTGGGGGTGGTTGGGAGGGGGCTTCTTGGCGGGGGGAGGGGGCTTCTTGGCAAATGCGGTGCGCCGCACGAATTGCCGAAGCCGTCTGCCAGTAGCCCCATGGCCCGTCCCCTCCCCCCTGGGGGAGGCTGGGAGGGGGCTTTCCGGCGGCTGGGAGGGGGCTCGCCTCTTCCCCCTACATCCCCTCCGTCACCCTATTGAAGTAGTCGATGCACCTTGCTATGTCGGGGACAGAATTGTTCCAGTTGTTCTCATACTCAATGGCAAGGTAGCCCTTGAAGTGCTGCGCCTTGAGCTCCTGCAGCATATCCCGCACCCCCAGGCATCCCGTGCCCCAGATGACATCCGGCTGTACGTCCACGCCCTCCTGCCTGGGCGCGATGTCCTTGAAATGCAGGGAGACGATGCGCCCCTTGAGCGTGCGCAGGCACTCCACAGGCCGCATCCCCTCACGCCGCCAGTGCCCCACATCGGCACACGAGCCCAGCAGGTGGCTGCGAGCCTGCACGGCTGCGAGCAGACTCTGGGGCTTCCAGTAGAGCGACGGCTGCGGGTGGTTGTGCACCGACACCCGTATGCCATACTTGAGGGCAAGGCGCTCCACCTGGTCCCACAGGGCCATGGGCGGCTCGCAGGTGAGGTACTCCATGCCCATGTCGCGGGCAAGCTGGAACATGGATTCCCACTCCTCGGCCTTGTCGCTCACAAACACGCCCGTGCCCACAATGCGCACTCCACGGCGGGCAGCCTCGGCACAGAGCTCGCGGCGGTCGGCCGCGCTGAGGGCGGGGCCAAACGGCTGGTCGCCCCACTTGCCGCCTATCCTGTGGCCAGGATACACCTCGATGTACTTCACACCCAGCACGCTCGTCTTGTCGAGCGCGTCCATCAGCGTAAACCGGTGGAAGGTGTAGGACTGCACGGCCAGCCTCCAGCCAGCCTTCTCTGCCCTGGTCGCCTTGGACAGGGCAGGCTGCGAACATGCCGCGCCAAGGAGCGCGAGCAGGGTCGCCAGGAACATACGTCTTCTCATGTCGTAGGGTTGTTGTCGTCACAGCTGGGTCACTTGGGCATGCCGGGCAGCGTGAACCCATTGTGGTAAGTGTGCCTGATCCACTCCTCGGCCGCCTCCTTGGCATTCATCTCCAGGAAGCGGCGGTCAAAGCGCGGGTCACCATCGATGACCTTGAAGTCATCATAGTTGACCACCCTTATCTTGTCGCTGGCCGAGATATTGGTGAAGCACATGCGCTCACCGTCCCACCTGAGCTCGCGGTGCAGGCCGTAGGTGCCTGCCAGGCGCACAGCCAGCACGCCCATGTCCACCATCTCGGTGAAGGGGCCGCTGAACTGGAAGTTGGAGGATGCCTCCACGCGGCTGTCGGCAGGCTCCTTGCAGGCGCGTATCCAGTCCTGCTCGTGCGCGTTGCTCTCCCATATGCTGATGACCTCGGAGTGCCCGCCCTTGACACGCGGTATGACGGGCTTGGGCTCCCGGTAGTCCTTCATGCGCGACTTGGGCAGCAGGGTGGGGTTGAAGCCATAGCATCCCATCATAATCTTGCCCTTGGTGCCCACGAATATCACCCCGCCGTTCTCGTCGCCCATCATCTCCCCGTCGGCCAGTTCCTCGGGGCGTGGCGGCATCAGTCCGCCATCGTACCAGTGCACCTTCACCTGCGGCATCTTCACCTTGCCCTTCTTGGGACGTGCGGGGAACGTGTAGGTAATCATCTCGGCATGGGGCGGCGAGTACAGGTTGCTCAGGGTGGAGCTGGCTATCACGCTGGTGGGATGCCCTATGCCCAGCGCCCACACCACGGGGTCCATGATGTGGCAGGCCATGTCGCCCAGGGCGCCCGTGCCGAAGTCGTACCATCCGCGCCAGTTCCAGGGCGTGTACGAGGGATGGTAGGGACGCGTCTCGGCGGGGCCGACAAAGGCCGCCCAGTCCAGGTCGGCAGGCACGGGAGGCGTGTCGGTGGGCTTCATGAGGCCCTGCGGCCAGATGGGGCGGTTGGTCCAGCAGTGCACCTCGGTCACCTCGCCTATGGCCCCGTCCCACACCCACTCGGCCACACGGCGGCACCAGTCAAATGAGTTGCCCTGGTTGCCCATCTGCGTGGCCACGCGGTACTTCCTGGCCAGGGCAGCCAGCAGGCGTGCCTCATAGACGGTGTGGGCAAGCGGCTTCTGGCAATAGACGTGCTTGCCCAGCGTCATCGCGTGCGCGGCGATGGTGGCGTGGGTGTGGTCGGGGGTGGCCACAAGCACCGCGTCGATGCTGTCGCCCATCTGGTCCAGCATCACGCGCCAGTCCTTGAAGCGGCGCGCCTTGGGATAGTCGGCAAAGGTCTTTGCCGCATAGCCCCAGTCGGCATCGCACAGGGCCACGATGTTCTCGGTGCTCATAAACTGCAGGTTGCGCCTTCCCACGCCTCCCACGCCTATGCCGGCGATGTTGAGCCTGTCGCTCGGCGCCACATGGCCCCACCTCTTGCCCAGCACGGTGCCGGGCACCACCACCAGCGCGGCGGCTCCCATGCCGCCCCGCCGCAGAAAGTCTCTTCTTGTGATTTTCTCCATTTGTGCTTAGTCTTAGTTGTCTCCTCGCTCCAGGCGGCCCTCTCGCCCCCCTTGAGCCGTTACGCCCCATAAAGTTACAGAAATCCCGCCCTGCCTCCAACAGATTGTCGCCCAAAAGTGACACTTTCCCCACATTTACCCCATCCAGGAGCGCGCTACAGGGCAGCCAACTCAAAATAACTCCCCCAAAGTGCCTTTTTATGACAATAAAGCATTAACTTTGCAGAGTGAAACACGGATGCTCCTGTAGTTCAATGGATAGAACAACGGTTTCCTAAACCGTCGATCCGGGTTCGATTCCCGGCGGGAGTACAGAGGCTTCAGGTTTGACGTCCAAGACAATTCAAGAGAGAGGAAATCCCGTGCGCTCTGTATGACCAGACATTCCGGTTCGTGACCTGCAGGCTTTCCGCTCCAGACACGCTCCCCACAGCACGAGACCGATTCTCTCATTATTATATAATTGATTATGGCAGAAGCTATAGAAATCAAAGAGAGAGAGTCCGTCGTAGTAAGATTCTCAGGTGACTCAGGCGATGGCATGCAGCTGGCAGGAAACATCTTCTCCACTGTATCAGCCACCGTAGGCAACAGCATCAGTACTTTCCCCGACTATCCCGCCGACATCCGCGCCCCGCAAGGCTCGCTCACAGGCGTGTCGGGCTTCCAGGTGCATGTGGGTGCAGGACAGGTATATACGCCTGGCGACCAGTGTGACGTGCTGGTGGCCATGAACGCCGCCGCCCTCAAGACCCAGTACCGGTATGCCAAGCCAGGCGCTGCCATCATCATCGACACCGACAGCTTCGGCCCCAAGGACCTGCAGAAGGCGGCCTTCCAGGGCGAGGACTACCTGGGAGAGATGGGCATCGACCCCGACAGGGTGATAGCCTGCCCGCTCACCACGATGGTCAAGGACTGCCTGCGGGAGAGCGGCATGGACGTGAAGAGCATCCTCAAGTGCCGCAACATGTTTGCCCTGGGGCTCGTGTGCTGGCTCTTTGACCGCGACCTGGACATCGCCTTCAACTTCCTGCGCGAGAAGTTTGCCAAGAAGCCCGGTGTGGCCGAGGCCAACATCAAGGTCATCCAGGCAGGCTACGACTACGGGCACAACACGCACAGCAGCGTGGCCAATGTATATCGCATCGAGACCCGCCACAAGGTGCCCGGCCGCTACATGGACATCACGGGCAACAAGGCCACGGCCTACGGCTTCATCGCCGCTGCCGAGAAGGCAGGCCTCAAGCTCTACCTCGGCTCCTACCCCATCACCCCTGCCACCGACGTGCTGCACGAGCTCTCGAAGCACAAGTCACTGGGTGTGGTGACCGTGCAGTGCGAGGACGAGATAGCCGGATGCGCCTCCTCGCTGGGCGCCTCCTTTGCAGGCGCGCTGGCGGTGACCAGCACCTCGGGCCCCGGCATGTGCCTCAAGAGCGAGGCCATGAACCTGGCCGTCATCATGGAGCTGCCCCTGGTGGTGCTCGACGTGCAGCGCGGCGGCCCCGCCACGGGACTCCCCACCAAGTCGGAGCAGACCGACCTGCTGCAGGCACTCTTCGGGCGCAACGGCGAGAGCCCCATGCCGGTGATAGCCGCCACCAGTCCCACCGACTGCTTCGACGCGGCCTTCCAGGCCTGCAAGATGGCCCTGGAGCACATGACACCCGTCATCCTGCTGACCGACGCCTATGTGGCCAATGGCTCGGGAGCCTTCCGCCTGCCCAAGATGGCCGGCCTCCCCAGCATCAATCCCCCCTATGTGCCCCAGGAGCTGAAGGGCAAGTGGACTCCCTACATGCGTGCCGGGAACGGCACACGCTACTGGGCCGTGCCAGGACGCGAGGGCTTCGAGCATATCCTGGGCGGACTGGAGAAGGATGACAAGACGGGCGCCATCAGCACCAATCCCGAGAACCACGACCTGATGACACGCAAGCGCCAGGCCAAGATAAACGCCATCCCCGTGCCCGACCTGGAGGTGCTGGGCGACAAGGACGACGCACAGCTGCTCATCGTGGGCTTCGGAGGCACCTTCGGACACCTGCATGCGGCCATGGACGAGATGCGCGCCGCCGGACACAAGGTGGCGCTGGCTCACTTCAAGTACATCAATCCCCTGCCCCAGAACACCGCCCAGGTGCTGCGCCGCTACCCGCATGTGGTGGTGGCCGAGCAGAACATGGGGCAGCTGGCCGGCTGGCTCCGCATGAAGGTGGACGGATTCGTGCCCGCACAGTACAACGAGGTGAAGGGACAGCCCTTCAAGGTGAGCGAACTGGTGAAGGCATTCACCCCCCTGCTGGGATAAAGCCGCCGCCTGGCCCCCTGACGAGCCTCCCCGCCCCATCAGGAGAGGAGGGAGGTGCCACGGAAAGGGCCAGGCCGCACATATATATATAATGTGTTATTCTCACAAAGTACAATCAAGCATAAGACAGATACTATGAACTCCAACAATGCAGCACAACAAGCCAGCTCCCAAGAAGGGAGCCGGTGGGCGGCTTCCGACTTCAAGAAAGGACAGCCACGCTGGTGCCCGGGATGTGGCGACCACTTCTTCCTGGCCTCGCTCCACAAGGCGATGGCCGAGATAGGTGTCGCACCATGGGACACAGCGGTCATCTCGGGCATCGGGTGCTCGAGCCGACTGCCCCACTACATGGCCACCTACGGCATGAACACCATACACGGACGCGCTGCTGCCATAGCCACCGGCTGCAAGGTGGCCAATCCTCACCTCACCGTGTGGCAGGTGAGTGGCGACGGCGATGGCCTGGCCATCGGAGGCAACCACTTCATACATGCCAACCGACGCAACATCAACCTCAACATGATACTGCTCAACAACCGCATCTATGGACTCACCAAGGGCCAGTACAGCCCCACCAGCCCACGCGGCTTCGTGAGCAAGAGCAGCCCCTACGGCACGGTGGAGGACCCCTTCCGCCCCGCCGAACTGTGCTTCGGGGCACGCGGGCACTTCTTCGCGCGTGCCGTGGCCACCGACGCGGCCGGCACCGTGGACATCCTGAAGGCCGCCTACAAGCACCAAGGAGCCAGCGTGTGTGAGATACTGCAGAACTGCGTCATCTTCAACAATGGCACGCACGATGCCGTATATACCCGGGAGGGACGCGCCAAGAACGCCATCTACGTCAAGCACGGGGAGCCGCTCATCTTCGGCGAGAACCGCGAGTACGGACTCGTGCAGGAGGGCTTCGGGCTCAAGATAGTGAAGCTGGGCGAGGATGGCATCACCGAGAAGGACATCCTGGTGCACGACGCGCATTGCCAGGACGACACGCTGCAGCTCAAGCTCGCCCTCATGGGCAACGGCGACGGATTCCCCGTGGCACTGGGTGTCATCAGGGATGTGGAGGCTCCCACCTACGATGACTGCGTGAACGCGCAAGTGGAGGAAATCAAGGCCAAGAAGCCGTACCACACCTTTGAGGAGCTCCTGGAGACCAACGATATATGGGAGGTGAAGTGACACACGGCACACGACCACAACAACCAACACACAACATACGAACATTAACAGCATGAATTTCATAGAAGAACTGACCTGGAGGGGCATGATACACCAGATGATGCCTGGCACCGAAGAGTTGCTCAACCGCGAGACCGTGACGGCCTATGTGGGCATCGACCCCACCGCCGACAGTCTGCACATCGGGCACCTGTGCGGCGTGATGATGCTGCGCCACTTCCAGCGGTGCGGACACAAGCCCCTGGCACTGGTGGGCGGGGCCACAGGCATGATAGGAGACCCCAGCGGCAAGAGCCAGGAGCGCAACCTGCTGAACGAGGAGACGCTGCGGCACAATGTGGCGTGCATCAAGGCGCAGCTCGCCCGATTCCTGGACTTCGAGAGTGACGCGCCCAACAAGGCCGAGCTCGTCAACAACTACGACTGGATGAAGGACTACTCCTTCCTGGACTTCGCGCGCGAGATAGGCAAGTGCATCACCGTAAACTACATGATGGCCAAGGACAGCGTCAAGCGCAGGCTCAATGGCGAGTTCCAGGACGGCATGTCATTCACCGAGTTCACCTACCAGCTGCTGCAGGGATATGACTTCCTGCATCTGTACCAGACCAAGAACTGCAAACTGCAGATGGGCGGCAGCGACCAGTGGGGCAATATCACCACAGGCACCGAGCTCATACGCCGCAAGCTGGGTGCCGACAACGAGGCATTCGCACTCACCTGCCCGCTCATCACCAAGGCCGACGGCAAGAAGTTCGGCAAGACGGAGAAGGGGAACATCTGGCTCGACCGCAACCGCACGTCGCCCTATGCCTTCTACCAGTTCTGGCTCAATGTGGCCGACGAGGACGCCGAGCGGTACATCAAGATATTCACATCGCTCGACCGCGCCACCGTGGAGGAGCTGATTGCCCAGCACCGCCAGGACCCCGGACAGCGACTGCTGCAGAAGCGGCTTGCCGAGGAGGTGACCGTGATGGTGCACAGCCGCGAGGACTACGAGGCAGCCGTGGAGGCAAGCAGCATCCTCTTTGGCAAGAGCACACGGGAGAGCCTGGTGAAACTGGATGAGCAGACACTGCTGGACGTGTTTGCGGGCGTTCCGCAGTTCACGTTTGACCGTTCCCTGCTGGCAGGCGAGGGCGTGAAGGCCGTTGACCTCACCGTAGAGCACACGCAGTGCTTCGCCAGCAAGGGCGAGATGCGCAAGCTCACACAGGGCGGAGGCGTGAGCATCAACAAGGAGAAGCTCACGGCGCATGACCGCGCCCTCACCGAGGCCGACCTCCTGGACGACAAGTATCTGCTTGTGCAACAGGGCAAGAAGAAGTATTTCCTGCTCATCGCAAAGTAAAAAAGGAGCACAACACTTGCGGGATAGGAAGGAAACTTCTATCTTTGCACCCGCAATCCACTCTGATGGATTGGGTAGGATTGGGCTATGGTGTAATGGTAGCACAAGACATTTTGGTCGTCTTAGTTCTGGTTCGAAACCGGATAGCCCAACCCAAGAGAAGCATGGCAGCGCGCTGAGCCGCACGCCATGCTTTCCTTGTATCCGCACGCTGGCCACCCAGGCACACGAGGCGAGGAGCAATAAGCAAGGGAATCCTGTGGCTCGTTTGGGATTATTTGCGTAACTTTGTAAGAGAAGAAGCCATGGTGGCTTCACACCTTTAACTAACCAAAAACGAGAGGACACAATGGAGAAAGGACTTTTCAAGTGCTGCCTGCCCATGGTAGGGGCACTGGCCATGGCTCTGGCAAGCTGCTCGGCCAGCAAGACCGACGGCGGACAGCTGACCAGCGCGCTGGCAGGCTCGGCATGGAGCACATCCCAATGGATTTCGGCCAAGAACGCTCCTGTGGTGAGCGGGGCTGTGCAGGGAGCCAACGAGAGGGCGGCCGATGGAGCCAGCTGGTTTGCCTCCACACTCAAGAATGAGCAGCGCGTGGTGAAGGCCAAGTGGATGACGGCCGGACTGGGCGTGTACGAGCTCTATGTCAACGGCAGGCGCGTGGGCCAGGAAATGCTCAAGCCCGGCTTTACCCATTATGCCAAGACCAAGCGGTCATTCACCTACGACATCACCGACATGCTGGTGCGCAAGGCCGGCGGCGAGAACACCCTCTCGGTACAAGCCACCCCGGGATGGTGGGCCGACAAGATCATCACCCCGGGCGGGCACGACGGGATGATAGGCAAGAAGCCTGCCTTCCGTGGTGTGGTGGAGCTCACTTATGCCGATGGCAGCAAGCGCCTCTATGGCACCGACACCTCCAGTTGGCAGTCGGGCGTGTGCGGCCCCGTGCGCCATGCGGCCATCTTCGACGGCGAGGAGTATGACGCGCGGGTGCAACCAGGCTTCGACACCCCCAGCCTGCTCTCGACACCCGAGGAGAACCACGAGTTCCAGGGCGAGATACTGCCCACCGCCGGAGCAGAGATATACCTGCGCGAGGACCTCGCCCTCGCTCCTGTGCGTGCCTACACCTGGCAAGGGGTCACCGGCAACACACAGGACGAGTATGGCAAGGTGGTCATCAAGCAGGAGTTTAAGCGTGGCGAGACACTCGTCGTGCGGCCGGGCGAGACGCTGGTCATCGATTTCGGGCAAAACTGTGCGGCTGTGCCCGCCTTTGAGTTCACAGCCAGCGAGGGCACACAGCTCACCTGCCTGCCCTCCGAACTGCTCAACGACGGCAATGGCGCCAAGTCGCGCGGCATGGATGGCCCCGAGGGAAGCGTGCACCGGCTCAACCTGCGCATCCCCGACACCGGCATGCGCCTCAGCTACACCTTTGCTGGGGGAGGCAAGGCAGAGTCCTTCATGCCCCGTAGCACCTTCTTCGGCTACCGCCTGGTGTCCATCACGGCCACCGGCGAGGTGCGCGTCAAGAGCGTGCGCTCCATACCCGTGACCTCCATCGCAAAGAACCTGGAGACGGGGCGCATCACCACTGGCAACGAACTCATAAACAAGTTGATATCCAACACCATCTGGGGACAGCGGTCCAATTACCTGTCCGTTCCCACCGACTGTCCGCAGCGCAACGAGCGGCTCGGCTGGACGGCCGACACGCAGGTGTTCAGCGCGACGGGCACCTTCTTTGCCAACACCCGCCAGTTCTTCCACAAGTGGATGCGCGACATGCGCGACACGCAGAGCGCCCAGGGCGGCTTCCCGGGCGTGGCCCCCATGGGCCAGTATGGCTGTTTCGACAATGAGATGATGCGCCTGGGCTGGGCCGATGCCGGAGTCATCGTGCCCTGGGTGGTGTGGAAGCAGTTTGGCGACCAGGAGATTGTGGCCGAGAACTGGGACGCGATGGAGAAGTTCATGCGCCACATTGACGACACCAAGTATGACCACCAGGCTCTCTCGGCCGAGAATGGCAACTACCAGTGGGCCGACTGGCTCAGCTACGAGCCCCTGGAGTCCTGCGGAGGAGGCATCGAGATGCGTGACGAGCAGGGACGCAACGTGCGCCGCCCCGAGACCTACGTCTACTGGAACTACCTGAGTGCGTGCTACTGGGCCATGGACGCTGGCATGATGCGCGACATGGCACGCGCCACAGGACGCGACGCGGCCAAGTACGAGGCCATGCAGCAAGCAGCCCGCCAGTACCTCAAGGACACCTTTCTCAATGCCGACGGCACCTTCAAGACCGCCATCCTCAACACCATGCAGACCCCCGCACTCTTTGCCCTGAGGAATGACCTCGTGGAGGGCGAGGCCAGGGAGCGCATGAAGGCACGCCTCAGGGACAACTTCCGCGAGCATGGCAACTGCCTGCAGACGGGCTTCCTGGGCACCTCCATCCTCATGTCCACGCTCACCGACAACGGCATGAGCGACCTTGCCTACACGCTCCTGTACCAGCGCAAGAACCCCAGCTGGCTGTACTCCATCGACAACGGAGCCACCACCATCTGGGAGCGGTGGAACAGCTACATGAAGGACAGCGGCATGGGGCCGCGCGGCATGAACAGCTTCAACCACTATGCCTACGGCTGCGTGTGCCAGTGGATATGGGAGACTGCCGCAGGCATCCAGGCCTCCACGGCACAGCCAGGCTTCCGCCACATCATCATGAAGCCGGTGCCCGACCGTGGACTGGGCTTCCTCAAGGCCGAGTACCAGTCGGCCGCCGGCCTCATCAAGAGCGAGTGGAAGTACGAGGGCGACACCTGGGTGTGGAAGTTCACCATTCCCCAGGGCTCTACCGCCACGGTGACGCTGCCCGGCGAGACCGGCAGCCACGACTATGAGGCCGGCACGCACACCATCAGAAAGCAAATGAGCATGTAGGAGGGCTGCGGCCACACCTCATCCTCCACAAGCCCCCTCCCCGCCACCCGCAAGTCCCTGCGGGGTCATCCTCCCCGCCTGGAGGATGCGGGGAGGGGGCTTTTGTGAACAGGCAACGCACTTTTCCCCGCCCAGAGGGCATCCCTCACACACTTTTTGCGTAACTTTGTAGGAAATAGACAACTATTATCCCAACTACGAAGTATGCATATCCATAAGTTACTCCTCACCGCTCTGGGGGCCACAGCACTGCTCGGCGCGCAGGCCCAGACTACCTACAAGAATCCCGTCTTCAACCAGGACACCCCCGACCCCACCGTGGTGCGCGCCCCCGATGGCACCTTCTATGCCTACGGCACGGGCGGCACCTGCCGCAAGAGCACCGACCTGGCCCACTGGACCAATGTGGGCAACGCGCTCGCCCGTCCCACCTGGAACGACACCACCTATGTGGACGCCAACGGGCAGAAGAAGACCGACTACTACAGCCTGTGGGCACTGGACGTGAGCCGCACCATGGACGACAAGTACCTGGTCTATTACGCCTGCGCCCTGTGGGGCAACGGCACACGCACCGGCATAGGTGTGGCCACAGGCACCTCGCCCACCAAGTTCACCGACAAGGGACGGCTCTTCCGCAGCACGGAGATAGGCGTGCACAACAGCATAGACCCCTGCTATGTGGAGGAGTTCGACAAGAAATACCTCGTGTGGGGCAGTTTCCACGACCTCTATATCAGTGAGCTCACCGACGACGGCCTGGCCATCAAGGACTTCAACAGGAAGACCAAGCTGGCCGGAGGAGCCTTTGAGGGCGTGATGATATACAAGCGCGGGCAGTACTACTACCTCTTTGCCAGCGTGGGCAGCTGCTGCGAGGGTGTCAACAGCACCTACCGCACCGTGGTGGGACGCTCCACCAACCTCCTGGGGCCCTACGTCAACAAGCAGGGCGGGCGCATGATCGACAACAACTACACCACCATCATCCAGGGCAATGACGCATGGAAGGGCCCCGGGCACAACAGCGAGATTATCACCGACGACGCCGGGCAGGACTGGCTGCTGTACCATGCCTACAGTGCCGCCACGCCAGGCAACGGCCGCGTGCTCCTGCTCGACAAGATCACATGGAGCCGCGATGGGTGGCCCAGCGTGGGCAACGGCACACCGAGCACCACCGAGCAGGAGGGCCCGGTGTTCTACAAGGGCAATGGCGCCAACGTGACCTACAAGTTCAAGAACACCGACCTGGCCAAGAGCGCATGGCAGGGATGGCAGGTCACCAGCAAGGGCACTGCCGAACTCACCTCGGGCAAGGGCTATGCCTACATGCCCATAGCCACCGCACAGGAGGGCGCCGACTTCGACGCATCGCAGTCGGTGAGCCAGCTCGCCAACGGCATCTACGAGCTGCGCTACAACGGCTTCTCCACCGCAGGAAGCGCCGACTGCTACCTCAACGGCCTCAGCACCCCGGTCAACAACCCCACCCTGAGCGGCACGACCCCTGCCACATCCGAGAAGTTGCTGTCCAATCAGATAATGCGCGGCTATTATGCCCACAGCGCATACGGCATCGTGACCGACGGCACACTCACCATAGGGGTGCGCACACGCAATCCCCTGGTAAGCGATGAGCGGTTCTGCATGGCCAATGTGCAGGTCATCTACCGCGAGATGGACAGGAGCGCACAGGACTCCGTGTGGGCCAATGTGGACAAGCACGCCGATGCGCTGGCAGCCAGCGGACGCCCCTTCTTCCGTGACTACACGTCACGCCTGGCCCAGTACCGCGCCATGGCCGAGGCCGAGGAGGACTCCGTGGCACGCTACCAGTACCTGCTGAGCAGCTACCTCACCCTCGACAGCATACAGTCCAGCATCGCCCTCTACGACTCACTGCGCACAGCCACCACCCACATGCAGGCACAGGTGGACGCCGCCAGCGCACAGGGCTATGCCAGCGAGGAGGCCAAGCGCACCCTGGCCGAGGCCCTGGGCGTGCTGGCCGAGACCAACTACGACGCGGCGGCGACCGAGAGCCTGCTTGCCCGCATGGCACAGGCCCTGCATGACATGGAGTATGCCTACCAGCAGGGCGACGGCTCGCGCGAGAATCCCTATGTGATCATGCGCCCCGCCCAGCTCGACCACATGCACGACGTGCTCGTGAGAGACCAGATGGTGTACTTCGTGCTCGGCGCCGACATCGACATGGCGGGCTACGACTGGAAGCAGCTCAACAGCCAGGACAATAACTACCGCTACCGGATAAGCCTTGACGGACAGGGCCACATCATCAGCAACCTCACCCCCGACGGCTCTAAGCACAACCCCAGTTTCTTCGGCGTGCTGTGTGGCGAGTGCCGCAACGTGGGCTTCCTGAACGCGCAGGTCAACAGCAGCACGAGCACCTCGGCCATCCTGTGCGGCTACATGGGGCACAGCACCTACAAGGACAGCGAGGGCAACCTGCTGCCCGTGGTGGTGGAGAACTGCTACTTCGAGGGCACCGTGACAGGCAAGGGCTACATGGGCGCCATCGGCGGCACGCTCAACTACTCGCCCATCACCATACGCAACTGCTACAGCAACGTGCTGGTCCAGGGCACAGGCAACATGGGCAACTATAGCGGCGGCATGGTGGGCCGCCTGCGCACCAGCCTCACCATCGAGCGCAGCTACACCGCCGGCGAGGTGAAGGGCTACACGGCTGGCGGCGTGCTGGCAGGCGGACAGAACAGTTCCACACCCGCCGCGCTCTACAGCAATGTGATAGCCTGGAACAGCAGCGTGGAGGGCACCACAGCCAATCCCCTGGGCGCACTCACCGAGGACGACCAGCAGCAGGGCGTGCTCTACTCGGCCAGCATGAGGGTCAACGGCGAACCAGTGGAGGGTGGCCACTCGGCCGATGAGCTCCGCCAGGCCGCCGCCGCGTGGGGCGCCCCCTGGCACTCCGACCCCACCGCCGGCAACGGCTACCCCATACTGGAGTGGCAGTACCAGCGCGGCGACTACCGCCAGAAGTGCGGCTTCCCCCTGCCCAGCGGCATCATCTCCACCCCATCGGCAGCACAGCCATTGGGACAGGCCACCTATGACCTGCAGGGCCGCCGCGTGCTCACGCCCGCCCACGGAATCTACATCCAGAACGGGCGCAAGGTGCTCCTCAAGTGAGCGCAGAGGCCAGGCCTGCGCCTGGACTATGCCGAGCGCCAGGCATCTCGGCCATAGCGGAAGCGAAGGCCAAGGTGCCGGCCTGGTGAGACTCACTGCCCACCCCCGCACCCATGGGGCCAGTTCACCTCGTCCATGATGCCCACAGGCTTGCACCCCCGCGCCGCCACGCACGGCACGGCAGCACGGCCTGCTGGCATCATGGGCGAAGCTGATACTCCCCCCATGATGCCCAGCAACCCCACACATGTCCCATATCCACACTTACCCTAATGAAATATATGAAAGCAAGAAACACCATCCTGGGCCACTCCCACCGCCTCCTGCTGGCAGGCGCGATGGCTCTCGCCACCCTGCACGGCACGGCACAGAGCGAGAAGCCCACCCTATTCCTCATCTCCAACAGCCATCTCGACACCCAGTGGAACTGGGATGTGAAGACCACCATCAACGACTATGTGCGCAAGACCATGACCGAGAACATGGCCCTGATGGACAAGTACCCCGCCTTCCTGCTCAACTACGAGGGAGCCATCAAGTACATGTGGATGAAGGAGTACTACCCCACCGAGTTTGAGCGGCTCAAGTCCTACGTGGCCAGCGGACGCTGGCATGTGAGCGGCATGTCGGTCGATGCGAGCGACGTGATGATATCCTCGGCCGAGAGCATCCTGCACAGCATGCTCTATGCCAACCGCTTCTACCGGCAGGAGTTCGGCGTGCGCGGCGGCCACGACATCATGCTGCCCGACTGCTTCGGCTTCTCCTATGCCCTGCCCGCGCTGGCACGCCATGCCGGCATCAGGGGATTCCACACCGCCAAGCTGGCCTGGGGCTCGGCCTCCTACAGCAAGCTCGCCCCCTTTGGGGTGTGGCAGGGAGTGGACGGGAGCCAGATATATGCCATCTACAAGCCAGGCGCGTATGACACCCACGAGGACTTCAACAAGGACATGACCACCGACCAGAAGACGCTGGAGAGTGCCCGCGCCAACGCCTCGGCCTATGGCGTGCCTGCCGTGTTCCGCTATGTGGGCCCGCGCAGCGACCATGGTGGCGGACTGCAGGACAAGCAGGGAAGCACAGGCGAGAACACGCCCTACTGGCTCAACCTCAGCGCACAGAAGCAGGATGGCGACCTGAGCGTGGTACTCGCCACACCCGATGAGTGCTTCCACTACCTCGACAGCCTGCGCAACGACAAGTACCAGGTGTGGGACGGCGAGCTCCCCATGCGCTCCCACGGCGTGGGCAGCTACACCAGTTGGGGGCTGCTCAAGCGGTGGAACAGGAAGACGGAGCTGCTGGCCGACGCTGCCGAGAAGGCTTCCTCGCTCTCCCACTGGCTGGGAGCCAGGCCCTACCCCGCCCAGCAGTTGCGCGACGCATGGGTGCGCATGCTCTGGCAGCAGCACCACGATGGCATCACGGGCACCTCGATACTCGCAGCCAACGACATCTCATACAACGAGTACTACCTGGCCAACAAGCAATTTGCCCAGGAACTGCTGGCCTCGGCAGGAGCCACAAGCGCGCTGCTGGACACGCGCGCCGAGGGCATCCCCATGGTGGTCTATAACCCGCTCTCGCAGGAGCGCACCGATGTGGTGGAGGCCGAGGTGGACTGCGCCGCCGAGCCTGCCGGTGTGCGCGTGCTGGGCCCCGATGGCCAGGAGGTGCTCTCGCAGGTGCTCTCCCACGATGGCAAGAGTGGCCGCCTGCGCCTGCTCTTCGCCGCCACAGTGCCCTCGCTGGGCTGTGCCGTGTACGACATACGCCTGGGCGAGCCCTCGCAGCTCACCTCCAGCCTCACCGTGAATGCCTCGGCGCGTCAGATGAGCGATGGACGCTACCGCGTGACAGTGAACAGCCAGGGCGATGTGGCCCAGGTGTATGACCTCGCTGGCAAGCGCGCGCTCCTGGGCGCGGTGCGCCAGCAGATGATATACGACCACGAGGACACCTGGCCCGCATGGGAGGTGAGCTACACCGATGTGTGCCGCACCCCCTCGGCCCAGCTGGGCAGCGATGCCCAGGTGACCCTGGTGGAGGACGGCCCACTGCGCAAGTCGTTCCGCGTGCAGCGCAGCCAGGCAGGGAGCACCTTTGTGCAATACATACGCATGACGGCACTCTCGCACCGCATCGATTGCGTGAACGAGGTGGACTGGCAAACCCCCGAGCGGATGCTCAAGGTGCAGTTCCCCTTCACCTTCGCAGCCCAGGAGGACACCTACGACCTGTCCCTGGGCACCCTCGCACGCGGTGTGCGCACCCCAGACTGCTACGAGGTGCAGGGACACCAGTGGGCCGACCACACCGCCACCAACGGCCAGTATGGCGTGTCGGTGCTCAACGACTGCAAGTACGGATGGGACAAGCCCGACACGCGCACCCTGCGCCTGACCCTGCTGCACACACCCTCGTGCGGCGGCTACAAGCACCAGGCCAACATGGACATTGGCCCCAACCTCTTCACCTACTCCATCCTGCCGCACGACGGGGGCTGGAACCAGCACACACAATGCGAGGCGGCACGGCTCAACCAGCCCCTGCTGGCCTTCACGGCACCCGCACATGACGGCTTGCTCGGGCGCACCGTGTCACTGGCCCGCCTGAGCACCGACAGCGTGAGCATCAAGGCCCTGAAGCGTGCCGAGGACAGCGACGAGCTCATCGTGCGCCTGTACGAGTGGACCGGGACCGACCAGCCCAGCGTGCGTGTCACCTTCCCCGCCCCCATCGAGTCGGCACGCGAGGTGGACGCGCTGGAGCAGGAGGTGGGTCCCGCCACCTTCAGCGACAGCACACTCACGCTCGCCATAGGGCACTACCAGCCCCGCACCTTTGCCGTGAGGCTCAAGAGCCCCAGCCTGCAGCCCGACACCGCTGCCCTGTGGGGCACACCCGTGAGCCTGGCCTACAACGTAGATGTGATGAGCAACGACAAGTCGCGCGGCAATGCCAGCACCCTGTACCCCTATGCCTACCCCGCCGAGCAGGTGCCCGACACGCTGCTGAGCGGCGGTGTGCGCTTTGTGATGGGCGACCGCCGGGACGGCCGGCGCAATGCCCTGCGGTGCAGCGGACAGGACATCGCGCTCACGCCTGGGGCGGGCGAGAGCAAGCTGTGCCTGCTCATGGCCAGTGCCGCCGCGCAGGGCAGCACGGCGCGCGTGGTGGTGGGCGAGGACACCACCACCCTGCAGGTGCCCTACTACACAGGGCGCGTGGGGCAGCCCCTCACCTGCACCACCCTGGAGGCCAGCTACACGCGCGACCCTGTGGCGCTGGCCATCTCGCATGCCCACTCGGTGAGCGACAAGACCAACGAGACCATGCAGTACATGATGGCCTACCGCTACTGCGTGCCCCTGCCCCAGGGAGCCTCATCGGCACGCATCCTGAGCAGCGACACCAAGCTGCTGCTGCTGGCCGCCACCACCTCGTCGTCGCCCATGGACGACCTGCGCGAGGCCACCCCGCTCACCACCGAGATTGACTACCGCGAACTGGGCAGCGCGCTGGCCGACACGCTGGACGGCCGCCTGGTGCCGCGCACGGTGACCGCCTCGCACCAGAACGGCAGCAAGGAGGCCGCCACCATGGCCAATGACCAGGACCCCACCACCAAGTGGTGCGTGACCAACGGGCAGAGCCAGGCGCCCTGGCTGCAGTACACCTTTGCCCAGCCTGTGGTCATCGACCGCTGGATGGTGCTGGGTGCGGCACGCGAGAGTGGCAACGACGTGGCACGCGCCTTCCGCCTGCAGTACCAGAGCGAGGACGGCACCTGGGTGGATGCCGATGTGGTGAGCGACAACACGCTCAACAAGTGCTCGCGCACCGTGCCCCCCTTCACCACCCAGGCCGTGCGCCTGCAGATGACACAGGGCGAGCAGGATGGCTACACCACACGCATCTACGAGTTTGCCGTCTATGGCCACCTCCAGACCGAGACGGCCATCACCACAGTGGAGGCCACCCGCCAGGGCACAGGCTACACCTATGACCTGCAAGGCCGCCGCGTGCTCACGCCCACCCACGGAATCTACATCCAGGACGGGCGCAAGGTGCTCCTCAAGTGAGCGCAGAGGCCAGGCCTGCGCCTGGACTATGCCGAGCGCCAGGCACCTCGGCCGAAGCGGAAGCGAAGGCCAAGGTGACAACCTGGTGAGCGCAGAGGCCAGGCCTGCGCCTGCGGTAGCGAGCCGGGAATGACCAGCACCGC
>JBNMJN010000053.1:0-17872 GCA_050873805.1 Prevotellaceae bacterium | reverse complement strand
TGGTGTGGAAATCCACGTTGGCGGCCATGCTCCTCTGCAGGTCGGTGAAGCTCTTGCGGTAGTCGGCATGAATCGTCTGCGTAAACGAGGGCTTGAGTCCGGGGTTGCCCAGGCGGATGTTCAGCGGGTCGGCGTTGCTCAAGGTGTCGGGGATGAGGTCGGTGATGGCGGGCTGGCCTGTGGTGGCATGGTAGCGCGCGTTGAACTGCTCCTTCTTGGAGAATCGGTACTTGAAGTTGAGCGTGGGGCTGGCATTGGCCACCGTGCGTGTGACCTCGTAGTGGCGCACCCCCTTGGTGTAATCGACCTCGCTGCGCTGTGGCTGGAGCATGGCACCCACGGTGAGCAGGAAGCGCGGGCGCACGATGCGCAGCTGCAGGCTCAGGCTGTGGCTCTGGTAGGTGTTGTCGGTGCGTCCCTGCTGGGCGGTGTCGGGGATGGCCAGGTGGGCCATGCTGCGGTAGTTGTCCAGGCCTACTCCGCCCAGGGAGTTCTGCAGCCCGAAGATGGAGCTCACATCGCGATTGCGGTCATTTCGCCTCCATGCGTACTGGTAACTGGCCTGCAGGTATATCTGCCGGCCCACGGGCTCGGTATAGGAAAGCCGTGCCGAGGCATGGCGGCTCAGGGTGTTGCTGCTGTTGAACTGTGTCTTCTGATACACCGAGTCCTCGCCGCTGCTGGCCCGCAGCAGGTAATAGTCGGTCTGCGAGTAACTGTCGCTGCCTGTGCTTCCGCGCTGGAATCCCGCGCTCACGTTCATGGCCACTCCACGCCCCCGCTTCCCCAGGCGGCGGTGAGCCTGCAGGCTGCCGCTGGCCTGCAGGCGGTCCTGCGTGCTGTGGCTGGCTCCCAGGCGGCGGTTGACGCGGATGCTGTCGGGCACCAGGCTCCAGTCGTCCAGCACATCGGTGAGCCCGCTCACCAGGGGAAGCGGGTCTCGCCGCATCGAGGCTCCCAGCCGGTAGCCGTCGCCGCTGCCCTCCCCCCACTGGAAGTCGGGGCTCAGGATGATGTTGGTGAGCGTGTCGGGAGTCCACTCGGCCTTGTACTGCAGGTGCAGGCTGCTGCTGTGGCTCGTCTGGCGGCGTGCCTGTGCCTGGTAGGCAGCACGCTTGTTCTCAAAGGATTCGGTGGTGGAGGCCGTCTCGCTCCGGCTCTTCCGCAGGTTGGCCTGCACTCCTCCGTTGAGCTTGAGGCGGTCCTTGCGCTCGTAGTTCTGCGTGAGTCCCACATGGCCGCTGGTCGTGTTGCCATTGCCGCCTGTGTTGCCCGCGTTTCCCAGGAGCGTCACCTTCTGCTCCCTCACCATGCGGCTGGCCATGGCTCTGCCGCTCATGCGGTCGTGGGTGCCGTAGGCTCCCTGCGCGCTGGCCATCCAGCCCCGCTTGCGGTCCTTCTTGATGCTGAGGTCCAGCACCACCCGCTCCTCGCCATCACCGATGCCTGTGATGCGGGCGGCATCGCTCTGCCGGTCGTAGGACTTGATCTTGTCCACCATGTCGGCGGGCAGGTTGTCGAGGGTGGCCTGCATGTCACGCCCGAAGAACTCTTTCCCGTCCACCAGCACCTGCGTGACTGGACGGCCATTCAGGGTGTATTTCCCATCCTCGTCCACTTCGATGCCAGGCAACTTCTTCACCAGCTCGTCCACCATCGCCCCCTCCTGCACCTTGAAGGCGCCGGCATTATACACCAGCGTGTCATCGCTCACCGTCATCTCGGCCATCTGCCCCTCTACCACCGCCTCGCGCATCAGCGTGGAGTTCTCGTGCAGGAGCACGTCGCCCAGCAGCAGGTTGCCAGCCTTGTGGGTGATGCTCAGGCGCAGGCTCTCCTCCCTGAATCCCAGGCAGGTGAAGCGCATGGTGTACTGCCCGCTGGGCACACCCGTGAGCAGGTACAGCCCGCTGTCGTCGGTCTGCGTGACCCTTATGGGCTTTCCGCTGCCATCCAGCAGGCGCACGTGCACACCAGGCAGACTGTCCTGCCCCTCGGCATCCAGCACACGGCCACGCAACTGCACGGCACGCACGGAGTCTGCTTTCAGGGCGGGGGCAGACTTCCTGGGCGTGCGTGCCTTCTGGGCCGCCGCCCCGCAGGGGAGCAGCAGAACCAGGAGCAGAGCCAGCAGTAACACTTGTCGCATACAGGGATGTGACAGGTTACATGGCCGGGGGTTTATTCATTCGGGGCACTTTTTCCTCAGCCCTTGTCCTGCTGCCAGTCGGTGTAGATGGGCTCGCCCTTCTTGCCGAAGCACTCGCAGGGGCGTATGGCAAAGCGGTAGGGGAACTTCACAGGCACCTCGCCCTCGCCAAACACGCAGGTCACCTCGTTCTGGTCTTTCTCCTCGCACAGATAGAAGTGTGGCGACATCACACGCTTCTGGCACACGATGCGGGTCACATCGGCCATCTCCTCCTCCAGCGTGACCTCAAAGTCAAAGGCTCGCTGGCCGTTGCGCCCCTTGAGCACGTTGGGGAAGTGTACGGTGGTTTGCCGCTGTTCCTTGCCCTTGCGGTCTTTCCCCTTGCCCTTGCTCACGGTTGCCTTGTCGCCCCGGGCAAACTGTGGCGCCACGGCCTCCTGGGCGCGCCGCTCAAAGGAGAGAGGCCTCGTGCCGCCTCCCAAGGGCATGGGGATGACCCAGTTGGAGGCCAGGGGACGCTGGTACATGAAGTCCCACCGCTCCAGCGTCACCGCTTCATCATACACGGTCATCACCATTCCCTGCTTGCCATCGCTCTGGTTCACGCGGGGCATCTGCGTGGGATAGTCGGGGCCACCGTCGATGTAGGTGTTCTCGCGGCCACCAAAGGAGTAGGTGTAGCTGAGCGAGGCGGTGCCCACGCTGGTGAAGGTGCCCTGCCAGATGGTGCGCTCATCGTTGAGTATCTGGTGAGAGTGGCCGCTGAAGGCGATGCAGTTGGGGAAGTGGCTCAGCGCCTCGGTGACCTCACCATTGTCCTGCCCCCATGCCCATTTGCCCGAACAGGTGTTCTTGGGGTGCGGGTGCTGGAAGTAGAAGAAGGGCTTCTCGCCCTGCAGCTCGCTGGCGTGGGCACTGAGGAAATCCTGCAGGCCGGGCGTGTTCTTCCAGTTGGTCCAGTGTGCGCCCACGAATTTGTAGCCCTTTACATCCTTAATATATATAGGCTGGAACTTCTCGCGGTAGTATCGCTTCCACAGCAGTTCCCTGCGGTCACATATAGCCTCGCGTGCAAGCGTCTGCTCGCGGTCGTCCCCTTGCAGGGCCTCGGTGAGGGTGGCGTAGTGATGCCCCTCGATGTCGTGGTTGCCGTACACGAAGAGCCGCTCCACATGCCGGCCATTGGGCAGGCGGTCCTTGGGGAAGACCTTGAACCATGTGCTGGCCACCATTCTCATCTGCCGCTCCAGTCCCGTGTCGGCCATGTCGCCGGCGATGAGCACCGCGTCCACCTCGCGGTCGCGGAAGTAGCGGAAGGTGCGCTCCAGCACAGGCAGGTCACGCTCCAGTCGTATGTGGATGTCACTCAGTATGCCTACCCGCAGGTGTGGCTTGCCCAGGGAGGATGTGGCCTGGGCAAATGCCTTCAGGTCCAGGCACAGGGCACCGGCAAGCAGGGCGCCGCTTCTCAGAAAGTCTCTTCGGTCCATAGGGTGTTGTTCTTTGTGGTTGGTCGGGATTGGGTTCTTACTTCTGTTCCAGTCTGCAGTGCTCCTGCAGGCTGAGTGTCAGCTGGATGAAGTCCTGCACGCTGAGCTGCTCGGGCCGCTTCTGGAAGAGTGGCTGGGCGAGCCATTCCGTGTGGTCGTGCGGCTGCAGTCCCCGCTCGCGCTGCTCGGCATCCAGCTGTGCCAGGAGCGGGCGGATGTTGTTGCGCAAGGTCTTTCGCCTCTGGTTGAACGTGGTCTTCACCACGCGGCGGAAAAGCCTCTCGTCGCAGGGCAACTGGCTCACTTTGTTCCTGGTCAGGCGTATGACGGCACTCTTCACCTTGGGTGGCGGACAGAACACATGCTCATCTACCGTAAACAGGTATTCCACGCTGTACCATGCCTGCAGCAGCACGCTCAGGATGCCATAGGTGCGGCTCCCTGGCCCAGCGGCAATGCGCTGGGCCACCTCGCGCTGTATCATGCCTGTGCAGCATGGGATGAGGTCGCGATACTCCAGCATGTGGAAGAAAATCTGGCTGGAGATGTTGTAGGGGTAGTTGCCTGTGAGCACGAAGGGCTTGCCGCCGAACACCTGGTCGAGGGGCATGCGCAGGAAGTCCTCGGCCAGGATGTTGTCCCCCAGCTGGGGCATGTGCTCCTGCAGGTATGCCACCGACTCGCTGTCGATTTCCACCACCTTCACGGGTCGCTCCTTGGGCAGGAGATACTGGGTGAGTACTCCCATGCCTGGGCCAACCTCCAGTATGGGCAGTGCGGGGCAGGCATCCACGGTGTCGGCTATGCGTCGTGCCACCTCCTGGTCGGTGAGGAAGTGCTGGCCGAGTTGCTTCTTGGGTCTTACAAGTTTCATTCGTTCTTTGCGGTTGTGCGATTTGTACGGTTGTGCGGTTATGCGGTTGTGCGGTTGTATGGCTATGCGGTTGTACGGCTGTACGGTTGTATGGCTATGCGGTTGTACGGTTATGCGGTTGTATGGCTATGCGGTCTCATCGTATGGCCGTGGAACCAGCGCAGGGGTAGCCTTCACCTGTCATTGGGGTGGCGTGCTTGTGCGTTTGCTTTGCAGTATAGTGGCGGGCAGGCACGGCTCTGTGGGTGCAGTCCCTTCCATTTGGGAGAAGGCGGGGTAGTGCCCCATGCGTTTACAGCAGCGCGGGCAGCAGGAAGAGTTTGGTCCCGTTGCTTCCCTTGACCAGTATGGTGTGTCCTTCCAGCGGATGTGCGGCCAGGCGCTGCTCCACTTGTTGCTCGTTTCCAAAGGTCAGATAGCGTGTTGTGCCCGCACTTCCGTTGTCCTTGCTCCACTCTTCCAGCGCGCCGGCAAACTCGCAGCCCACCAGCCACACCTGTTCGAGGTTCATCTTGTCCAACTGGTGCAGTACACGCAGATGCTCCTTGCGGCTCTCTGCTCCCAGTTCGCGCATGTCCCCCAGGATGGCCATCTTGCACGGTGACTCCACCAGGTCAAAGGCTGTGAGCGCGGCTTCCATGCTCGATGGATTGGCATTGTAGGCATCCACCACCAGGCGGTTGTGCTCCGTCTGGCGAAACTCGCTGCGGTTGTTGGTGGGCTGGTATTCTGCCAGGGCGCGGTCGATTTGCTCGGGCCGCACGCCGAAATGCAGGCCCACGGTGATGGCTGCACGCAGGTTGGCGATATTGTAGGCACCTATGAGATGGGTCTGTACCCTGTGCCAGGGCTCGTCCACATCCTTGTGCCACTGTATGCACAGGAATGGCGAGCAGCTCTCCACCCTTGCCTCCACATAGGGGATAGCCTGCCGGCCCACCTCCAGCCCGCGCTCCTGGGCCATCTGGCGCAGGTCGTCGTCCAGCGCGTTGAGGAAAATCTTGCCGCCACGCTGGCTGAGGTCGTCGTAGAGCTCTCCCTTGGTGTGCTTCACTCCCTCAAAGGAGCCGAAGCCCAGCAGGTGCGCGCGTCCCACATTGGTGATGAGGCCATAGTCGGCATGTACCAGTGAGCACAGGAACTTGATTTCCCCGGGATGATTGGCTCCGGTCTCCACCACAGCGATGTCGTGCTCCTGGCTCAGGCGGAGCAAGGTGCGTGGCACACCGATGTGGTTGTTGAGGTTGCCCTGCGTGAAGAGCACATGGTGTGCCTGTGCCAGTACTGCCGACACGAGTTCCTTGGTGGTCGTCTTGCCGTTGGTGCCGGTAATCTGCAGCACGGTCTTGCCCCAGCGCATGCGGTGCAAGGCTGCCAGTTGCTGTAGGGTGTCCAGCACATCGGGCACCAGCACGAAGCGGCTGTCAGTAGCCACCTCGGGGTTGTCCACCACGGCAAGGGCACAACCTTGTTCCAGTGCGCGTGCGGCAAAGAGGTTTCCGTCGAAAGACTCGCCCTTGAGGGCAAAGAAGATGGAGCCCTGGGGGCAGTCGCGGCTGTCCGTTGTCACCTGCGGGTGTTGCAGGTAGAGGGCATAGAGTGATTCCAGTGTGGTCATGTCTCTGTTCTTAATTCCTGGCTGTGCGGGCGCGATACCCGAAGCCAAGCACAAAGTTAGCGCATTTTTGCCATTGTGGCACTGGGTGCAGCCCAACTTTGTCATGTGCCTCCTGCAAAGTTGTGGTAATTCCCATGTCAAGCACACAGAAAGCACTGCTTTCATGCTCTCAATTCATCCACAATGCATTCCAAATGCCCCTCAAAGCAAGCGATGTGCTAATTTTTTGCAAGAAAAGTTAATAAATTCTTGTGTTGTGTTTTCTGGTTTACTAAATTTGCACCTAATTTTCTCAATTCTGCTGTGTGCTTGGCATAGGGTGCTATGCGGCTTTGTTACATGAAGGAGAGGGGAAATGGGGGATGTTCCCCTTGGCGTATTTTCGGGTACCATCGCCTGGAAAGCAAGCCGAGGACGGACGCGTGGCATGGTCCTGTGTCCTGTGGACAGGGATGCCGTGAGGGCAGAGAAGGTTTGGAGAGACTAAAACAATTATATCAATTCAACTAACAACAAGATGTTATGATGAGAACAGAACTACTAACAAAGGTGAAGCGTGCTCTGCTTACGGCCTTGGTGGCATGTCTGGGACTCGTGGTACCACCTGGCGCGATGGCTGGCGTCCCGTATCCGAGTGACCTGTACTTGACCCAGCAGACCGATTACACATGCACGCTCGTGTCAAACGCGATGATGCTGCGCGCCCGCATGTATCTGAGCAACAACTCCAGCTGGAGCGCGATTACCGAGTCGTCGCTGGCTCCCTACTGCTGGATAGACGGGGCTGGCCAGGTATCTACTTACTCATGCAGCTTTGGTGGTGGAACGCTCAATGTCAACCAGGCGTATGTCAATGGCCTTACCGTATCGCAGCTGCAGGGCATCCTGGATGCCCATCCCGAGGGCGTGTGTATCTATGTGACCAGCATTCCACACGCGCAGTGGGTAACGGACATTGAGGATGGTATCGTCTATAGTGGCGACTCATCGTGCCCCGCTTATTTCGGGCGTCGCCCGTTGGCCAACACTCTGCAGGGCCAGTATTGCGGGTATAACCAATATACGGTGCTGAGCAACGTGACCAGTTACTGGTACGTGTCATCCTACAGCATTCCTTCCAATGCCAGTTACACGACGACGACCACTACCCAGGCCAGTCCCACTTTGCCCAGCGGTGACTACCGCATCGCTTGCTACAGCGACGCGAAGTATGGCGTGGATGTCTCTAATGCCTCAAACGACGACGAGGCCAACGTGCAGGTGTGGGAATATACTGGCGTCAAGCAGCAGCAGTTCAACGTGTCCTTCAGCGGCGACCACTACAATGTGCGCGCGCTGCACTCTGGCAAGAACATCGACCTCTACAAGGCCGGCTCTGCGGCAGGCACCAACGTCATGCAATACACCCCCGACGGAACTGCCGTGCAGAACTGGGTGCTCAAGGAAGCTGGCTCGGGTGCCTATTATATGGTAAACAACAATGGCCTCTACATGGATGTGGCCAATGGCACTATTGCCAACGGCACCAACATCCAGGGCTGGACGGGCAACGAGAGCAATGCCCAGAAGTGGGTGTTCGTGGCAATCAACGGACAGCAGTCGCTTCCCGATGGTGACTATCAGATTCGCTCGGCGCAGGACTTCACGTTTGCAGCCGATGTCAAGGACAAGTCAACCGAGAGTGGCGCTACCGTGCAACTGTGGACTGCAGCGGACTCCGACAACCAGAAGTGGGCACTCAAGCATGTGGGCAATGGCTACTATACACTCACGGCCAAGCATAGTGGCATGGCACTCAATGTGTATGGCGGATACTATAAGGACGGGCCTGACGTGCAGCAGTATCCCTATACGGACGATGATGCAGCCTCAATGTGGATGCTCAAGGACGCAGGAAACGGCAGTTTCTATATAGTGAACAAGAACGGCAGCTTCCTGGATGCCGACCGTGGCGTTATGGCCAACGGTACCAACATAGGCGGCTGGTGCGGCAACTCGGGCGACAACCAGAAGTGGAAGCTCGTGGCTGTCAATGGCACGCAGGCCATCGAGGATGGCTGCTACAACATACGTTGTGCCTCTGACCCCACTTATGGCCTGGACGTGGAGGCCGTCTCCAAGGACAATGGCGCCAACGTGCACCTGTGGACCATAGGCGAGGGCAACAACCAGAAGTGGAAGGTGAAGTACCTGGGCAATGGCTATTACTCCATCGTGGCGGCTCATTCGGGCAAGGCTCTCGATGTGTATAACGGAGGTATCGACAACTCTGCCAATGTGCAGCAGTATGCCAACAGTTCGTCCACCAACGATGCCCAGCAGTGGATCTTGAGGGATGCTGGTGACGGCAACTTCTATATCATCAACAGGAAGGGGCTCTTCCTGGATGCCTTCGGGGGCACCATGGCCAATGGCACCAACGTGCATGGCTATGTGGGCAATGGCACCATAGCACAGAAGTGGGTGTTCACCGAGGCCGAGATTGACAGCGAGGCTCCCATAATCACTGATATCAAGGTGACGGACGTGAGCCAGTCGGGCTACACCGTGACCTGCACCGTGAGCGACAACGTGGGCGTCACCTCTGTCACCATGCCCACCTGGACTGAGGCAAACGGGCAGGACGACCTCGTGTGGCATGAGGCGACCGTCAATGGCAACACCGCCACATGCACCATCAATATTGCCGACCACAACAACGAGTCGGGCGTGTATATCACGCATATCTATGCTTATGACGATGTGCAGAACGTGACCAGCGTGGCCGCTGGAAACGTGGACGTGCCCGCTACCAACGTGAATCCCAACAGGCTTCCTGCCGGCATTTACCGCATCGCATGCTATGGCAATCCTAAGTTTGGCCTTGATGTGGAGGCACTCAGCACGAATGATGAGGCCAATGTGCATGTGTGGGAATATGTCGAGGGCAAGAACCAGCAGTTCAGGGTGAGCTATGACACCGACCACTACAACTTCCAGGCTGTGCATTCGGGCAAGAATATCGACCTCTACAAGGCTGGCTCGGCCGCAGGCACCAACGTCATGCAATACACCCCCGATGGTACTGCCGTGCAGAACTGGACGCTCCAGGATGCCGGTGACGGTGCCTATTACATTGTCAACAGCAACGGCCTCTACATAGATGTGGCCAATGGCACTATTGCCAACGGTACCAACGTGCAGGGCTATACTGGCAACCAGAGCAATGCCCAGAAGTGGCTGTTCATCGCCGTGGATGGTGCTCGGGCAATCCCCGATGGCGCCTACCAGATATGCCTGGCCAAGTCTGCCAAGTACGGACTTGAGGTGCAGGACTCCTCGGATGTTAAGGGCGGCAATGTGGATCTGAGCACCCTGGGCGATGCCGACAACCAGAAGTGGAATGTCAAGTACCTGGGCGGTGGCTGTTACTCCATCAGCTCCAAGCTCAGTGGCATGGCACTCAATCTCAGCGGAGGCGGTTACACAGGCACCCCCAATGTGCAGCAGTGGGACTTCACTGAGGGCGACGCAGCCTCGATGTGGATGCTCAAGGAGACCAGTGAAGGCAACTTCCATATCATCAACAAGAACGGACGCTTCCTGGATATCGCCAATGGCACGTTTGCTGATGGCACCAACATCCAGGGCTGCTCAGGCAACTCAAGCGACGCGCAGACGTTCAGGTTCGTGGCCGTTGACGGCTCGCAGACTCTGGCTGATGGCACCTATGAAATCCGCAACTCTTCCAACAGAGACTTTGGACTTGATGTGGCTAACCTCTCCACGGAGAACAGCGGCAATGTACACCTGTGGACAGTGAATGGCGCAGAGAACCAGCGCTGGAAAGTCAAGTACCTGGGCAATGGCTATTACTCCATTGTGTCGGTACATTCGGGCAAGGCTCTTGACCTGCAGAATGCTGGCGTTGTCAATGGCACCAATGTGCAGCAATATACCGATGGCGCTGCTACCAACATCGCCCAGCAGTGGATGCTGAGGAGCGCGGTCAATGGTGTGTACTACATCATCAACAAGAAGGGTCTCTTCCTGGATGTACAGGCTGGCAAGATGGCTGATGGAACCAACGTCCAGGGCTATGTGGGCAACTGCACAGACGCGCAGAAGTGGGTGTTCGTGCCTGCCGTGGAGAATGACGAGGAGGCTCCCGAAATCACCGACATCGCTATTACCGATGTGAGCCAGGCCGGCTACAGGGTGACCTGCACCGTGAAGGACAATGTGGGAGTGAAGTCTGTCACAATGCCCACCTGGACAGTGGCCGACGGCCAGGACGACCTTGTGTGGCACGAGGCAACCATTTCGGGCAACAAGGCCACCTTCTTTGTCAGGAGCACAGAGCACAACAAGGAGATTGGCTATTACCTCACTCACATCTATGCCAATGACTATGCTGGCAACACCACAAGCGTGAGCGCTGACCTGGTGGATGTGCCTGTGACCAAGGGCGTGTTCCGCATCGCATGCTCGTCCAATAATGCTATCGGTCTCGATGTGGCCGAAAGAAGCACCGACAATGGTGCCAATGTGCATCTGTGGACCTATGGCGACGGCAACAACCAGAAGTTCCAGATTACCCGCCGCGACGATGGCTACTACACCATCGAGGCTGCTCACAGTGGCAAGGCCATCGACGTGACCGACGGCAATGCAGCCGATGGCACCAACGTGCAGACCTGGACCTGGGACAGCAGCAACAACAATTCCCTGTGGAAACTGGTGCACAACGAGGATGGCACCTACACGTTCCTGAGCAAGCTCGACGAGAGCTATGCCCTTGATGCCTTCAATGCAGACATCTCCAACGGCACCAATGTGCAGGTGTGGAAGAGCAACAACACCTCGGCCCAGAAGTGGGTCATCCTGCCTGCTGAAATCACCGCAACTGGCGGCCAGGGCTACGATGACTACCAGGGCGGCCGTGGCGGTTCGGGCAACATCATGGCCTATGGCGTGGACGTGTCCGAGCACCAGGGCGTGGGCTTTGACTTCCAGGCTATCAAGAATGCCGGTTACAGCTACGTCATCCTGCGCTGCGGATTCGTGACCCGCAAGGACTATCGCTTCGAGGAGTACTACACCGCTGCCAAGGCTGCCGGCCTCAATGTGGGCGCTTACTTCTACTCTTATGCCGAGAATGCGAGCGAGGCCAGCTACGAGGCCGACCAGTGCCTTAGCTACATTGCGGGCAAGACGTTTGAGTATCCCATCTACTTCGACTTCGAGGATGCTGTCGCACGCAACTGCGACGCCAAGTCGGTGTGCCTCACCTTCCTCGACAAGGTGGCGGCTCAGGGCTACCTCGTGGGACTCTATGGCTATGCCTCATGGCTTGACGAGGATTACAACGGCTGGGTGCCCACGGCACAGATATGCCAGAAGTATGAGTGCTGGATTGCCAACTATCCCTATGCCAACTATGTGGACAACTACACTCAGACCTACAAGACACGCTACGGCATGTTCCAGTACACTGATGGCAACACCGCCAACGGGCTCGCGGCCGGCGCTGGCATTGACACCAACATCTGCTTCAAGGATTATCCGTCCATCGTGAAGCAGTATGGCTTCAATGGCTACACATCTACATCGTCCAAGGTGATAGAGAGCGACAATGACTATGAGCCTACTCGTGTGCGCGACTTGAATGGCACGGCTGACAAGGCTGTGGAGCGCATCGAGTATGTGAATGTGAGCGGCCAGGTGAGCGACAAGCCGTTCAAGGGCTTCAACGTCGTGGTCACCATCTACACCGATGGCAGCAAGGACGTGCAGAAGACGGTGGTGAGATAATCACCCGGGGCTACACTCAATATCAATGCAGCCGGCTGGAGGAAGCGCTCCAGCCGGCTGCTTTCGTATAATAGTGGCGCTGCATCGCGTGGACTGGCACAGAGTGCACGCTGCTTGCCCGGTGCTCATGGGCTGGGCCGCAGGGTGGCGGTGATGTGGCATGAACCAGTTGTCCCCTGCGGGTGGAGCCAGCCTGAGGGGGGAAGGCGTGAGGGCGCATTTTTTGTCACCACTCGCTTGTACGTTCCTTAAATAATGAATAACTTTGCCCGTCAGAACAGACGAGGCATGAACGAGACAAGACAACTTACCCCCTGCACCATCAATGTGGGCGGAACGCTTATGGATATGAGCGTCCCACGGGTGATGGGCATCCTCAATGTCACCCCCGACTCTTTCTATGCCCAGAGCCGTAAGCAGACCGACGCGGACATCGAGGCACGCACACGGCAGATTCTGGACGAGGGAGGCGACATGATTGACATAGGTGCCTATTCGAGCCGCCCCGGCGCCGATGACGTGTCGCCGGCTCAGGAGATGGAGCGACTGAGGCATGCCCTGGCCATCCTGCGCCGTGTGGCTCCCCAGGCTGTGGTGAGCGTGGACACTTTTCGTGCCGACGTGGCCCGCATGTGCGTGGAGGAGTATGGCGTGCAGATAGTCAATGACATATCGGGCGGGTCACTCGACCCAGGCATGTTTGCCACCGTGGCCAGCATGGGAGTTCCCTACATCCTCATGCACATGAAGGGCACGCCGCAGGACATGCAGCAGGCGCCGCACTACGACGACCTGCTCACCGAGATGCTTCGCTACTTTGCCACTCGGGTGCACCGCCTGCATGAGATGGGGGTGAAGGACATCATCCTGGACCCTGGCTTCGGCTTTGCCAAGACTCTCGAGCACAACTACGAGCTGATGCGCCGCCTCGCCGACCTGCGTGTGCTGGGCCTGCCCATGCTGGTGGGCATCAGCCGCAAGTCGATGATATACCGCCTGCTGGGCGGCACTCCCCAGGAAGCGCTCAATGGCACCACCGTGCTCAATACCATCGCCTTGCTGCAGGGAGCCTCTATCCTGCGTGTGCATGACGTGCGCGAGGCGGTGGAGGCCGTGAGGATAACCAACAAGATGCGCTCATGTTAGAAATGGGAATCAAGGATGTGATAGACATCCTGCTCGTGGCCATCATACTGTACTACTGCTACAAGTTGATGAAGCAGTCGCGCTCGGTGAACATCTTCTATGGTGTGCTTGTCTTCATCAGTTTCTGGATAGTCATCAGCAAGGTGCTTGAGATGAAGCTCCTGGGCAACATCCTCAACCAGCTGGTGAGCGTGGGAGCCATCGCCATCATCGTCCTGTTCCAGGAGGAGATACGCCACTTCTTCTACGCCATAGGGGCACACCAGCGTGCCCGCCGCTTCATCCACATCTTCCGTCCCGAGAAGAAGCGGGGCACACCAGGTATGGCCCACGAGCGCGAGGACATCTTCCCCATCGTGATGGCGTGCCTCAACATGAGCAAGCAGAAGGTGGGCGCGCTCATCGTGATGCAGAACGAGCTGCCGCTTACCGACTTCATACGCACGGGCGAGGTCATCAACGCGCGCATCAGCCAGCGGCTTATCGAGAATATCTTCTTCAAGAACAGCCCCCTGCACGACGGCGCCATGATTATCTCGTCAGGCAAGATTACGGCGGCCGCCTGCATCCTGCCCATCAGCCACGACCTGGACATCCCCAAGGAGTTCGGGCTCAGGCACCGCGCCGCCAAGGGCATCAGCAAGGAGACGGATGCCCTGGCCATCGTGGTGAGCGAGGAGACGGGCAACATCAGCGCGGCCTATAACGACACCTTCCGCACCCGGCTCTCGGCCGAGGACCTGGAACTGCTGCTCATGAGGGGCAGGTTCTGAGGGCAGGAGGAGAGCGTGCCCGCCATGCCGGGCTGCTCCTCATGCAGGCGCACGACAGCCTGCCTGTGGACATGCAGGCCGGACAAGGACATACAGGACATACAATACATAATTATTATAAGGAGTAAGCAAAATGAGCTTAATGGACAAAATCATCCTCCGCGCACAGCAGAACAAGCAGCGTATCGTGCTGCCTGAGAGCCTGGAGGAACGTACTCTGACCGCTGCCGACCGCGCCTTGGCCGACGGACTGGCCGACATCATCCTGATTGGCAATGAGCAGGAAATCCATGCACTTGCCAGCAAACTGGGGCTGAACAACGTGGACAAGGCCACCATCATCGACCCTGCCACAAGCCCCAAGACCGAGGAGTATGCACAGCTGCTCTTCCAGTTGAGGCAGAAGAAGGGCATGACCATCGAGGAGGCTCGCCGCAAGGTGCTCGACCCCCTGTACTTCGGTTGCCTTATCATCAAGAGCGGCGATGCCGACGGGCAGATAAGCGGTGCGCTCTCAACCACAGGCGACACCCTGCGCCCCGCGCTTCAGATTATCAAGTGCGCGCCTGGCATCTCCTGCGTGAGTGGCGCCATGCTGCTCATCACCCAGGCTCCCGAGTATGGCGAGAATGGCGTGCTGGTGGTGGGTGATGTGGCTGTGACCCCGGTGCCCGATGCTGCGCAGCTGGCACAGATAGCCGTGTGCACGGCTCAGACGGCCCAGAGCGTGGCTGGCTTTGCCGACCCGCGCGTGGCTATGCTGTCCTTCAGCACCAAGGGCAGTGCCAAGCATGAGGCGGTGGACAAGGTGGTCGAGGCCACGCGGCTGGCTCACGAGCTGGCTCCCAGCCTGAAGCTGGATGGCGAGATGCAGGCCGACGCGGCCCTGGTACCTGCGGTAGGAGCCAAGAAAGCCCCCGGAAGTGACATCGCAGGAAAGGCCAACGTGCTGGTGTTCCCCTGCCTGGAGGTGGGCAACATCGCCTACAAGCTGGTGCAGCGTCTGGGGCATGCCGATGCCATCGGCCCCATCCTGCAGGGCATAGCACGTCCTGTCAACGACCTCTCACGCGGCTGCTCGGTGGACGACATCTACAAGATGGTGGCCATCACAGCCTGCCAGGCCATGGATGCAAAGAAGTAAGCTGGCGCGGCGGTACTCTCTTCCTGGGCCTTGCCGCCAGGGAGGGGGCACTTGCCTTAGCCGCCAGCACGTCCCTGCCTACGAGGGACATTGATTTATTCGTAACTTATACTTTTTCTATACAAAAAAGGCATGCAGCTCCCCCTCACAGGCACATCCTTCCCCATCTGGGGGCATGTGCTTCCTCCCCAGGGGAGGGTAGGGCGATGGGGGGTGCTGCTGTCATGATTATCGCAAATATGAAAATCTTGGTACTCAACTGCGGCAGCAGTTCCATTAAATATGCACTTTACAACATGGATGACCACTCGGTCATCACCAGTGGCGGCATCGAGAAGATAGGCCTGCCCGACTCCTTCATCACCGTGAAGCTCCATGGCGAGAAGCACAAGATGGAGCGTCCCGTGCCCGAGCACACTGCCGGCGTGCAGTGGATATTCGAGGTACTCACCCAGGGCCAGTATGCCGTGCTGGACAGCCTCAATGAGCTGGGTGCTGTGGGGCATCGTATGGTGCACGGAGGCGAGAAGTTCAACAAGTCGGTGCTGCTCACCCCCGAGGTGATGGAGGCTTTTGCCGCCTGCAACGACCTGGCTCCCCTGCACAATCCTGCCAACATCAAGGGCGTGGATGCCGTGAAGGCTCTCCTGCCCAATATTCCCCAGGTGGGCGTGTTTGACACTGCCTTCCACCAGACCATGCCCGACTATGCCTATATGTATGCCCTGCCCTACGACCTTTACCGCAAGTATGGCGTGCGCCGCTATGGTTTCCACGGCACCAGCCACCGCTATGTGTCGCAGCGGGTGTGCGAGTTCCTGGGCCTGCAGAGTGCCCAGGGAAAGAGAATCATCACCTGTCACATAGGCAACGGAGCCTCTGTCGCCGCCGTCAAGGATGGCCGGTGCGTGGACACCTCCATGGGTCTCACCCCACTCGAGGGACTGATGATGGGCACGCGCAGCGGTGACATCGACGCGGGCGCCGTGACCTTCCTGATGGACAAGCTGCACCTGGACACCCACGGAATCAGCAATCTGCTCAACAAGCAGTCGGGCCTGGCAGGCGTGAGCGAGCTCAGCAGTGACTTCCGCGACATCCTGGCTGGCATCGCCAATGGCAATGACCAGGCGCGCCTGGCCAAGGAGATGTACACCTACCGCATACGCAAGTACATCGGCCAGTATGCTGCTGCCATGGGCGGTGTGGATATCATCGTCTTCACAGGTGGCGCGGGCGAGAACCAGTGGGAGGTGCGCGAGGGCGCCACACAGGGCCTGGAGTTCATGGGCGTGAGGATGGACGAGGCCAAGAACCGCGCTTGCCGTGCCACCGAGGCCATCCTCTCGGCCGATGACAGCCAGGTGACCGTGTGCTGCATTCCCACCGACGAGGAACTGATGATTGCACTCGACACCGAGGCTCTGGCTTGCTGACACGCCGCAGGCATGAGCCTGCACGCATCGTCATATCACCCTATCCGCAATGTCTCATGGCAGGCATTGCGGATTCTTTTTGTGCCCTGGCACCATCGGGAGTCAGCCTTTCTCCCCTTGCGCGCCTCGCCTCTGGCCTGCAGTTCCCTGGCCTGCCTGCTCCAGAGCATCTGCTTTTCCGGGGCGCAGGAGCACGCTTCCTTGCGCCCCGAAGCCTGTATGGATGTGGCACGCATGGGGCTCCTGCTTTCGTTCAGCCTGGGCTGGACGGTGGATTCAGTAGGCTGCGTTGGCACTTGCACTATACATGCGTTGACCGTTCAGCCTGGGCTGAACGAAAGGGGCGCCGTGCTGCGCCAGTCATGGGACTCCCTTGCGCGGGCCTCAGGAGCAGGCTTCAGAGCCTCATGGATACTCATCCATGGGTCGCAGGGCCTTTCTGCCCATGTGGGTATGGCATGGGTGTGGCATGCAGGCACTGGGCTCCAGTGCCGGGATTAGGACTAAGTCCCTGGGGCTGTCCAGGGGGTGAGGTGCTCTCCATGCTTGCTTCCCGCAGGGGAGAAGGGTAGGCGCACCGCCCTGGCGGGCGGGCTGAAAGTGAAACTTTGCCTGCCTCTCGCTTGCCGTGTGCGGGAAAACGCGTAAATTTGAGGCCAAATCAAAGCGTAGAGTTATGAGACAACCCGAAGAGCGATACATCAGTCTGCTTACCGACTTTGGCTTCAAGCGCATATTCGGCACAGCGCCCAACAAGGACCTGCTCATCAATTTCCTCAACTCCATGTTTGACGGCGAGCAGGTCATCAGGGACGTGCACTTCCTCAACAGCGAGCATGTGGGCGACGTGTATGCCGACCGCAAGGCCATCTTCGATGTCTATTGCGAGAACGAGCACGGCGAGAAGTTCATCGTGGAGATGCAGAACGCCTTCCAGCAGTTCTTCAAGGACCGCTCGCTCTTCTACGCCACCTTCCCCATCCGCGAGCAGGCCCCCAAGGGCGCCGACTGGGACTTCCGCCTGAGTCACGTCTATGTGGTGGCCCTGCTGAACTTCAACATGCACGATGACGCCTTCGCGCCCGGGGACATCAGCCACGATGTGGGGCTGCTGGACAAGAAGACGTGCCGCGTGTTCAATGACAAGCTCACCTTCAAGTATGTGGAGATAGCGAAGTTCAGCAAGGGCGAGGACGAGCTCGTCACGCTCTATGACAAGTGGCTCTTTGTGCTCAAGCACCTGGCCGGCCTGAGCCACCGCCCCAAGGCCCTCACCGAGAAGATCTTCACCAGGCTGTTCTCCGAGGCCGAGTTCGCCCGCTTCACCAAGGAGGAGCTGCACGAGTACGAGGACAGCCTGAAGGCCTACCGCGACATCAAGAACTCCATCGACACCGCCCACGAGGAGGGACGTGCCGAGGGCATCGAGATAGGCCGTGCCGAGGG
>JBNMJN010000052.1:0-18774 GCA_050873805.1 Prevotellaceae bacterium | reverse complement strand
GTACTTGTCTCTCTTGTACTACTCTCTCTGTCTATGTGAAATCTCTCAAAGAACCAGCCCCCTTCGGGGCGCAATTCCCAGCGGAACTCTCTTGAGGAGCGTCCCTCCCTGTTTGCGGTTGCAAAGGTACGATGACTTTCAACCACACGCAACACTTCACACGCCTTTTTTGAGCAATTTGGCGAACTTTTCTGAACACTCATTATATATATTATGCGCGAGGGGATGGGGAATGGGACACGCGGGAGGGCCAAAGAGGGGAAAAGCGCGGGAAAGGGAGGGGCGGGAGGAAGGCGAGCGAAAGACGCGTCATCACCCTATTCTTCCACACGCACCACTCCCTGAGTTGCCTATGCCCACAGAAGGTCAGCAGTCATGCTCAATCACCGCCTCACCTTTGCTGTCCAGCCGCAAGGCGGGATTTCAATAGAGAGTGCAATGATAGTCGGCTTTACCACCGCACGCAGTAAAGAGATCCGAAACTTTTCAGAATGGCAAGACATCTGTTTGCCCATCACCAAAAGGCGGGAAATCATCCTCCACGTCCGACCCTTTCTGCACCGTAGCAGCCTCTCTGGTCACATTATATGCCCTCATGGTATTATACCACTTGCCATTGTACTCCCTGGCATCAATATCAAAATGTACGGTTAAGAGTTCTCCCATCTGAATATTCAGCTGGCTAATACGCTCCTCGCCAAACACCTCAAACATGACCTTCCTGGGGAACTGCTCTTGGGTCTCGAGAATATATTGTGCCACCTTGAATGGCTTCCCGGTTGTCTTTGCCACGCCAGAACGCGGTTCAAGCATCGCAATAATCTTACCTTGTAATTCCATATGCCTTCTGTTTATTGTTTGTCATGACGCTCACCTTATTATTTATCTCGACATTTCTAAAAGTGGAAGCCCCCTGTATTTCTCATATATATTGTAGATGATGATAAACTCGTTTACCGTAATTGCATGCTCATAGAATGACCGAGCAAAACATATCCCAGGCATTCCAAAAGCATAAACCTTCTTAAAGGGATTCACATAAAGATAAACACAAGGAAAGAATATCCCCTTACTGTGTTCCGTGGCCCGGAAACCATTTTCCCTAAAGAACTTATAAACATAGTCCAGAGTCTCTATCTCATCATAAATGAGGATGCAACTTCCATTATTAGAAAGTTCTGACATTGGTATATCACTACTTGTGCTCATCAGATATTCCTTTTTGCTTAATTAAGATTATATTTTTACGTCAACGATATCCACTATCGTCATATTCTTCATCTGAATTTCTACTGGCGAACCCGCCGTTCTTTTACTGACATTTCGAAGCATGGCAGATGGGATCTGCATGGGTGTCCCATCTATGTTGACAAAGGAGACACTGGGCAGGACACTGGTTATGATGCCCTTTCTGACCACAATCCCCCTATCAGCATTTTCCACCGCCTGCCTTACTGCACTTACGAGTTTGATTAGGGCTATCCTAATACTGTTGAAAGTATTATTCCTGAAAAATTTGTAAAGCGCATTACTCTCATCATGCCCTTCCATAATTATCATGCAACGGTGTGCTCCCTCGTTGCGAACCTGCCGCAACTGCGAGTATGTTATCTTTATTTTTTCCCCTGGGAACAAGATATTGCATATCGCATCAAGCTTGTGCTTTATCTCAATGTCACTCACAGTCCTATACTCTCTGTTGGGCATCCTCCTGAATCCGTATCTCCCATCCAAAGATGTGCACCTCTCTATGCAGTCAAGCAAGTCGTCTATCTTGGGAAACATGACATAGAAGTAGTAGTTCACGACATTCTCTATCTGATAGAACGCATTCACACAGAAGACGTAGAAACGCTCCTTTTCCTTATCTTTCAGGTTCATTGCGGCATTCTCCATGCGCAGGTTGTCGAGGATAAGCTGGTCTCTGAGCCGCTTGTACCCTCGGTTCGAGATGAAGTCATACGATATGCTGTTGTCGCCCCTGATTTCCAGTGCCTCGCGAATGGCATGGACATCGTCACGAATGGGCTTGTCCATAGCCGCGCCCCTTGCAAGAGTGACCATGCCAAGCCTTCTTCGCAATTCTCTGTCAAACCCAGGATTCTGGGCACAGAGCCGAACTATCTTGTTTATAGTATTTTCCAGTTTGTCTTCCATATTCATAAGTCTAACAAGTCATCCAACTGACTGTTCAGCTCATCAATGCTAACCAGATTCGCCGGTGGCGCAACCACCTTGTCGGAGCGGTGTATGAGCCAGAACATTTTACCACTGGCATCCCTGCAATGAGAAATAGAAAGCAAGTCCTTACGGGTCTCCTCCTCCTGGGTCAACGACTTGTTGACCGAGGCCCTCTGCTTCCTTCCTCCCAATGTGAATGATGCATATCTGTGCGGGACGTAAGGCGCAGGGGGCAACTCCCGCATCGGTTCAGAGCCCTTACAAAGCACATAGTATTCCTTTGGCTCCGACACTTTGAAGACTATGGTGGTGTCATTCTTTTTCTCAAATTCCAGGACAGGTGTCGTCTCCACATAACTCACCCCGCGCACTGTGGCGTTGCTGGTGTCGAGGAGTTTCTGCACCAGCATGTCAAACTTTGTCCTAAGCCGAACATACACGCTGTCATCCTCTCCCTTCACCATCTTGAGATACATGAGTTTCCCCTCCAGGACATTCACCATATCGGGGGTACCCTTCTTCACATGTCCCTTCTCGGCCTTGTATTTAGGGAAGAACTTGTTGAAAGCCGTGTCATAGCCATACCGGTCCCATATATACAGGACATTGCGAAGGTCACGGACGTACTTCTGAGTAACATTCAACTTACTGCTGACAATGATGCCCGTAACCTCCTGGCGCGCCCCTATCTTCTGCAGGCGAGTCTTTTCGCTGTTCATCCGGAATCCCTGGTCTGTGATTATACGCTCCATTTCCTTTCTGAATGCGCTATCCGGCTGATACACGTTGTGCATCGAACTGAACGTGATGTCATCGGCATAACGTGAGTAACGCAAGCCAAACCTTCGGGCAAGGCCAGCCAGCCGCCGGTCAAGTTTGTCACAAATCATGTTGGTCAGTATGGGAGAAGTGGGCGCACCCTGAGGCAGGACGAACCTGGCCCCGCCTCCTTCCTCCTTCACCTTCATCGAGCAAAGGCCAGCCAAGAGATTGGCTGCGGTTCTCTGCAGGCACAAGGGCTTCAACTGGATACGCCTCCACACCCTGGCCTGCTCGATGCTGGGAAAGAAGTCCTTCAGGTCTGTGTTGAACACATAATTCTGTCCCCTGTGGACATCGGCGTTTGTCACCACTGACCGTCCCTCGGCAAACCCCATAGCATAATCCGATGGCGTGTAGAGGGATGCGAATATCTCATTCACATACCTCAGCATCAGCATGAAACTTCTGTGCCTGGGAGCGGAAATTGTCCTTTTCCCGCCTGACTTCTTCTTGATATCGAACTGTTTGTAGCGGTGAAACGCATTATTGGGATTGCAGTAGTAATTGATGTGCTTCATCGAGAATGGATGGAAGCAGTCATCCATACCAGCCTCTGCCATCTCATCCCTCTTCATCTGGTTGAGAAGGTTCAGCAAATCCTCTTTCGAAGCAATGCGCCGTGCCTGTATAGCTATTGTGCTCTTGTCCATTTTTGTTCTATGGTAAAAAAAGAGTCTGGCAATCGGGATAAGCAGAATGTCATTTCTTTATATAAAACAGGAGTGATGTTTAGATTGGAATTCGCCGTCAATACAACAACGCCAGGAAAAGACATACCGCGTATGTCTCATAGTCAACGTTGACGATATGACATTGTCATCTCAATGCCCCATTGCGGGACAAAGAGACATCACGCGAATCTACCTCCGAGGAGACAGGGCTTACGCCACGCGTGACGAAATCAAATTTATATCTGCTTACCCGATTGTCAAAGACCCCTTTGTGTTAATTCCGATGCAAAGGTATGGCGCTCACGCGAACCCTACGTTCGTAATTTCTGATATGCATCGTCAAGCGAAGAAACCCGCTCGTAAACCGCATCCTGAATCTCCCTGGGCTCAAGCACCAGAAGATTCTCGCCAAAACCAGCCAGCTCGCGTATCAACTCATAATTGCGCCTGCAGTCTATCCTAAGGAACATCCCGCCCTGGAGGAGGGGATACCTCACCCGCAAGGCATCCACCGCATCCTTTGGCATTTTGCGTTGAGAATCATGAAGCGGCTTGGTCAGGACATAGTCCTTGGAGCTGTCGCTGACCCAGAACACCACCTTATATATAGGACTGTCTTCAAACAGCGTAACCCCTATTATATCATCAAACCTCTCGTTGAGGTCTCCCTCATAATCCTTGTATTTGTGCGAAGGAAGGGGGACACACCCATCTATCCTGTCGAGAGCGAAGCAGAGCAGTTTGCCATCACTTTCTGAAGCCGCAAACAGATACCACCTGCGGTTGTACTCCTTCAGCAAATAAGGATGCACATTGAGTTGCGACTCCTCTCCAGGCCTTGAGAATACATGGTAATGTAACTCCAGCACCTGCTTCTGGGATATAGCCGTAAACAACTCACCAAGCAAGTTGGAGTTCTCCAGAGGATTCTTGGTAAACGATATAATGCATCGCTCGTCATGGCCTGCAGCACCCAGGCCCAGCCTCAGCCCCTCCAGCCGGTCCAGATTGGGAAGTCCATCAAACTGCCCCAGTAGGGAAAGTGCCTCCTTCAGGAGACACACTTCGTCATCCGTCATTTCCCTCTTGAATATTGAAAAGGACGGGCTGGCATAGCGCAGGCACCTCTTGGAGTACGCCTTTTGCTTGTCGGGATTATAGCTTGCCACGGAATACCTCTCTATCTCCACCATAAACGGCCCCTCATACTCCAGGTAATAGATGTCCTTCTCGATGGTTCGCCTGCCCACGCCGTCTGTGCCAGGATACATGTCAGCCAACCGCCTGTTGACTTCCTCGGTAAGGTCGTCCAGGGAATAATTGTGATACCGGCTGCCCAGCAGCTCATCCAGTATCTTGTATCGGGTCATCGCGTTCTTGTTGGCAGGCATGGGATGTTCATTTTTGAAGTGCAAATCTACACACAGATAACGAACTGTATGTTCGCTTTATTGTGCAAGCAGGCACATTCCTCCATTTTCGCGCTCATCCGAAGGTATCCCGGGCAACAGAGATACCTGCACAAGCAGGAGAAAAGCATTTCCCAGGAAAAGGGAGGGCGACAAGGGCAGGAAGCAAGCATGCTGCCACTCATGGGCAAGCATCATCGGCCATGCCATCTGACAAAGCCTGGTGCTCTACAATGTCTTTTTCCTGTGCATACAATTTTTTCACTTAAAATCGTACCTGTTTCAAAACAATTCCCTAACTTTGCCCGTGACTCACAGTTAGCCCATTTGTAAGGGTGCGTGGGTTATTTACTGGAAAGGACGTTTACGGAACGTTATCTTCGAGTCTTCGAATCTCGCAAATTTGAATATACTCAAGAAGAGAGCGACAACTGGAAGCGTCCACAATGGGTGTATTATATCCTATGCACACGAGCAGGATGCCATGGAGTGGCTACCCTTTTCGTGTTGCATTATCCGTATAGTACGTCACGGCGTGGGCTATCTGTGTTGTCTATCCTTTGAGTATAGGCAATGCGAGAGCCTGAAGACTTGGGATAGGCGAAGTAGAGACTCCCACGTCTTTTTTAGTATCTACAGGTGAGTATTATCTATTGTCTATTCTCGGGAGGCTGTAAGACAAAACTTTAATTCTCAAATCATCATGGAAGAGAATAAAGAGAACAAGAAGAACAACGAGATGCAGTCTCGCAGAGCCTTCTTCAAGAAAGCCGCCAAGAGTGTGCTGCCTCTTGTGGCCGGGGTCGTTTTGGCAAGCGCGCCAAGCATCACGCAAGCCAAAACAACAAAAAAGAATCCAATGGGTTGCGATTGGAATTGCTGGGGAAACTGCTGGGGAAGCTGCAACACTGGATGTTATGGAACCTGTACTGGCAGCTGCGAACACTCTTGCAATGTTCTCTGTGCAAGCGATTGTATTACATCATGCAAAGAAAGTTGCCAGGGGTATTGTACTGGAAGTTGCTCAGGTGCTTGCAGCGATACTTGCTATAGTACTTGCAGAGGCACTTGCAACGGCACTTGCCGAGGCAATTGTTCCGGCCTTTTATATTTGTAATTTTTACAAATATAACGTGGCTAGCCATCGCACTGGCCACGTTCCTCAATCATTATCCACTTACATTTATGTCAACACTATCTTCAACTACGCTCTTTCACTTCACCCACGAATTTGACACCCTTGTGAAGATATTAGAGGAAGGACTATGGCCACGCTATTGCGTGGAACGCGACTGGGGTGGCAAAGATCTTATCATACCAATGGTATGCACCTGCGACATTCCTCTTTCGAAGATGTCATTCCATCAAAATAAGTATGGGAAGTATGGAATTGGCTTAAACAAAAAATGGGCGAAAGACAAGGGATTCACCCCCGTCCTGTATGTTTCGGATAAAAGCGACATATACAAGCGTATAACAGAATATGCGAAACACGAACTCACCCAGCCCATCATCTGCAATTGCAGTTCATTGAACGAGGAATACATGCTTTATTACGTCAAGCGTGCGGTTGGCACAAGTGCCGATAGAGAACATCTAAAACTGGAAAACAAGCCCAAATTCATAAATGAACGCGAATGGAGATACGTCCCTCGAAAAGCAAGTATGGAATTTACGTTGAAGGCTGAAGAACAGAACCTCCTCTGCACACGACTAAGCGAACGCACCAAGGAGGAGAAGTTGAAATTGCGGCCAATGAATATCGAATACATCATTGTCAAAAGCGAAAAAGAACGCACCAATATCATAAATGAAATTCTAAGAATATTTGAGAAAGAAGAGAATGATTGCATAAACTTGCTCATATCCAAAGTGTGCAGTTCAGAACAAATGAAAGAAGACTATTAACAACATGGAAGAAATCAAGAAACCTGCGGAAGCATGGCAGTCTGGCATGGCCAAGGACATCACCTTCATTGTCACGAAGGACTGCCAGTTGGCCTGCAAGTACTGCTACCTGGTGGGCAAGAACACCAAGGAGCGTATGCCATGGGAGGTGGCCAAGGCCGCCATTGACTATATCCTCGACCACGAGGAGGACATGAAGGAAGAGAGCGTGATATGGGACTTTATCGGCGGAGAGCCATTTCTGGAGATAGACTTGATAGAGAGAATCTGCGACTATCTCAAGACCGAGATGTTCCGCAGGAACCACCACTGGTTCAACTCTTATCGCTTCTCGTTCTCCACCAATGGCATCAACTACGGTTCGGAGAAAGTGCAGAAGTTCATCCAGAAGAACCGCGACCACCTCTCCATCGGCATCACCATCGACGGAACCAAACGTAAGCACGACCTCAACCGCATCTGGAAGACCAAGGAGATGGAGCAGGGCATCCAGCCCAAGCCAGAAGAGGAGAAAGGTTCGTATGACGATGTGGTGAAGAACATCCCGCTGTGGCTGAGCCAGTTCCCTGGTGCGGGCACCAAGGTGACCATCAGCAGTGCCGATATACCCTATATAAAGGAGAGCGTGCTGCATCTGTACTCGCTGGGCATACACGAGGTGAACATCAACTGCGTGTTTGAGAATGTGTGGAAGGAAGGGGATGATGTCCTCTTTGAGCAGCAGCTCACCGAACTTGCCGATGCCATCATAGACGGCGACTACTACCAGGACTACGCCTGTTCCTTCTTCAACGAGCAGATGGGAAAACCCTTGGACTGCCAACTGCAGAACCAGAACTGGTGCGGTGCAGGCATGATGCTGGCTGTGGATGCAGAGGGCAACTTCTACCCCTGCACACGTTTTGCACAATACTCGCTCCGCAACAAGAAGGCATGGATTATAGGCAACATCCACGATGGCATAGACCAGAACAAGCTGCGCCCCTTCCTCACCCTAGACCGATGCACGCAGTCCTCGCAAGAGTGCATTGACTGCGAAGTGGCCGAGGGATGCGCCTGGTGCCAGGGAGAGAACTACGATGCTGCCGATACGCCCACCATCTACCAGCGTGCCACAGCCATCTGCAAGATGCACAAGGCACGCGTGAGAGCCAACAACTACTACTGGAACAAACTTTTCCGCAAACTGGAGAAGGAAGGAGGTGAGGAATGACACAATACATCATCATCTTGCTGGATGACACTTCGGTGTCCTTCTGCAATTACGCAAACGAGCCACAAAAGCGCAATTTGATTCCGCTCGACACCCTGAAGAAGGGCATCGTGTATGCGATGAAGGAGAACCTGAACATCCAGTTTGTATATCCCCACTACCCCCTGCCGCAGGACTACCTGGAGGCCATTGACAGCATCGACCACACCGACATCAAGCCTGCCAGCCTTCACGAGCAGGCCGACGTAGTGGTCTTTGACAGCGTGGAACAAACCCGCGACTATCCCTTCGCGCCCAGCGCAGTGCATGTGCTGAGGACAAGCAGGGAAGAACTGTTTACCCACGCGGCAGACATCTGCACCTTGCTGGACAAGGCAAACCGCCTGAACATTGTCATCACGGACATCGAGTGCTTCACCGAGGGCGACTTTGAGAGATACAAGGACACGCTCCGCATCCTGTCGAAAAAGGTAGAAAACGTCTATCTCTCAGGAAAATCTGTGCAGTTGAACCTCCTGACAGACCGTATGATGCTGAACAAGATGAATAACTGCGGGGCTGGCGACACCTGCATCACCCTGGCTCCAGACGGATGCTTCTATGTGTGTCCCGCATTTTACCTGACCAAGGAGGAGGACGGCATGGGAAGTCTGAAGACCACCATTGGCGACCTACAGCATGGACTTTGCATCAAGAACCCCTTGCTTTACAGACTTGACCACGCTCCCATCTGCAGACATTGCGATGCCTACCAATGCAGCCGCTGCATCTGGCTCAACCGCAAGACCACCCTGGAGGTCAACACCCCCAGCCACGAGCAATGTGTGGTGGCACACCTGGAGCGCAATGCAAGCCGAACACTGCTGGAGAGCATACGCAAGCACGCCGAGTTCTTGCCCGAGCACGCCGGTATCAAGGAGATAGCCTACCTGGACCCCTTCGACTTGCGAAAAGAATGGAAATAAGCTACAACTCAACAAACAAACATAGCAGAAAGATGACAACAAGGAAATTAGTAGGGCAGGTAACGCCCGAGGAGAGAGATGAGATACAGCAGTTGTTTGAGCGCAGAAATGGTCTGAACGAACTGGCCAAGATACTGACCGCCGACAACACAGAGCTGTATGACAAACTGGTGAAAGACCTGGGCGAGACTGGCACACGCTTCCAGGCGTGGTGGGACCACATGGGAGCCAAGTATCAATGGGAAAGCGTAGAGGGCGGCAACTGGGAGATAAACTTCGACACCTGCGAGATATTCCTCAACGCTTGAGTTGACCTGGCCCTGTCCACACGCCTGTCCACAGGCCACTGCCCCACTTTGGGACAGACGCAAGGATGCCAGTCGGCAATGTCGCACAATGTTGCATTGCCGACTGGCATTCTTGCACATACCATGAGACCCACTGCTTGAGATGCCGCATTCACCCTCTCCTGGCATTCTGGCACTACAGGACTACCTGCAAGATGTGAGCACACAATCTTGTTTTTACCCAACCCACTTATGCCATGGAAGAATGCCGAAACTCCCACCCCAGTGCCCCATTTGCCCCTATTCCCCAAGAAAATGGCCAAAAAACTTGCACATGCTGCTGGAAGCACTTAATTTTGTACTGCTATACATATAATTATGTGCCTGCACAGACTGCGCACATCACAGAACACATCAAACTGCAAGAGACAATGAAAGATTTCATCAAGTACACTATGGCCACCGTGGTGGGACTGGTGCTGGTAAGCGTCATCATGGGCGTACTCACCATCGTGTCGATGGCCGGCATGATTGCCAGCGAGGGCATGTCGTCCCCCATCGAGAAAAAGTCGGTGCTGCGCATCAACCTGCAAGGAAGCATGACCGAGCGCGCGGGAGAGCAGAACCCACTGGCACAACTGGGCGGAAGCGCCACACAGGAACTTGCCCTCGACGAGGCTCTGCAGGCCCTGAAGAAAGCAGCCAAGAATGACAAGATAGAAGGCATCTACATGGAGGGAGGCGCACTGGCCGCCTACCCCGCCGAAGCCCAGGAACTGCGCCAGGCACTGCTCGAGTTCAAGAAGAGCGGCAAGTGGATAGTGGCCTATGGCGACACCTACTCACGCGAGTCCTACTACCTATGCTCGGTGGCCGACCGTGTCTATCTCAACCCCATCGGCATGATGAGCTGGAGCGGCATGAGCAGCAACCCCATGTTCTACACAGGACTGATGAAGAAGGTGGGCGTGAAGATGCAGGTGTTCAAGGTGGGCACCTACAAGAGTGCCGTGGAGCCTTACATCGCCGAGCAGATGAGCGACGCCAACCGCGAGCAGGTGGCCAGTTACCAGCAGAGCATCTGGCAGAACATGCTCAAGGAGGTGGCCAAGAGCCGCAAGACCACAGCACAGGCCCTGGACTTGCTGGCCGACAGCCTCACCTTCCTCTCCGACCCTCAGACGAGCGTCAAGGGCGGACTGATAGACAAGACCTGCTACCTGAGCGACGTGAAGAAAGAGCTGAAGAAGCGCACCAAGACCGATGACGACGAGAGCCTGCGCTTCGTGAGCGTGACCGACATGGCCAAGTCGGAGGAGCTGAATGACAAGGTAGAGGACGAGGTGGCCGTCTATTACGCCTGCGGCGAGATAAAGGACAACGTGACGGCCAGCTTCAGCCAGGAAAGCGTGATCACAGCCAGCCAGATGACCAAGGACTTGCAGAGCCTGCGCGAGGACGATGACGTGAAGGCCGTGGTGCTGCGCGTCAACAGTCCGGGCGGCTCGGCATACGCCAGCGAGCAGATATGGCATGAGGTGCAGTTGCTGAGCCAGGAGAAGCCCGTCATCGTGAGCATGGGCGCACTGGCGGCCAGCGGCGGCTACTACATCAGTTGCGGCGCGGGCAAGATCTTCGCCGAGCCCACCACCCTGACGGGCAGCATAGGCATCTTCGGCATGATTCCCGATGCGTCCGAACTGCTGACCGAGAAGCTCGGACTGAGTTTCGACGTGGTGAAGACCAACAAGCTGAGTGACTTCGGCGCCATGGGCCGCCCCCTCAACGAGGAGGAGTGCCACCTGATGCAGGCATACGTCAACAAGGGCTACGAACTATTCACCGGCCGCGTGGCTCAGGGGAGGCACATGCCCCAGGACAGTGTGAAAGCCATCGCAGAGGGCCGCGTGTGGACAGGCGAGCAGGCTCTCAGGATTGGCCTGGTAGATAAGCTTGGCAACCTCGACGATGCCATCGCCGCAGCCGCCAAGGCCGCCAAGGTGAAGAAGTACAGCGTGGGGCGCTACCCCGAGCCCGCCCCCTGGTATGCCTCCATGCTCCAGGGCACGAAGGCCGACTACCTGGAGAGCCAGATGCGCGCGGCACTGGGCGACCTCTACCCCGCCTTCAGCCTCATCCGTGACATCCGCAGCCAGAGTCCCATACAGGCCAGGATGCCTCTCATCCCCAACTTCAAGTAACACATCCCACACACACTGGGAAGCCCGCTCCAGCACTTAGCGGGAGCGGGCTTTTCCCTACCACCACACACACCACACAGATGGAAGGCGACCACATCAAGATACACAGATGGCTGACCCCGCTGAGCTGGCTCTACGGGGCAGGCACGGCTCTGCGCAACGCGCTCTACAATGCAGGCGTGCTCAAGAGCCACACCTACAGCATCCCCATCATCGATGTGGGCAACATCACCGTGGGCGGGACAGGCAAGACGCCGCACATCGAGTACCTGGTGCGCCTGCTCAGCCCGCACTACAAGGTTGCCATCCTGAGCCGGGGCTACAAGCGCAAGAGCCACGGTTATGTGCTGGCCACCACCGACACCCCCATGCTGAAGATAGGCGACGAGCCATGGCAGATGAAGCAGAAGTTTCCCCACATCCATGTGGCAGTGGACACCAACCGCTGCCGGGGCATCCACAGGCTCTGTACCGACAGCGCCACCAGCGATGTGCAGGTCATCCTGCTCGATGATGCCTACCAGTACCGCAAGGTGCGCGCGGGGCTCAACATCCTGCTGGTCGATTACCACCGCATGATTACAGACGACCGCCTGCTGCCTGCAGGACGGCTGCGCGAGAAGGCCACCGGCAAGGACCGTGCCGACATCGTGGTGGTCACCAAGTGCCCGCCAAACATCACCCCCATGGGATTCCGCGTGCTGCAGGCAGCCCTGCATCTGAAGCCCTTCCAGGCACTGTTCTACAGCACCGTGCGCTATGGGCAACTCACCCATATCCTCAATGGGGACACCATGCCGATGGAGGAACTGCGCAAGCGCAACATGCACATCCTGCTGCTGTCGGGCATAGGCAATCCCATGCAGATGGAGCAGGACATGCGCCGCTATGCCCAGCATGTCACCCCCCTGGCCTTTGCCGACCATCACTACTTCAGCAAGCAGGACCTCGCGCTGGTGGAGCACACCCTTGCCAGCCTGCCCACGCCTCGCCTCATCATCACCACCGAGAAGGATGCGAGCCGCCTGCGCCACATGCCCAGCCTGCCGGCCGCGCTGCGCGAGAACACCTATGTGCTGCCCATCCAGGTAGAGATAATGAGAAACGAAAGCAAGACGTTCAATCAAAAGATAAAAGACTATGTACGCCAAAATCCAAGAAACAGCCAGCTGGCTCAAGGCTAAGATGCCCAGCCAGCCACAGACAGCAATCATACTGGGCACGGGACTCGGCCACCTGGCCGAGCACATCGAGAAGGTGCTGTGCATCCCCTACTCCCAGATACCCAACTTCCCCGTCTCCACCGTCGAGGGACACAGCGGCCAGCTCATCTTCGGCCGCCTGGGAGGCAAGGACGTGATGGCCATGGAGGGCCGCTTCCACTACTATGAGGGCTACTCCATGCAGCAGGTCACCTTCCCCATCCGCGTCATGTACGAACTGGGCATCAAGACCCTCTTTGTGAGCAATGCGGCCGGAGGCACCAACCCCGCCTTCCACATCGGTGACATCATGATTATCACCGACCACATCAACTACATGCCCGAGAATCCCCTGCATGGCCCCAACATGCCCACCGGCCCCCGCTTCCCCGACATGAGCGAGGCTTACAGCCACCGCCTGGTGCAGATGGCCGACGAGATCGCCGCCGAGAAGGGCATCAGCGTGCAGCATGGCGTATATCTGGCCACCCAAGGCCCCACCTACGAGACCCCCAGCGAGTATCGCATGTTTGGCCTGTGGGGCGCTGATGCCGTGGGCATGAGCACCGTGCCCGAGGTCATCGTGGCCCACCACTGCGGCATCCAGGTGTTCGGCGTGAGCGTCATCACTGACATGGGTGTGAGCGGACAGATTGTAAAGGTGACACACGAGGAGGTTCAGCGGGCCGCCAATGCGGCACAGCCCCGCATGGCCGCCATCATGGAGGAGATGATACGCCGCTCCTAAGGCACGCTCCCAGCATCCACACACAAGACACATAACAAAGACCAATGGAAATTTCCGAACTGGGTGAGTTTGGCCTCATACGCCACCTCACCTCAGACATCAAACCTGTAAACGAGTCCACCATCAAGGGCGTGGGGGACGACTGTGCCATCCTGGCACCCACCGAGGGCAAGCGCACCCTGGTCACCACCGACCTCCTGATGGAGGGCGTACACTTCGACCTCACCTATGTGCCCCTCTACTGCCTGGGCTACAAGTCCGTGATGGTCAACCTGAGCGATGTGTATGCCATGGGCGGGACTCCCCGCCAGATAACCGTGAGCCTGGGCATCGGACGCCGCTTCCAGGTGGAGGACATTGCCGAGCTCTACAGGGGCATGCGACAGGCATGCGACAAGCATCATGTGGATATCGTGGGCGGCGACACCACCAGCAGCTACACCGGGCTGGCCATCAGCATCACCGCGATAGGCGAGGCCGACCCGTGCGACATCGTATGCCGCGACGGCGCCCGCGACACCGACCTCATCTGTGTGAGCGGCGACCTGGGTGCCGCATACATGGGACTGCAGTTGCTCGAGCGTGAGCGCGCCGTCTATAACCAGCAACTGGCCGAGGCCCGCAAGTCGGGCAACAAGGAGGAACTGGCGCGCCTGGAGGACTTCCAGCCCGATGTGAGCGGGCGCGAGTACCTGCTGGAGAGGCAGTTGAAGCCCGAGGCGCGCGGCGACATCATCCAGGCTCTGCGCCAGGCAGGCATCCACCCCACCAGCATGATGGACATCAGCGACGGACTGAGCAGCGAGCTCCTGCACATCTGCACCCAGAGCCATGTGGGCTGCCGCGTGTACGAGGAGCGCATCCCGCTGGACTACCAGACGGCAGCCATGGCCGAGGAGCTCAACATGAACGTGTCCACCTGTGCCCTCAACGGCGGCGAGGACTACGAATTGCTCTTCACCGTGCCCCTGGCTGCCAACGAGGTGGTGAGCCAGCTCAAGGACATCAAGGTCATTGGCTACATCACCCCCGAGGGCCAGGGACGCAAGCTCATCAGCCGCGACGGCAACGAGTTTGACCTCAAGGCACAGGGCTGGAACCCGCTCAAGGAGTAAGGACAGCGCACCCCTGCCCTACCGTCTGCCCAAGCCCAGGCACCCCTCACGCGTCCACACGCAGGGAAAGCCCCAGCAAGCAAAGCAAGGAGCCTCACAAGGAAAGCCCTATGGCCACCCTTGTGAGGCTCCTCGCATTCTGGATTTTCTCCGCTCACGTCCGCCTCAGACGGGCGACCGTGAAAGGCACTCCGGCATCCTGGCGTATATCCCGCCCGCCTTACGCAAGCCCCCATGACGGCATCCCGCCTGGTGAGCCCCCCGCACTTCATGCCATCAGCCCATCCATCGTCACCAGCCAGCACAGAGATTGCCCCCCCGATGACTTGCCGAGGGGGAGAGCAGCCAACGCTCAGCCCCCCGTTTTCCTGATACATATCAAGTTAAGGAGTATTTTCCGCACCCCCCTCCAGCCTTTTTCCCCGCCATGGGCGGTATTGTTTGCCAGGAAAGCCTTACCTTTGACTTCCGTATGAAGACAGAAGACACACAGGAGAGAGTGCTGGAGGTGTGCTGCGCCGACCTCCAGAGCGTGCGGGCCGCCATAGCTGGCGGAGCGGGGCGGGTGGAACTGTGCCAGGCCCTGGAACTGGGTGGCGTGACTCCCTCGGCAGGCATGATAGAGTGGGCCGTGGGGCAAGGCATCCGCGTGCATGTGCTCATACGCCCCCGTGGGGGCGACTTCGTGTACTCGCCCGACGAGGTGCGCTGCATGTCCAGTGACATCACCGTGGCACGCAGGCTGGGTGCCATGGGGGTGGTCATAGGCGCGCTCACCCCCGCTGGCGACATCGACATGGAGGCATGCCGCCTGCTCGCACGCCAGGCGCAGGGCATGAGCGTGACCTTCCACCGCGCCTTCGATGAGTGCCGCGCTCCCATGCTGGCACTGGAGGACATCATCGCCCTGGGCTGCGACCGGCTGCTCACATCGGGGCACGCGCCCTGCGTGACACAGGGCCTGCCCCTGCTGGCACAGCTGGTGAGGCAGGCTGCGGGGCGCATCGCTATCCTGCCTGGCTGTGGTGTGATGCCCGACAACGCGCGCATGATACTGGAGCGCACAGGGGTCAGCGAACTGCATGGCTCGCTGCGCCTGAACGGCCACACCGATGCCAGCATGGTAAGGAGCGTGGTGGAGGAGATGGGATGGCGAAAGCCCCCCTCCCCTGCCTCCCCCGAGGGGGAGGAGTAGTTACCTGCCGAAGTCGCGTGAGGAGATATGGGAGAAGAGTAGTTAACTGCTGAAGTCGCGTGAGGAGATACGGGGGAGGAGTAGTTAACTGCTGAAGTCGCGTGAGGAGATACGGGGGAGGAGTAGTTAACTGCCGGAGTCGCGTGAGGAGATATGGGGGAGGAGTAGTTAACTGCTGAAGTCGCGTGAGGAGATATGGGAGAGGAGTATTACCTGCCGGAGTCGCGTGAGGAGATGCTGGAGATGAAGGAAAAGGGGAAGCCCCCATCCTCGACTTTTACTTGAGTCAAGGATGGGGGCTTCGGTATGCCTGCAGGCTCATCCTGTGGGGAAAGCCACTCCACGCTGGGGGAAGGCGGGGAGCTGCCTGGGGGCTTACTTCCTGTAATACTTCACGCTGCGTCCCGCGCTCTCCATCACATACACGCCCGAGGGCAGCGGACACTGCTCCAGTTCCTTGCGTGTGGTGGTGAGCACCAGCTGGCCATTGAGGTCATAGAGCCTCACCGTCACACGGTCGAGCACCGCAGGGTTCTCATCCTGGGTCACCCCGTCAATGGCATCGGGAATGGGAGTGAGGGGGGTGCTGGTGCCCTTGTTCATGTAATGCACCTTGTAGGTAGTCTGGTTGGCCAGCACGGTGTAGCTGTTGCTGCTGGTGCGGCTCTGCTGGGTGCGGTAGCCCGGGCAATAGAGGTCCACGAAATACCTGCCTGGAGCGAGGTCGGTAAAGACGAAGATGCCATTGTAGTTGTCGTCCACCTCATACACCTTGAGCACATTGCCCTGGTTGTCCTTGAGCCTCACCGTGGCTCCGTTGAGCGGCAGGTACTCGTCCTGCGTGCCGCTGGCGTAGGTGTAATACTGCAGGCCATCGCTCTTCTCGGTCTTGCTCCTCACCGCGCCCATGATGCAGCCCAGCGTGTCGGCCGTAAGTCCAAACCAGCTGACGATGCCCCGGGCATATCGCCTGCCCTCCATGCGGCACCAGTCGGGGTTGAGCGCGCGGTGGCGCGATGGCTGGTAGGTGTGGAAGTAGCCCTCCACCAGGTAGCCCGGCCTCCCGTGCATGAGCACACCCAGGTAGCCATAGTATCCCTTCTCGTTCTGCCAGGTGTAGTGGTAGAAGTCGCGGTCGCCCCGCACATTCATGCTCGACTTGTATGCGCTCATGAACTCGAAGCCCTTCTTCATGGCCTCGGTGTGGAAGGGCCACATCTTCTCACACATCTCGCGGCTGTCCTTCACCGCATTCTCGGTGTCCAGTCCACGGTACAGGAAGAGCGGATAGTTGGCCAGCGCGCCATCGGCGGCCGCATTGCTGTGCACGCTGAAGAAGTAGTCGGCGCGGTAAGCGTCCACCTCGGCCGAGATGACAGGCAGCGAGCGGTCGTACCGCTGCTCGTCGCTGGCGCCAGGCACCCAGGGATAGGGGCCGTTGGCCCTGCGGCTGTACTTCACATAGAACTCGCCGCTGGCCTGCAGTATGCGCCCCATCTCCTCTATCTTCCACAGGTTGGTGTTGCTCTCGTAGAAGCCGCAGGTGTCGGGCCGCCCCGTCTCGGGCAGCGCGGGATGCGATATGGTGGCCATGGGGCGGTCATTGGCTCCCCAGCCGCCATGCCCGGGATTGAGGTAAATCTTTGGCTTCGTGTCGGCCATAGCCAAGGCTGGCAGGCACAGAGCCACCAGCATCAGTATCTTTCTCATCTTCATCTGTCTCTTGTTTGATTATGATTGGGTCGTCCGTCATTTGCTCACATTCAGCACCACCATCTCCCCATTGCCGCGCGCACACACGATTTTGCCTGCCTGCGCCGAGCAGAAGGGGTACAGCAGCACATCCTGGTCGGGGGTGAGCTGCTGCCGTGCCCCATCGAGCGTGTAGGCCACGATGGCGCTGGACACGATGGTGAGGTCGTCGTCCTTTGACCTCATGCCCACGATGGTGTTGTCGTCATACCACTGTGGCGCGTAGCAGTCAAAGGCCACAAACTGCACATTCTCGCCCTCGAGGTCGCACACATAGGTACCCTCGGCACTCACATGGTACAGGATGCGCTGGCCATCGGGAGATATGCTGGCCCATATGTAGCGCGTGTCCTCATCGTCGCCATTAGGGGTGAGCGTCACCGTGTGTCCATTGCGTGTGAGCTGCAGCTTGAGGTCGTCGCAGGTCACCGTGGGCCGGTTGTCGGCCACGCGCTGCCTGGCGCTCACCTTGCGCCTCAGGGTCTGCCCTGCGGCATCCACCTCGGCCTGCGATCCCACGAAGCGGAATGCGCGGAACTCCCTCACGGGCTCCACGATGCGCGTCACCGTGCCCGCCTCCACATCATTCACCTCTACGGCTGTGCGCAGCAGGTGGTCGTCGCCGTAGGTGTCGCAGCAGTGCATCACCAACTGGCCGTCATCGCTCATCGCGGGCTGGTATCCCGCGCCCGCCTCATCGGTGAGGCGCACCCGGCTGCCATCGGCCAGGGCCACGCGCTCCAGCCCACGGTTCTCCATCGAGGTGACGAGCGCGTAGCGTCCGTCGCGGCTGAGGCCAGCCATGCGCACATTGCCGGGCTCTGACCCGCTCAACTTCTCCATGGACACCGAGGTGAACACCTGTGCCAAGGCGAACTGAGGCAGCAGTGCCGCCAAAATCCAAAGTTTCCTCATATTCTGTCAAGTTAGTTTATAGACTTGTCCCTAAGCCACTTCATGCGGCTTGTGAGATGCAAATTTACTCACTTTAGGTGAAATAAACAAAACGTAGGATGAAAATGTAAGTCCTCTACCTGCTACAGCCGAGCCCCCTACCAACTACGGCCGAGCCCCCTAACAACTACGGCCGAGCCCCCTCCCTGCC
>JBNMJN010000051.1:0-18838 GCA_050873805.1 Prevotellaceae bacterium | reverse complement strand
GTCCCAGTCGGCGCCCTTGGGGGCCTGCTCACGGATGGGGAAGGTGGCGTAGAAGAGCGAGCGGTCCTTGAAGAACTGCTGGAAGGCGTTCTGCATCTCCATGATGAACTTCTCGCCGTGCTCGTTCTCGCAATAGACATCGAAGATGGCCTTGCGGTCGGCATACACGTCGCCCACATGCTCGCTGTTGAGGAAGCGCACGTCCCTGATGACCTGCTCGCCGTCAAACATGGAGTTGAGGAAATTGATGAGCAGGTCCTTGTTGGGCGCGGTGCCGAATATGCGCTTGAAGCCAAAGTCGGTAAGCAGACTGATGTTTCGCTCTTCGGGTTGTCTCATAACTTATTCTTGTTGTCTGTGTTCTGCGCTCAAAATTACGGGTTTTCCTGCATACGGCAAGCGCAAGGCACAAGAAAGTTTATCAAGCAGGAAGCCCCGCACGAACCGTGTCGTGCGGGGCTTCCTAATTCATGGGCGGGAATCTCAAGTAAAGCCCTGCAGGCTTTCCTTGTTATTCCTCTCACTTAACCATCACCTTGGCTGTCGCCGAGGTGATTTCCGCTCGGGAGTCCCAAGTAAAGCCCTGCAGGCTTTCCTTGTTATTCCTCTCACTTAACCATCACCTTGCGGCCGTTGATGATGTTCACACCCTTCTCGGCCTTCAGCAGACGCTGGCCAGCCACGTTGTAGATGGCGGAGCTGGCAGAGTCGGCATTGTCCACAGAGTCAATGCCTGTGGGGTCGCCAAGCTGGATGGTCTGGGCAGCGGGTGTCACCACCACCTTGTTGTCGCGGGGCACCGTGTAGCGGCTTACGCTTTCAGTACCAGCCGAGGCCACATAGAGGTTGCCGGCATAGTCAAATGCCATTGCGGCCACAGAAGACTCCTTCACGCTGATCTTGGCTACCTGGTTCAGGAATATCTTGCCCAGCACGTTGGGTGCATAGTCTGTGGTGTAGATGGTAATCTGGTTGCTTGCCGTGGGCAGAGCGAAGGTCTCGCCGTCGGCCGTGATGGCCATGCCACCCTGTGCATAGGATGTGGTGATGTCGCTGTAGTCCTCCACACCCTCGGCATTGTAGTGCTTGAGAGCAGGCATAGCCTCGCTGGGAGTGCCACGGTGCTGGATGTACCAGAGTCCGCCCTTCTGGTCGGAAACCACGTTCACGGCCTTGGGAGCAATGGTATAGACACTGGTGAGGGGCTCAAACACAGAGCTGGCGGCACCAGTCCATGTGGTGGCTGTGCCCAGGTTGTAGGTGTGGCAAGCATAGTCGGTGAGGTTGTAACCTCCGGTGGAGCGCTGGTTGCCCAGTACCCAGAGCTTGAGGTTGGCGCCCTCGCCCTCTACGTCGAAGCTGCTCACCATGCGTGCCTGCTCGCTGTCGCCTGCATAGACGATGCCGGTAGCCTCGTCGAGCTCGCCGCCTGTGAACACAGGAGTCCAGTTGGCATTGAGGTCGGCGGGATTAACCTCCACGATGGGGCTGTTGGTCAGGCCGTTGCCACGACCCACAAACACACGGCCGTCCTTGCTCACGCGCACGGTCTTGAAGTCGTACTCGTTGCCGTCAGCGGCGCAGATGCCCTTCTTGCTCTCCAGTCCGCCCTTGAATCCGGCGTTGCCGTCGGCATTCAGAATCTGCTGGAAGTCCTGGTCAAAGGCATAGAGCGCAGAGTGGTTCTTGTCGGAGATGTAGCCCGTGTAGAGCGTTCCGTAGGCAAGGTAGCCGTCCTGCACGTCGGGGTCGGTCTCTATCAGGTAGGTCTGTCCGAAGCCGGGGCTTGAGGGAGCGTTGTTGCATGCGAGTCCGTAGGGGCTCCACACCTTGTAGCTCTCGCCCATCTGGGCCACGTCCTTGGTGCCCAGTCCGGTCACCTTCACCTCATAGCGCAGGGTGGTTCCCTTCTCGCCCAGTTCGCTGTTGGCCACGGTCACATTATGTCTGCCCTTGCTGATTCCGTCGGCCGGGATGGTGGCCACCTGGGTGTCGCCATTGTAGAATATCACGTCCACAGCCTGTGCGGGAGCGTTCAGGGTGTACCACACGTTCACCTCATCCTCTGATGTCTTGCCCTTGACATCGTAAGCAAAGGCATTGAGTTCCACGATGGGCTCCTCGTTGACATACTCGCCGGCAGAGAGCCAAACCTTGTCGCCTGAGTACAGGTGAGGAATGGTGTCGGTGCCGAGGGTCTGGAACCATGCGCCATCGGCCTTTGAACCATTGAGCTTCCAGGTAATCTCACCCTTGGCCAGTGCCTCAAAGTTGGTCTGTGTGCCGATGTTTGTGCCGTTCATCGCAGTGGTGAAGTAGGTGTTGGTCACGGTGCAGTTACCATCGTTGCGGCTGATGGAGTTGCAGCTGTTGAGGCCTTCGGCAAGGTTCACCTCGTTGATGACCAGGCTGTTCTTGACCTCGTTCTTGCCGCTTGACCAGCCGATGACACCACCGCAAGAGGATGTCTGACTGCCATTGAACACAGCGTGCACATAGCAGTTCTCGATGACTGTGCCTTCGTCCTCGACCACGCCGATGAGGCCACCGTTGGTAGCGTCACCGCTTACCTGGGAGTTCTGCACGAAGTTCACCGAGCAGTTCTGCAGCAGGCTCTTGCCGCGAGAGCGGCCTGTGATGCCTGCAATGTACTTGTTGTTGGAGTAAGCCACGCCATTCACCATGAGGTTCTTCACAGTGGCGCCCTGGATGTCGGCGAAGAGGGCTGCGCACTCTGCAGAGTAGGGAGCGTCCTCGGAGCCGATGCTCAGGTTGTTGATGGCGTGCTGCTGTCCGTCGAATGTGCCTGAGTACTTCTTGTAGTCAGCAGGCTTGACACCCTCGTTGGCAGCGCCGGCAGGAGCGTAGCGGAAGCCAGTCATGTCGATGTCGTTGTCCAGGACTGCATTGGTGCCAGTGCTTCCACCCGACACTGTAGCCGAGAAGGCTACCATGTGGTAGGCATTGGCAATGTGCATAGTGCCGTCCTCGTCCACCTTGGGCATATAGGTCGCCAGGGGTTCCTCGTCCAGGCATGCGGGATGAGATGCCTCTTCGGCAGACACAGAACCGTCGAAGTAGTTCTCCAGCATGGTACCGCTCAGGTCAATCAGCTTGTTGTAGTTGTCACCGATGTTCTCCATGAGGGTGTTGGCGAGTGTCTCAATGCTGTTGGCTGTGCCATAATATGAGATGTAAGCCATCTTGGCCTCATAGAGCTGCTTGAAGAGTTCGGAGAACTTGCTGATGCAAGCCATCTTGTCCTCTACTGTGCTTGCGGCCTCGGCCTCGGCCTTGGCGGCCTCGATCTCGGCCTTCAGCGAGGCAGGATAGGCGGGTGCGCACTGCACAGCCTTGTCGAGTCCGTCGGTGGGGAGGTAGTTGTCGATGATGGTGTTGGCGCGTGCCAGCTGGCTCTTCAGGGCCAGGTCAACCTGTGCTGCGTCCTTGCTGTCGGCTGTGCCCAGATAGGTGAGGCGAAGGTCGCCAAAGCCCACCCAGTCGCTGCCGTAGTTGAATGTGGGGTCCTTGATGCCGATGTTCAGTTCGCCATCCTCGCCCACCTCGGCTGCGATGTAGTTGATGTAGCGTCCGTTGTGTCCGGCGATGGCCAGTCCGTGAGGGCCGTGTGCCACATATCCGGTAATCTCGGAGCCAGCGTCATCTGTGGTGGATGTGCCATCGGCATAGATAGCCAGGTCGGTGGTGGTGCCATGCAGGTTGCAGTTGACCTGGTCGATGGTGTCGTTGACCATGATGGGATCCTCGATGACCGTCATCAGATAGTTGGCATTGCCGTTTGCATAGAACGTGGCACCGTAGTTGTAACTGTAGCGGTCGTCCTGTGGGCGGTAGGCGCCAATCATCTTGAGCAGGTACAGGCCAGGCTTCATGCCCTTCAGGGTCTGGTGCATGTCCAGGGTGCTGTTCCAGGTCTCCCCGGCATAAAGCTCGGCAGGCTCTTCGTCCTTGGTGGTCACCTTGCCGCTGGTGCTGGTGCCTACCTTGCCTTCCCAGCCCTTGAAGCCATCGCTGAAGGTAGCGTTGGCAATCAGGCGGGTCACGTCAGAGCCAGCCATGTAGCCAGTGTTGATGGCTTCCTGCAGCCACTCGGCCACGCGTGTGGTCTCCTTGGCCACGAGGGAGTCGGCGGCCTCGCGGTTCTCTGTCACATACATATAGGAACCGATGGGGTTCTCGTCATTGGGAGCAAACTCGTTGTACAGGTAGTCCTCGAGCGCGTCGCGTACTTCACCCTCAAAGTCGCCCTTGGCCTCCAGGTAAGCCTTGATCTCCTGGCACTTGTCATCGTATGCCTTGTACACCTTCTGACTTGCCTTTACCTTATTTACATATACGTTGAGCGTGTCCATTGCGTTGGCCAGGTCGATGTAGTCGGCACAAGCGTCAAGCTCTGCGCTCTTCTCGCTCAGTTCATTGCGTACACCTACGAAAGCCATCGACTCGGTGTACTCCTCGTTGGCCTGCTTCACCACCTCGATGGCCTCGGTGAGTGACTCGTCATCGTAGATGCTGTAGTAGTTGTCGTAGAGCTTGGCCACCACACCACGGCGCTTGTCGAGGAAGGGCACCTCGTCATCACCAATGCGCTGGTACCACACGGGCTCCTTGAACTGCTTGTTGTTCAATACCCATGCAAGTTCGCCGGTGGGCACGATGTCCATCTTGAAGGTGTTGGTCACCACATTGTCCTGCTTGTAGAGCCACCAGTTGTTCTTCACAGTCGCGAGCTTGCTGTAGCGTACGAAGTTGTCAACGCGCTTTCCTGCATCGGGGTCGGCATCCATGTTGACGCCATCGCTCTCCTCATATACGTTGGATATAGACCAGCAGTTGGTGAGTGTGCCATAGCTGCCCATCCAGCCAGAGATGACGCCACCCTCCTTCTTGCAGCGGATGGTAGAGGTCACACCGCAGTTGTCCACAGCGATGGCACAGCTGCTGCCCATGCACACACCATGGATGCCGCCGGCATTAGCGCCGTTGAGGGCATACACGCCGCAGCGCACCACGCAGTTCTGCACCTTCACCAGGCCTTGCCATGCGGATGTGCCGCCCAGGATTCCGCCCACATAAGCCTGTCCAATCACCTTGCAGCTTTCGTCCAGGGTGAGGTTGCGGATGTATGAGGCATGCTCCTCGTCGGTGCGGTCAGCATCCTTGTGCTCGGCATCGGCGGGAACGCTGTTGATGTAGCTGATGAAGCCCACGCCATTCTTGTCGGGATAGTTGATGACAAGATTGCTGATGACGTGGTACTGTCCGTCGAAGCATCCATAGAAGGGAACCGTCTCCTCACCGATAATGGGATAGTTGTCGATACCCTGCATGTCGATGTCCTCGGTCAGGCGACCCTTGGCACCCAGGTTCTTCTTGGCCGCATAGTGAGCCCACCAGAGCAGCTGGCCAGGTGTGGCAATGTCGTAGAAGCCATCCTCGGCGGGTGTCATGTAAGTGACGTCCACATCACCGCACACGGTGCAGAAGCCGTCCTTGTACTTGTGCTCAGGCAGGACTGTCTCGCCCTGTTCGGTGTTGGTGTAGGTCACGTTGCCCATGGGCTTGCCGTCACAGCGGTAGCCATCAGATGGGGCGGTATATACCTTCTTGTGGTCGCCCGTAGTGAAGGGGTAGGGAGCCTTGTCCACGTTGATAGTCTGGTAGAATGCCTCGCCTCCGTTCTTGCTGCCGTTCAGGGCATAGGCCAGGGCACCGCTCTCGGTGTCGGCATCATCGAAGTATATGAGGTTGCCATCCTGCTTGGGTGCGCCATTGCCCTGGTTGCAGAAGCAGTTGGTGAACACCATGGACTGCGGGTTGCGGGCAAACGAATGGGTGTCGTCGCCGCCTGTGACCTCGCCCACCATGGCCACATTGGTCATGGTGACACGGTTGCCAGCCCAGCCTATGATGCCTCCCATGTTGGTCGTGCCTTCCACGCCCACCACCTTGCCGGCGAAGATGACATTCTCCATCTTGGTGTCAACAGCCACGTTGCCAATGATACCACCGTTGGTGGCATCGCCTGTCTTGGTGGTGGACACCGTCACGTCGCTGAATATGTTGCGCAGCGTGGAGGTCTTTCCCAGGGCCTTTCCTATTACTGAGCCTGCGTAGTTGTAGCTGGTCTTGACCGTTCCATGCAGGTTGAGGTTCTCTATCACGCAGTTGGAAGCCTGTGGGAAGAGTGCTGCAAAGGATACGTTGTTGAGCTCGGTGAAGTCGATGTCAATGGTGAGGTTGTGTCCCTGGCCATTGTAGTTGCCGTCAAACCAGTTGCCCGTGTTGAAGATGGGGTAGCCCTTGGGGGCTGTGATCTCGATGTCGTTCATCTGCTTCATGGAGAACCATCCACCGTTGGAGGTCTGGTTCTTGATCTCGCACCAGTTGAGGTCCTCGGCAGTCTTTACCATGTAGCAGCCATCGGTGGGGTCAATGGCCAGATGGTCATTGTCGAAGAATCCGCAGGTGGTGCACACGCCGTTGTCCCAGGTGTGCTCCTCGGCAGTCACATTGGTAGGCGTGTTGGTGTATGTAACCTCGGGGGCAGTCTCGCCTGCGGCTACTTCCACGCGTCCCTTACAGTTGGTGGCCACGGAGGCATACACCTGTGCGTGACCCTCGCCAAAGATGCCAGGCAGGGGACATGCGTCCTTGCCTATGTCCTGGCGCCACACGATGTTGTGCTGGTCGTTGTTGAGCATGTAGCACACCTTGCCGTTTGCGAGGTCCTGTGCGGTGACGATGGTGCCGTCGGCCCATTTCTCGTCATCCTTGCTCCACTGCTGGATGGCAAAGTTGTTGTAGCAGGCGCCACCCTGGCGGGCAGCGCTGTTGGTGCCGGCACGGAACTCCACATACTTTGTGGCATTGAATGCCTGGAGCTGCTTGGAACCGTTGCGGCCGAAGGCATGGCTCTTGTCGGTAATCTTGAACTCGCTGTCGTTGTTGACCACAATGCAGTTCTGGATATTGCTGCGCGTGTCGGCCCAGCCCACGAGACCACCGCAATTCTCGGTCTTCTCGCCCTTGATGGTGATGTGGCTCACGCAGTTGGTGTAGTACGCGCCCTGGTAGGACACGGCTGCGATACCTCCATGGGTGGCATCGCCTGCCACTCCCGAGGTAACCTCCACCTCGGAGATACAGTTGCGGATAACGCCTCTGTTCCACACCACGATACCGGCGGCGTACTGCTTGCTGGTGGTAATCTTGCCCACCACGTGCAGGTTCTGCACCAGGCCGCTCGCCTCCAGGTTGCGGATCAGCGCACAGCCATTGGCATCGGGGAAGAAATTGTACTTGATGGTGTGTCCCTGCCCGTCCAAGGTACCGTAGAAGGTGCTGGCCTCTGTGCCAATCATCGTCTGCTCGGTGCCGTAGTCAATGTCAGCTGTGAGCTGGCCCCAGGCATGTTTCTCACCACCATTCACGAGTTCCGCGAAGGCCTTGAGGTCTGCCGCAGAGCCAATCTGGTAAGCACCCTCGGAGTTCTTCTCGAGTGCCCACGCAGAGATACCTATGGCTGTCACGACAGCCATCAGGCACAGACTAAGGAGTCTTTTTCTCATAAATGATAATTTAGGGTTAATACTATAATTGTTTATAATCACTTCCTTATCTCGCTTCCTTGCCTGCTTGCCCACCGCCACTATCGTCATACGACCATGGAGATGGGCATGTGGATGGCATGTGAGAGGCAAAATTACACTTTTTTACAACAAGTAGCAAGTTTAAGGTAAAATATTCGCATGGGAGTGAAAATTGATGATGCAGAAACCTGTGTGGCGGCATGGATGGTTGTGCGCGTGAAGGGACAGGGCTCCTGCTGGGGGCTTGCGCGAGCCTTGTGCAGTGGAGTGCTGGGCATTCCGAGTCGTGTGCTGTAGGGCTGGTGGTCAGGGATGGCTGGCTCGTGCCGTGCTTTGAGCCCTTGTCCTGTGGCTCGCTCACCTTTGACCCGCAGCCCGCTTGCCCTTGTCTGGGCAGTATGCTTGTCCTTGCTATGCAGTCCGCTTGCCTTTGCCTGGCAAGCAGTATGCCTTTACGGTAAGGGCGTGTGTTTGGCTTTTCTCCGGCATTCGGGACAGATTCCCTTAATCATAAGACTTATTGCTGTGGGCTCAAAGCCGGTGGGCAGCGTGACTTGTGGCACGGGGATGTCGTGCAGGCAGAATGTGCGCTGGCAGCATTCGCAGTAGAAGTGCCCGTGCTGGTCATCGTGTGTGTGGTGGCTGTCGCTGGTGCACAACTCATAGCGCAGGGCACCGCTTCCGTCCTCGATGCCGTGTATCAGGTGATGCTGAAGGAAGATGGTGAGCGTGCGGAAGATGGTGCTGCGCTCAGCCAGCGGCATGCGCTCCTCCAGTTCCTTGAGCGAGAGTGGGCGTGCGCTACGCTCCAGTTGTCGATATACGAGTAGCCTCATGGCTGTGGGCTTCACACCGTGAAGTTCCATTCTCTGTTCTGACTCCTGTGTCATAATGCTTGTTGATGGTCGTGGTGGGGGTGGCATGAGTGGGAGGGCAGGCGCGTGGCAGGCTGCGCCCGCCCCAGATGGTTAGTACTTGAATGAGCTTCCTCCCGCAAACTCACGCAGCAGTGAGGTGGGTGGCACCTGCTCCTCGGGCACGATGCGGAAGTAGCGCAGGAAGCGGCGGAGTCGGCTTGCCTCGGCATATTCGGGGTCTCGCTCGGCCACCTGTTCCAGTATGGGCATCACCTGTGCGCGTATCACTCCCAGCTCATAGAGCAATGCACTGTTGAAGGTGGCGTCGGCCAGTTCCTGGAATGGCATGATCCACTTCTCCTCTCCTGCTGTCACGCTGGGCAGGCGGGCTATGGTCTCGCGTGCAGAATATCCCCGGTACTTGTAGTCGCGCACTATTCGGCGGAGCAGCCTCACGTCCTGTGTGGGGATGTGGTTGTGGTCATCGAGCTGTATGGTGGTGAGTGCCGACACGTAGATGCGGTATTTCTTGTCATCGGGCACCATCTCGGATATGAGCGGGTTGAGCGCATGCAGTCCCTCCATGATGATGATGTCCTCCTCGCCTATGCGCAGCCTTCGTCCCTCAAACACCCTCTCGCCCGAGGGGAAGTCGAAGCGTGGCAGTTCTATCTCCTCGCCCTGCATGAGCGCGCTCATCTGCTTGCCCAGGAACTTGGTGTCAACAGCCCCGATGCACTCAAAGTCATACTTGCCGTTCTCATCGCGCGGGGTATCCACGCGATTGACGAAGTAGTCGTCCGTCGAGAGCGTGTGTGGCCTCAGTCCGCAGGCCATGAGCAGGATGGCCAGCCGCTTGGCAGTAGTGGTCTTGCCGCTGCTGCTGGGGCCTGCTATGAGCACCAGCTTGGCCTTGCGCGTCGCTATCTCGTCGGCGATGTTGGAGAGTTTCTTGTCCTGCAGGGCCTCGCTCACATTGATAAGCTGCGTGCCCTCGCCCTTGAGTACCATCTGGTTGAACTCGCCCACGGTGCGTATGCCCAGGATGTTCTGCCAGTGGCGGTGCTCGCGCATCACGTCGAGCATCTTGTTCTGCGGGGTAAGGGGCTCCAGTATGGCGGGGTTCTTGCGCATGGGTATGCGCAGGAGCAGTCCGTCATAGAAAGGCACGAGGTCAAAGAGATGCAGCAGTCCCGTGCGTGTGAGCAGGCAGCCGTAGAAGTAATCGACTGTCTGGTCAAGCTTATAATAATCGGTGTATAGGTTGCTCTGGCTCTCCAGCAGTTGCACCTTGCTGGTCATGCCCTTGCTCTGGAACATGCTGATGGCCTCCTCTATGGGGCATTGTATGCGGTGGATGGGCATGTCGGCATTGATGATTTCCTGCATGCGTCGCTTGATGGTCTCCACCATGTCGGGTGTCACGGCCTCTCCCGTGTGCAGTTCGCAGTAGAAGCCTCTGCTCACGGGATCGCCTATGATGAGCTGGCCGGTGGGGTAGAGGTCCTCCACAGCCTTGGCCAGCACGAAGAAGAGCGTGCGTGTGTAGGTGTACATGCCTGCAGGAGACTCCAGCGAGAGGAACTCCACGTCCTTGTTGTTATAGAAGCGGTAGTTCATTCCCTGCACCTTGTTGTTCACCATGGCAGCGATAGGGCCAAACTCTATGTGCAGCCCTGTCTGTTCGTACGCCTCGTAGAGCGAACTGCCAAAGGGAACTGATATCTTGCTCCCGTTGTTCTTGCATCTGATGGTCAGCGTGTTGGTCATTCTTTTGCGGTTTTGTTTGCGGTTGTGCGGTTGTGCGGTTTTATGGTTGTGCGGTTATGTGGTTTTACGGTTGTGCGGTTGTGTGGTCATGCGGTGTGTGTGGCAATTCGCTTCGAGAATGACAAGTCTCGCATTGCTACATTAGGATGAGAGCTCATAGCTGTATGATCGCCGAGCCGCAGGGTCGTGTATTCATGCAACCTCAAGTCATAGTCTCTTGATAAGCGAGGCCATTCCCTCGCTTGCGCCCATCTGCAAGTGCTCAAAGGGGCGGTTGGCATTCCATTCCACTGGTTTGGGGTCAATGAGGTAGATGGGTGCCTTGCGTGGGACGTAGCGCGTGAGCCCGGCGGCAGGATACACGTTGAGGCTTGTGCCTATCACTATCATGGCCTCGGCCTTTTGGCACAGCTCGATGGCTGGTTCAATCTGGGGCACAGGTTCTCCAAACCACACGATGAAGGGCCTGAGTTGGCTTCCGTCGGCTGCCAGGTCGCCCATGTGCACCTCGGCATCGTCGGCGTCAAGTGTGCGTATCTGGCTTGGGTCGTTGGGGTTGCGGCTGCTTGTCACCTTCATCAGTTCGCCATGCAGGTGCAGCACATGCGTGCTCCCCGCCCGCTCGTGCAGGTTGTCCACATTCTGCGTGATGACATCCACCTGGTGTCCCATGTGCTCCAGCTCGGCCACCAGCAAGTGCCCCTGGCATGGCTTTGTCTGCAGCAGTTCCCTGCGCCTGGTGTTGTAGAAGTCGTTCACCAGTCTGGGATTGCGTGCCCAGCCCTCAGGTGTGGCCACATCCTCCACATTGTAGGTGTCCCACAGCCCGCCACTGTCGCGGAAAGTGCTGATGCCGCTCTCGGCGCTCATGCCTGCTCCTGTCAGTATCACTATTCTCATGTTTCCCTCCTAAGTCTTTTACTCCTTTGCAAAAATAAGAAAAAAAGAAACGCGTGGAGGTGTGAGTTGGGGAAAATATTGTAATTTTGCGCCACTATTGAAATTTTCAGATAAAGTATAAGCATGAATAAAATCAGTTATGCACTGGGTCTCGGCATAGCCCAGCAACTCAAGAGCATGGGCATCGAGGACTTCTCGCTGGAGGACTTCAGCCAGAGTGTGAGCGATGTGCTGGCCGACAAGACCCCAGCCATGACTAATCGTGAGGCACAGCAGTTGCTCAACGATTATTTCCAGAAGAAGCAAAAGGAGCAGGCACAGAAGGCTATCGCCGAAGGCAAGGCCTTCCTGGATGCCAACGGCAAGCGCGAGGGCGTGACTACCACCAAGAGTGGCCTTCAGTACGAGGTGCTCACTCCAGGACGCGGTGAGCGCAGCCCCAAGGCCACCGACACCGTGGTTTGCCACTACGAGGGCAGGCTTGCGTCGGGCAAGGTGTTTGACAGCAGTTATGAGCGCAAGCAGCCAGCCGAGTTTGGTCTCAACCAGGTGATACCTGGATGGACCGAAGGTCTCCAGCTCATGAGCGAGGGAGCCAAGTACCGTTTCTATATCCCCTATCTGCTGGGATATGGCGAGCAGGGCGCAGGCCCATCCATTCCCCCCTTCAGCACGCTCGTGTTTGATGTTGAGCTCATCAGCGTGAAGTGAGGATAGGCATAAGTCAAGGACAATAATTCAAACATATTATATAATGAAGAAGATTTCTATTCTGGCCGTGGCAGGTATTGCTGCAGCCATGGCCTCATGTGGCGGTGGAACTCCCAAGGCCGACCTGAAGACAGACATTGACACCCTCAGCTATACCGTGGGTATGGCTCAGACTCGTGGGCTGAAGGAATATCTGGAGCAGCGCATGGGCATTGACACCACATGCATCGATGAGTTCATCAAGGGCTTGAATGATGCTGTGAACGCAGGTGACGACAAAAAGAAGGCTGCCTACTTCGCCGGTCTGCAGATTGGCCAGCAGATAAGCCAGCAGATGATCAAGGGCTTGAACTATGAGGTGTTTGGCGACGACAGCACCAAGACGGTGAGCCTGAAGAACTTCATGGCTGGCTTCGTGGCAGGCACCACAGGCAAGGGCGGTCTGATGAGTGTGGACTCTGCAGCCGTGGTGGCCGAGAGCATGATGACCGCTGTGAAGGACAGGCAGATGGAGCAGCGCTTTGGCGACAACAAGAAGGCCGGCGAGGAGTTCATGGCAAAGATAGCCAAGAAGCCCGGCATCAAGAGCCTGGGCGATGGCATCTACTATGAGGTAATCACTGAGGGCACAGGCGAAGTTCCTGCCGACACCGACCGCGTAGAGGTGGACTATGAGGGGACCCTCATCAATGACACTGTATTTGACAGCAGCTACAAGCGCGGTGAGGCCGCCACATTCATGTGCAAGCAGGTTATCCCTGGCTGGACAAAGGCTCTGACAAAGATGCCCGTGGGCTCTACCTGGAAGGTGTACATTCCCCAGGAGCAGGCTTATGGCAGCCAGGACCGTGGCCAGATCAAGCCCTACTCGGCACTGGTGTTCAAGATTGAGCTGCACAGCATCAAGAAGTAAAGCGCATCATTTCAGACTGACAGTCAGCAATGAAGAATACTAAGATCATCCTGATGGCTCTGGTGGCCCTGCTCTGTGTGGGTGCCACCGCAGCCAACAAGAAGAGCCAGCGCAAGAGCAAGAAGGCTGCCAAGGCTCAGGTGGAGCGCGTGGACACCGTGTGTGTGGACACCTTCAGCTACCTGTTTGGCATGGCCAACAGCAATGGCCTGATGAACTACCTGAGCCAGCGCATGGGTGTGGATACCGCCTATGTGGTGGATTTCCTCAAGGGTTTCCAGCAGAAGGAACTCACTGAGGCCGACAAGCGCGAGAAGGCACGCCTGGCAGGCGTGGAGATTCGCGAGCAGGTGGAGAGCCAGGTGTGGACCAATGCCAACCGCCAGGTGAACGACAGTGTGGATGTGCTCAACTATGAGCTCTTCCTCAAGGGCTTCCAGAATGGCATCTTCCCCACCGACACCAAGTACTCCATGGACAGCGCGCAGGCCGTCGTGCAGAAGCAGATAGCCTATTACCACAAGGTGAAGATGGAGCAGAAGTATGGAGCCAACCGCCTGGCTGGCGAGGAGTTCCTGCGCCTGAACGCCAAGAAGGACAGCGTGCTGACGACCCCCAGCGGCCTGCAGTACAAGGTCATCACCATGGGCACGGGCGAGAAGCCACAGGCTACCGACCGCGTGAAGGTTGATTACGAGGGCCGTCTCATAGATGGCACCGTGTTCGACAGCAGCTACAAGCGTGGCAAGCCCGCCACCTTCCCCGTCAACCAGGTTATCCCTGGCTGGACCGAGGTGCTCTGCCTGATGCCCGTTGGCAGCAAGTGGGAAGTATATATCCCCCAGCAGCTGGGCTACGGAGACCGCGAGCAGCAGAAGATTCCCCCCTTCTCATGCCTCGTGTTCACCGTTGAGCTGCATGAGATAGTGAAGTAAACAGCATACCGCGATAATCAAAAAGACACCAGAAACCGCTCTGGTGTCTTTTTTTTTATGCCCATTTGATAGGCAGTAACGAATAAATGATGTAAATTTGCTACCAATCTATAACATCATTCACAAAGCAGATATGGAGAAGATAGATAGTCTTGACAAGAAGATACTGGGCATCATCTCGGCCAATGCCAGACTGCCTTTCAAGGACGTGGCTGCCGAGTGCGGCGTGAGCAGGGCGGCTATACACCAGCGTGTGCAGCGGCTCATTGACATGGGAGTCATCATCGGTTCGGGCTTCCATGTCAATCCGGTGAGCCTGGGCTACAACACCTGCACCTATGTGGGAATCACCCTCGAGCGCGGAAGCATGTACAAGAAGGTGGTGGCAGAGTTCCAGAAGATTCCCGAGATAGTGGAGTGCCACTTCACCACCGGCCCCTACACCATGCTTATCAAGCTTTATGCCCGTGACAACGCTCACCTTATGGAACTGCTCAACGACTGCCTGCAGGAGATTCCTGGGGTGATAGCCACCGAGACCCTCATCTCGCTCAAGCAGAGCATACGCAAGGAAGTGCCCATCGGGCAGCAACCCAAGGAGACGGTTCCCACGGTCAGTCTGGACGAGTAACATGGCACAGGCAAGTCGTAGCCAGCGGCCTGTGATTGGCATCACGGGCAATTTCGGCAGCAAGGGTTGTGAACTGGCACAAGCCTACTATCAGGCTGTGCTCCAGGCTGGAGGCGTTCCTGTGGTCATTCCGCCTTACGAGCTGGACTCTACAGAGGGCGAGGACCATACCCCCCTCTATGCCGACCCTGTGCAGGAGACGCTCTCCCGCACCCTCGACAGCGTGGATGCCCTCCTGCTCTCGGGCGGTGGGGACATCAATCCCCTGCTCATGGGCGAGGAGCCTCTGCCTGGTCTGCATGGCGTGTGTCCCGAGAGGGATGCCCAGGAGATATGGCTTGTGCGGCAAGCCTACCACAGGCAGATACCCATGCTGGGCATCTGCAGGGGCATACAGGTACTTGCGGCAGCCCTGGGCGGGCACAACTACCAGGACATCTACAGCCAGTGCCAGCAACCAGGCATGCTCAAGCATAGCCAGGACATGCGGCGCGACTCAGCTTCCCACACCGTGAGCGTGCAGGCTGGCAGTCTGCTTCATCGCATCGTGCAGAGCGAAACGTTGGCTGTCAACAGTTTTCACCACCAGGCCGTGAGTGAGCCTGGCAACTTGCTCCAGGCTGTAGCCCACTCCTCCGATGGCATCATCGAGGCTGTTGAGAGCAACGAGTTCAAGCCCATCCTGGGCGTACAGTGGCATCCCGAGGCATTCTTTGCCCATCAGGGCGCGACGGCCATGCACGCCCTCTTTGACTGGCTTGTGCAGGAGGCCACACTCTTCAGTCAGGCCAGGCAGGTGCATGCGCGCACCATCACACTGGACAGCCACGAGGACACTCCCATGTTCTTCCCCGACAGCCAGGACGAGGTCCACCACCTGTTCACCACGCGCACCAGCCGCGTGCTGGTGGATTTGCCCAAGATGACAGATGGCCACCTCGATGCAGGCATCATGGTGGCCTATATCCCTCAGGGCGAGCGCACGCCCGAGGGAAACCGCCAGGCACTTGCCCTTGCCGAGAAGAGACTGCGGCAGATAGAGGCACTCGCGGCTTCCTGCCCCTCCCTTGTGCGTCTGGCACGCACTCCTGATGACCTCGCCTGGGCAAAGGGGCACGGCCTCAAGTCCATCATGCGGGGCATTGAGAATGGCTATGCCATCGGGCACGACCTCTCCCTGCTCGATCACTTCGGGCACGTGGGAGTCGTGTATATGACACTCTGCCACAATGGCGACAATGACATTTGCGACTCTGCGCGTGGCAATGCCGAGCACGGGGGACTGAGTGACTTTGGCCGTGAGGTGGTAGCCAGGATGAACGAGCTGGGCATGATGGTGGACTTGAGCCATGCAGCCGAGTCCTCGTTCTATGACGCGCTCTCGCTCAGCCGCGTCCCCGTCGTGTGCAGCCACAGCAGCAGCCGGGCACTCTGTCCGCATCCCCGCAACCTCACCGATGACCAGATGCGCGCCCTCTCCCTCAAGGGAGGGGTGGCCCAGGTCACCCTCTACCATGGTTTCCTTCGCCAGGATGGCGAGGCCACCATCCAGGATGCCCTGGAGCACCTGCACCACATGGTGCAGGTAATGGGCATTGAGCATGTGGGCATTGGCACCGACTTTGATGGTGATGGCGGTGTGAGGGGGCTGAAGGATGCCTCCGAGATGATAGGATTCACACGCGAGCTCCTGCGCCGGCACTATTCCGAGCAGGACTTGCAAGGCATCTGGGGAGGCAACTTCCTGCGTGTCATGCGTGAGGTGCAGGCAGCTGCCACCAGGCGGTGAGTGCCTTGCTGCACAGCCGCCTTGCCGCACAGTCTGCGGGCAGGCCTTGCTGAACGTAAATAAAGGAACAAGAATACACATTTATCAGAATATGAAACACATGACCAACATCGGGCTTCCCGCGCTTGCCGCAGCATTGCTTGCTACCCTGGCCGCTTGTGGCGGACATTCGGGCAAGAGCGGAAGCGAGGCAGACACCATCGCGCTGGCACCCTGCCCTGAGTTTCAGCAGGACAGTGCCATGGCACATATCCATGCCCAGTGCGCCTTTGGCCCCCGTGTCATGGGGACCGATGCCGCCGAGCAGTGTGGCGACTTCATCGTCTCGCGCTTTCGCCAGTATGGAGCCTCTGTCACAGAGCAGAGGTGTACGGTGACCTTGTACGATGGCACCCAGGTGCCAGCCCGCAACATCATCGCGAGTGTCAATCCCGAGTCGCTTGACCGCATCCTCTTCTGTGCCCACTGGGACAGCCGCCCCTGGGCCGACAATGACCCCGACCAGAAGAACTGGCACACACCTGTGCCTGCTGCCAATGACGGGGCCAGCGGAGTGGCTGTCCTGCTCGAGCTCTGCCGCCTGCTTCAGCAGCAGCCCATACGCACTGGAGTGGACTTGGTGTGCTTCGATGCCGAGGATGCGGGCACTCCCGAGTGGGGCGAGGACCCTGCCGACGGGCGTGATACCTGGTGCCTGGGCTCGGCCTACTGGGCTCAGCAGGCTCAGCAGGCTGGCTACAAGGCTCGCTATGGGGTCCTGCTCGACATGGTGGGAGGCCGTGGCTGCACCTTTGCACGCGAGCAAGTGAGCATGCAGTATGCACAGCCGGTGGTCGAACTGCTCTGGCACCTGGCCATACAGTTGGGCTACGGGCATTACTTCCCGCTCACCGATGGCGGCTACCTGGTTGACGACCATGTCAATGTCAACCGCATCGCGCGTGTTCCCTGCCTGGATATCGTACCCTACTTCACCGATGGGCCCAGCAATTTCGGCCCCACCTGGCACACCCTGCAGGACACGCCCGACAACATAGACCCCAATGTGCTCAAGGCCGTGGGACAGACACTCACACAACTCATCTATAACGATAACGCAGAAGAATGACAATCAACGAGATACAAGACGAAGTCATCGAGGAGTTCTCGGACTTCGATGACTGGATGGACCGCTACCAGATGCTCATTGACCTGGGCAATGACCAGCCTCGGCTGGATGACAAGTACAAGACAGAGCAGAACCTGATAGACGGGTGTCAGAGCCGTGTGTGGTTGCAGGCCGACATGGTGGATGGCCTGCTGCACTTCCAGGCCGAGAGCGACGCGCTCATTGTCAAGGGCATTGTGGCTTTGCTGGTGCGCGTGCTCTCTGACCACACGCCGGCAGAGATATTGTCGGCCGACCTCTACTTCATTGACCGCATTGGCTTGCGCGAGCATCTCTCGCCCACGCGCAGCAATGGCCTGCTGGCCATGCTCAAGCAGATGAAACTGTATGCCCTGGCATTCCAGGCCAAGGCTGAGGGCAAGGCATGAGGATAGGCTCGGTCAACCTGGGGGAGAGGCCACTCCTGCTGGCTCCCATGGAGGATGTCACCGACATCGGATTCCGCCTGCTGTGCCGGCGCATGGGTGCGGCCATGGTCTATTCCGAGTTTGTGAGTTGTGATGCGCTGGTGCGCATGGTCAACCGCAGCCTGGAGAAGTTGGCCGTGTGCCCCGATGAGCGTCCAGTGGCAGTACAGATTTACGGCAAGGACTGCGAGGCGATGGCACAGGCCGCACGCATTGTGGTGGAGCAGGCGCATCCCGATGTGCTCGATATCAACTTTGGCTGTCCCGTGAAGAAAGTGGCCGGGCGTGGCGCCGGAAGTGGCATGCTGCGCGATGTGCCCCAACTGCTGGCTGTCACGCGGGCGGTGGTGGATGCCGTGCCGGGTACGCCTGTCACCGTGAAGACCCGCCTGGGCTGGGACGAGCAGTCCCTTTACCTGCCCGATGGAACCCCCTTTGTGGTGGACCTGGCCCTGCGCTTGCAGGACTGTGGTGTGCAGGCTCTCACCCTGCATGGACGCACCCGTGCCCAGATGTACACAGGCGAGGCCGACTGGACACTTATCGGCCAGGTCAAGAATCACCCCGCGATGCACATCCCGGTCATCGGCAATGGCGACATTACCACGGCCTCCCAGGCCATGCAGGCTTTTGACCGCTATGGGGTGGATGCCGTGATGATAGGGCGTGCCACCTTTGGCCGCCCATGGGTGTTCCATGAGATACTGCACCCCGAGGCTCCCCTGAGCCTGGACAGCAAGATTGACATCCTCAAGCAGCAGGCCACCGAGTCGGTGCAGCGCATAGGCGAGTACCGTGGCATCCTGCATGTGCGCCGCCACCTGGCTGCCACGCCTATCTTCAAGGGCATCCCCGACTTTCGCGAGACTCGCATACGCATGCTCCGTGCCGACACCCTGGACAGTCTCTTTGCCATTATCGAGGAGACGCGTGACCTGCTTCACCGCCAGGGACAGGAGTGAGAGCCGCAGGGCGGGTCACTCGCTGAAGACCTGCCGTGCCATGCGCAGGATGCCCCGTGCGGCCTCTTGGGCTACCTGGCAAAGTATCTTAGGATAGATGGCCAGGTATCTTAGGCTACCTGGCCAGGTGTGTCAAGCGCTTGTGTGAGACATATACAAGAGGAGGGGCGGGGGGTGGGGGG
>JBNMJN010000050.1:0-19152 GCA_050873805.1 Prevotellaceae bacterium | reverse complement strand
GGTAGAGGGGTGCTATTTCTTTCGGTCTATCACCTTAATCTTCAGTATGCGGCGGTTGTCCATCTCGGTCACCTCGAAGGTGAAACGTCCGTAGTCGGTACGCTCATGCAGCTCGGGGAAGTCTCCCTTGATTTCCAGCAGCAGTCCAGCCAGCGTGTCGGCCTCCCCCTCGGCCTGCAGGAAGTAGTCGTCGGGGAGATTGAATATCTTCAGGAAGTCCGACAGGAGCGTCTTTCCCTCAAAGATGTAAGTGTTCTGGTTGAGCCTCTGGTAAGGCTTTTCCTCCTCGTCATATTCATCATTGATTTCACCCACTATCTCCTCGATGATGTCCTCCATGGTCACGATTCCGCTTGTGCCCCCAAACTCGTCCACCACAATGGCGATGTGTACCTTGTTGCTCTGGAAGTCGCGCAGCAGGTCATCTATCATCTTGGTCTCGGGCACGAAGTAGGGAGGGCGTATGAGGCTTTGCCAGCGGAAGTTGGCAGGCTTGCCCAGGTGTGGCAGCAAGTCCTTGATGTAGAGCACTCCCTTGATATTGTCCTGCGTGCCTTGGTACACTGGTATGCGGCTGTAGTTGTTCTCCACGATGCACTTGAGCACCTGGGGGAAGGGTGTCTTCATGTCAAGGTCCACGATGTCCATGCGGCTTGTCATCACCTCGCGCGCCATTTCCCCTCCGAAGCGGATGATACCATGCAGCATGCTGCTCTCCTGTGCGATATCCTTCTGGTCGGTGAGTTCCATGGCCTTCTCCAGGTCGTCCACGGTGAGACTGGGGTTTCCTGTGTGGATGAGATGCTCGGTCACCACCTTGCTCTTGATGAGCAGGGTGCTCAGCGGGCGGCATACGCGGCACAGGAAATGCAGCACCGGAGCCGAGAAGCGCGCAAAGCGCAGGGAGTGCTGCGAGCTGTATATCTTGGGGGTGACCTCACCGAAGAACAGGAGCAGGAAGGTGAGCAGGACCGTCATGCACAGATACTCGAGCCACTCGGCGGTGCCAAAGTCCACGGTGCTCAGGATGGCATAGTTGAGCAACATCACTATGGCCACGTTGACCAGGTTGTTGCAGATGAGGATGGTGGCCAGCAACTGTTCCGAGTCGGCACGGAGTGCCACGATACGGCTGTCGGTGGGTGTGCGTTCCTCCTCCAGCTCGTCAATCTCGGCAGGCCGGAGGTTGAAGAAGGCCGTCTCGCTGGCCGACACAAAGGCTGAGCACAGCAGGAGTGCCACAGATATGGCCACAGCCACGCACACACCCATGCTGGGGCTGGTGAAGGTAATGGCGGAAAGGGAATCGGCAAGTGACTGCCAGAGGTCTTGCATTATCAAAGTCTTGTGATTAGTAGGATGAATAAGTGGGTGCTATCCCTGGCGCAGGCTTGTTCACTGGGGCTGCGAGGTGCCCTTATCCCTGCGTGGGGTGAGCATCTCCATGGTCTTGGCCGAGATTTCTATGGACCGGCGCGTGGAGCCATTCTTCTCCTCGATGGTGCGGTAGTATATCTCACCTTCCACATAGAGCTTGTCGCCCGTGTGCACATACTGCTCCACCACCTCGGCCATCTTGCCCCAGAACACTACATAATGCCATGTGGTGCGCTCGGGCACCTCACCTCCGGCTGCGGTCTTGTAGCCACGCTCGGTGGTGGCAAGCCACAGGGTGGCCAGGCAGAGCCCCTTGTCCATGTATCGCACCTCGGGCTCCTTGCCCACATTGCCTATGAGCATCACTTTGTTCATCTCTGTTTCTTATGTTTGGTTTCAGTATGCGCAAAATTAGGCATTTCTCTGCTTGTGGCAAAATTACTGGACTGCAATTTCGTCCAAACCTCCTCCAGGGGACGTGGCAGGGCGCATGCCTCCACCTCGTGTGCGCTCATCCACTGGCCTTCGATGGGGCAGGTGGGTGAGGGGAGGCTATGCTCGTAGAAGTCGATGTGCAGCAGCTGGTGTGTGAGCCGGTGCTGCACAGCCTGGCGGATGAGCGTGAGGCGGCCAGGAGGCAACTTTTCCTCTACCTCGGCAGGGGACAGGGGCTGGGCAGACTCCCATGAGGGAAACTGGTAGAGGCCGCGATAGATGTCGCCCTGGGCACGCTTCTGCATCAGGTATCGTCCGTCGGGGGCTGTCAGGCACACAAATGTGAGGTAACGCTCGGCAAGCTTCACACGGTGCTGCTTGACGGGCAGAGTGCTGACCTGGGCGGTGGCCAGAGCCACGCAGGTGTCTGCCACGGGGCATTGGGCGCACAGGGGGGATGTGGGCTTGCACACGATGGCGCCAAAGTCCATGATGGCCTGGTTGTAGAGGGCCGACTGCTGCTTGTCAAGCCGCTGCTGTGCCAGTTGGGCAAATTCCCTGGCTCCCAGCGTGGAGTCGATAGGAGTGGCGATGCCTGCATGTCGTGCCAGTACGCGATATACATTGCCATCTACCACGGCACGCGGCTCGTCGTAGGCAAAGCTGGCCACGGCAGCCGCTGTGTAGCGTCCCACGCCTGGCAGGGACAGGAGTTCGTCGTAGGAAGCGGGGAAATGGCCATTGGCCACAGCCTGCCTGGCAGCCTTGTGCAGGTTGCGCGCACGGCTGTAGTACCCCAGTCCCTGCCACAGGCGCATCACCTCGTCCTCGGGTGCCTGTGCCAGTTGTTCCACACAGGGATAGCGCTCGACGAACCTGTGCCAGTAGTCGCGTCCCTGCTCCACCCGCGTCTGTTGCAGGATGATTTCCGACAGCCATATCAGGTAAGCGTCCTTGGTGTGGCGCCAGGGCAGGTCGCGGCCGTTTTGCCTGTACCATGCCTCGATGCGTGCGGCAAAGGAGAGGTCGATGGGCGATGGTTCATGGGAGTTGTCATGTGCCGCCGTGCCTTTCGTGCTGGTGTGTGTGCTGCCTATCGCCATCGCTTTATCACGATGCTGGGATTGACACGCAGGTAGAGGCCAAAGGAGAAGTTGGTCTCGCTGCGCCCTGGCATGCTGCTCTGGAACACCTCGCCCTCGGCACCAAGCACATACCTGCGTGCAAAGACCTGGCTGTATTCTGCATGTGCGTAGGCTGTGCCTATGCCATCATGGCTCTGGCCGTCGCGCACGCTGAGGGTGCTGAAGAAGTGGTTGCCGTAGAGGCTCACGAAGTGCTTGGGTGCGTTGAAATAGCCACCCCTGAGCAGGAGCCGCTTCCACAGGGTGACACCGGCTGTGGCATGGAAGGCCAGTCCGCCATCGAAAGGCCACAGGTGCCCGCTCTGCTGGTAGGTGGCCAGCACGTTGGCCTCGGCAGAGAGGCGTGAGAGCACCTTGCGGCCGCGTGGCGTCCAGGTCAGTCCTGCGCCTGTGGCCGCGTTGACAAGCGTCTGCACGCCCATGGAGGTCGTGTCCTGCTCACCGCCACGGTGCTGGATGACAATCTGCACGGGGATATGCCACCGCAGGGACTTCGCGGTGTTGCCTGGCATCACTTTCCACGACGCTCCCACCGTGAAGGCTTCCTGGTGAGAGTCCTCCTCAAAGATGTAACTTTGCCAGTTGAGCCAGGTGTCGGCATGCAAGTGCTTGCGGTCCCACAGCAGCTGCATGCCTGCCTCGGGGTCTTGTGAGAGGTTGGCCTCGGCATTGAACAGGGGTTCGGCAAGCTGGTGGTTCTGGCCTCCGTAGATGTCGCCGAGCACAACGGTGAGGTGCTTCAGTTGCGCACGGACGCGCACCCAGGGCAGGACGTGCATGCCACGCTGGTATTGGCTGCCCTTCCATCGTGCGATGTCATGGTACACATAGTTGGGATACTTGTTGGCACCATGGTAGATGCTGGCATGCAGGCCAACCTCCAGGTCGATTTGGGGGTGTGGGGTGTAGGCGAGCCGTGGCTCAATCCACAGGCCTGGCAGGGAGTAGCCTTTGGTCATCGTGCTCGAGTACTCATTGTCACGGAAGAAGGTGAGGTTGTCTATCTCTACACGCAGGGTGCGGGTGAGGGCTGTATCTACCCTGTAGTCCGATGTGGCAAGGCTGTCCCACATCTGGGCATGGGCGGGCAGCATGACCAGCAACAGCATGACCAGCAGACTTGTCCTGCGGGCCAAGTGGAATTGGAGGGCATGCTGGGCTGTGTGTATGAGTCTGCTCCAGGATGGGGCTTTCGGGGCTGGCGTTATCATTTCTTGAGTCCTTTGTATATCAGGTATCCAACTGCAGCGGCACCCACAAGAAGCATGGCTATGCGGAGCTCGCCACTATACTCGGCCACCTTCTGCTCCAATTGCCCGCTGTAGTTCTGCCCGATATACCATCCCAGGCCACACAGGATGCTGTTCCACAGGCCAGCTCCCACGGTGGTATAGAGCAGGAAGCGGCTCAGGCTCATCTTGGCCAGTCCTGCGGGAATGCTGATGAGCTGGCGCACAGCGGGAACCAGGCGGCCAACGAGTGTGCCCATTGCTCCATGGCGGTCAAAGTACTCCTCGGCCTTGCGCACCTTCTCGCTGTCGAGCAGGCACATGTGGCCGAAGCGGCTCTCTGCCAGGCGGTAAATGACGGGGCGGCCCAGGAAGCGCGCGAGGATATAATTGACGATGGCACCGAGGTCTGCGCCCAGAGTGGCGGCGAGCACGATGAGCACTGGGCTCATGCTGCCATCCATGGCGGCCTTGTATGCGGCGGGAGGGACAACCACTTCACTGGGGAAGGGTATGAAACTGCTTTCGATGGCCATCAGCAGGGTGATGGTCCAGTAGTTGAGGTGCTCAAGGCACCATGCTATGAAGGGAATGCTCTCCATGTGTGCTGTTGTGTGTTTGTTATTGGAATGTGTTTCTTAATATAGCGTAGCTGCTTTGTACTTTGCTTTATGACGCGTGCTTGATTACTTGCGTGCGTATTGCTTATGATAGTTTTATGTGAAGACATGTGTACTGTGTGACACCAGGGGGACTTGTGTGCTTGGGGGTCAGATGAACTTCTTCCTGAAGGTCTTCCTTGACTCAAACCTCCAGTGAAGCCATGCGCTGAGGTCCCACCAGGGCAGCAGTGGAAGCAGCAGTGGGAGCAGCAGGGCATAGGAGCGCACACCCATCTTGTGTGCCATATAGTGCCATGAGGCACATGCCGTGAGTGTGGACAACAGCCACAGGACGGCCATGCCATACATTATATATATATGCGGGTGAAAGTACAGAAGGGTGAATGCCGCCAGCACAAGCCATGCAAAATTTCCCCACAGGCGGGTCGCATACCACAGGCGATAGAGGAGGGCATGGTGCATGTGGCGGCGTGTCTCCATGAAGAAAAGCCGCTGGTGCTTCCACGAGAGAGTGCCGGGCTGCACCTCGGTCAGATGTGTGTCGGCATCCAGGGCCAGTCCCATACGGCCGCGCTGCACGTTGTGGTTGACCAGCAGAGTTGCTGCACCATAGCGCAGAGAGAAGCTTGACGCGAATCCCTGATGGCTCATAAACAAGCTCTTACGGTATGCAAGGCAGGCATCGTCGGCTCTGTATGGCGCGAAGTGTGTGCTCCACGGCATCCATAGGCTCTGTTGCCAAAGGCGGAAAAAGTGTTGCTTGATGCCCGACCACCCATGTGGCTTGCCGTAACTGGCAAATCCCTGCACCGCGTCAACATCCTGGCCAAGTGACTGGGCTATGCTGCCAAGCCATCTTGCCGACTGTGGACAGGCATCGGCAGACATTATCAGCACCCACTCATAGCAGGCGGAGCGGAATCCAAGTGTAAGTGCAAGGCGTGACTCGCTGATGTCGCGGGCCGTATTGGGGCAGAAGGTGTGGTGCAGATGGACATTCTCTTCCTCAAGTTTTTCCAGGAGTCCCAGTGTGCCATCGTCACTGTTCATGTCAACGACAATGACCTCAAAGGGGGCTGCATAGTCCTGCGCGAGGATAACTGGCAGGTTGGCCTTGAGGCTGCTTGCCTGATTGTGCACCGTCATGATGATGCTCACAGATGGGCAGTCAGGGCTCTCGGGCTTTTTCCTCTGTGCCTTCCTTGCCAGATGAGCCAGTCGCAGATAGTGCAGTGAGCAGGCGATAGCACCAATCCATGCTATTACGGTGAGTATCAAGAACAGGTTCATTTGCAAGTACTTGTCTGCTTCTTTCTAAATAGAGAGGTCATTTCCGATGCGTGTCAGACTCCTTATTTTGCCTCCGCGAGGTCCTCTGTGGTGTAGCCCAATGGCAACTGTCGGCAGTTGTATTGGCTTGCCATGATTTCTCCATACGCACCTGCTGAGCGAAGGGCCAGCAAGTCACCACGGCTTGTAGTGGGCAACTGACAGTCGTGCATGAATACATCACTGCTCTCGCAAATGGGGCCCACCACATCGTAGGGCTGGCTGTCCTGGCTCTTCGATGTGAGGTTCTCGATGTGATGGTAGGCATCGTACAGGGCAGGGCGGATGAGGTCGGTCATGCCTGCATCAAGAATGGCAAACTGTCGGCATGTGCCTTGTTTCACATACAGGCAGCGTGCAATGAGCGATCCGCATTGTCCCACCACGGAACGTCCCAACTCGAAATGCAGGTTCTGCCCTGGTCGCAACTTCAGGTAGGTGGCATAAGTGTCAAAGTATGCCTTGAAGTCGGGTATAGGGTGCTGGTCTGGGTGCTGGTAGTCAATGCCCAGTCCGCCTCCCACATTGATGTTTCCCACGGGGCCGATGCCCTGCTTCTCCAGGCGGTCCTGCAGTTCGTTGACTCTCAAGCAAAGAGCCTGGAAGTCGCCCATGTCCAGTATCTGGCTGCCGATATGGAAGTGCAGGCCGACAAACTCAATGTGCTTCATGCCCTGAGCCATCAGTATCACTCGCTCCATATCCTGCATGGCAATGCCAAACTTGTTCTCTGCAAGCCCCGTCGTGATATTGGCGTGTGTGTGTGCTCCCACGTTGGGGTTGATGCGGAAGCTCACTCGGGCTGTCTTGCCAAGCCTTTCGGCGATTTCCTCTATCACCTCCAGTTCGGCCACACTCTCCACATTGAAGTACTGGATACCCGCGTTCAGTCCCAGTTCTATTTCCCAGTCGCTCTTGCCCACGCCAGCATACACGATGCTGTCTGCACGAAATCCTGCATCCAGGCATGCCTGTATCTCGCCCCCGCTTACGCAGTCGGCTCCAAAACCAAAGCCTGCGATAATGGACAGCACCTTCTTGTTGGCGCATGCCTTCACGGCATAATGGAGGTGGTAGCCCTTGTGCTTCGAGGTCTCGTCCTTGATGCCTTGCAGAGTCTGGCGGAGCAGGGTAGTGTCATAATAATAGAAAGGGGTCTTCAGTTGCTGGAATGCCTCTATGGGGAATTGTTCTTTGGACATGGGTATGATGGCTTTTGGGGTGTGACTCAGGGGGACTTGTCCTTGGACGAGCCCCCCCCGAGCATAATTGGAAAGTTACTTGAACAGCGTGTTGCTGAGTGCTTGCAGCGTGCGCTTCTTGTCCTCGTTCTTCACAAGGAACGATATGTTGTGGTTGGAGCCACCGTAGCTGATCATGCGCACGGGAATGGAGCGCAGTGCCTCGCAGGCGAGTGTCTCAAAGCCCACATTGGCCGATGCCAGGTCACCCACCACACAGATAATGACCATGTCATGGTCCACGCTCACGGTGCCGTACTTCTTCAGCTCGTCGATGATGTCAGACAGGTGTGCTGCGTTGTCTATCGTGACAGACACACCTACCTCGCTCGTGCACACCATGTCGATGCTGGTCTTGTAAGTCTCGAATATTTCAAATACCTTGCGAAGGAAGCCATGAGCCAGGAGCATGCGGCTGCTCTGTATCTGGATGCAGATGATGCCGTCCTTGGCCGCTACTGCCTTGATGGTTCCAGCCAGGAAGTCGTTGTTGATAATCGTGCCAGGAGCCGAGGGATCCATGGTGTTGAGCAGGCGCACGGGCACTCCTGCGAATTTCGCGGGCTGGATGCAAGTGGGATGCAGTATCTTGGCACCAAAATATGCCAGTTCGGCAGCCTCCTCGAAGTGTAGTTGTCGCACCGGCTCAGTATGCTCCACCACGCGGGGATCGTTGTTGTGCATACCATCAATGTCTGTCCATATCTGTATCTCCTCGGCCTGTATGGCTGCACCCAGCAGGCATGCGGTGTAGTCCGAGCCTCCACGCAGCAGGTTGTCAATCTCGCCGTAGGCATTTCGGCAGATAAATCCCTGAGTGATGTAAATCTCCTGTCCCTCGTTCTCTTTCAGCGCCAGCGTACACTTCTCGCGTATATAATTGAAGTCTGGGTCGGCATTCTTGTCGGTACGCACAATGTCGAGCGCGCTCAGCAGGATAGCCTTCACACCCTGCTCAATCAGGTAGTTGGTCACCATATTGGTGCTCATAATCTCGCCCTGGGCCAGTATGACCTTTTCCTCAAAGGAGGTGAAGTGAACCTTGGTGAACGACCTGAGGTAGTCAAATTCCTCATGCAAGAACGTCAGCGTCCTCTTCTTCCACTCATCGGTGCTGTATAACTCGTCCACATGAGCGATATATTTCTGCTCCAGGCGGTTGATTATGGTGTTGGCACCTTCGGGGTTCTTCTTGTACAGATAGTCGGAGATTTCCACCAGGGTGTTGGTTGTACCCGACATGGCTGAGAGCACCACCAGCTTGGGCTGCCCGTCTGCGGTAATAAGTTTGGCTACATCTTGCATTCTCTGCGGCGTGCCAACTGAGGTGCCGCCAAATTTCATCACTTTCATATCTTCTCGGTGTTGAAGTATGTATATCCTTATTGTTTGTTCTCTGAAGCAGGCTGGAGTGTCAGGCTTCCCTTGCCACAGCAATACACGCTCCCTGGGAAGTAGTCTGGCCAGAGCATGTTGTGTGTGCTTACGATGACAGATGCCTGGTATTGCCTGCGCACCTCATCGAGCAGAGCCATGGTCAACTCCCCGTTCTCGGAGTCCAGGTTTCCCGTTGGCTCATCGGCCAGGATAATGCTTGGCTTGTTGAGCAAAGCCCTGGCGATGCACACTCTCTGCTGTTCGCCACCCGACAATTCATAGGTGCGCTTGCTGGCTTGCTGCTGGAGTCCAACCAGTTCGAGGACTTCGCCGATGCGTTCCTCCCGCATTTTCCTCTTGCCCCATCCTGTGGCACGCAGCACAAAGTCCAGGTTGGCATGCACATTACGGTCGTGCAGGAGTTGGAAGTCCTGGAACACGATGCCCATCTGTCTTCTCAGCGCGGGCAGTTGCCTGGTGCTTATGTGCAGCATGTCCTGCCCCAGCACCATTGCCTCGCTGCCAGTGCAGGCCAGCTCCCCATATATGGTCTTCAGGAGCGATGTCTTGCCAGAGCCCACCGGGCCTGTCAGATATACCATCTCACCCTTGTCCACCTTGAGGCTGATATTGGCCAGCACCGTGTGTGCGCCTCGCTTGATGATGACATCCGTGTAACTTACAGTATGCTTGGCTGTCTCCATGTTGCCCTGTTGTCTTAGTGTTTCTTCCAGCCAGGATTGTGCCTCTCGCGCAGTTCGGCAGCCATGTCCTCGATGCGCAGTCCCTTGTGGGTGAGCAGTACAATCAGGTGGTAAAGCATGTCCGACCCCTCATACACGAGGCGGTCGTTTGTGCCGTTTGTGGCTTCGATGACCAGCTCAAGAGCCTCCTCGCCCACCTTTTGCGCCATGCGGTTCAGTCCGTCGCGGAACAGACTGGTCGTGTAACTGCCTTCGGGCATTTCACGATGCCGCTTCTCGATGAAGTCGCTCAATTCACTCAGGAAGAGCAGAGGCGAGTCCTCGTTCTTTTCTCCCCAGCAAGTGTCGGTTCCCTTGTGGCATGCGGGGCCATCAGGATGTACCTTCACGAGCAGGGTATCATTGTCGCAATCAACCTTGATGTCCACCAGGTGCAGGAAGTTGCCGCTTGTCTCGCCCTTGGTCCACAGGCACTGGCGTGAGCGGCTGTAGAATGTGACGAGTCCTGTGCTGAGGGTCTTCTCGTATGCCTCCCTGTTCATGTAGCCCAGCATGAGCACATTCTTGGTGTCGGCATCCTGTATGATGGCAGGCACCAGACCGCCCGACTTCTCGAAATCAATATTCATATCTGCTTGTTATATTGTGATTCTTGTTCAATATCTTATGTTTACGCCTTGTCCTCTTAGGTACTGCTTCAGGTCTGGAATGGTGATTTCTCCAAAATGGAATACGCTTGCAGCCAGTGCCGCATCGGCATGTCCGATGGTGAACGCGTCCCTGAAGTGCTCCATTGCTCCTGCTCCCCCCGACGCTATTACGGGTATGGTGAGCCTGTCGGCCAGCATGGCCAGTGCTTCCAGGGCAAATCCAGTCTTCACTCCATCGTGGTTCATGCTGGTGAAGAGTATCTCTCCCGCTCCCCGGTCGGCGGCTTCCGTGGCCCAGTCAAGGAGTGTCTTGCCCGCAGGGATGCGCCCGCCATTAACGTAGCACATCCATGTGCCGTTGTCCAGGCGCGCGTCGATGGCCACCACACACACCTGGCTGCCGAAGCGCGAAGCCGTCTCGCTGATGAGGTTGGGGTTTCTCAGGGCCGCGCTGTTCACGCTCACCTTGTCGGCTCCCGCTGCCAGCATGCGCTCCACATCACTTATCTCGCTGATGCCTCCGCCCACGGTAAAGGGAATGTTCACCCTCTCTGCCACGCGTCTGACCGTCTCGGTGAAAGTCTTTCTGCCCTCGTGGCTTGCCGTTATGTCCAGGAACACCAGTTCGTCAGCCCCCTGCTGGCTGTATATGGCTCCCAGCTCAACAGGGTCTCCCGCCTTGCGCAGGTTTACGAAGTTGGTTCCCTTTACCGTCTGTCCGTCCTTGACATCCAGGCACGGTATGATTCTCTTGGCTAACATGCGCCCTCCTTTGTGGATGATACATCCTCATCGCCCTTCTGCGGGAAGCGTGCGATCAGTTCGTCTATATTGATGCGCCCCTCGTAGATGGCCTTTCCAAACACCACAGCGGGCACTCCTGCTTGCTCCAGTTCGGCGATGTCCTCGATGCTGCTCACCCCTCCGCTGGCAATGAGATGCATGTGCGGATAGGTCTCCATCAGTTTGCGGTACAGTCCCACGGCAGGTCCCTGCAGCATGCCATCACGGCTGATGTCGGTGCAGAGCACATTGCGTGTGCCCCTTTCCATATATATATGCAGGAATTCATCCAACTGCTGTGTGGAGTCCTCCTTCCAGCCATTGATGCTGATGTAGCCTTCCCTCACGTCCGCACCCAGTATGATGTGCTCAGCCCCATACTTCTCCAGCCATCCGAGATACAGTTCCGGGCTGGTGACAGCGATGCTTCCGGCAGTAGCCAGCAGGGCGCCAGCGTCAAACACCTTGCTCAGGTCATCGGCGGTCTTGATGCCGCCGCCAAAGTCAACATGCAGGTTGGTATGCCTTGTCACGGCGCGCAGCACGTCAATATTGACCACATGCTTGCTCCGTGCGCCGTCCAGGTCCACCATGTGCAGCCTCTTGTAGCCTGCGTCCTCCAGTCTCATGGCTATCTCCACGGGGTCACCATATTCACGCTTTGCGCTGTAGTCACCCTGTGTGAGGCGCACACAGCATCCGCCTATGAGGTCAATGGCAGGTATCAGTTCTATCATATATCTCCCAGGAAGTTGGTTAAAATACGCTCACCCACGCTCCCGCTCTTCTCGGGGTGGAACTGGGTAGCCATGAAGTTGCCCTTGCGCACGGCTGCGCTGAAGGGCAATATGTGCTGGGTGGTGGCGATGGTGAAGTCGCACACGGGCACATAAAAACTGTGCACGAAGTAAGTGAACGTCCCCTCGTCGAGCCCCGCCAGCAGGCAGTCCTTAATGTCCTCCAGCTGGTTCCATCCCATGTGGGGTACCTTTTGCTCGTGGCATTGTGGACGAAAGCGATGTACGTCAGTAGGGAAAATGCCCAGGCAGTCCACATCGCCCTCCTCGGAGTGGCGGCACATCAGCTGCTGTCCGATGCAGATGCCCAGCACGGGCTGTGCCAGAGACCTTATCACCAGGTCCAGTCCGTGGCTGCGCAGGTACGCCATAGCGTGGCTGGCTTCCCCTTGGCCGGGAAACACCACGCGGTCGGCCGCCCTCAGTGCCTCGGGGCTATCCGTCAGCACAGGCTCCACACCCACACGCTTGAGCGCATTCATTACCGAATGAATGTTCCCTGCATTGTATTTTACTACGGCTACTTTCATCTATCCTATTGCTTTCCTTGCGTGGTTGCCCATGTTTTGTGTCTGCAAAGTTACGGCTTTTTTGTGCCTTACGCAATACCCCCTAAGGGCAAATGGCTCGTATGGGCACACTTTCCCCCCTCACTATCCTGTGCGGGGCGCCGCATCGTCTGGCCAGTCCTATTTGTCCAGCGCATCGCGCAGAGCGTCCACCGCAGCCTGCGCGTCCTGCAGTTTGTCCAGCAGTGTCACAAACTTGCTGCCGATGATTGCACCCGCAGCATTGGCCTGCGCGCTCTCCAGAGTCTGCTTGTTGCTGATGCCAAAACCTATCATACGCGGGTGCTTGAGGCACATGTTGTTCACCTTATTGAAGTAAGCCTGCTTTGCCTGGTCAAATTCCTTCTGCGCTCCAGTGGTGGATGCCGAGCTCACCATGTAGATGAACCCATCGGTATGGTCGTCTATGAAGTGTATGCGCTCCTCGCTCGTCTCGGGAGTGATGAGCATGATGACCCTGATGTCGTGCTTGTCCGCCACCGGCTTTACCTCCTCCAGGTAGTCCTTGAAGGGCAGGTCGGGGATGATGACACCGTCCACGTCAGCCTCCTCACAGCGGTTGAAGAACTCTTCGTAGCCCATGTGGTAAATGGGGTTCAAGTATCCCATCAGTATCAGGGGCATTTCCACACCGTGGTCTCTTGCCTCCTTGACCTGCTCAAAGATTTTCCTCAGCGTCATCCCATTGCGCAAGGCCTTGGTGGCGGCATCCTGTATTACAGGGCCATCGGCCATGGGGTCGGTAAAGGGGATGCCTACCTCCACAAAGTCGATGTGGTTGTGATAGAGCGTCTCTATGATGTGTGCTGTACTGTCCAGCGTAGGATGACCTGCGCAGAAATAGAGCGAGAGCAACCCCTGTCTCTTGCTTTCGAAAATCTTGTTTATCCTATTCATTGTTCCTTGATATTTCTGATAAATTCTCTTACAGCCACGGCGTCCTTGAGTGCAGGCTGTAATTCAAAACGCGAGTTGATGTCGATACCCACGCACCGTGGGTGGCCCCACTGCCTTACACGCCCGGCATCGCCTGGGCCAATGCCGCCCGAGAGCAAGAAGGGCAACTGGCCGTCATAGGCTTGCAGGATGTTCCAGTCAAACTGCTCACCGCTGCCGCCCATACTCTTGCATTTGGTGTCAAAGAGAAGCAGGTCGGCCACTTCTTGGTAGGCATCTGCCTTTTCTATGTCTGCATCTTCGCTCACGCTTATAGCCTTGATAAGTTTCAGTCCCGAAGCACGTTTCAACTTCTGGCATAAAGCGGTGGATTCACTGCCGTGCAGCTGCATATAGTCCAGTTGGAGCATTTCCTTGGCAGTCATTACCTGCTCCACGGTGGGATTGACAAAGACTCCCACCCGCCTGCATGCGGGCAGATGAGCGGGGCGCATGCTCACGTTGCGCCGGCTTCCCTGCCAGCAGATGAATCCCATCATATCGGGGCATGCCTGCTCCACCATGCGGATGTTGTCTCCATCCCTCATGCCACACACCTTGACCACTGTTGACCTGCCCTGCATGATACCCTTGCCTTGCCTGTATATTATTTTACATCATCAATAGCGGCAATAAAGCTTGCCAGTTCCATGCCTGGGTCATCGGCTTTCATAAAGTGCTCACCCATGAGGAAGCCACGGAACCCCGCCTGCCTCAGCAGCCTTATGGTGTCGGGCTTGCCCAGTCCGCTCTCGCTCACCAGCACCCTGTCCTGGGGCAGGGATGCCGACATGCGAAACGAGTGCTCCACATCGGTGTGGAAGGTGCCAAGGTCTCGGTTGTTCACTCCCACCATGTCCACGTCCAGGCCGGCGTAGTCCAGTTCGCCCTCGGAATGCAGTTCCATCAGCACCTCAAGCCCCAGCTCGTGTGCGATGGACGCCATGCTGCGTGCCTCCTGCAGGGGCAGGTCGGCGGCTATCAGCAGCACCGCATCGGCCCCGGCAAGGCGCGCCTCGAAGATTTGATACTCATCCACCACAAAGTCCTTGCGCAGTATGGGTCTCTCTACCAGCGGCCGCGCCTTCTTGACAAACTCCAGGCTACCGCCGAAATAGCGGTTGTCGGTGAGTATGCTCAGGGCGGCAGCCCCATTGCGGGCATAGGAAGGCGGGATGACATCGGCCTGCCCCTCCTCCTTGATCCACCCCTTAGACGGACTCTTGCGCTTGAACTCGGCGATGATGCCGTGCGCGTCCGAGGCCAGCGACTGGCTCATGCTCAATGGCATGTGCCCACCTTCCATCGCCGCCTCAACCATTGCGTGCAGTTTGCGCGGTGGCAACAGTTCCTTCTGCAGGCGTACCTCCTCGCGCTTGTGGGCTACTATCTCCTCCAGTATATCCTTCATCTTTACCTTTCAGTATTGCACATCACGAGTTGATGCTCACAAACTTACGGAAGCACTCAAGAGCTCGTCCGCTCTCCAGCGACTCTCTGGCCATTGCCACGGTATCGGCCATGGATAGGTTCTTGTCCATGATGCTTATGCCGCATGCCGCATTGGCTATCACCACATTGCGCTGTGCCTCGGTAGCAGTGCCCTGCAGCACCGCATCAAAGATGGCGGCAGCCTCCTCGGGGGTGCTTCCACCGTAGAGGTCCTCTTGCGAGGTATATTTCAATCCCATCTCCACGGGAGTATAGACACGCTCGTACAGGCGGGTCACCACCTTGAACTCACTGGTGAGCGATATCTCGTCGTACCCGTCGAAACTCGTCACCACGCCGAAGTTGTCACCTATCTTCTGGTGGATGCTCGTATAGAGGCGCAACTGCCCCTGGGTGGCTGTGCCATGCAGAGAATTCTTGGGACGACACGGATTGAGCAGGGGTCCCAGCATGTTGAAACAGGTGGGGATGCCCAACGCCTTGCGCACGGGGCCCACGTTCTTCATGCCGTAGGCAAAGAGCGGAGCGTGCATGTAGCATACGCCCGACTCCTCGATGGAGCGGCGCAACTGCGACTCGTCGTCGGTAAACTTCACCCCGTGCAACGCCAGCACGTTGCTCGCTCCACTCACGCTGCTGCTGCCACCATTGCCATGCTTGCTCACCAGGAAGCCTGCGCCAGCGATGACAAAGGCCGAGCAGGTGCTTATGTTGAAGGTGTTCTTGCCGTCGCCGCCCGTGCCCACGATGTCCAGGGTGTCGAGGTCATCCAGATGCACGCGCTTGCCAGTCTCGAGCAGCCCATCGCGAAAGCCCAATATCTCGTCCACGGTGATGCCGCTTATCTGTAGCGCGGTGAGCAGCGCGGATATCTGCACTGGAGTGTAGGCATCCTGGGTGATACCTATCATTATGTCGTGAGTCTCCTGGCTGCTCAGCGTATCGCCCGCAATCAGTTTCTCCAAGTACTGTTTCATATCTCTTCAGTTTAACTTATAGTATATTACAGTCAGTGCATCAGCCAGTTGGCAATCAACTTCCGGCCGTCTGGGGTGAGCACGCTCTCGGGGTGATACTGTATTCCACGCACATCATATTGGCGATGGCGCAGCGACATGATCTGCCCCTCCTCGCTCACGCTGGTCACCTCCAGGCACTCGGGAAGCCCCTGTGTGTCCACCACCCATGAGTGGTAGCGTCCCACCTGGATGTGCGTGGGCAACTCATTATATATATAGTCGGGGGCGGTGACCGTGATGGTGGAGCCGATGCCGTGGAACACCTGGCTCAGATTGGTGAGCCGCCCGCCAAAGTACTCGCCGATGGCCTGGTGCCCGAGGCACACTCCCAGGATGGGCTTGCTGGACGCATAGGCGTGGATGACCTGCATGAGCAGTCCCGCCTCCGAGGGAATGCCAGGGCCGGGCGAGAGTATAATCTTGTCGTAAGGCTTCAGTTCCTCCATGCGGAACTGGTCGTTGCGCACCACGCTCACCTCGGCGCCCAGTTCCTTGACCAGGTGAGCCAGGTTGTAGGTGAAGGAGTCGTAGTTGTCGATGATGACTGTCCTCATATCTTTTCTGCTATTTCGATGGCTTTGCGCAGGGCTCCCAGTTTGTTGTTGACCTCCTGCAGTTCGTATTCCACATCACTCTTGGCCACAATGCCTCCGCCTGCCTGGAACCACAACTCGCCATTGCGGCTCACAAAGGTGCGGATGGTGATGGCCTGGTTCAGGCTCCGGCCAAAACCGATGAAGCCCACGCAGCCGCCATAGGCGCCACGGCAGTGTGGCTCATACTGGCTTATCAGCTGCATGGCGCGTACCTTGGGCGCGCCCGAGAGCGTACCGGCGGGAAAGGTGTCGATGAATGCCTGCACCGGGTCACGCCCCTCGTCGAGGATGCCGCTCACCCTGCTCACCAGGTGGATGACGTGACTGTAGAACTGCATGTCCTTGTAGAACTCCACCTTTACCCCGTGGCAGTTGCGGCTCAGGTCGTTGCGTGCGAGGTCCACCAGCATGACGTGCTCGGCATTCTCCTTGGGGTCATTGCGCAGATATTCGGCATTGCGGCGGTCGGTCTCGGGATTGCCTGTGCGCCGGGTGGTGCCTGCGATGGGGTCGATGTATGCCTTGCGGCCCTCGATGCGGCAGTGGGTCTCGGGGCTGGAACCAAAGATGCGGAAGCCTCCAAAGTCGAAGTAGAACAGGTAGGGACTGGGATTGATGCTGCGCAGCGCGCGGTAGAGCTTGAAGTCATCGCCCTCGTAGCGTTGCTTGAAGCGTCGCGACAGCACTATCTGGAACACATCGCCCCGCAAGCAGTGGGCTATCCCGCGGCGTATGTTCTCGCGGTGCTCGTCATCGGTGAGCGTGCTCCAGAAGTCGCCCACAGGGTGAAAGTCAAATGGGCGCACCATCGACGCGCTGCTGATGACGCGCTCCAGTTCGGCCAGGTGGTCCTCGCTGCCATCGGGCAGGAACTGCATGATGACCAGTTCGTTGCGGAAGTGGTCAAACACGATAGTGTCGCGGAAGAGCACATAGAGCACATCGGGCGCGTCATTCTCTTCCTGGGTCTCGTCCTTCACCTCGATGTTCTCAAAGTAGCGCACGGCATTGAAGGAGGTGTAGCCCCACAGTCCGCACATCTCCTGCTGGTTGCCCTCGATGGCGAAGGCATCCAGGAAGCGGTTGATGAGCTGGGCGGTGCCAAACTCCCTGGTGATGGGATGCGTCTCGGTGTCTCCATCGGGGAAGCGCAGGATGCCCATGCCGTGGGACACGCTTACCGATGCTATGGGATGAGCCGAGATAAACGAGCGGGCGTTGTCGCTGCCGTGGTAGTCCGAACTCTCCATGAGTGCGCTCTGCGGGGAGAGGTCGCGCATCCTCATATACACGCTCACGGGAGTGAGCAGGTCGCCCAGGATGCGCCTGGTGGCCGTGTGGTAGTGGTATCGCTTAGATGCTGTCATAGTCAATCTCGTCCTTGTGTGACAGATAGGTTGCCAAGTCCTTGTCGCCCCTGCCGCTCACCGTGAGCACAACGATGTCCTCGGGCTTGAACTTCATCTTGGGCAGCATGGCCAGGGCATGGCTGCTCTCCAGCGCGGGTATGATGCCCTCCAGCCGTGTGAGCTCGAATGCGGCCTGCAGTGCCTCGTGGTCGGTGATGGCCATCACCTGGGCACGCCCAGTCTCGTAGAGGTTGCAGTGCAAGGGGCCGGTGCCAGGGTAGTCCAGTCCCGCGCTGATGCTGTAGGGCTCGGTCACCTGTCCGTCCTCGTCCTGCATGAGCTTGATGCGCCCGCCATGCAGGATGCCCACGGTGCCCACGTTGAGCGAAGCGGCCGTCTGACCGCTGTCGGTGCCCAGTCCGCCGGCCTCGCCCAGCACTATCCTGACGCGCTCGTCATCCAGATAGTGGTAGATGGTGCCTGCCGCGTTGCTGCCTCCGCCCACACATGCCATGAGGTAGTCGGGCCAGTCGCGCCCGGTCTTCTCCTGCAGCTGGTACTTGATCTCGCTGCTGATGACGCTCTGCAGGCGCGCCACCAGTTCGGGGTAGGGGTGTGGCCCCACCGTACTGCCTATTATATAGAAGGTATCCCCGGGGTGGCAGCACCAGTCGCGTATGGCTTCGTTGGTGGCATCCTTGAGTGTCTTGTTGCCGCTCTGCACAGGATACACCTCGGCTCCCAGCATGCGCATGCGCTCCACGTTGACGTGCTGTCGCTCCACATCAAGCGCACCCATATACACACGGCAGGGCATGTTCATCAGTGCGCACACGGTGGCGGTGGCCACTCCGTGCTGTCCAGCCCCCGTCTCGGCGATGATGCGCTTCTTGCCCATGCGTCGTGCAAGCAGGATTTGGCCAATGGCATTGTTTATCTTGTGCGCCCCGGTGTGGTTCAGGTCCTCGCGCTTGAGGTAGAGCTGGCAACCATACTTCTTGCTCATACGCCCGGCCAGGTACAGCGGACTGGGCCTCCCCACATAGTCGCGCAGCAACTGGTAGAACTCTTTCTGGAAATCCTCGCTCTCAATGATATCCTTGTAGGCCAGCCTGAGGTCCTCCACGGTCTTGTACAGAATCTCGGGGACATAGGCTCCCCCAAACTCGCCATAGAAGCCGGCATCATTCACTCTGTATGCACTCATCTTCACTTTATGCTAATGTATCAACGTAATTTCACTACAAAATTACGACATTTCTGCTGTTAAAAGAGCGTTTAGTAAGGCAAAGGTACGTACGAGAAGCGTATTTGTAGCAAAAAAGCACGGTTTTGCTTACAGATAGCACAAAAGTTTCATCCAAAGCGAGAAGAAGCCCCCTCCCAGGCAAGGGGAAGCCCCCTCCCAGCCTCCCCCAAGGGGGAGGAGGTCATTCCTGTCGCGAGCCTTGTCCAATGCAGCGCGGTGCGTTGGCAGATGCAGCGCGGTGCGTTGGCGGATGCAGTGCGGTGCGTTGGCGGATACAGTGCGGTGCGTTGGC
>JBNMJN010000049.1:0-20185 GCA_050873805.1 Prevotellaceae bacterium | reverse complement strand
GCATCCGCCAACGCACCGCGCTGCATCCGCCAACGCACCGCACTGCATCCGCCAACGCACCGCGCTGCAATCGCCAACGCACCGCACTGCATCCGCCAACGCACCGCACTGCGTTATTTGCCTTGCCGCACTGGGGCTCCCATCGCAGTACTTTCCACCTCTCGTTTCTTACTATTTCTCCTGCCCTTCGTCCCGCTCTACCAGAGGGGGAAAAGACTTCTTCACGCAATGGAAAGGCTGGGAAAGGCTTTCATGCACTGCTCTACCGGCCCTGATACAGGACACATCCTGCGCTTTTTCACAACAAAATGGGGCACGGTGAATGCTGGATAAAATAAATTTGTTACTTTTGTCGTGAATTAGGAGCAGAGCACTCCGTCATAAGAAGAAACAAGAGGAAATATCCAAATAAACAAGGAGAAAACAGACATGAAACCTACATTGTTCCTGCTGGCAGCAGGTATGGGAAGCCGCTACGGCGGTCTCAAGCAGTTGGACACCCTGGGTCCCCAGGGCCAGAGTATCATGGACTACAGCATCTACGATGCTATCCAGGCTGGATTCGGAAAGATTGTATGGGTCATCAGACGCGACTTCGAGCAGCAGTTCCGCGAGCAGATCCTGAGCAAGTACGAGGGTCATGTGCCCTGTGAGCTGTGCTTCCAGAGCCTGGACGCACTGCCCGAGGGCTTCACGGTACCCGAAGGACGCACCAAGCCCTGGGGCACCAACCATGCCGTGATGATGGGCGAGGAGGTTATCCACGAGCCCTTTGCCGTGCTCAACTGCGACGACTTCTACGACCGCGACGCATTCCGCGTGATGGGCAAGTTCCTCTCCGAACTGCCCGAAGGCAGCACCGGCAAGTATGCCATGGTGGGATTCCGCGTGGGCAACACCCTGAGCGAGAGCGGTACTGTGAGCCGTGGCGTGTGCGAGAACGACGACCAGACACACCTGCTGAAGAGCGTGGTGGAGCGCACAAAGATTGAGCGGCATGGCGACACCGTGCAGTACCTGGACGAGAACGACCAGTGGGTGAGCATCCCAGACACGACACCCGTGAGCATGAACTTCTGGGGTTTCACTCCCGACTACTTCGAGCACAGCAAGGCATACTTCCGCCAGTTCCTCTCCGACCCCAAGAACCAGGCCAACCTGAAGAGCGAGTTCTTCATTCCGCTGATGGTCGATAGCCTCATCAAGCAGGGGAAAGCAACCTGCGAGGTGCTTGACACCACCAGCAAGTGGTTTGGCGTGACCTATCCAGAGGACCGTCCTGAGGTGGTGGCCAAACTGGCCGCGCTGCACCAGAAGGGACAGTACCCCGACAAGATGTTCTGAACAGCCACACCCCACCGCCATCCATGAGCACGGCGGTGGGCGACCAGCAAATACAGGAACCCCAGCGAGGGCAGGCCATAAGCCGTCTGCCCCACTGGGGTTCCGTCATGCTGGGGATGTGTGCAAGGCACTTGCTGACCCTGGACACTCAGATGTCGAGCACCAGCCCGTCGTAAGCGAAATGGAAACCAGCGGGCAGGAGAGCCTCCTGCCTGGCATGAAGTCCCATCTGGTCGGCCATGTGGATGAAATAGGTGGGGAAGTCGCCAGGCAATGAGCGGCGGAATGCAATGGCCTGCTCCAGAGTCTGGTGGGTGGGATGGGGCTTGTGTCTGAGTGCGTTGACCACCAGCAGCCTGATGCCATCAAGCAGGCGCACCGACTCGGCGGGCATGGTGGTCATGTCGGTGACGTAGGCCACATCGCCCACGCGATAGCCCAGGATGGGCAATTGCCCATGCATGACCCTGAGGGCTGTGACTGGCACGTCCTGCACCCACACCGTCTCGCCTGGCTCCATCACGCACATGTGCAACTGGGGGATACCAGGATACACATGCCGCACCAGGCAATAGGGAAGACGGGCGCGCAGGTTGCCCGCTGCCAGGTCATCGGCATAGAGTGGCACATCCTGCTGGTAACTGAAGGGGCGCAGGTCGTCAATCCCGCCCACATGGTCGTAATGCTCGTGGGTGATGAACACGGCATGGATGGGCGAGGAGAATCCCGCACGCAGCATCTGATAGCGGAAGTCGGGACCACAGTCAACCAAGATGCTGGTGCTGCCATGCTGGAAGAGAGCCGAGCAGCGCAGCCGCCTGTCCCTGGGGTCGCTACTGGTACACACCTCGCACTGGCAACCAATGCGCGGCACACCGGTGCTGGTACCTGTTCCCAGGAAGGTGACTCTCATTCCGCACTCCTTGCCCATGGCTCATCCTCCTATGAAATTGACCTCGGGATGCAGGTCGATGCCAAAGCGCGAGCGCACATCGGCACGCACGGCGTCGCACAGGGCCAGGATGTCGGCTCCCGTGGCACCGCCACGGTTCACCAGCACCAGAGCCTGGCGGTCGTGTACCGCAGCGGGGCCCAGCGCACGGCCTTTCCATCCGGCCTGCTCTATGAGCCAGCCCGCAGGCACCTTCACATGCGACTCGTCCACCTCATAATGGGGCGCGCCCGGGTATTCGGCATGCAGATGCTCCCACTCCTGCCGGCCCACCACCGGGTTCATGAAGAAACTGCCCGCATTGCCCTGTACCCTGGGGTCGGGCAACTTGGACTGGCGCACGGCGATGATAGCCTGCCGCAACTGCGCGGCTGTGACCCTGTGGGCATCTATCCCCTGCGCCTGGAGCGTGGAGCGAAGGGCGCCATAGTCGAGGCGGGGGACAAAAGTGTGGTGCAACCGATAGGTGACATGCGTGATGGCATACTGCGCGCGCAGCTCGCCCTTGAACACGCTGCTGCGGTAGCCATACTGGCACTGGGCGCACGTCCAGGCACAGGGCTCGCCCGTGGCAAGGCTCACGCCCTCGACACGCTCGATGACACTTTGCACCTCCACGCCATACGCGCCTATGTTCTGCACGGCCGACGCGCCCACCTGACCGGGAATGAGGGACAGGTTCTCCAGTCCGTGCCACCCGCTGGCCACAGCCTGCGCCACCCATGCATCATGCTCCATGCCCGCTCCCACGCGCACCAGCACGCTGTCCCCGTCATCCTCAAGCAGCTCCACACCGCCCACGCGGGAATGAAGCACCATGCCGGGGTAGTCGGCGAGGAAGAGGAGATTGCTGCCCGCGCCAATGTGCAGGAGGGGCAGCCCGGCATAGTCCGTGCGATAGAGGTCAAGTGCCTGGCGCAATTCCTGGGCACTGTCATACGAGACCAGCACCCTGGCCTGTGCCTGGATGCCGAATGTGTTGTAGGGAAGCAGGGAACAATGGTCGTGTATCTGCATGTCAATTGATGGTTTTGTGTGGATGATAGGGTCTCAGTCCTCGTAGCTCTTCAGGCGCCAGCCACTGCCGTCGTGGTGGAAGGTGAACACCTCCTGCAGGCCTGTGCCCATGCCGCACTTCTGCATCACCATGCGGTGGGGATTGTAGTGCTGGCTGTAGCGCTTGTTGGAGATGATGCCCGAGGGCACTTCGGGGCAGAAACTTGTCCACTGGCTCGCGTCGATGGTTCCATCGATGACACTGAGCTCGTCCTCGGTATCGTGGATGCTCACATGCAGGGTGGGAGCCAGGGAATGTGCCTGGAATGCGCTGTCGGAAGAGAATTGGGAATAGAACCGATAGAAGTCGGAGAGCACATCGCCGGCAAAGGCATGGTCGGCCATGCGTGTGAGCCTCCACTTGCCAGCGAGCCGCTCAAAGGTGTAGGTGCGTATGCTCTGCGCATCCAAGTCCACTCTGTCAACCTGCACCAGCGAGTCGGTCTCGTCGTGCTCAGCCTCCAGTTCACGCATCGAACCGTAGAGCACCGTATAGTAGTCCCCACGGAGGAAGTCGAAATTGCCCACTGCACGCCTGTCGCTCACGGTAGTCTGCGTCCCGTCTTCCCTGGTAAGGGGAAGTGGCATGACGGTTCGCTGTGCCTGCAGATGTGGTAGCCTGGTGAACGTGAAGATGAAGTCATCAAACGAGCCATCCACACGATTCTCCTCCACAGCCTCGTCCATCTCCTCTTCCACCTCGGCCACACTGTCTGTCATCAGGGTGTCATGCACCCATGTGCTGTCCTGCAAGTCCGTATCCGCGCCTGTGCGGCTTCTCCCACAAGAGGCCGTCAGCAGCAACAGAAGCGTCATGCAGACCCATGTTTTACTAATCATACAGAAACGTCTGCTTGATAAACTGGGCAAAAGTACGCTTATTTTTCCATATCACATGCTGATTTCATCAAGAAAAGCGTACCTTTGCATGGAAATAGCATAACACCATAGTCAAGCAATGATAGAGAAAATACAGAAGATGATGGCGGAAATCTCCACTCTGCAAGCGCACAACAGCGAGGAGGTGGAGGCACTCCGCATCAAGTACCTGAGCAAGAAGGGCGAAATCTCGGCACTGATGGCAGACTTCCGCAACGTGCCCGCCGACATGAAGAAGGAACTGGGCATGAAGCTCAATGAGCTCAAGACTGCCGCGCTCGACAAGATAAACGCCCTCAAGAGCAGTGCTGCCACCGAGGAGGCTGCGGGGCCGCAAATTGACCTTACACGCACACCCTACCCCATCGCACTGGGCACGCGTCATCCGCTCACTATCGTGAAGAATGAGATTGTAGATATCTTCACCCGCCTGGGATTCACCCTGGCCGAGGGTCCTGAGGTGGAAGACGACTGGCACGTGTACAGCAGCATGAACTTTGCTGATGACCATCCAGCGCGTGACATGCAGGACACGTTCTTCGTGGAGTCGCACCCCGACATTATCCTGCGCTCGCACACCAGCAGCGTGCAGGCGCGTGTGATGGAGAAGTCGCAGCCTCCCATCCGCATCATCTGTCCGGGACGTGTATATAGGAACGAGGCCATCTCGGCCCGCGCCCACTGCTTCTTCCACCAGGTGGAGGGGCTTTATGTTGACAAGAATGTATCGTTCAAGGACCTCAAGCAGGTGCTTCTGCTGTTTGCCCAGGAGATGTTCGGCGCCGGTACCAAGATACGCCTGCGCCCCAGTTATTTCCCATTCACAGAGCCAAGCGCCGAGATGGACATCAGCTGCAACATCTGTGGCGGCGAGGGATGTGCCTTCTGCAAGCATACTGGCTGGGTGGAGATTCTGGGCTGCGGCATGGTTGACCCGGCCGTACTGGAAGCCAACGGCATCGACAGCAGCATATACACAGGCTATGCCTTTGGCATGGGTATCGAGCGCATCACGAACCTCAAGTACCAGGTGAAGGACTTGCGCATGTTCAGCGAGAATGATGTGCGCTTCCTGGATGAGTTCCAGAGCGCCAACTAAGCAGCATCCTTCCACTGGACTGAAGCCCATTTCCCAGCCTTCCCCCTGGGGAAGGAGTGCCATCCGAACCTGGATGAGTGGGAATTGGCACTAAGATAACGCGGAACACACATACGCTTCGTCTCCCCCCGAAAAAGCGCATGTGTGTTCCGCGTTTACGTTCCGACACACAAGAAGGAAGGGCTTCACCGCCCTGGTGGAGGTGGGGAAGGGAGCCTGCCACGGCGCGGGAGGCAAACTTGTCCCATTGCGGCAAGGGGCTTCCCCCTTACCTGTCAAGCAGGAGTTGGAACACCGCCACATCGTGCCAGCCATTGACACCACGCACCCACTGGGGCAAGGTGGCGGTGTGCGTGAAGCCCACGGACTGGAAAAGTCGCAAGGCTGGGAGGTTGGCACATTGCACATGGGCATACACCTGATGCAGGTGAAGCACGTCACGCGCATACCCTGACATGAGTGCCACAGCACGCCTGGCCAGTCCGCGATGCTGGCATTCCCGCATGAGCACAATGCCCAGCTCGGCCCTCTGGTGCTGCGGGTCATAGTTCTGCAGGTCGATAAAGCCCACCGCCAATCCCTCGGGCAAGGCTATGGCCAGGCGCACGGCATGGTCCTCAAAAAAGTTACAGGAGCATCCTTTGATATATTCCTTGAGCACATACATCGAATAAGGCACTGTGGTGCAAGTGCTCTCCCACAGGCTCGCATCGTTCTCCAGCAGGCTCATCACCTCCAGGTCCTCGGGCTCCACAGCCCTCAGCAGCAGCATATCGTCCCTAAGCATTGTCATAGTGTGCCTATTTGTTTTTCCTTTTCCGCACGCTCCCCGTCACGCTCCAGCGGCACCGCCCCATCCATGCAGATGGCCATGCCCGTAACATGCGACACCGTGCGCAACTGCCGACGGGGAGCCGGCTGCGTGCGCAACTGCTCCAGCATGACACTTACCGGCTGGCTGTCGAAATCACAAGTCACATGCTCACGCGCCTCAGGAGCGCCCTCGCAATGTAGCACATGGAGCGTGCGCTGCCACAGACGCAGCACCGAGTCGATGCAGGCACGACCATAGACGGCAAGCCTCACCAGCATGCCAAGCAGCCGGTAACGACTGCCATAATGCTTGTTGAAGAACAGGAGCATGGCATTATAGAAGATGTGTACATAGCGGAAACTGCTCTTCACCGTGCTCTCGCCCTTGTAATGCAGGATGCTCAGGGGCAGGTACCAGTTGTGCCAGCCTCCCGCGAGAAGGCGGTAACTGAGGTCAACGTCCTCGCCATACATGAAGAAACGCTCATCGAGCAGTCCAACCTGGTCGAGCGCCTTGCGCCGAAGCATGCAGAAGGCCCCCGACACAATCTCGATTCTGTTGGGCTCACTGGCATCCAGATAGCGCATGTAATAACGTCCAAAGACCTTGCTCCTGGGAAAGAGGCGGCACAGGCCACTCATCTTGCAGAAACTGGTGAAGGGGGTGGGCACGCCTCTGCGGCTCTCGGGGGCGAAAGAGCCATCGGCATTGAGCATTCTCACACCCACCGCACCCGCCTGGACATGCTGGTCGAGAAACGTCAGGCAGCCCTCGAGCACGTCCTCGCCCACAATGGTGTCGGGGTTGAGCAGCAGCACATACTCGCCACACGACTTACGTATAGCCTGGTTGTTGGCTGCCGAGAACCCCTTGTTGCAGGTATTGGCCACGAAATGCACATCGGGGAAGCGGGGCTGCAGATAATCTACAGTGCCGTCGCTGCTGGCATTGTCCACCACCCACACCTCGGCCTGGATGCCTGCCGTGGCACGCGCCACGCTCCTCAGGCACTGCTCCAGGTAGTACTTGACGTTGTAACTGACGATGACAATACTCAGGCGAGTCATATCTGCGGAGTGTGGGCACGCGGCCACTGGAGCAGCATCGCCACGCCAACAGCTGCGGCACATGCCAGCGTGGTGGCACTGACAAAGAGGTAATACACCAGCAGCGAGGCCAGGAGAGGCACGCTGAAGCACACCCAACGCAGCCAGGGTCGCCCATCGGCCTTCATGCCAATCACGATTCCAAGCAGCGTGAGTGCCATCGCGCCACAGTCCATCACATACTGCACAGAGTCCATCCCCGCGCAGACACCTTCGGGCAGAAGCCCTGTCTCGAATAGTATGCTGAGGCAAGCTGCCAGCAGCACTACAGCTGCCCATGCCCATTGCCATTGTCTGATGCTCATATTATAGTATAGGTAAGAGTTGTCCTTTGCTGGTTGATATAGCCAGGCGAGCAGGAGTACGGCCACTTCCTCGCCGGCCTTGGTGTCCCGCCACCCTCATGGGCTGCCTCTGCCGCTCATTTGGCAAAAGGCACACGAGCCGAGATGGCACGTCCCAAGGTGGCCTCATCGGTGTACTGCAGTTCGTCGTTCTGCGCCACCCCCCTGGCCAGAGTGGTCACCGGCACCTGGGTGTCCTGCAGTTTGCGGTAGATGTAGAAGCCCGTGGTGTCGCCCTCCATGGTAGGGCTGAGGGCAAGTATCACCTCGGCCACATCGCCCTGGCGCACCCGCTCCACCAGACTCTCTATCTCGAGGTTCGACGGCCCCACACCATCCATGGGGCTGATTACGCCTCCCAGCACATGGTAGAGTCCACGATACTGCATCGTACGCTCGATGGCCATCACGTCCTGCACATTCTCGACCACGCAGATGAGCGAGGCATCGCGGGCTGGATTGGAACAGATGGCACACAGGTCACCATCGCAGATGTTGCGGCACACGCGGCACCGCCTCACGCCATGACGCAGGTCCACGATGCTCTGTGCCATGCGGTCCACATCGCTGGCATCCTGGCTCAGCAGGTGCAGGGCCAGCCTGAGGGCGGTCTTCGTGCCGATGCCCGGCAGGCGGCTTATCTCGCCCACCGCGCGCTGCAGGAGCAGCGAGGGATATTGGCTATCTGTTGGCATAGGGTCTTATGGTTCCTTCTGCTCAGAGCATTCCCTTGCTGGAGGGCAGCTGGTAATGGTTCACGTCACGCCTCACAGCCATGCGTATGCTGCGGGCAAAAGCCTTGAAGATGCCCTCGATGATGTGGTGCTCGTTCTCCCCCCGTGCCTGCACATTGAGGTTCATCATCGCAGAGTCGGACAGGCTCTTGAAGAAATGCCTGAACATCTCGGTAGGCACATCACCGATGCGCTCGCGATGGAACTCTGCGCCCCACACCAGCCAAGGCCGTCCGCCAAAGTCAAGCGCCACCTGGCACAGGCTGTCGTCCATTGGCAGGCAGAAGCCATAGCGCTCGATGCCCCGCTTGTCACCCAATGCCTCGCGTATGCACTGGCCCAGGGCAAGTGCCGTATCCTCCACCGTGTGGTGCTCATCCACGTTGAGGTCGCCCTTGCAACGCACATACAGGTCCATCATGCCGTGATGCGGCAACTGCTCCAGCATGTGGTCAAGGAAACCGAGCCCTGTGTGGATGTCACTCTTGCCGTTTCCGTCAAGGTTGAGACGCACCTCAATGTCGGTCTCGCGGGTCGTGCGCTTGACGGTGGCAGTACGCTCCCCGGCAAACACCATCTGGCACACCTTGTCCCAGGAGCAGGTGTCGCTCAGCATCACGCCCTGTGCCCCCAGGTTGCGGGCCAGCATGAGATCGGTCTCCCGGTCGCCTATGACCCAACTGTGCGCCAGGTCGTAGCCGCCCTGCATATAAGCCGTGAGCATGCCTGTGCCAGGCTTGCGGGTGGGCAGGTTGTCGGCCGGGAAACTGCGGTCAATATGTATTGCGTCGAAATCCACGCCCTCGCCATGCAGGATGTCAAGCATGAGCTGGTGGGTGGGCAGGAAGTCGCATTCAGGATAGGAGTCTGTGCCAAGGCCGTCCTGATTGGAGACCATGACAAACTCATAGTCGGTGTGCTGGCGCAGGAAGCGCAGTGCGCTGATGGCGCCAGGCACAAAGCGGAACTTCTGGAAACTGTCGATTTGCTCATCGGCAGGCTCCACCAGGATAGTCCCGTCGCGGTCAATGAAGAGTGCTTTCCTCATGTCATACGTCATTTATAGCAACGTAACGCGCGCAGCAGTTCGCTGTTCTCGTCCGAGGTGCCCACTGTGATGCGCAGGCAGTTGCCACAGAGTTGCACGCGGTTGCGGTTTCTCACGATGATGCCCTTGTCTACCAGATAGTGGTAGAGCGTGTCGGCATCCGTCACACGCACAAGCAGGAAGTTGGCATCGCTGGGATACACCTTCTGGCAGAAGGGCAGTTCGCGCAGCGCGGGAGCCATCTTGTCGCGCTCGGTGACGATGTTGCCCACCCAGCGTCCCACGCTGTCGGCCTGGGCCAGGATGCGCTTGGCCTGCTCGCAAGTGAGCATATTGATGTTGTAGGGATACTTGACCTTGTTGAAGAGCCCCACTATCTCCTCGCTGGCAAAGGCCATGCCCAGGCGTATGGCCGCGCTGGCCCACGCCTTGCTCATGGTGTTGAGCACGATGAGATTGGGATAGGCAGCGAGGTCGAGGCGGAAGGGACGCTGCCGGCAAAAGTCGGAGTAAGCCTCGTCAACCACCACGATGCCGTCAAACTCCCTCAACACGCGCTCCACCTGCTCCCGGTCAAGAGCTGCCCCAGTGGGGTTGTTGGGTGAGCAAAGCCAGATGACCTTGGTGTTGTGGTCGGCCGCACGCAACAGCGCACTGGCATCCAGACTGAAATCCTCGGCCAGGAGCACAGGCCGGTACTCCACATCGTTGATATTGGCACACACCTGGTACATGCCGTATGTGGGGGCGATGGCCACCACATTGTCCACCCCCGGACGGCAGAAGATGCGATACACGAGGTCAATGGCCTCATCGGAACCATTGCCCAGGAATATCTGTGTGGGGCGCACGCTCTTGATGTGCGCGAGCATCTGCCGCAAGTCCTCATGCACGGGAGCGGGATAGCGGTCGTAGGGAGCGTTGTAGGGACTCTCATTCGCGTCCAGGAACACATGCGCCTGCCTGCCTTTGAACTCATCACGGGCACAGCTGTACGGCTCCAGTGCCTGTATGTTGGGACGCACCAATTCTGTCAGTTTCCTCATTTCACCTCCTTCAGTCTGAGTGTCATTGCGTTCTTGTGGGCATCCAGTCCCTCGCCTGCAGCCATGCGCTCCACAGCAGGGCCAATGGCACGCACCCCTGCGGGAGTGATGTGCTGGAAGGTCACCTTGCGTATGTAACTGTCGAGATTGACCCCGCTGTAGGCTCTCGCCCATCCCGCAGTGGGCAGGGTGTGGTTGGTGCCGCTGGCATAGTCGCCCGCACTCTCGGGAGTGAGGCTGCCCAGGAACACGCTCCCGGCATTGACCACCTTGCTGGCCAGTTCCATATAATTGTCTGTCTCGATAATCAGATGCTCAGGCGCATACTGGTTGGCCACCCTCATCATCTCGTCGTCATCCCTCACCAGAATCAGCTTGCTGTACTCCAGCGAGCGCGCAGCCAGTTCGCGCCGTGGCAGGAGATTCAGTTGTCGCTCCACCTCGGCCTGCACAGCCTGCATCAGCTGGCGGCTGGTAGTGATGAGCACAACCTGGCTGTCGGCTCCGTGCTCAGCCTGGCTCAGGAGGTCGGCCGCCACGAAATCGGGGCGCGAGGTGCTGTCGGCCAGCACCGCCACCTCGCTGGGGCCTGCAGGCATGTCTATTGCCACGCCCTGCATGCTCACCTGCTGCTTGGCACACGTCACATACTGGTTGCCTGGCCCAAATATCTTATATACCTGCGGGACGCTCTGCGTACCGTAAGCCATCGCGCCGATAGCCTGCACGCCTCCCGCCTTGAACACGCGGCTCACCCCTGCCACACGCGCCGCAGCCAGCACGGCGGCATTCACCTTGCCGCTGGCAGCAGGTGGGGTGCACAGCACGATTTCGGGGCAACCGGCCAGACGGGCAGGTGTGGCCAGCATGAGCACGGTGCTGAAGAGGGGTGCCGTGCCGCCTGGTATGTAGAGTCCCACACGCTGGATGGGTATGGCCTGCTGCCAGCACTCCACCCCATCGGTCACTTGCACATGACTGGCATGGAAACGCTGGCTGGCATGGAACTTCTCGATGTTGGCATGAGCCAGCTCGATAGCGTCCCTCAAGTCCTTAGGCACCTGGCTCCATGCCTCGTCCATTTCCTCTGGTGTGACAGCCAGAGTGGTCATCTCGGCATGGTCAAACTGCCTCTCATAGCGCAGCACAGCCTCATCGCCATGCTCGCGCACATCATCGAGCACACCCCTGACAGTGGCTGTCAGGTGGGCTGCATCGTGGGCCGGCCTCTGCAGCAGGGTACTGAGCAGGTCGGCCGTGGGATATTCGTAAACGTTCATATCTTTACTCTCCAGTCTTGTTACTTGCCTTGATTGGGACGCGCCTGCGCGCTGCGCCTCCCTTTATATACAGCTGCGCCACCTTATATATATAAATGCGTAGCCTTCCACACATAAGTACGCTATCCTACATATGCAGAGGCATAGCCTTACATATATAGATGCGCCACCTTACACATATAATAAGGAAAGGGGGAGATGTCCCGTGGACTACTTCTCCCCGTCCTTCTCATCTGCCTACAGAATCATCTTCTCGATGGGCACCACCAGTATTCCCTGTGCGCCCAACTCCTTCAGCTGGCGTATGATTTGCCAGAAGCGTTGCTCATCGATGACGGTGTGCACACTGCTCCACCCCTCGGTGGCCAGCGGCATCACTGTGGGGCTCTTGGCTCCCGGGAGCACCGCTACCACATCCTGCACGCGCTCGGTGGGCACATTCATCAGCACATACTTCTTGTCCTCGGCATTCTTCACTGCCTCGATACGGAAGAGGAGCTCGTCCAGCACGGCACGCTTCTCGTCCGTGAGGCCATGATGGGCTATCAGCAGAGCCTCGCTCTGCATCACCACCTCCACCTCGCGCAGGTTGTTGCTCACCAGCGTGCTGCCACTGCTCACGATGTCGAATATGGCATCCGCGAGTCCGATGCCCGGACTGATCTCCACCGAGCCCGTTATCACATGGATGTCCGCCGCGATGTGGTTGCGCTCCATGAAGCGTCTCAGGATGCCCGGGTACGAGGTGGCAATCTTCTTGCCCTCAAACCACCTGAGCCCTGTGTATTCCTCGGCATGCGGGATGGCCAGCGAGAGGCGGCACTTGCTGAAGCCCAGGGGGCGCACCACCTCGGCATCCTCATTGCGTTCCTCATACTCGTTCTGCCCCACTATGCCCAGGTCGGCAACGCCTGTGGCCACACTCTGTGGTATGTCGTCATCGCGCAGGAAGAGCACCTCTATGGGGAAGTTGCTACTCTGCACCAGCAAGGTGCGCCGGCTCTGTGGCACCTTGATGCCTGCCTCGGCAAGCAATGCCATCGTGTCCTCATAGAGCCGTCCTTTTGACTGCACGGCTATTCTCAGCGTTGATGTCTTTTCCATACTGCTTTTATGTAAACTTGAATGTCCTGTCCTCGCCCTCCCGTCCATGCCACCGGGCTGCCACTGGCGGGCAGTTGGCACAAATGGGCTAACGCTCATGCAAAGTTAAGAAAAATACATGAAAGGTGGAGGGATGCCAGCCCCTTTCCTTGCCTTGGCTGCCCATAAAGGGCCAAGGTGGAGGCTCAGATGACGCTCCCCAAGGACTTTCGCATGGCTCGGCACGCCCCCGCTGGGGAAAAAGGAAGCCAGGCACCCCGCGCCTATCCGACGCCCAGGATGCCTGGCCCATCTGCCCACAAGGGGGCGAATCACTCGCCGTAGGTAATCTCAAACTCCTCCGTCTCGGCGTAGGAGTCTTCCTGTTCCAGCTGCACAATCTTGGTGACCTTGCCATTGGTGACTGGCGCATAGGTGTAGGTCTTCACATCCCCCCAGGCCTCGGTCACCTTTGTGGCCATATTGCTGCTGCGCTTGCCCAGCATGCCCAGCATGGCGAATATCTTGTAGGGGTCGCCTGCCGAGAAGTCGAAGCCCTCGCTGTCAAGCACCAGGAAGTAGTTGAGGTCAATGTTGGCATTGTTCTCCACCTGGCCATACACAGCCTTGTCTATGAGGTCTTGCCCGTTCTCCCGTCCCCAGTTCACCTGTGTCAGGTTGCCCGAGGTCCAGGTGAGGGTTTCGGTCAGAGGGTCATCCCCGTCCATCCCCTCGCTCTTCACCAGATAGCCATTAGCGTCGTAGGTGAGCGTGTAAGTGCTGTGGTACTCCTCATTGTCACCATCCTCGTCGTCATCCATGTCGGTATATTCACCCGACACCACACGTCCCGAAGCATCCAGCTTGGCCGTTCCCTTCACCCACTGGTCAGGCTTCACCACTCCGTCCTCGCTATAGGCGATATGGTAACTGGCCGTTCCGTTGGCGTAGGTGAGAGTTACCTCTGCCTTTACCTCCACGGTGCCACTTTCGCCCGAAGGCTTGTCATACTCGTCCACTTCGGTCTGCACCATGCGTGTCACACGCCCCTTCTGGTCATAGAAGAACTCCAGCGTGTAGCCCTCATCATACCCAGTTCCTTCCCATGAGCGGCTTACAATCTTGGTTACCCTCCCCACGGTCGAGACATCGGGGACATCTGGAGTGACTGTAGTATCAGGCTCTTGTCCGCCCGAACCGCCACCGCCTGGATTTGCGGGAGTCACAGGATCATCACCACACGACACGATGAAGCATGCCACAGAGAACGCCAGCATGAGGCGCACGGACACCAGCGAGAAAATCTTCTTCATATTTCTTGTTTTTGCTTAAAAGTTTTAGGGAAGCTCAGCAACCTCGCCTCCCGACTGCATGTAAGGTAACAGGAGTGTGTTGCTGTCAATGCCTCGGGCACGGCACTCCCTGCACGTCCTGTCGCAGCAGCGGCCTGCGCTGATGGATGGAACGCCCTACAAAGATATGTGTTTTCGGCCTGACCTCCAAACAAAGCGATGAGCATTTTGCAATCCACGGGGCTCCGCTGCACACTGCAGCACGCTGCCACACTGCCTGTGCGTCCTTGCACGCACAAGAGCAGCACGCTGCGCACCACCTGCCATGCCCTACCCCTATAAAAGACAGAAGGCCAGCCTCACGGCCGACCTCGCATCATAAAAAGAAACAATCTTTTACCTAGTAAATACCCTAAATAATCTCTTTCCTTAAACTAAAACTAACAACACTATTATATCTTTCATTCGAGAAGCCAGACCGAGCACTTTACTTACGGTCTGAAACTTTCTCTCTTGGTTTCCGAGTGCAAATGTAGGCCGAATCGGGCAAACCGCAACAAGGAGAGGAGCGTTTTCTTCCATCTTTCGCAGTTTTCTTGATATAAATCAACTCAGCGGTTCGACGAACTGGCGAAATTCCTCCCTCAAGGCACACAGCGTATGGGGAAAATACAATAACTTTGCAGTAACAGAAGCTCAGGACTGCCCCACCACAAGGTGCGGCATGCCACAAGGACACAGACAAACAAACGACAAACGCAGGCAACATGTATATAATAGGTATAGCGGGCGGCACAGGGTCGGGCAAGACCACGGTAGTGAAGAAAATCATCGAGGCCCTGCCGCCAGGGTGTGTGGCTGTCATCCCCCAGGACTCCTACTATAATGACAACACGCACCTCGCCATGGAGGACCGCAAGAAGATCAACTTCGACCACCCCGACGCTTTTGACTGGAAGCTGCTCACCAAGCAAATACAGGAGCTCAGGAGCGGGCGCGCCATCGAGCAGCCCACCTACAGCTACCTTGTGTGCAACCGCCTGGAGGAGACCATCCATGTGGAGCCCTGCGAGGTCATCATCATCGAGGGCATCATGGCCCTGTGGAAGAAGCAGCTGCGCGACCTCATGGACCTCAAGATATTCGTTGATGCCGACCCCGACGAGCGGCTCATCAGGGTCATCCAGCGTGACACCCTGGAACGCGGACGCACAGCCCAGATGGTCATCGACCGCTACCTGAAGGTGCTGAAGCCCATGCACGAGGAGTTTATAGAGCCTACCAAGCGGTATGCCGACCTCATCATCCCCATGGGTGGCTCCAATCACCAGGCCATCGACATCATGCGGTCCTACATCATCCACCGCCAAAGGCCCTGAGGCCAGCCCGACACCATGAACAAGACCACACCACCACTGGCCACGCTCTGCCAGTGCGCTTGCCTGCTGCTTGCACTCTGCGCCCTGTCCTGCGAGGGTGAGAGACGGCCGGAGCCATCGCCCATCTTCAGCAAGGAGGAAGCCGCCGACGACACCGTGCAGCACTACGACCTGCCCGACATAGAGGAGGCCACGCTGCTCATAGGCGGCACGCTGAGCGGCCCCGACACCTACTATGAGTACCGCGGACAGGGCATGGGACGGCAGTTTGCGCTGGCCGAGGAGTTTGCGCGCAGCATCGGCGTGAAACTGCAGATGGACATCGCGCCCGACACCGCCACGCTGCGCCAGCGGCTCGCCAACGGCGACATCGACTTCATAGCCCTCGACATGCCCCGGTGGAGCACCCGCCAGGATGCCCCGCTGCTGGCACAGGCCATCAGCGAATGGTGGACAGGCGGAGCGCGCGAGGCAGCCCTGCGCTCGTTCAGGAGTGTCCCCCATGTGACACGCAGGCACATGCGCCCCGTGATGAAAGACCGCGCCCGGGGCATCATATCCCCCTATGATGGCCTGCTCATCAGGCACAGCCAGCACATACGCTGGGACTGGCGTCTCCTGGCCGCACTCTGCTACCAGGAGTCGGGCTTCGACCCGCAGGCTATCTCCTGGGCCGGGGCACGCGGCCTGATGCAGCTCATGCCCGGCACGGCGGCACAACTGGGTGTGAGCCAGGGGCAGATACACGACCCCGAGACCAACATCGCGGCGGGCACACGCTACCTGGCCATGCTCGACAGGCAGTTTGCCGACATCCCAGCAGGGGTGCAGCGCATCCGCTTCATGCTGGCCGCCTACAACGGCGGGGCCAACCATGTACGCGATGCCATGGCACTGACCTCCAAGCACGGTGGCAACCCACACTCGTGGGAACACGTCGCGCCCTACATCCTGAGACTCGCCGACCCTCGCTACTACCGTGACCCCGTGGTGCGCTATGGCTATATGCGCGGCTCCGAGACGAGCCAGTATGTGCAGCTCATCATGGAGCGGTGGGCCAGTTACCGCCAGGCAGCACACCCCGCAGCGGGCAGCAGCGTACCCGCACACGCACAGCAAGGCACACGCACCGGCACGCACCGCTCACTGGTGAAGAGCGCCGAGGAGTGGGTACCCGTGGACTCCATGTGACACCCCTGCCCGCCCCACCAGCCAGGCTGGGCACTCCGCATGTCCCCAGAAGACAGCCCGCCACCGCACACTCCATGCAGGAAAACGGGCATGACAGAGAGGCGAGGCACCCGATTGACACCCGCGCAGGCCACCAGGCACACCATTTTTGCACGAAAAAGAAAAAAAAGATGCCCATCATGGCACAAGCAATCGATAAATTCCGTAATATTGCATATAAATAATGTAGAAACCAACCAAAATACAGTACGAACATGAAGAAAATTACTCTTGCACTGATGACCGCAGCGGCCCTGTGCGTGCCCGCACTGGCACAGCAGAAGGCCAAGAACATCTACACAAGCAGCAGCGTGCTGAACCTGGAGACACTGGAGACACCCGGGCAGGCCACCACACTGCACCGCACACTGCTGGCAGGCTACAACAGCATCTGCCTGCCCATGACCCTGAATGCCGACCAACTGCAGCAGGCTGCGCCCGGCGTGCAGCTGGAGAGGCTGGCCAAGATACAGCAGGAGGGCAACACACTCACCCTGGTGTTCCTTGACTGCACCGCCGAGGGCATGCAGGCCGGCACACCCTACCTCATATACTCGCCCAAGCTGCAGACCCTGAAAGCCACCTCCACACAGGCCACGGGCGTGAGCACACAGCTGCACAGCGTGACCAAGACCGATGGCGAGGGCAACCAGATAACCTTCGGGAGCAGCTGGGAGAGCCTGCGCGTGGAGGGACGCTACGGCATCCCCGCCCAGCAGGATGTGTATCCCCTGCAGAGCGTGCTGGTGCGCACCGATGCCGACAAGACCTTCCTGCCCACACGCTGCGGCTTCACCTGGGACCGCCAGGCAGCCACTGCCACCGACCTGGCCATCAAGCATGTCACCTCGCTGGACGGCACCGCCACCAGCATCGAGCAACTGCAGGCACAGAATGCCACCGAGGATGTGTATGACACACAGGGCAACCTGGTGCTCAAGCAGGCCAATATCAACAGCGCGCTACAGTCGCTCCCGCGCGGCATCTATGTGATTCGTGGACAGAAAGTGGCTGTGAAGTGAGGATAAGCCTACTCCAGACCGATATCCAATGGGCAGACCCCTTGGCCAACATGCAGGCCATCGGGTCTGCCCTTTCTGCATGCGGGGGCAGCGACCTGTGCGTCCTGCCCGAGATGTGGCCCACTGGCTTCTGCCCACAGCCCACCAGGCAGTGGGCAGAAGCCCAGGAGCAGGTGCTCGACTGGCTGCAGGCAAGGGCCGAGGCGATGGACTGCGCCCTGGCAGGCAGCATGGCCACGCTCACCCCCGAGGGCAAGTGGCACAACCGCCTGCACTTCATCCGCCCACACCAGGAGCCACTCTTCTACGACAAGCACCATCTGTTCACCTATGGCGGGGAGCACCTGCACTACACTCCTGGGGAGTGTCGCCTGGTGGTGGAATGGCGGGGCGTGCACTTCATGCCCCTGGTGTGCTACGACCTGCGCTTCCCCACATGGAGCCGCAACAGCATGCCACACAGGGACATCCCTCCCACACTCATCGCACAGGACAACCCCTGCACGCAGCAGGTGTCCACTGGCCGCCCGCTCTACGACGTGTTGCTCTATGTGGCATCGTGGCCGGCCTCACGCGCCGCCGCATGGAGGTCGCTGCTGGTGGCACGCGCCATCGAGAACCAGTGCTACGCCTGCGGGGTGAACCGTGTGGGGCACGACCCAGCCTGCTCCTACGCGGGTGGAACCTTGTGCGCCGACCCCTACGGCAACGTCATCGCACAGTTGCCCGATGGCAAGGAGGGCTGCGCAAGCGTGGAGATAGACATGGAGAGGCTCACGCGCTTCAGACTGAAATTCCCGGTGCTGGGGGATGCTGACTGACGCACGGTGCCACCCTGCAGCCAGCACCAGGGCCTGGCTCGCCACACGGCACCGCACCCAAAGGACAACAGCGCGAACAAGCAACAAGACAACAAAGATACTAACCAACTAAGTAACAGACTCTGAGATGAACCGTACAACGCATCTGAAGCGTGACACAACGCACGCACAGGCCACCCTGATGGCCGCACTCGCACTGGCCATCACACTGCTGATGGCTCCCCTGCAGCCCTCGGCCATGGCCAAGGGAAAGAAAAACGAGAACAAGGGCTATGTGGTGGTCACCGACTACATCAAGGCCAACGGGCAAACCGACGTGGCCAGCGCACTGCAGGACTTGATAGACCGCAACCCCAACCGCACCCTGTTCTTCCCCGATGGCACCTACTGCGTGTCACGCCCCATCCTCACACCCGCCGACCCCCAGAAGAGCGTGTCGCTCATGCTGGCCAACTATGCATGCATACGGGCCATAGGCGAGTGGCCCACGCACGAGGCTGTCATACGGCTGGGAGGCAAGGACCCCTTCAACACCATCTATGTCCCTGGCAGCAACTATGGACTCACGGGAGGCATCATCGACGGCAGCAACGTGGCCAACGGTGTGTCAATCGACAGCGGCCGCGAGACTCGTGTGAGCGGTGTGAGCATCAAGCGCACAGTGGTGGGACTGCATGTGAAACATGGAGCAAACAGCGGCTCGTCGGATGCCGACATCGTGGACGTGAACATCACGGGCAATGGCACCACGGAGTCGGTGGGCCTGCTGGTGGAGGGCTTCGACAACACCTTTACCAACATGCGCATCGCCGATGTGAACACAGGGGTGTGGCTGAAGAGCGCGGGCAACTCCCTGCGCAACATCCACCCGCTATACATCTACCGCAACACACAGAAGTACGAGACCAGCTGCGGCTTCAAGGTCGAGCGCGGAAGCAACTGGATGTACTACTGCTACAGCGACCAGATGGCCACTGGATTCCTGCTGGGCAAGGGAGCCAGGGTGCACCTGACCGACTGCTACTGCTACTGGTACAAGGGGGCAGGCTGTCCCTTCCAGACGGCCATCGAGTGCGATGGCAAGTTTGAGGGCGTCGCCACCGCTTTCCAGGCCGACTTCCACAATGACTGCAAGACCATCGCCCTGCTCAAGGGTGAACCTGGCGGCAAGGGGCGATTGCTCTACACGCTGACAGGGAACCGCAAGCGGGCGAGCTGGGATGTGAGCCAGGGGTACATGGAGCAGAGCCCCCTCCCAGCCTCCCCAAAGGGGGAGGAGGCCGCGAAGTGACCCGAGGCGGCCTGAGTGCCTGCATTCCACTGCACGCGCGCTCTGACCCCGCATGGGCTGCAGACGGCCACAAGTGTACAGCGGAGAGCACTCTCCCTGGAACTTCGAACTTATAATAAATATGCCCTGGAGGGGCAAAAGCGATGCCGCTATGCAGGCTTTCCACGCTTTTGCCCCTCCAGGGCATTTGGTATGCAGGCAATCCCCCAGTCATCCTGCGGACTGTCCCAGCCCATCGAATTTACCGGCATCTCCACCCACACCGCACCACACTGGCCAACGCAGCACGCTGCGTTGGCGGATGCAGTGCGCTGCGTTGGCGGATGCAGTGCGGTACGTTGGCGGTCGAGGCGTGGCGCAGTTCG